>NZ_LZJN01000091.1 GCF_001667735.1 Mycobacterium sp. E183
CCCATGGCAGTCCAAACGGTATTGGAACGAAACGCAGGAAGCCGCGGAGGACCTGCACTACAACCCGGTGCATCCCCTGCTCGGGCAACCGGTGAGCGGCGCGGTGCACCCCACCTGGGAAGCGGAGTTGAGCACCGCGATGTTGCCCTTCCTCGGGGATCACCGGGTTGAGGGCAGTGTCCTGGTACCCGGGGCGGTATTCATCGAAATGGCCCTCGCGGCCGGCGAACAAACGTATGGGTCAGCTCACCACAGCGTCGAGAACCTGACGCTGAGACGGGCTCTCGTTCTTGACGACACGTGTGACCCCATACTCAGGACGACCCTCGATCAGGACACCGGCGCCCTGGAGTTCACCGCTTTCACTGCTACCGCGGGCGGGGACCTGAAGTGGACGCTGACGGCGACGGCGCAACTCAACATACTTCCGAGATCGCCCGGACGCTGCGACAGCCCCACCGGCGCGGGCGAGTCGACAACGATCGACGGCGACGAGTTCTACGCGCGTACCCGAGCCGTGGGACTGAGCTATGGCGAAGCGTTCCAGACAATCACCGGGGCGACGGCCGGAGACGGTTGGGCGACAGCCCGGATGACCATTCCGGAAGCGCTCGCCGACGAAGTCGACCGGTACCGATTTCATCCGGCCCTCATCGACGGCGCCTTCCAGACCCTGCTCGGCGCGCCGCTTTTCGGGGGCGAGGCGAACGAAAGTCCCTACCTTCCCGTGCGGATCCGGCAAAGCGCCATATACGGCTCTGCCGGCCCAAGCATGTCCGTCCACGTGCGTGTCGTGTCGGCGACCGCCGATGAGATCGAAAGCGACATCACCGTCACAGGGGCCGACGGGCGGCCGCTCGCTGTCTTCAACGGCTTCACCGTGCAGTCACTCGCCGCGTCGTCGCACATCTCGCCCGAGCGCGTGGACAGGGGACTCTACGAGGTTCAGTGGGTCGCGCATTCCGGCGTCCACGATGAACGCGAGAACTCGATCGCCGCCGAGGGCATGTCCTGGCTCGTCTTCGTCGACGCGGCGGGCGTGGGCTCAGCGCTTGCGGAACAGATGCGCCGCAGGGGCCAGCACGTTCGCCTTGTCGAACACCGACCCGTCGAAGCGCTCACCGAAATCGACGGCGGATATGCGGTGAACCCGAGACAGCCGCGTCAGCTACATCAGCTGCTCGAAACCCACCTCGCCGCAGAGGGCAACCTCGCGGGCATCGTCGACTGCTGGCCGTTGGATATGCCCGCACATCCGGATGGCGAACCGGCGCACAACGGTGTCCCGGCCGAAACGGTCGATAGCATCGGCGTTTTCACGGTCATGCACGTCGTGAAAGCCCTCGCGGAGCGGGACACCGTCCAGCCGCGCCTGTACTTGATCACCGCGAACGCGCAACCGGCGCCGGGGACCGAGACGATCGCGGTCGAACAAGCGGTCATCTGGGGACTCGGCCGCGTCGTGGGCCACCAGGAATTGGTCAAACAATGGGGCGGGCTGGTCGACATCGACGCCGCCGACGATCACGTCGCGACTGCCGCGCGCATCTGCGACCACGTTCTCGATGACGACGCCGAAGATCAGATCGCCATCCGCGGCCACACCACGTTCGTCCCGCGCCTGCGCCCGGCCAGCAGCCTCTCGAAAGCCTTCCCGACCAGACTCGCACCCGATGCCAGCTACGTCGTCACGGGCGGAGCGGGAGCCCTCGGACGCGTCGTCGCGACGTACCTTGCCGAGCGGGGCGCGCGGCATATCGCCCTGCTGAGCCGAAGCGAACTCCCGCCAAGGAGCCGCTGGCCGTTGCTGTCCCACGACCACAAGCACCGGTCAACCGTCGAAGCGATCCGGCAGATCGAGCGCCTCGGCGCGCGAGTGACGACGGCCAGCGTGGACATCACCGACGCCGACCAGGTGCGGGCGTGGCTGGGTGACCACATCCGAGACGAGGGCCGGCCGGTTCGTGGAATCGTCCACGCCGCGGGTTCAGTCCACGACCAACTGTTGGTCAACATGACCGAAGCGGATTTCACCAAGGTGATGGCGCCCAAAGTCGCGGGTACTCGCGTGTTGCACAACGCTTTCAAGGAACAGCACCTCGACTTCTTTGTGATGTTCGGGTCCGCCGGGTCGGTCATCGCCTCACCCGGTCAGGG
This sequence comes from Mycobacterium sp. E183, assembly GCF_001667735.1. Classification (GTDB taxonomy): domain Bacteria; phylum Actinomycetota; class Actinomycetes; order Mycobacteriales; family Mycobacteriaceae; genus Mycobacterium. The sequence goes on from NZ_LZJN01000091.1 coordinate 2,158, forward strand.
AAACTACGCCGCCGCCAACGCATTCCTCGACGCCTTCGCGCATCATCGACGGGCCGAGGGATTGCCGGCCACCACGATCGGTTGGGGTCCGTGGTCGGTCGGCATGGTCGAAGAGCTCAAGCTCGAAAAGATCTACGCCCAGCGGGGAATCGAGCTGATCACCCCCGCGGCGGGCGCCCGGATCCTGGATCGGCTCATCAATCAGCAGGTACCCAACGTCATCGCCATCACCGCCGATTGGACGCTGGCCCGTCGCGTCGGCCTGGTCGGGCAGTTGCCGCCGATGTTCTCCGAACTGGGCGCGGCCGAAGCCTCGCCGGCCGAAGCCGAGGGCGAGACATCCGTCCTGGATTCCCTCGCGGCATGCCCGGAAGCCGACAGGCTCGACATGGTCGCCCGCCTGGTTCGACAAATCGGCTCCGCGGTCTTCGACCTCACCCCGGCCGATATCGGGCCCGACGACGCCCTCGACGACCTCGGCCTGGACTCGATGATGGCAATGGATTTCAGGGCCCGGATCCACGCGATGTTCGCCGTCGAACTGCCGGTGCTGGAACTGCTCAGGGGCGTAAGCGTCAACGAACTGGCCGTTCGCATACTTGGCCGGCTTCAACTGGGAGGCGCAGACGCATCCCCGGTCAGCGACCCGCGTCCGGAGCGCATCGCGGCCGACGAGGTCGACCGCTTGGTAGAGCAGTTCTCTCAGGACGAACTTCGGGCACTGCTGGTCGACCTCGAAACGCAGGCCGACCAACAGGACCCGGGAGGAACGCACGCGTGAACGCTCCCGGGCGGGCACGGTCGGCGCGACACGAGCAGCCGGCCGAGAAGGCCGAGCCGATCGCGGTCAAGCACGCGGAACAGCCCCGCGCGGTGCACGTTCGAGGCTTGTCGAAGGCCTACGGGCACCGGCCCGCGGTGCGCGACGTGGATCTCGACGTCGGCTACGGCGAGATCTTCGCCATCCTGGGGCCCAACGGCGCGGGAAAGTCAACGACGATCGAAATCCTGGAGGGCCATCGACAGCGAGATGCCGGAGACGTGCGGGTGTTGGGCGAAGATCCCGGAACCGCCGGCCGCTGCTGGCGCGCCAAGATCGGCATCGTGCTGCAAGAAGTCAGCGACGCGGGGATGCTGACCGTCGCGGAAACCGTTCAGATGCTGACGAAATGCTATGGGAGGGCACGGGTTCCGGGGGAGACACTCGAACTCGTCGGGCTGACCTCGGTTGCCCACGCCCGGGTGAGGACGCTGTCAGGTGGGCAGCGCCGTCGTTTGGACGTCGCCCTCGGCATCATCGGCATGCCCGAATTGCTCTTCCTGGACGAACCGACGACCGGCTTCGATCCGGATGCCCGGCGACGATTCTGGGACCTCATCAGATTACTGGCGAGCGATGGCACGACCATCCTGTTGACCACCCACTACCTGGAGGAGGCCGCCGCCCTGGCGGACCGGGTCGCAGTCCTGGCCGACGGCAGGGTGGTGGCGGTCGACTCACCGGCAAGACTGACCGAGTACGTCAGCTCCGCCGCTACGGTCCGGTGGGTGGAGGCAGGCCGCGTCCACGTGGAGGAGACGGATCGCCCGACCGACCTGATCAGGCAGCGGTCGAAGGACGGGGCTGAATTGGCTCAGCTGACGGTCTCCCGGCCGACGCTCGAAGACGCTTATCTGCGGTTGATCGGCGAGGCGTGATGGGCATCGACCAAGCGCAGGGTTCGTCACCGCAGCGCCACCGCACGCTCGAGGCGCCGCTCCCCGGTCCGCTCCGCATCGGGGTGTCGCGCATCGTGCCCGAGCTGAAAATGTTCTACCGCCGGCCGGAGCAGTTGGTCCTCACGTTTTCGATGCCTGCCGTGATCGGCATTCTGTTGGGTTCGATCTTTTCGACGAAGATGCCGCACAGCGACACCAGCACCGGTGCCGTGCTCGCTGCGAGCATCCTCGCTTACGGAATCCTGTCCACGTCCTTCATCAATCTCGGTATCAGCGTTGCCGCCGACCGGGAGAGCGGCGCGCTGAGGCGGCTGCGGGGGACTCCGACGACCGCGTCGTCGTATTTCGTCGGAAAGATCGCCCTGGTTGCCGTCGCCAGCCTGGCCGAGGCCGTCGTGCTGTTGTCGGTGGGTGTGCTGGTCTTCAAACTCCATCTACCAACCGATGCTTTTGGGTGGTTCACCCTGACGTGGGTGTTCCTGATGGGCATCATCAGCTGCTCGTTACTGGGCATTTTCGTGAGTAATTTTGCGAGCACCGCGGTTTCGGCGGCTGTCCTGACCAACGGCCCCGGGGTCGCCTTGCAGTTCGTGTCGGGCACCTATGTTCCGCTCGTCGCGTTGCCGGCGTGGATGTTGACCCTCGGCTCTGTGTTCCCGGTGAAGTGGATGGCCCAGGGTTTCCGGTCGGTGCTCTTGCCGTCGAACATGGCCGCCTTCGAACCGGCCGGCAGCTGGGAACACTGGCCGACGTTCTTCGTATTGACCGCATGGAGCGTGGGCGGGCTGATCGCCTGCCTGACGGTTTTCCGGTGGTCGGACAAAAAATAGGCCAATGGCCATACGTTGACTCCTGTACGTATGGTGCTTAGGACCCACACGACAGGAGAATCACAGTGGCAGAACGGTTGGCCGGGAAGGTCGCGCTGATCAGCGGTGGCGCGCGGGGGATGGGGGCCTCGCACGTGCGGACGCTGGTGGCCGAGGGAGCCAAGGTGGTGTTCGGTGACATCCTCGACGACGAGGGCAAGGCGGTCGCGGCCGAGGTCGGGGACGCCGCCCGCTATCTGCACCTGGACGTGACGAAACCCGAGGACTGGGACGCCGCGGTGGCCACCGCCCTGAGCGAGTTCGGCCATCTCGACGTGCTCGTCAACAACGCGGGCATCATCAACATCGGCACGTTCGAGGACTACGCGCTCTCGGAGTGGCAGCGCATCCTCGACATCAACCTGACGGGCGTCTTCCTGGGCATCCGCGCCGTGGTGAGACCCATGAAGGAAGCCGGACGGGGGTCGATCATCAACATCTCCTCCATCGAGGGGATCGCCGGCACGATCGCCTGCCACGGTTACACCGCAACAAAATTCGCCGTCCGGGGCTTGACCAAATCGGCGGCACTCGAGTTGGGGCCCAGTGGGATTCGGGTGAACTCGATCCATCCCGGGCTCATCAAGACGCCGATGACCGAGTGGGTCCCCGAAGACATCTTCCAGACCGCATTGGGCCGGATCGCCCAGCCCGAGGAGGTCTCCAGTCTGGTGGTCTACCTGGCCAGCGACGAGTCGAGCTACTCGACCGGCTCGGAGTTCGTCGTCGACGGCGGCACCACCGCCGGCCTGGGCCACAAGGACTTCTCCGCGGTGGACACCGGCGGGCAACCGGACTGGGTTACCTGACGGGAGCGAGGATTTCGGCCTCCTCGGGTGCCTTCTCTGTGCTCGGCTTGGGCCACGGCGACGGCACCGGGCGTTGCCGCACCCGTTGCGGCCACCAGAACCACTTGCCCAGCAACGCGGCGATCGACGGCGTCATCAGCGACCGGACGATCAGGGTGTCGAACAGCAGACCCAATCCGATGGTGGTACCGACCTGACCGATGACAGTCAGCTCACTGACCGCCATCGTCATCATCGTGAAGGCGAACACCAGTCCCGCCGAGGTGACGACCGAACCCGTGCCGCCCATCGACCGGATGATTCCGGTGTTCAGGCCGGCGTAGATCTCCTCCTTGAACCGCGCCACCAACAGCAGGTTGTAGTCCGCGCCCACGGCAAGCAGGATGATGACCGACATGGCGAGCACCATCCAGTGCAGCTCGATGCCGATGAGGTGCTGCCAGATCAACACCGACAGGCCGAACGACGCCCCCAGCGAGAGCAGGACGGTGCCCACGATGACGGCCGACGCCACCACGCCCCGCGTGATGAGCAGCATGATGATGAAAATCAAGCACAGGGACGAGATTCCGGCGATCAGCAAGTCATAGGTGTTGCCGTCACTGAGATCTTTGTAGATCGACGCGGTGCCCGCGAGATAGATCTTCGAGCCCTCCAGCGGCGTGCCCTTGAGCGCTTCGTAGGCGGCCTTCTTGATGGCGCCGATGTGCGAAATGCCTTCCTGCGACATCGGATCGCCGTCATGGCTGATGATGAAGCGCACTGCATGGCCGTCGGGGGAGATGAAGTTCTTCATCCCCTTCTTGAACTCGGCGTTGTTGAAGGTCTCCGGCGGCAGGTAGAACGAGTCGTCGTTCTTGGACGCGTCGAACGCTTTACCCATCGCGTTGGAGTTCTTCTGCGCCTCGTTCTGCTGATCCTGCAGACCCTTCTGGGTCGAATACATGGTCAGCATCGTCGTTTTCATGGCCTTCATGTTTTCGATCATCGAAGGCATCAGCGCCACCATCTGGGGCATCAGCGTGTCCAGATGGTCCATGATCGGCAGCAGGCTCTCGATGTCATCGGTCATGATGTCGATGCCGTCCAGGCCGTCGAAGACCGAGCGGAGCGACCAGCAGACCGGGATGTCGTAGCAGTGCCGTTCCCAGTAGAGGTAGCTGCGGATCGGCCGGAAGAAGTCCTCGAAATCGGCCATATGCTGGCGCAATTCGTTGATGTCGATGGTCATGTCGTGCATCTTCTTGACCATCTGATGCATGTCGTTGGCCATCTGCGCGGTGATGCTCGACATCTTTTCCATGCTGTCGATGGTCGTCTGCATCATGTCGGCCTGGTGCAGCATGTCGGCCATCTGATCTTCCTGGTACTTCTGGTTCATCTGCTGGGTGACGCCCTGCATGCTGATCTGGAACGGGATCGAGGTGTGCTCGATCGGCGTGCCTTGCGGCCGGGTGATGGCTTGCACGCGGCCGATTCCGGGCACCCGGAAAACCGTCTTGGCGATCTTGTCGATCACCAGGAAGTCCGCGGAGTTGCGCAGATCGTGGTCGCTTTCGATCATCAGCACTTCGGGATTCATCCGCGCCTGGGAGAAGTGCCGATCCGCGGCCGCGTAACCCTCGTTGGCGGGCAGGTCGGCCGGCAGGTAGTTGCGGTCGTTGTAGTTGGTGCGGTACCCGGGGAGGGTGAGCAAGCCGATGAGGGCGATCCCTATCGTCACCACCAGGATCGGTCCCGGCCACCGAACCACGAGCGCGCCGATCTTGCGCCACCCGCGAATGCGTTGTGTCCGTCTGGGTTCCAGCGTCCTGCGGAAGCGGGTGGCCACCGAGATCACCGCGGGCCCGAGCGTGAGCGCCGCCGCCACGACGACCACCATGCCGATGGCCAGCGGGATGCCCAGCGTCTGGAAATAGGGCAGGTTGGTGAAGTGCAGGCAGAAGGTCGCGCCGGCGATGGTCAGACCCGAGCCGAGCACCACGTGTGCGGTGCCTTTGTACATCGTGTAGTACGCGTCTTCGCGTGACTCGCCGACCGCGCGGGCTTCCTGATATCGGCCGATCAAGAAGATCGCGTAGTCGGTGGCGGCCGCGATCGCCAACGTGACCAACAGGTTGGTGGCGAAGGTCGAGAGCCCAATGATCTTGTAGTAGCCCAGAAAAGCGACCATCCCGCGGGCGGCCGAAAGTTCGAACACGACCATCACCAGCGTGAGCAACACGGTGACCACCGACCGGTAGACCAGGAGCAGCATCCCGATGATGACCGTGAACGTGGCCGCGGTGATGAGCTGCAGGCTGCGGTCACCTGCCGTGTGCTGATCCGCCGACAGCGCGGCGGGCCCGGTGACGTACGCCTTAACTCCGTGCGGCGGGGGCAGGCTCTTGACGATGTTCTGGACGGACTCGACCGATTCGTTGGCCAGGGCTTCGCCCTGGTTGCCGGCCAGATACACCTGGACGTAGGCCGCCTTGCCGTCGTTGCTCTGGGCGCCCGCCCCGGTCAGGGGATCGCTCCACATGTCCTGCACGTGCTCGACGTGTTTGGTGTCCGCATCGAGCTTTTTGACCATTTGGTCGTAGTAGGCGTGGGCGTCGGCGCCGAGGGGATTCTGTCCCTCGAGCACGATCATCACCGAGCTGTTGGACTTGTACTCGTTGAAGATTGCGCCCATGCGCTTGGTCGCGACGACCGACTGCGCGTCGTCGGGAGTCATCTCCACCGAGCGCATCTTCCCGACCTCATCCAGCTGAGGAACGACGACATTGAGCACCGCGATGAGCGCGATCCAGCCGATGATGATGGGAACCGCGAAGGTTCGGATGATCCGCGGGATTCTTTCCCGTACCGGTTCGTCGGCCACGGGAATGGTGTCGGTGCGGGCGTCATCGAAGTGTGCGCTCATGCGGATTTCACCAAGCAGAAGGTCAGGGCGTGCACGCCGTTGGTTTGGTTCTCGGCCTTGACTTCGTCGTCGATGGTGATGCGACAGCCCAACGAATTGCCGTCGCTTTGGGCCGAGAGGTTCGGGAAGACCGATGGGGCAGTCGTGCTGAGCACCAGCGTCCACGGCAAGGGCGCACCGTCGACCCGCTTCGGGTCGGCAGACAAATCCAAATAGTTCACGTTGGCCGTGCTGGCCGTGCCGAAGACCTCGTACTTGACGACCTTCGGCTTGAACGGCTTGGAATCGTCCAGCCGTGGGCTCGTCATGATGCCCGTGTCGTGGGCTCCGAAGAACGACTTGACCCGCGCCACCGCGAAGCCACCGATGACCAGGACCGCGACGATCAGCAGCGGCAACCATGTGTTGCGCATAACCTTCGAGATCTGCACCTAGGGAATTCCCTTCCTCGTCATCCGATCGTGACGTGGTCAGTCATGCGCGACGGCTTACGGTGCGCCGCAACGGTTTCGGCGGTCGCCTCGGTCCGTACAGGTTCGATGGTCAGAGGTAGCGGTCTCACGAGAACGCCGGTCGTCGCCCCCAGTGCGACACGCGCCGTGCGACGCGGAGGCGTTCCCGAGTACCGCAGAACAGAGCATAGTACATACTGTGCATTTGTTGCACACCATGCAACGATTGCGGTCGGTGTTTCAGGTCACTTCGTGAAGATGCTGTTGACCAGCGCGGCCGCTCGCTCGACATGGGGCATCGGCGTGTCGTCGGCGTCGCCCTCGCCCCTCGACCACCGCTCGATGCCGGAGCGCACCGCCGTCAGCGCCAGCGCGGCGATCAGCGCGACGATTTCGTCGTCGGGTTGCATGCCCTGGCGGCGGGCGACGATGTCGGTCAGGTGAGTTTGAAACCGTTCCAGGTCGGCGAGGAACGCGGCCAGCACCGCCGGCGAGGTTTTGGCGAGTTCGAGCATGTGTGCTGCGTGTTCGCGGCGTGGGGGCACGTCGCGAAGATGGTGGGCGGCCAGCGTGATCAGCTCCGCCAGCACCTCCGAGTACGGGGCAGGGCCGGCGGCGACGAAATCCGCTACCAGTTCGGGGGGTATGTCGGACGGCCCGTAGGCGATCGCCGATTCTTTGTTGGGGAAGTAGTTGAAGAAGGTGCGCGTCGAGATGCCGGCTTCGGCGCAGATCTCGTCGATGGTGACCTTGTCGTAGCCGCGTTCCACCGTGAGGCGCACCGCGGCGTCGCGGATGTCCGCGCTCGTTTGGCGGCGACGGCGCTCGCGTAGACCCATCTGATTGACGACCACGGCGTCCATAGTTGCACATTCTGCACACTTTGCAGTCAAAAAGTGACGGCATTCGCCGTCCAGGCGTCTGCCGGCATCCCGTTCGCCTGCGCTGCGCTGGGCGGAAAGTGTTCGCGCACAAGCGGGTCGGCCGCTGCGCGCGCGGTTTATGCCGCGGATGGGGCGAGCGCGTCGCGAAGGTGATCGCACTGGCTCGCGAAGAATTTCACCGACACGGGCGCGTTATCCACAATCTGGTCGAAGGCGTGAAACGCGCCGGGAGCGATCTCCTCGTGCACGGGGACGCCCGCCTCCCGCAGGCGCCGCGCGTACTGCCGGCACTCCTCGTAGAAGAGGTCCAACGTTCCGACCCCGATCCACGCCGGCGGCAGTCCGGAGAGATCGTCCCGCCGCGACGGGGCGGCCTCTTTGGCGTCGGCGCCGCCGAGATACCAGCGCCACGCCAGTTGGTTGTCGGTCTCGGTCCACATGATGCGCCTCTGACCGCTGCGTTCGGCGCCGGTCCGATCGTCGAGCATGGGATACACCAGCATCTGGAAGGCGAGTTTGACGTCACCGCGGTCGTGAGCCCGTTGCGCCACCGCGGCCGCGAAGAGCCCGCCGGCGCTGGCCCCGCCGACGGCGAGCCGATCGGGGTCCACCCATGGTTGGCGTGCGAGCCACCGCAGCGCCGCGTAGCAGTCCTCGACCGGGATCGGGTACGGATGTTCGGGTGCCACGCGATGTTCCACCGCCGCGATCGCGACACCGGTGCGGTTCGACAGCTTGCGCAGGAACTTGTCGTCCTGGGCGGCGCGACCCATGATGGTCCCGCCGCCGTGGACCCACAACATGGCCGGGGCGCGGCCGGGAAGATCGACCGGACGATGCAGACGAACCGTGACGTGCTCGTCGACCGTCGCTTCCGGCACGTCCCGCAACCGGCCGGCCGTTCCGAAAAAGTTCATGATCGTCCGCTGGACTTTGAGCCCGCGCTGGAGCGCATACCCACGCGGAAGGAACCGGGCAACCTTGCGCAGACCCGGATCCACCGCCTGCGATGAGGTAAAGGCGTTGCCGGGGAACCGTTTTGCCATCGAAGCCCTCTGTTTCTTCCGCTCGCGGACACGCCGACCATACCGGATCGGCATGGCGTCCCGAGGCGTTCTTCACCGCGCTGACCAGGGATTCTTGCCGGTCGCTGATTGGTCGAGCCTGGGGCAGGGTATCCGCTGTCGTGGCTTCGACCCTTACCAAGATCATCAGCGTCCTGGATCCGCGCACCGGTGACACCGTCACCCAGGTGCCGATCACCGAGCCGGCCGACTGTGATGAAGCGGTCAGGCGTGCGGCGGCCGCCGCCGGCGACTGGGCCCGCACGTCGCCGGCCGAACGCGCCGCCGCCGTGGCGGCCGCAGCGGGCGACCTACGGGCCGCGGCTGACGAACTCGCCGAACTGAACGAGCGAGAGACCGGCAAGCTGAGCGGCGACGCGCGTGGCGGCGTGAACGCGGGCATCGACACGCTCCTTCAGTACGCCCAACTCGGACCGTTGCACCGCGGCAGCGCCCTGCAGGGCGGCTGGTCCGCAACCGATTTGATGGTGCCCCAGCCGCGCGGCGTCGTTGCGGTGATCACGCCGTGGAACGATCCCGTGGCGGTGGCGGCCGGACTGCTCGGAGCGGCCCTGGTTACCGGGAACACTGTGGTGCACAAGCCCAGCGAGCGCTGCCCGCAGACGGGCCGGCGCTTCGCCGAGCTGCTGGCGGCGCGGTTGCCCGACGGTGTCCTCGAAATCGTGGACGGTGACGGCACCGTCGGGGAACGGTTGGCGGCCGCGGAGCTGGTCGATGTCGTCGCGCACGTCGGCAGCAGTGCGACGGGCCGAGAGATCGCGCGGGCCTGCGCCGAGCGGGGCGCGAAGGCCCTGCTGGAGAACGGCGGAAACGATCCGTTGATCGTCGACGCCGACGTGGATCCGGCGTGGGCGGCGGGGCAGGCGGCGCTCGGTGCCTTCGCGAATGCCGGACAGATCTGCGTCTCGGTGGAGCGGGTCTATGTCGTGCAATCGATCGCCGACGCATTCCTCAACGCGTTGATCGACGAGGCGATCGCGTGGGCCGACCGCATCGGACCGCTGGTCGACGAGCGCCATCGCGAGCACGTGCACACGCATGTCGAGGAGGCCACCCGCGCCGGGGCCCACGTTCTGGTCGGCGGCGAGCCGCGACCCGGGCCGGGTTCGTTCTACCCGCCGACGGTGTTGACCGACTGCACGCCCGACATGCTCATCATGCGCGAGGAAACGTTCGGTCCCATCGCGCCGGTACGGGTGGTGCCCGACTTCGCCACGGCACTGGCCGAAGCCGCCGACGACCGATACGGCTTGGCCGCCACCGTGCTCACCGGCGGCATGGCGCACGCCCAGGAGGCGTGGCGCAAGCTTCCCGTGGGGACCGTCAAGATCAACGACGTCTTCGGCGGTGCGCCGGGCGGCGCCTCCGAACCCCGCCGTGCCAGCGGCGCGGGCTTCGGCTTCGGGCCCGAACTACTCGACGAGATGACCGCCATGAAGGTGGTGCACTGGTCGGCGCCCGGCGGCTGACCGGCCGATGGGCTGGGCGTCGATGTCAGTCTCGCCGCCCCGGTCGCGGCGGTAGCCGCGGCTCCTTGCTGAGCTTTGTCGGCAACGCTGGACTCCGACCCGGCGGCGAGCACACCGATCAAGCTGCGCCGGTTAGCATCGGATGTCCGGACGTCGAAGTGGAGGGTGAGGCGTGGCTGCGGTACCCGTCATCGCCCTCACTGGTCATCTCGGGGCCGGCAAGACGACGTTGCTCAACCACCTGTTACGCCATCCTCGCACGCGAATAGGTGTGGTGGTCAACGACTTCGGCGACATCAACATCGACGCCGCCTTGGTCGCCGGCCAGGTCGACGAGCCAGCGTCGATCGCCGGAGGATGCATCTGTTGCCTGCCCGACGGCGGTGGGCTCGACGACGCACTCATCAAGCTCGCCAACCCGGCTCGGCGCCTCGATGCCATCGTCGTCGAGGCCAGCGGTCTGGCCGACCCAGTGGCTATCGCGCGGATCATCGGCTTCAGTGAGATCCGCGGGGTTCGCCCGGGCGGGCTTGTCGACGTCGTCGACGCAGTGAACCACTTCGACACCGTCGACTGCGGCGCCCTGCCGCCGGTGCGCTACGGTGCGGCGTCGCTGATCGTCGTCAACAAGATCGACCAGGTGCCCGAGGGCGAGCGGGCGGCCATGGTGCAACGCGTCACACAGCGTGCCGCGCAACGTAACCCGCGCATACATGTCGTGGCGACGACGGGTGGCCGGATAGCCCCGGAGCTACTCTTCGACGCGTCCGCCACGTCCGGCCGGGTTGGGCAGCTCTCGTTCCTGGATCTGGCGCCCGAGCATGACCATGACCACGTCCATGCCGACGCCGTCGCCGTCTGCAGCTCCGGATGCGTCGACCCCAATGCCCTGTTCGACCTTCTCGAAGATCCGCCGCCGCGGGTGTTCAGGCTGAAAGGGATCGTGGCGGTGCGCCACCGCGCGACCGTTCATGGCTATGTCGTCAATCTGGTAGGTAGCGCAATCCACATCGGGCCTGCGCCGCGGGGGGCCGTGGCCAATCGTCTTGTGGCGATCGGAATGGATCTCGACGTCGATGCTGTCCGTGCGCGGGTCGACAGCGCGCTGCAGCCGGCCCCGGGGCGGGCGTCGGCGCAGGCCCTGCGGCGGCTCGACCGCTATCGGCGCCTGAGTGCGTGAGAAACGATCCGGCTGAATTCGCTCGAGATCGTGGCCTGCGCGCGGCGGTTAAGTCGTGAATAACCCTGCGCTGCAGCAATATTCGTCACAGTGACGTATTGCCGGCGACGGACCTGGGGGACGGGGGATAGGGTCCGGGGCCCGCTTCCGGGCAGGTAGCAGCCCGACGGCCGCGTCGTCACGGCGTGGCTCGTCGGATTCTCGGTGTCACACTGTGCCGGAGTCGGGTGTGACCAACGTCAAGCGGCAATAGTGACCCAGTTCATAGCCCGAGCGCCACTAATTAGGCCATCCTTACCATTCGTTTGCATATCTAATGGCTGGGAGCGCGATGGCCGACCTCGACTTTGGCTACGACCTGACCCTCGACGAGGCGCGTAGACGCAGCGCGATGCTCGAAGCGACGGGTGACGACTGGGACCCTGTCGCCGTGCTTGAAGAGGAAGAAAAGGCATACGAAATGCTGTACTCGAATCTCGATGAGGAGCAGCAGCGGGTCTACGACGCGTTGGTCCGCGCCGGCGTGTTGCCTGAACGGACGACTGCTCGTGCTACCGATTGATCCGACGGCCGACCGTGGCCGGCGTGCATGGTTGCCGTGTCCGCGCTGCGATCACCGCGCCAGATGTGGCGATTGTCGAAGCACCCGCAACTGCGATACGCACTGGCAGTACCTCCTGAGTAACAGGGGCACGCTGGTGCATCTGCAGTGCTCGGATTGCGGCCATCTCTGGTCGACCGACACGCATCGCAGCGCGGCCCCCACGCGCTGGCGACACAATTCGAACTGACCTCCCGGCCAGGGCTCTGGGGTGGGACGGGGTAATTCGTCACGGTGACGCATTGGTGAGGTCCTTGGCGGGGAAGCGGAGATCGGCGGGCGTCGCTTGTTGGCGTGCGAAGCCGGTCGCCGAATGTTCGTGCCATCGAGCGTGCACCCATGGCGGCGCTTGTCGGCGTGTCGCCGCCGTGAGCGCACGCTCGAAGCCCTGACCGCACACTCGATGCCGCGGGGTGCGCCGCCGGCTGTCGACGTCTCACCGGTGAGCGGTTCGTGGGCCAGATCTCGCGAAGGCGGCCCATTTCTGAAAACCGCCTCGCAGGCTTCGTGCCGGTAAGTGACGCAATACCGCTGAGCCGCATAGACTTTCGTCACGGTGACGTTTTGGGGTTGGGTAGGCGGAAAGCCGGATCGGGGGTGCCGGCCACTTAATTGCCACTTAACTGCCGCATCCCAACGCTCATTTGGGTGTGCGCCTATGGTGGGCGCCGATCGGGCGTGTCGCCGCCGTGGGCGCACACTCGATGCCCTGAACGCACACTCGATGACGCGGGCGAGGGTACCGGCGCACGGTTGGCGCGATAGCCGGCTCGACCGGGTAATTGCAAGTCGGGGCTCGCGAAGGCGGCTCTCGTCTGCGACCGGGCTATACCCGTTGTGCCGATAAGCGACATTATGTCAAGTTACGCCTGGGATTCGTTATCCTCTCCTGTATCAGCTCATTTCGCGGTTAGTGGATCGAGGCGTCGACAACTTTCCCGACGTTTGTCGACGCTCTCCGACCGCTCGGTTGTCGAAGCTTAAGAAATCTTCTTCGCGATATGCTCTGCGATCTGCGCACCCCGGTCGCCGACATTGTCGGCGCAGGCGCTTACATCGATCACCACGTTGTTGGAAGCCGTCAACGCGCGTTGGCACGCCCAAACTCCTCCACCGTCTTCTTGGACCCTCGTTATCGTCAAGACGCCCTCCTCGGCGCGGGCCTTACTCAGCGTCCAGTAGTGCGCCGTGGGGTCTCCCGGGTCGTGGAGATCGACGCGCCGGTCATCGCAGTTCGCCCAGCCCGTGACCTGGCTGGCGTAGAAGTCATGGGCGGCCAAGCCTCCCGGGAACGACACCACCGCCTGGTATGCCACATGATCGGCGTTGTCGCGTCGGTCCTTCAGCTTCTGCACGCGCACAGCCGTCCAGCCGCTGCCTTGGTACGAGTAATCCTGTGCCTCGGCCCAGACCAAACATCCATCAGCGAGAGGCTGATTCGTGTACATGGTGTCGCCGGTGTCGACCACCTCCATGTGGGCGGCCATGATCGAGCCAATTTCGGTCGGGCTGAGCAGCAATCCGGACAGGGCACCGGGTGGCAGCGGTTGAGGAGCATGACCCATGGTCGGAGCCGCTACCACTGTCCCGCTGACGGTCACCGTGCACCCGGCTGTCAGCGCGGACAGCGCCACAATTGCGAGCGCATGGCTGCCTGTCGGCGCGCTCATTCCCCTCGTTCTTCGCATCGTCCCCCTAGCCGCCAAACTGATCAGTCGTCACCAAGTGCGAAGCCACTCCCTGTGCTTCTGGGTCATCGCCTGAATCGACATTGTGCCCACGCTATCGTGGCTGCTGTCATTTGGTTAGCCGGTCGCCCGGACCTCCTGGACGGACGGCCGTGGCGCACAGTCGATCCCAAGTCGTCGCTGGACGGGCCGGTAACGCGCCGAGGCGAGGATGCTCAACGCGGGCAGGTTGCTCTAAACGTGAAATCACTGAGCTTGGTGTAATCGTGAAGCTGTTTGATCTTGCCAGTCACGGTGTAATTGTCACCGTCTCGCGTCAGCGTTGGTGGCGGTGCTCCTCCGGTCGATGTCGGCTCCCAGAAGTAGGCGATACCACCGGCGCTGAAGTCCAAAGTTTCAAGCTTGCCGCCCGCGGCATCGACGGTGACACCTTCACCGGACTGCGTTTTGGCCGTGACGATCACCGCGCCGCCCATATCGCGGCATTGGACGTCATGCAGCGGGAGAGCTTTGCCGGCCAACGTCAATGAGTCGCTATGTGTCGCAGAGGCATCGGTTGACGTGGTGGTTGACTTCACCGAGGCAGCCGTTACCGATGGATGGCTGCAGGCCGTTGTTGGGATGCTAGCGACAAGGAGCAGAATCGCGGCTGTAGCTCCACTGGAGGACGTTGATCTGGGCAATGGCGAGTTGTCCTCTGCAGGATTGACAAGTGAACTGCGCACCGAGATTCGGCACTGAAAAAGAATCCGGCCGGTGCCTCGGCGGCTGCCGTCGCACATGCCAATCGTATCCAAACACCCCCTGCTAACTTGCGGCGACAGCAGGCTGCGCCAGACTGGAGGGCTCGCAGTAAAGCTACGCGTACTGCCCTGCCGTCAACGGTTCTCGCTCATCAGTCACGGCCAATCATTCCTCGACGGGATGTGGTGGTCATCGCGCACACTAGGACTCGTATCCGACGCCGTGGAGGACCGATACCGGAATGAACCCGGTGGCCGAATTCGACTTCATCATCGTGGGAGCAGGCAGCGCCGGCTGCCTGCTTGCCAATCGACTCAGCGCCAACCCTGATCGCCGTGTCCTCCTGATAGAGGCCGGCGGCCAAGACGACTGGTTCTGGATCAAGGTGCCGGTGGGCTACCTGTACACCATCGCCAATCCCCGCACCGACTGGTGCTTTACGACCGAGCCCGACCCTGGCCTGGCCGGCCGCAGCATTCACTACGCACGCGGCCGCGTGATCGGCGGTTGCTCGTCGATCAACGCGATGATCCACATGCGCGGACAGGCAAGTGACTACGAGCTCTGGGCACAGGCCACCGGTGACGAGCGCTGGCTCTGGGGTGGCCCGGACAGTCCCGGCGAGACACTGGCGATCTACAGGGAGTTGGAAAACTACTACGGCGGAGCCGACGACTGGCACGGCGCCGGTGGTGAGATCCGCGTCGAGCTACCGCGGGTGCGCTGGAAGATCCTGGACGCCTGGCAGGCCGCCGCCGCCCAGGTGGGCATCTCCCCGATCGATGAATTCAACCAGGGCGACAACGCCGGCTGTGCGTACTTTCACGTCAACCAACGGCGCGGCCGTCGCTGGTCGATGGCCGATGCCTTCTTGCATCCCATCGCCCACCGGCCGAATCTCACCGTCTACACGCAGACCCAGGCCTTGCGGCTTCTGATGGAAGATCAGGTCCTCGAGGATCAGCGCCGGGGCGCCTGGACCACGGCCCGGCACCGCATCGCCGGTGTGCGGTTGCTCAAAGGCGGCCACATTGTCGACGTCCGAGCCCGGAACGAGGTGATCCTGAGCGCCGGAGCGATTGGCTCGCCGCATCTGATGCAGGTCTCGGGTCTCGGCCCGGCCGGCCTGCTCGCCCAGCATCAAGTGCCGGTGGCCGTCGATCTGCCAGGAGTGGGCGAAAACCTCCAAGACCACTTGCAGCTTCGAACGATCTACCGGGTCCAGGGCGCCCCGACCGTCAACACCCTGTACAGGAACTGGATCACCCGTGCGGGCATGGGGCTTCAATACCTGCTGTTGCGGTCGGGGCCGATGACGATGCCGCCTTCCACCCTGGGGGCTTTCGCCAAGAGCGACCCCGCGCTGGGAAGTGCCGATCTGGAGTGGCATGTGCAGCCCTTGTCGTTGCCGAAGTTCGGCGAACCCCTGCACCCCTTCGGCGCGATCACTCCCTCGGTCTGCAATCTGCGACCCACTTCGCGAGGCCATGTGCGGATGGCCAGTGCAGATCCCCTGACCTATCCGAAGATCTTCTGCAACTACCTGTCGACCGACGTTGATCGTCAAATCGCCGTGCGGGGCCTTCGGATGACCCGGCAGATCATGGCGGCGCCAGCTCTGGCCCGCTACCGCCCGCAGGAGTTGCTTCCCGGCCCGCAGCTGGTGAGCGACGAAGACCTGCAGAATGCGGCCGGTGAACTCGGCACGACTATTTTCCACCCGGTGGGCACCTGCGCGATGGGAGCCTTTGACGCGCACGGTCGGCCACGGGCGCCCGCCGCGGTGCTCGATACCGACTGCCGTGTGTATCGCGTCGCAGGCCTTCGGGTGGTCGATGCCTCGGCTATACCCACCATCATTTCCGGCAACACCAACGCGCCGGTCATGCTCATCGCCGAGCGCGCAGCGCGGGCGATTGTGGGATAAGTCGGCCACTCCAGGGCCGAAGGTCGGCGGACTCGAAGTCGACACCAACGACGTCCTGGCCCCCGATTGCGGCCAGTGGAACCTCGACCATGCGAGTCATCCAAATGGCGGGCCAGGGCGCTCCCCGCAATTCGAGCTAGAGCCCGGACGGGACGACCTTGTCGTTCACCGTCACCGCGACCTGGCCGGTCGTCGGGTTGTACTCGATCTTGCCGTGCTCGAAGGTCGACACCTGCAGGTCGCCCAAGGCGTTCACGTCGCTGGTGGGCGAGCCCAGCGGACCTGCGGAACCGTTAGTGCCGGTGACCGCAGGCGTGCCGTCCGGGCCACGTGGGACATTCCAGGCCTCCCGGATCTTGCCCACGATGATGTACGCGGGTGTGCCCGCCGCGCCGTTCCTGGCGGTGATCGCGCCGCCCTGGAATTGCTGGAACACCACGCCGCTGTCCCGAGTCCCCGCGTTGCGGTCACCCGTCAGCGGCTTGCCGAGTGCCTTCTTCTGATCCTCGGTTGCCGACGAGTACTTGACCGCGATCGGGCCGGTCAGAGTCACCTCGACGTCGCGCTCCCCTATCAGCTTCACCTCGGTGGGCGGCGCCGGGGCTTTCGAGGTGGAGGTGGCGCTCACCCCGACCTGAGGCGGCGCCGACGCGTCGACGCTCTTGCCATTGCTGCAGCCCACAGGGATCAGCGCGACGGCGGCCAGGCCGACGATTGCCGCGTGGCGGTTTGCGATCGTTCTCATAGGCTTCCTTTCGCGTCTTCGTGTGGTGGATCGAGTTGCGGCTGACCTTTTCGCCCGGACGTGCCTTCAAAACCGAATCACTTGACTGCGCAGGCGATCGCCCGAACGAACTTACAACGCCGTCATAGACGGCAAGCCAGAGCACCGAGTAAAGATCCACCGGTGCGCGATGGCCCCGACGTCAGCGCTTGATCACTGTCAACGAGCCATGGTCAAGGTCGCTGGTGACGTAGGCGAAGTGCGTGTTTGGGTCGACCGCGATGGCGAGCGGATTGTTTCCGACGGCAAGGATTCCGGTGGCGATGCGTTTGGTGGTGTCGACCACCGACACGGACCCACCGCTGTAGTTGGCCACGTAAGCGGTGTTCGTCGGGGGGTCCACTGCGACCCCCGCGGGGCGTTGCCCGACAGGCACACTAGCGGTGACGCTCAGGCTGTTGGTGTCGACGAAGGACACCGATGCATCGTCGCCGCTGGCGATATAGGCGGTGTGCGATGCGGTGTCGATGGCGATGCCGGCCGGGTGGACGCGAAGCGCAACGGTACCGATGACAGTTCGGTTCGTGGTATCGACAACCGTCACCGCGGGATCGGCAGTGGTGACAAACAAGCGGTGCGCGGTCCGATCGATGGCTACCCGGCTTGGACCTTTTCCGGTAGGCACCGTCGCGGTCACGGTATGCGTTGTCACGTCGATCACCGACACCGATGCGCTATCACCGTTAGTGACATAGGCGATCCGGGCATCCGGGTCGACCACTACCCCGCCGGGGTGGCTCCCGACACCGATTCTGGCGATGACCGTGCCGTTGGTGGTGTCGATGACCGACACCGAGGAGTCGTCGTAGTTGGTGACGTAGACGGTCCGGGTCGACGGATCCACGGCCACGCCCACCGGGTGGCGTCCTACCGCGATGGTGGCTGTGACCGTACGACTGCCGGTATCGACCAGCGACACGGAGTTGGAACCGGTGTTTGCGACATAGGCGGTGTGTCCGGCGGAGTCGACCGCGACTCCAAACGCGCCATTGCCTACCCGTACCGAGGTGGCGACCGTGGGTGGACCACTCGGCACTGCGATGACCCCCGAACTGGGCGTGCCTCCCCCGCTCGGCGGCGCGGCCGCCGCCGCAGATCCCGTCGTCTGCGAAGATCCCGCCGTTGATGTAGGAGATCCGTGCGTTGAAGTATGTGTGCGCAGAAAGTATAGGCTCGCGGCCCCCAACGCCATGACCACTCCAATCACCGCGGCGGCGACCACCCAAGATCGCTTGGCGCGCTTGCGGTTCCCGGTTATCTCCTGCTGCGGACCGGGGTGCAATGGCTTCCGCCCTTGCCGTGTTGGCTCACTCGGCCATGAGGCCACTCGAGTGGGGACAGTGGCGGTGTGTGACTGCGCGCTCGGGTCCGGACGGCGTAGCGGCACCGTGATCGCATCGCGCGCGGCTCGTGCCATGTCAACCGGGGTGGCGTAGCGCTGGGCAGGGTCTTTGGCCATGCCGGTGGCGATGACCGCGTCGAATGCCGGCGGCGCGCCGGAGTCAGAAGGGCGCGGCGGCGGCGCCGACAGATGCCCTGCCAACTGTTGCTCGATGCTGTCGCCCGGAAACGGGGCGCCTCCCGTCAAGCATTCGTAGAGCACGCAAGCAAGCGCGTAGATGTCCGAGCGTGCATCGGCCTCACCGACTTTGCGTATCTGATCGATTTCGGGATCGCTCGTGTTCTCGGCGAGACCGGTCTGACTGGTACGGACGCGGTGGTGGGCACGCTGCGCTACATGGCACCCGAGCGCTTCAAAGTCGGTGAGGCCGATGCACGCTCGGACATCTACGCGCTTGCTTGCGTGCTCTACGAATGCTTGACGGGAGGCG
>NZ_LZJN01000092.1 GCF_001667735.1 Mycobacterium sp. E183
AGCGGCCAGGCGCAGGCGACCTCGTACGACACCATGGGCCAGGTCAACCAGGCCTTCCGCAACATCGTCAACATGCTTCACGGTGTGCGCGATGGACTGATCCGCGACGCGAACAACTACGAGCAGCAAGAGCAGGCCTCGCAGCAAATCCTCAGCAGCTAGCGCTAAAAACCGCGGCTGCGTACCATTCCAGACATTAGGAGAACACCGTTATGACAATCAATTACCAGTTCGGCGATGTCGACGCCCACGGTGCCTTGATCCGCGCCCAGGCCGCGTCTCTGGAGGCTGAGCACCAGGCCATCGTTCGCGATGTGCTTGCTGCGGGTGACTTCTGGGGCGGTGCCGGTTCGGTGGCCTGCCAGGAGTTCATCACCCAGTTGGGTCGCAACTTCCAGGTGATTTACGAGCAGGCCAACGCCCACGGGCAGAAGGTGCAGAGCGCCGGCAACAACATGGCCAGCACCGACAGCGCCGTTGGGTCCAGCTGGGCCTAACCCCAACTTCAGGCGCGGCAGCACACCAGACATCGGTGTGCTGCCGCGTCCTGCGGTTACCGTGCACTTTGACCCCTTGAGGTATTGATGGACCAACAGACCGCCCGTACCGACATCACCGTTAACGTCGACGGCTTCTGGATGCTCCAGGCGCTCCTGGACATCCGGCACGTCGCGCCGGAGCTGCGGTGCCGGCCATTCGTCTCCACCGACTCGAGCGACTGGCTCAACGAGCATCCCGGCATGGCGGTGATGCGCGAGCAGGGCATCGTCGAAAACGATCAGGTGAACGAGCATGTGGCCGCACGGATGAGGGTGCTGGCCGCGCCGGACCTCGAGGTCATCGCCCTGTTGTCGCGGGGCAAGCTGCTATACGGCGTGGTCGACGACGAGAACCAGCCGCCCGGGTCGCGTGACATCCCCGACAACGAGTTCCGGGTGGTGCTGGCCCGTCGCGGCCAGCACTGGGTCTCGGCGGTACGGGTGGGCGGCGACATCACCGTCGACGACGTCGCCATCGCCGACAGCGCCTCGATCGCCTCCCTGGTGTTGGACGCCCTGGAGTCGATCCACCACGCGGAGCCCGCGGCCATCAATGCCGTGAACGTGCCGCTGGAAGAGATGCTGGAAGCGACCAAGTCGTGGCAGGAGTCGGGCTTCAACGTATTTTCCGGCGGCGACCTGCGGCGGATGGGCATCAGCGCCGCCACGGTGGCCGCGCTCGGACAGGCCCTCTCGGACCCGGCGGCCGAGGTCGCGGTGTATGCCCGTCAATACCGGGACGACGCGAAGGGGCCGAGCGCATCGGTGCTGTCGCTCAAAGACGGTTCCGGTGGCCGCATCGCGCTCTACCAGCAGGCGAGGACGGCGGGGTCGGGGGAGGCCTGGCTGGCCATCTGCCCCGCAACCCCTCAGTTGGTGCAGGTGGGCGTCAAGACGGTGCTGGACACGCTGCCGTATGGCGAGTGGAAAACCCACAGCCGGGTCTGACATAAGACGAAACATAAAGTTCACCAATGGCTTTGCACTCAACATGCGGTTGAGATGCCAACACGGCATACTTCTCTGAGAGATTCAGCAAATCTCAAACCACTGTCACCGAAGTTTTAATCGCAAGGCGGGGTAGATGGAATTCGGAATAGTCGGCCTGGACTTTCCCGGGGGCCGCAGCGCTCCGGAAGGTCGGCCGGCGCAGACTCCCGCCCGGTCGGCGGCACGGGGTTACACATTCACGACGGTAAGGGGTTCAGGGCGATGACTGCGGTAGTTGAAGCGCTACAGCCTGACGTTGAGGGTATTTCGCAGCCTCGGGCGGTCGTGGTCGGCGTTATGGCCGGTGCGGGCGTACAGATCGGCGTCCTGCTGGACGCCAACGCCCCCGTCTCGGTGATGACCGAGCCGCTGCTGAAGGTGGTGAACAGCCGGCTCAGGGAGCTGGGCGAGACCCCGCTGGAGGCGACGGGCCGCGGCAGGTGGGCACTGTGCCTGGTTGACGGCACCCCCTTGCGTGCCACCCAGTCCCTGACCGAACAGGACGTCTACGACGGCGACCGGCTGTGGATCCGGTTCATCCAGGACACCGAGCACCGCTCGCAGGTCATCGAGCACATCTCCACCGCCGTCGCGGCAAATCTGAGCAAGCGGTTCGCCGCGATCGACCCGGTCGCCGCGGTGCAGGTCGGCGCGTCGATGGTGGCGGCCGGGGTAACCGCCGCCTCCGGCTTGCTGCTCTGGTACCGGTGGCACCACAACTCCTGGCTGCCTACGGCGTACTCCGCGGTGATCGCCGCGGTGGTGCTCGGCGTCTCCCTGATGCTCCTGATGCGGGCGCGCACCGACCAGGATCGCCGTATCGCCGACATCATGCTGCTGAGCGGCCTGGCGCCACTCACGGTCTCCGCGGCGGCGGCCCCGCCCGGCGGAGTAGGGTCCCCCCACGCCGTGCTCGGCTTCGGCGTTCTCACCATCGCGGCGATGCTTGCGCTCCGGTTCACCGGTCGGCGCCTTGGGCTCTACACCGCCCTGATCACCGTCAGCGTGGTCACCGCGATCGCGGCGCTGGCCCGGATGGTCGCGATGACCAGTGCCGTGACGCTGCTGACCAGCGTCGTCCTGCTGTGCGTGCTGGTGTACCACACGGCGCCCGCCCTCTCGCGGCGGTTGGCGGGCATCCGCCTGCCGGTCTTCCCGTCGGCGACCAGCCGGTGGGTGTTCGAGGCTCGGCCCGACCTGCCCACCACCGTGGTCCGCTCCGACGGCGGCCCCCCGGTCCTCGAGGGCCCCGCGTCCGTCCGCGACGTCCTGGTGCAGGCCGAACGCGCCCGCTCCTTCCTGACCGGCCTGCTGATCGGTCTCGGCGTGTTGATGGTCGTCTCGTTGACGGCGCTGTCGGACCCGCACACCGGTCAACGCTGGCTGCCGCTCCTGCTGGCCGGCTTCAGCGCCGGGTTCCTGATGCTGCGCGGACGCTCGTACGTCGACCGCTGGCAGGCGATCACCCTGGCCGTGACCGCCGTTCTCATCGTCGGCGCGGTCGTGGTGCGCTACGCGCTCGTCTTGCAGTCGCCCCTGGCGGTGTCGATCAGCGCGGCGATCCTGGTTCTGCTCCCGGCGGCCGGCCTTACGTCCGCGGCCGTGGTGCCGAACACCATCTACAGCCCGCTGTTCCGCAAGTTCGTGGAATGGATCGAATACCTCTGCCTGATGCCGATTTTCCCGCTGGCATTGTGGTTGATGAATGTCTATGCAGCAATCCGCTACCGGTAGTAGCAAGGTGTGGCGAGGGCGCGCATCCGCTGCGGCCCTCGCCGCAATCTTGCTCGCCTCAGGAGCATTGGCCGGCTTGCCGCCCGCCTCTGCGATTTCGCCGCCGACGATCGATCCCGGCGCGGTGCCGCCCGACGGCCCGCCCGGACCGCCGGCGCCGATGAAGCAGAATTCCTACTGCACCGAGGTCGGGGTGCTGCCCGGCACGGACTTCCGACTGCAGCCGAAGTACATGGACATGCTGAACCTGCAGGAGGCGTGGCAGTTCGGGCGCGGTGCCGGCGTGAAGGTGGCCGTCATCGACACCGGCGTGAGCCCGCATCCCAGGTTTCCGCACCTGATCCCCGGCGGGGATTACGTCATGGGCGGTGACGGGCTGTCGGATTGCGACGCCCACGGCACGATCGTGGCCTCGATGATCGGCGCCGCGCCGGCGAACGGCGCGGGGGTGCCGCCGGCCGCGCCGCGCCGCCCGGTCACCATCCCCACCACCGAACCGCCGCCGAAGGCGCCGCCGCCCCAGACCGTGACGTTGTCACCGTTGCCGCAGACCGTGACGATGGTTCCGCCTCCGCCGCAGGACCAGCCGGCCCCCGGACCTTTCGGCGCGCCGCCGGCGCCCGCGCCTCCGGCGGCGCCTCCGCCCGGTAACGGTCCGCCGCCAGGACCGGCGCAGCCCGGCCAGGCCCCGGCGGCCGGCCACGGCGGCGGCACGGTGACGATCCCGAGCTACTCCGGTGGGAGCCACGTCGTCGGGGTTGACTACCCACGCCCGCTGGATCCGCCGCCACCCCCGCCGCCCGCGCCGCCGGCGCCGTCGGCCGGCCCCGATGCGTTCAGCGGTGTCGCGCCCGACGTCGACATCATCGCGATCCGTCAGTCCAGCCAGGCCTTCGGCCTCAAGGACGCCTACACCGGCGACGAGGACCCGCAGACGCGGGCGAAAATCGACGGTGTCCAGACGATGGCCCGGGCAATCGTGCACGCCGCCAACATGGGCGCGCAGGTCATCAACATCTCGGATGTGACCTGCATGAGCGCGCGCAACATCGTCGACCAGCGCGCCCTCGGCGCGGCGGTGCGCTACGCGGCGGTCGACAAGAACGCCGTCATCGTGGCCGCCGCGGGCGACACCAACAAGAAGGACTGCAAGCAGAACCCGCCGCATGATCCGTTGCAGCCCAACGATCCTCGCAACTGGAACTCGGTCACCACCGTCGTGACGCCGTCCTGGTTCAGCGACTACGTCCTGACGGTGGGGGCGGTCGACGAAGACGGCCGGCCGCAGACCGGGGGTCAGGGTCAGGGATCGACGAGCGTGGCCGGCCCGTGGGTGGGCATCGCCGCGCCGGGCACCGACGTCGTCGGTCTGTCCCCGCGTGACGACGGCGTCATCAACGCGATCGACGGACCGGACAACACGTTGCTGGTTCCCTCCGGCACCAGCTTCTCGGCCGCGATCGTGTCCGGCATCGCCGCGCTCGTCCGCGCCAAGTTCCCGCAGCTGTCGGCATACCAGGTCATCAACCGGTTGACTCGCACCGCCCGCGCACCGGCGCGTGGCGTGGACAACCAGATCGGCCACGGTATCGTCGATCCGGTCGCGGCCCTGACGTGGGACGTACCCGAAGGACCGTTGAAGCCCCCGCAGCAACTTTCAGCGCCGCTGAACATTCCGAGGCCCGCTCCGCACCGGGATATGGTGCCAGTGTGGGTGGCCGGCGGAGGCTTGCTCGCGGCGCTGCTGATCGGTGGGGGCGTGTTTGGTACGGCGATGCTGATGAAGCGATCGCGGAAGCAGCAATAAGGGCGGAGCAGTAACAGTCATGAAAGCTCAGCGCAAACTCGGGTTGTCGTTGACGTGGCCACGGGTCACCGCGGTGTTCCTTGTCGACGTCGCCATCTTGGTGGTGGGCAGCCACTGCCCGGAGTCCTGGCAGGGCACCTATCGCATCGCGTTCTGGGTGGGTGTCGGCCTGGCGGTGCTGGTCGCGCTGCTCTCCCTGGTCACCTATCACGGCGTCACGGTGACCTCGGCGTTGGCCACCTGGCTATGGGACTGGTCCGCCGACCCGGGGACGGCTCTGGGCGCCGGCTGCACGCCGGTGCTCGACTACCAGCGCAAGTTCGGGCGCGACAAGGTCGGCGTGCGCGAGTACGAGGGCCAGCTGGTGTCGGTCATCGCGGTGAACGGTGGTGACGACGACCCGTCGTCGCGCCACCGGCACCGGAACTCGTCGCCTACCCTGCTGGTGCAGGCTGTGGCTGATGGATTGCGGCAGTTCGACATTCACCTCGATAACATCGACATCGTGTCGGTCAAGGTGCGCCGCGGCGGCAACGCCGCCGAGTTGTCGAAGCTCGACGACTGGGGCCCCGAGGAGTGGGAGGTGGCCAACGGGCAGCCCACCTCGTACGTTCGCCGCACCTGGCTGGTGCTGCGGATGAACCCGCAGCGCAACATCGCCGCCGTGGCGGTCCGCGATTCGCTGGCTTCGACCTTGGTGGCGGCCACCGAGCGGCTGGCGCAGGACCTCGACGGAATCAATTGCGCCGCAAAGCCTTTGACTGCCGAGGAGATCACCGAGGTGGACCGCGCGGTGCTGGCGGATCTGGAGCCGACCTGGAGCCGGCCCGGCTGGCGCCACCTCAAGCACTTCAACGGCTTCACCACCAGCTTCTGGGTGACGCCCGCCGACCTGACCACCGACACCCTCGACGAGCTGTGGGAGGCGGACACCGTCGCCACGGTGCTGACGGTCCGGCTCACCGCCCCCGCGGGCCGGCCGCAGGTGTCGGCCTGGGTGCGCTACCACACCGAGAAGCGGCTGCCCCGGGACATCTCCGCCGGCCTCAACCGCCTCACCGGACGCCAGTTGGCCGCGGTCCGCGCCAGCTTGCCCGCCCCCGCGACACACGCCACGCTCGTCGTGCCGAGCCGTGCCGTGCGTGACGACGACGAGCTCACGCTGTCGGTCGGCCAGTTGCGAGAGAGCCCGGCGGGCGTGCCTGTGGCGCAATGACGCGCCCGCAATCGACCGCTGAGGGCGCCCGCAACGCGATGGTCGCCGGCCTGTTGGCATCGGGGATATCGGTCAACGGGCTGCAACCCAGTCACAATCCTCAGGTCGCGTCGCAGATGTTCACCACGGCCAGCAACCTGGACCCCGGCATGTGCGACGCCTGGCTGGCGCGGTTGCTGGCGGGGGAGCGCAGCATCGAGGTGCTCTCCGGCGCGTGGGCGTCGATCCGGACGTTCGGATGGGAGACGCGCAGGCTCGGGGTCACCGACCTGGAGTTCCGTCCCCAGGTTTCCGACGGGCTGTTCCTCCAGCTGGCCGTCACCAGCGCCGAGTCGTTGGCGTGTGCCTACGCGGCCGTCCTGGCCGAGGCCAAACGCTACGAGGAGGCGTCGGAACTACTCGACGGGGTGGAACCGCGCCAGCCCTTCGAGCAGGAGCTGGTCGACTACGTGCGGGGCGTGTTGTATTTCCGCACCGGACGCTGGCCGGATGTGCTCAACCAGTTCCCCGAGGGCAAGGTCTGGCGACAGCCGGAGCTCAAGGCCGCCGGCGCCGCGATGGCGACGACGGCGCTGGCGTCACTCGGCGTCTTCGAGGAAGCATTGCGGCGCGGTCAGGACGCCGTCGAGGGTGACCGGGTGCCGGGCGCGGCCAACATCGCCCTGTACACCCAGGGCATGTGCCTGCGGCACCTGGGCCGCGAAGACGAGGCCGTCGAACTGTTGCGCCGGGTGTATTCGCGGGATCCGAAGTTCACCCCGGCCCGGGAAGCGCTGGACAATCCGAACTATCGGCTGGTCCTGACGGACCCGGAAACCATTGAGGCGCGGACGAATCCATGGGATCCGGATAGCGCACCCACCCGCGCCGAGACGGAGGCCGCTCGCCACGCGGAGGAGGCCGCGAAGTACCTGGCCGAAGGTGACGCGGAGCTCAACGCGATGCTGGGGATGGAACGGGCCAAGCGGGAGATCAAGCTCATCAAGTCGACGACGAAGGTGAACCTGGCGCGCGCCAAGATGGGCCTCCCCGTGCCGGTGACGTCGCGCCACACCCTCTTGTTGGGTCCGCCCGGAACCGGTAAGACGTCGGTGGCGCGAGCCTTTGCCAAGCAGCTGTGCGGCTTGACGGTGCTGCGCAAGCCGGTGGTGGTCGAAACCAGCCGGACCAAGCTGTTGGGTCGCTACATGGCCGACGCGGAGAAGAACACCGAGGAGATGCTCGAGGAAGCCCTGGGCGGGGCGGTGTTCTTCGACGAGATGCACACGCTGCACGAGAAGGGGTACCAGCAGGGCGACCCCTACGGCAACGCGATCATCAACACGTTGCTGCTGTACATGGAGAACCATCGCGACGAACTCGTCGTCTTCGGTGCGGGTTATGCGAAGGCGATGGAGAAGATGCTCGACGTGAATCAGGGTCTGCGCCGGCGGTTTTCGACCGTGATCGAGTTCTTCAGCTACACGCCGGACGAGCTTGTCGCGTTGACCCGGTTGATGGGCCAGGAGAACGAGGACGTTATCACCGAGGAAGCCGCCCATTCCCTACTGCCGTCCTACACCCGGTTTTATCTCGACGAGAGTTACTCCGAAGACGGCGATCTGATCCGCGGCATCGACACCCTCGGTAATGCCGGATTCGTGCGCAACGTGGTGGAGAAGGCCCGCGATCACCGCAGTTTCCGCCTGGACGACGAGGACCTCGACGCGGTGTTGGCCAGCGAGGTCACCGAGTTCAGCGAGCGTCAACTGCTGCGGTTCAAGGAGCTGACCCAGGAGGATCTCGCCGAGGGTCTCAGCGCCGCAGTCGCCGAGAACAAGTCGACTTAGTTCGGTTCCGGCGCTTGTGCGCGGGATGCGGGGAATCTGGATCCCCGCGGCCGGCACGAGCGGCCGCCAGTACGAGACCGCCCGCCATACGCGTTCCATGTGAGCGTCATGCCGCGGTCTGACGGGAAAACCGTTGCGGCAAGCGGCCAGCGAGTCGATGCGCCACGCGCGGAAGCCGGTGAGTGGGCCGGCTTCGGCGGTGACGGATCGTGGTCGAGAACTACGCGTCGTCGGCAACGTCGCGACCGTCGAATCCGGGGTGGCAAGCAGGCGCGAAAACGACCATGACCAGGAGAAACCAGCTCCCAGGAAACTGTCAGCAGCTAATCAGCGGCGCGACAGCATACCCGTTTTACCCTTCGTGTTGATGAACGGTAGGGGTACGCAATGGCAATTAATTATCAGTTCGGCGACGTAGACGCGCACGGCGCCACGATTCGCGCTCAGGCGGCGTGTCTGGAGGCTGAGCACCAGGCCATCGTTCGCGATGTGCTTGCTGCGGGTGACTTCTGGGGCGGTGCCGGTTCGGTGGCCTGCCAGGAGTTCATCACCCAGTTGGGTCGCAACTTCCAGGTGATCTACGAGCAGGCCAACGCCCACGGGCAGAAGGTGCAGAGCGCCGGCAACAACATGGCCAGCACCGACAGCGCCGTCGGTTCGAGCTGGGCGTAATTGCGTCTGAGACCGAGGTAATTAGTTCGGGCCGACACGCGAGCCATGGTGCGAGCGTTAAGCCGCCGCCATTCGCGGCATCGCCCCGCATGCGGGCATTTTGTTGTTTTTAATATGGCTTGAGGAGGTTGCGGCTCACAGCTATTGCAACAAATTCAAATAATGCAGCGAGGTCGGCCGAAGCGCGATTCGGCTGATTAACGCTTTCGGGGGGTATCGCGGTTTACCAGTTCTGTGTGAACCGTTGCTCTGCGTCGCTATAAGACGCTTAAACAGGCAATAGTTGAATTTGGTAGATAGCTGTCTGCGGACAATCCTCACACCAGTCGGCAGTGCGATGACATTCACTTTTTACATTCCGTAAACGCGGCGGGAACGCGGGCCGAATACTTTTCGCTCACGATGATCGTATATTGATTGAGCGGTGTTTGACTTGAGTCGGACGTCAATCTTGTCGGGGATATCAGCTAAGGAAGAGAATGGTCCGTTGTCTGCAGCATGCGAAATAAGCCCATGTCTTCTGTAGCCGATTTCATGTGTTTCCTTAGAACCGCGGCGCGGATGCGGCCGAGGCAGCAAGGCCGCGCCTACCATGGCGGCCACTTGCGGGACCGGAGGTAGTAGATGCTGGATTTCGGGGCGCTTCCGCCGGAGATCAACTCGGGGCGGATGTATGTCGGTGCGGGCTCGGGCCCGCTGCTGGCCGCCGCGGCGGCCTGGGACGAATTGGCCGCAGAGTTGCAGGCCGCGGGCGCGTCGTACAACGCGACCATCGAAACGTTGGCGACCGGGCCCTGGACGGGCCCTTCGTCGATGGCGATGGCGTCCGCCGCGGCGCCATACGTGGCGTGGATCAACGCCACCGGTGCTCAGGCCGAGGCGGCCGGCGCCCAGGCCAAGCTGGCCGCGGGCGCCTACGAGGCCGCGTTCGCGGCCACCGTCCCACCACCGGTTATCGCGGCCAATCGCGCCCTGCTGGCGGCCCTGATCGCGACCAACATCCTCGGCCAGAACACGCCGGCGATCGCCGCCACCGAAGCGCAGTACATGGAGATGTGGGCACAGGACGCCGCCGCTATGTACGGCTACGCGGCATCGTCGGCGACCGCGTCGCAGCTGACACCGTTCGCCGAGCCGCCCCAGACCACCAACGAGTCGGCCGGGCCGATGCAGGCGGCAGCCGTCACCCAGTCGAGTGCACAGTCGAGCGGCAACACCGCCGCGCAGCTGTCCCAGCTGAGCACGACGATGCAGACCGCGGTCAATGCCGGCAACGCGGCTCCGAACGCCGGCACGACCGGGACCGGCCTCACCACCGGAATCGGACAAAACCTGGACTACTGGAACAACATCTGGTCGGTGCTGACGGGCCCGTATTCCCCTCAGTCGTGGAGCAGCGTCCCGGGCGGTCCGTTCCTGTCCTTCGGTCAGGCGTACGCGTGGGGTCAGAACGGCCAGAGCGCCGCCGCCTACTTGTCCGGCCCGAAGGCAATCACTGGCGCTCTCGCCCCGCTGACCAGTGGCTCGAGTGCGGTGAAGCCGATGCTCAGCTCCGCCGTTGGGCCCGTGTCCGGATCCATGGGGGAGGCGCGCGTGATCGGGAGCATGTCGGTACCACAGGGCTGGACGCAAGCGGCTCCGGCGATTCGAACGATCGCCCAGGTGCTGCCTACCAACCTGGCCGCCGCGCCCGCCGCGCTGGCCGGCGAAGAGGGCGTCTTCAGCCAGATGGCCCTGTCCGGCTTGGCGGGACGCGCGATTGCCGCCAGCGCGACCCACTCCGTCGGAGGCACCGCCGCGGCGGCCGGCGCACTGGGCGGCGCGGTCGCCGAGGCCGATCCGGCCGCGGCCACCATCATCGTGATCCCTTACATCGAGGAGTGACCGCGATGACCGCCACGCACAGCAGCCCAGCACCGTCGACCCAAGCGCCTGAGTAAGGGGACAGCAATGTTTTACGGAGCCTTTCCGCCGGAGTTCAACTCGGGCCGGATGTACACCGGGCCGGGAGTGGGTTCACTGGTGGCCGCCGCGACGGCCTGGGAGAACCTGGCCACCGAACTGCAGTCCACCGCCACCGCCTATTCCGGGGTGATCTCCAGCCTGACTACTGGGCCGTGGGTGGGCCCGTCATCGGTCGCGATGGCGTCCGCGGCGTACCCGTACGTCGCCTGGATGCAGCAGACCGCCGCCCAGGCCCAGGAAGCCGCGAGCCAAGCGTCCGCGGCGGCGGCGGCCTACGAGACGGCGTTCGCCGCCCACGTGCCGCCTCCGGTGATCGCGGAAAACCGCGCGCTCTTGGCGCAGCTGATGGCGACCAACCTGCTCGGGCAGAACACGGCGGCGATCGCCGCCACCGAGACACAGTACGGCGAAATGTGGGCCCAAGACGCCGTGGCCATGGACACCTACGCCAGTTCGTCGGAGGCGGCCACCCGATTGACCCCGTTCGCCGAGCCGCCGCAGACCACCACCGGCGCGGGCACCACGACGCAAGCGGCCGCGATGAGCCAATCCGCGGGCACGTCGGCGGGCAGCGTGGCGTCCACCATCAACTCGGCGGCCACCTCGCTCACCGCGGGCCCGGGCAACCCGATCCTGGCATGGCTCTCGCAGCTGGCCACCCAATACAACACCGCGATCACCACGTTCTTGAAAGGCTTCGGCACGACTCCCGCCGGCACCCCGCTGATCACCGCCATGTACAACGCGGTCAAGGTGCCGCTCGGGCTGACCACACAGTTCAACGACGTTGGGTTGCTGATCAACTTTCCCCTGTCGCAATGGCTCAAATTCGCCCCACCTATCGCGTATGGGGCGTTGCCGAAGGATGCCCTGGGGGCCGGCCTGGGGGTGCTGGGCTTCGGCCGGGGGACGCTGTACGACGCGATCAGCCCGGCGGCGGGCTTTGCGCGCGGCACTTTGGTTGGGCAGTTGACCGTGCCGCCCAGCTGGGCCTCGGCCACACCAGCCATCAGGACGGTCGCCGCCGCGTTGTCGGCCGCCGGACCCGAGGCCGTGCCCGCGGCCGCCCTGGGCGAGGGCGGCCTGTTCAGTTCGATGGGGATGGCGGGAATGCTGGGCAGCGCCCTCGGCGCAGGCGGACCGACCGTGGTGGGCGCCAGCGTGCGCAACCGGATGAAACCGATCAAGGACCTCAAAGACAAACAATCGCCGGAACAACTCAAGCGTCTGGTCGCGCAGATATCGGAAAAACCCGAAACCGTCCAGCACCACAATGTCGACCCGGAGGGGCTCGACGCCCTGCTCGAGCAGCTGGCGAAGAAGCCCGGCATCCACGCGGTGCACCTGAAGAAGGGAGACAAGTCCAAGGTCCTGCCCGCCGATGCCCAGTTGGGTTGAGGGGCAAGGCCATTCAGAATCCAGGTGTGGTCTGTCAAACGGTCTGGCAGGCAACGCCTCCGATCCTCTTGCCGCCGCCATGAAAGAAGGTAGGTAATGAAACGGCTGCTGGCGCCACTGGGCGCTTTCCTCGTAATCGGACTGGCCGCACCGGCATACGCGGATCCGCCGCCAGTGCCGGACGGTGACGACGGCGCGTTCCTCTCAGCCCTGCATCAAGCCGGCTTCACCTTCGCCAGCCCGGACGCAGCCGTCGGGGCGGGCCGGGCGGTGTGCTCGTGCTTGAACAACGGCGAGTCGGGCCTGGAGCTGGTCCACGACGTCAAGATGCACAACCCGGG
Organism: Mycobacterium sp. E183; assembly: GCF_001667735.1. GTDB lineage: Bacteria > Actinomycetota > Actinomycetes > Mycobacteriales > Mycobacteriaceae > Mycobacterium. The sequence continues at coordinate 12,492 of NZ_LZJN01000092.1, forward strand.
GATGGACATGGAGATGGCTTCCAACTTCGCGATGATTTCCGCGAAGTACTACTGCCCGCACCACCTCAGCAAAGCTTGACCCGCTCCGGCCGAGTTGAGCTGAACGATAAGGCGATTCAGCCGTGATTCCGCGCTGCGCTCGACCGGCCGTCGTGAGACAATCCTCGGCTATGAGGCTGCTGGTGGCTCTGCTCGGCGTCTGGGCTGGGATCGGGCTCGCCGCGCCGGCCTACGCTGATCCGGACACCGGTGCCGTCGACGAGTCGAGCTTCCTCGCTTCGCTGCGGAGCGCTGGCATCACCTACAAGACGCCCGACGCGGCCGTCCAGTTCGCCAGGGCCGTGTGCGAGTCGATGAACAGCGGCGAGTACGGGCCCCAAATGGTGAGCGAATTGCAGGCGCAGAACCCCGGACTCACCGCCGATCACGCGACGTCGTTCCTGGCGATCGCCGCGAAATACTATTGCCCTCAGAAGCTCAGCGCGCGATAGCGCGGCGCCCGTCCTGACCGCGGCGCAACGGCAAGGCGCCCCACAGGTTTCGCGCGCATTGCCGTATCGCATCCGGTTCGGTTGGGGTCCACCCGCTGTTCACCTGGGCCTGATTAGCTGCGGCTGCGTCGGATGGTCATGAGGGGAAGGAGTGCCGATGGAGACGCTGAGCGTCGCCGACTTCGCGCTCCGGCTCGCCGTCGGAGTGGGCTGCGGCGCCCTGATCGGCCTTGAGCGGCAATGGCGGGCGCGCCGGGCCGGCCTGCGCACCAACGCGCTGGTGGCCGGCGGCGCGACGTTGTTCGTGCTGTACGCCGCCGCCACCACGGACACCAGCCCCACCCGGGTCGCGTCTTACGTGGTGTCCGGCATCGGGTTCCTCGGCGGTGGCGTGATCCTGCGCGAAGGGGTGAACGTCCGCGGCCTCAACACCGCCGCCACCCTGTGGTGCTCCGCGGCCATCGGCGTCCTGGCGGCCTCCGGGCACCTGGTCTTCGCGTTGATCGGTACGGGGACCGTCATCGCCATCCACGTCTTCGGGCGCCCGCTTGGCCGGCTGATCGACCGCGACAACACCGGCGACGAAGACGAAAGCCTGCGGCCATATCTGGTGCAGGTGGTCGCCCGCCCGAAACACGAGAAATACGCGCGCGCCCAGATCGTGCAGCACGCGAGCGGCAACGACATCACGCTGCGCGGCATCCATACCGCGCACGCCGGCGACGACGAGGTCACCTTGACCGCTCACCTCCTCATGGACGGGGACGCCCCGTCCCGGCTGGAGCGGTTGGTCGCGGAACTCTCCCTACAGCCGGGAGTCCGTGCGGTGCAGTGGTACGCCGGCGACGAAGCGCAGTCCGACCGCTAAGGACGGGGCTGCAGCTCCGGCGCGGCGGCCGCCAGTAGGTCGGCGCGGTCGCCGCTCAGCGGCGGGTAGATTCGCCGGGCGTTGATCGTCCGCTTCGTCGCCTTGGCCCGCGCGCCGCTCGACACGACCACCCGGTCCCACCCCTCGGTGTAAACGGCGCCGGCCGGCCCGAGGTCGAGAACCGTTACGTACCACGGGATTCGGAGTGGCAGCAGCGGCACTCCGAACAGGTCGCTGATGACGTTGTACCCGGCATAGCGGCCCATGGGGCGGCCGTGTTGACACGACATGACCGAGAGGTGGTCGTCGTCCATGCGGGCGGCGGCGACATCGCCCGCGGCGAAGACCTCGGGCACCCCGATGACCCGCAGGCAGTCATCGACGGGCACCCGACCCAGGCCGTCGCGCGCCACCGGCAGTTGCTCGGTCAGCGGGCTGGCCCGCATGCCGGCACACCACACCACGGTGGCCGCCGCGAGGCGCTCGCCGGAGGTGAGCGACACACCGCCCTCGTCGATCGCGGCAACACCCACTCCCGCCCGGGCTTCGACGCCGTTGGCCGATAGGGCCTCTTCGATCACCGGGCGCGCCGAGGCGCCCATGTCGGAGCCGATCCGGCTGCGATCCAGCAACACCACCCGGGGAGCAATGCAGGTCGCGGCGAACAGCCGCCGCAACCTGTCCGGCAGCTCGCAGGACACTTCTATCCCGGTCAGCCCCGCCCCGACCACGACCACGGTGCCGGCCGCGGGCGTCGGCGAATCGTCGGCCAGCCGGCGGAGGTGGTCCCGCAGCGCCAGCGCTCCGTCATAGGTGTCCACGTCGAAGGCGAACTCCCGCACGCCCGGTAGGGCCGGTTTGGCCACACGGCTGCCCGACGCCAGCACCAGCCGGTCGTAGGCGTACGTCCGGCCGCCCGCCGTGGCGACGGTGCGGGCGTCGGTGTCGATGGCGGTCACCTCGGTGGCGACGTGTGCCACCCCGACGGGGTCGAGCAGGTCGGCGAGCGGGATGCGGCACGGGGTCAGGTCGGCCTCGTAGTTGCGCACCCGGATGTCGTGGAACGGCCGGGCGGCCAGCACCGTGATGTCGACCGTGCCCGCCGGAATGGCGAGCTCGTCGAGCCGGCGGGCGGCCCCGAGCGCCGCCCACAACCCGGCGAACCCCGAGCCGATCACCACCACAGCGCTCAACGCTCGACACCTCACGTCGGTCGATCCCGTCACCACAGTGTGGGCCGCATGCCGGACCAAGGCGACCCGGCGGTGCGGCCAGTCGTCGTAGTCTTATGCCTGTGAGTGCGCTTTCAGAGTTCGTGACCGCCCTGCCCCCGCAGCTGCGGGACCCGGTGCTGCTCGCCATTCCCTTCTTCTTGCTGCTGTTGACGCTGGAATGGTCGGCGGCGCGCAAGCTGGAAAGCATCGTCGGCGACGCCCGGCCGGCGTCCGGCGCGTACTTCACCCGCGACGCGATGGCCAGCATCTCGATGGGTCTGGTTTCGGTGGGCACCACCGCCGCGTGGAAGACACTGGCACTGTTCGGCTACGCCGCCCTGTACGCCTACGTGGCGCCCTGGCACCTCTCGGTCGGCCGTTGGTACACCTGGGTGATCGCGCTGGTCGGCGTCGACCTGCTGTACTACGCCTACCACCGGATCGCGCACCGGGTGCGGTTGATCTGGGCGACGCACCAGGCCCATCACTCCAGCGAATACTTCAACTTCGCCACGGCCCTGCGCCAGAAGTGGAACAACAGCGGCGAGATCCTGATGTGGGTTCCGCTGCCGTTGCTGGGGATACCGCCCTGGATGGTGTTCTTCAGCTTCTCGATCAGCCTCATCTACCAGTTCTGGGTGCACACCGAGCGGATCGACAAGCTGCCACGGCCGTTCGAGTTCGTGTTCAACACCCCGTCGCACCACCGCGTGCACCACGGGATGGACCAGATCTACCTCGACAAGAACTACGGCGGAATCCTCATCATCTGGGACCGGCTGTTCGGCAGCTTCCAGGCCGAGCTCTTCCGGCCGCACTACGGCCTCACCAAGCGGGTCGACACGTTCAACATCTGGAAGCTGCAGACCCGCGAATACGTCGCGATCGCCCGCGACTGGCGTACGGCGACTCGGCTTCGCGATCGCCTGGGCTACGTTTTCGGGCCGCCCGGTTGGGCGCCGCGCGGCGCGGAGCAGGCCGAGGCGGCCGTTGCGGTGGCGACATCGACGTAACGCCGGTGACGGACGGCGCGAAGACTTCTGCGTAACGCAAAGTCACGCCGTAATCTCAAATCGGTCGAGATTTGGCCCCGACGGATCGGAGTACATGGTGCGTCGCCTGGCAATGCGCGCATTCATCGCGTCGGTCACCGCGGCCGCGCTCGCGCAGTGGCTGCCGCTTGCGCCGGCCGAAGCGGACCCCGTTGTGGTCTATCCGGGCATGGAGATCCACCAGGGCAACCGCGTCTGCACGCTGGGCTACGTCGACCCCGGCATGAAGATCGCCTTCACCGCGGGGCACTGCCGGGGTGGCGAGGGGGTCGTCACCGACCGCGGCGGAGCGGTCATCGGCCGGCTGGCGGCCTTCCGGGACAACACTCCCAGCGGGACGACGGTGGCGACCGACCAGTTGATCACCGACTATGAGGCGATCGTGCTGGACAACGGCGTGATGGCGAACAACGTCCTGCCTGGCGGACGTCAACTGATTTCGAACCCGGCGGCGGCGCTGGCACCCGGGCAGGCGATCTGCCATTTCGGCGTGAGCACCGGCGAAACATGCGGGACGGTGGAGAGCGTGAACAACGGCTGGTTCACCATGTCGCACGGCGTGCAGAGCCACAACGGCGACTCCGGCGGCCCGGTGTATCTGCCTTCCAGCGCCGGTCCCGGGCTGCTCGTGGGGATCTTCAACAGCGTGTGGGGTGACTTTCCGGCGGCGGTGTCGTGGCGGGCGACGTCCGAAGAGGTCCGTGAGGATCTCGGGGTGGCGCGGGGCGCTCGGTAGGCGCTTCAGCGGGTCGCGTCGGCCGCCGCGAGGGCGAACACCGGGATGGTGGGCGCGACCGCGCGGAATTGCTCGTCGGTGCTGTCCGGGGTCAGCCCGGCGACGTAGTCCTTCACCTGCCAATACCAGCGGTCGAGGTAGCGTCGCAGCAGCTCCGGTTTGGCCGCGTCGGCGACTTCGCTGACTCGAGCGCGCCGCCGGCGCCAGCGGGGGCCCGTCTCGACGACCCCCGCGGCCCGCACGTTGCGGGCCCACTGGGTGTTGCCGCGGGGTGAGACCAGGTAGTCCACGCCGTCGACGGTCAGCACGTTGATGACCACCGCACGCGGTTTACCGCTCTTGCGCCCGCGGACGCGCAGCGCACGCGTCCCGGCGATGCTGACACCCATCTCGGCGAGCCAGCGGATCACCGCGTTGGCGGCGCGTGCGGCCCCGTTCGGTTCTTCGTATCGCGTGGACATGTCACGTCCTCTCTCGCAATCTAACGAGAGCACTGCTCTCTTTGCCCGCGACACTGCCACAGTCCTGGCCGGAAAGCAAGAGCGGTGATCTCGGTTGTGCCAGACTGGCCCCGTGGGCAAACGCCAGGACACCCGGGAGCAGACCGAGGCGCGCATCATCGAGCTGGGTCGCCGGCAGCTGGTGGATCGTGGGGCGGCCGGATTGTCCGTGCGCGCGATCGCCCGCGACCTCGGCATGGTGTCGTCGGCCGTGTACCGGTACGTGTCCAGCCGCGACGAGTTGCTGACGTTGCTGCTGGTCGACGCCTACTCGGATCTGGCCGACGCCGTGGACCGCGCACGCGAGACGGTCGGCGAGCTCTGGAGCGACGATGTCATCGCGATCGCCCGCGCGACCCGGCGATGGGCCGTCGCGCACCCCTCCCGCTGGGCCCTGCTGTACGGCAGTCCGGTGCCCGGCTACCACGCCCCGCCAGAGCGCACGGTGGTCGCGGGAACCCGGGTGGTGGCGGCCTTCTTCGACGCCGTTGCATCCGGGATCGCCACCGGGGACATCAGGCTGACCGATGTCGTTGCCCCACAACCGATGTCGTCGGACTTCGAACGGATTCGCCACGAGTTCGGTTTTCCCGGCGACGACCAGGTGGTCGCCAAGTGCTTTCTGCTGTGGGCCGGGGTGCTGGGAGCAATCAGCCTCGAGGTGTTCGGGCAATACGGCAGTGACACCCTGACCGACCCCGAGGCGGTATTCGACGCGCAGCTTGGGCTGCTGGTGGACGTGCTGGCCCGGCACTGACGGGTCGGCCGGGCGAATTAGAACATGTTCACCCGGCTTTCACAGCGGCGCGCCGGCCCGCGACGGCAAAGTTTTCGCGGCCCTTTCTGGCGGCCGAGGCACTGGACTATCCTGCGAGACGATGACCCTTCCCGTTCAATCGCCGACGCAGATCGCCTGGGTTACCACCGACCTGGATGCCACCGAAACCGCCCTCACCGGCCTGTTAGGTGTGCGCAAGTGGGTGCGGATACCCGAGGTGCACTTTGCTCCGGACACCTGCAGTTACCTCGGCAAGCCGGCCGATTTCGTCGCCAGCATCTCGTTGAGCTATCTCGGTGACATGCAGCTGGAGCTGATTCAGCCGGTCAGCGGGGAGAACATCTATAGTGACTTTCTGCGCGAATCCGCGCCGGGTCTGCACCACATCTGCATAGAGGTCGAAAGCCCGCAGCAATTCGACGCAACATTGGCCGAGGCGGTGGAGTTCGGGGCCCCGGTGGTGCAGCAGGGCGTGATGCCCGGCGGCATTCAGTTCGCCTATGTGTCGGCGCCCCAGGCGGCAGTCCCGTTCGTGGAGATCGCGTACATAGCGCCCGAAATGAGGGCGTTTTACGACTACATCAAACAGGAGCAGCGCCAATGAGCACCGAGATTCCGGCAACGGTCAACGCGGACGACGTCACATCGTGGTCGGATGACGTTGACGTCGTGGTGGTCGGCTTCGGAATCGCGGGCGGCTGCGCCGCCGTCAGCGCCGCGGCCGCCGGGGCGCGAGTGCTGGTGCTCGAGCGCGCCGCCGTGGCGGGCGGCACGACTTCGCTTGCGGGCGGCCACTTTTACCTCGGTGGGGGCACGGCGGTCCAGTGGGCGACCGGCCACCCCGATTCGCCCGAGGAGATGTACAAGTACCTGGTCGCCGTGTCCCGGCAGCCGGACCACGAGAAGATCCGGGCCTACTGCGAGGGCAGCGTCGAACATTTCGATTGGTTGGAAGACTTAGGCTTTCAATTCGAGCGCAGCTACTTCCCGGGCAAGGCTGTCATCCAGCCCAACACCGAGGGTCTGATGTTCACCGGCAACGAGAAGGTGTGGCCCTTCCTGGAGCAGGCCGTGCCCGCGCCGCGCGGGCACAAGGTGCCAGTGCCCGGTGACACCGGGGGCGCCAGCATGGTCATCGATCTGCTGCTGAAGCGCGCCGCCAGCCTGGGCGTCCAGATCCGGTACGAGACCGGAGCCACCGAGCTCATCCTGGACGGTTCGGGTTCCGTGAGCGGTGTCATGTGGAAGCACTTCGCCGAAACCGGTGCGATCAAAGCAAAGTCGGTGATCATTGCCGCCGGGGGATTCGTGATGAACCCCGAGATGGTTGCCAAGTACACTCCGAAGCTGGCCGAGAAGCCGTTCGTGCTGGGCAATACCTACGACGACGGCCTCGGCATCCGGCTGGGCGTTTCGGCAGGCGGCGCAACCGAACACATGGACCAGATCTTCATCACGGCGCCGCCCTACCCGCCGTCGATCCTGTTGACCGGCATCATCGTCAACAAGCTCGGCCAGCGTTTCGTCGCCGAAGATTCCTACCATTCGCGGACTTCCGGGTTCATCATGGACCAGCCCGACAGCGCGGCGTTCCTCATCGTCGACGAGGCGCACCTGGAGCACCCGAAGATGCCGCTGGTTCCGCTGATCGACGGCTGGGAAACCGTCCCGGAAATGGAAGCGGCGCTTGGCATTCCGGAGGGCAACCTGGTGGCAACGCTCGACCGCTACAACGCCAACGCCGCCCGCGGCGAGGACCCCGACTTTCACAAGCAGCCCGAATTCCTTGCGGCGCAGGATCAAGGCCCCTGGGGCGCGTTCGACATGTCACTGGGCAAGGCGATGTATGCCGGTTTCACGATCGGTGGTCTGGCCACGTCCGTCGACGGCGAGGTGCTGCGCGAAGACGGCACCGTCGTGCCCGGCTTGTATGCGGCCGGCGCCTGCGCCTCCAACATCGCCCAGGACGGCAAGGGCTACGCGAGCGGCACCCAACTGGGGGAGGGCTCGTTCTTCGGGCGCCGCGCCGGAGCGCACGCGGCGCACGGCGCCGGGAGCGCGCAGGAGCGTTAAGACACCGCGCCGGAGCGCGAAGGCGTTAGACGCCCGCGGGCTCCTTCTTCTCCTCCACGGGGCCCAACCGCCAGGGGCCGCCGCCGAGCAATTGCAGCTGTTGTTCGTGATGCTGCTCGACGGTGGGCCGATGACTGACGCTGACCACGACGCAGTCCGGGAGCTCGGTCCGAACCAATTGATAGAGCGCGAATTCCAGGCCCTCGTCGAGCGCGGAGGTGGCCTCGTCCAGGAAGACGGCCTTCGGTTTGGTCAGCAGGATCCGCGCGAAAGCGACCCGCTGCTGTTCGCCGGGGGAGAGCACCTTGGCCCAATCGCGCTCCTCGTCGAGCCGGTCGAGCAGGGGGGCCAGCGCGACTTTGGTGAGCACCTCCTGCAATTCGTCATCGGAAACTCCGTCCGGCGAGTTCGGATAGCACACGACGGTGCGCAAGCTGCCCAGCGGCACGTAGGGCAATTGCGAGAGGAACATCGTCGCGTTCTCGCCGTCGGGACGGCACAGGGTCCCGGACGCATACGGCCACAACTCGGCCAGGCTGCGCAGTAGCGTGGTCTTGCCCGCGCCGGAGCGTCCGGTGATCACCAGCGAGTCACCTTCGGCCAGTTGAACATCCAGCGGATCGATCAGCCGGTCGCCGCCCGGCGTGCGCACCTCGACGTCGCGCAGCTCGACGGCCGTCTCCTCGCTCGGCTTGACCAGCATGGTCGGCAGCGCGCGGCCCTGACTGTTGGCGTCGACCAGGCCGTGCAACCGGATGATGGCCGCCCGGAAGGCGGCGAAGGCGTCGTAGTTGTTGCGGAAGAAGGACAGTGAATCGTGAATGTTGCCAAAGGCGGTCGCGCTCTGGCCGACGTCGCCGAAGTCGATCTGCCCCGCGAACAGCCGCGGCGCCTGAATCACCCACGGCAGCGGGACGATCGCCTGGGACACCGACCAGTTCCACCCGTTGAAGATGATGGTCCGGCGCACGAACTTGCGGTAGTTGTCGATGATCGGCGTGAACCGCCGCCACAGTTGCGTCCGCTCGACGCGCTCACCGCGGTAGAAGCCCACGGCCTCGGCGGCGTCGCGCAGTCGCACCAAGGCATAGCGGAACGCGGCGTTCAGTTTCTCGTTGTTGAAGCTCAGCCGGATCAGCGGATGCCCCAGCCACACCGCGACCAGCGTGGCGATGAACACGTAGACCAGGACCGTCCAGAACATCGCGCGCGGAAACTCGACGCCGAACACGTTGAGGTTTCCCGACAGGTTCCACAGGATCGCGGCGAAGGAGATCACCGAGGCGACCGCGTTGACGGCCCCGAACAGCAAGGTGCTGCCGGTCCCGTTGGACGGGATGTTCGGGGTGCCGCCCGCGTTCGCGGTGAAGATGTCGATGTCCTGCTGGATGCGCTGGTCGGGGTTGTCGATCGTGTTGTCGATGAACAGGTCCCGGTAATAGGCCCGGCCGTCAAGCCAGTCGTCGGTGAGATGCGACGTCAGCCATATGCGCCAGGCGATGATGAACCGCTGGGTCAGGTAGATGTCGATCATGAACCGGATGACGTACAGGGTGGCCAGCACGCTGAAGATCGCGATGGACATCCAGAAGCCATGAATGCCGGACTGTTTGACCGCGTCGTCGTCGGCCGCTATGCCCTGGACCGCCTTCTGCACCGCCGTGTACAGGTCGTTGCCCTGGTAGCTGAGCAACACCGTCAGCCGGACCGAGAGCAGCACCGACAGCAACAGCACGCCGAGCATCAGCCACACGCCGATGCTGCGCGCCCCGACGAAGTACCCGCGCGTGATCCGCCAGAACTGCCGCCCCCACGGGGTGAGATATCTGAACAGCACCAGCGCGACGAACAGGCAGACGGCGCTGATCAGCCAGGCGATGGCGACCCACCGCAGGGAATCCACGGCCGCCGCCGACCAGTTGATCGAGGGCTTGAACGGCTTTGGACCCATGGTCGCTGTCTCCTCACGGTCGCGCTGGTGGACTCGGCTGGCACTTCAAATCCTCCGGCGAAGGTACCCGAAGGATCTGGATAGGCTGCGGTTATGAGCACCGACGCCATTCCCACCCAAACATTGCACGCCGGCCGGCTCATCGCGCGGCGCCTGCGGGCCAGCGGTGTAGACACCCTCTTCACGTTGTCCGGCGGCCACCTGTTCTCGGTCTACGACGGCTGCCGCGAGGAGGGGATCCGGCTGATCGATACCCGCCACGAGCAGACCGCGGCCTTCGCCGCCGAAGGATGGTCGAAAGTGACGCGGGTGCCCGGCGTCGCCGCACTCACGGCGGGACCGGGCGTCACCAACGGGATGAGCGCGATGGCGGCCGCACAGCAGAACCAGTCGCCGCTCGTCGTGCTGGGCGGCCGGGCACCGGCCGGGCGGTGGGGCATGGGTTCGCTGCAGGAGATCGACCACGTGCCGTTCGTGGCGCCGCTGGCCCGCTTCGCCGCGACGGCGCAGTCCGCCGAGGACGCCGGCCGGCTCGTCGACGAGGCGTTGCGGGCGGCGGTCGGCGCACCCTCGGGGGTCGGCTTCGTCGACTTCCCCATGGACCACGTGTTTTCCATGTCCGAGGATCACGGGCGTCCCGGTGCCCTCACCGACCTGCCGCCGGGTCCCGGCGTGGACGACCTGGACGGCGCCGCCCTGGGCCGCGCCGCGAGCCTGCTGTCGGCGGCCCGGCGGCCGGTCATCATGGCCGGCACCAACGTCTGGTGGGGGCACGGGGAGGCCGCCCTGCTGCGCCTCGCCGAGGAACTCCAGATCCCGGTCCTGATGAACGGGATGGCCCGCGGCGCGGTGCCCGCCGATCACCCGTTGGCGTTCTCTCGGGTGCGAGGAAAAGCGTTGGGCGAGGCCGATGTTGCGCTGATCGTCGGGGTGCCGATGGATTTCCGGCTGGGCTTCGGCGGGGTGTTCGGGCCGCAGACCCGGCTCATCGTGGTGGACCGCGCCGAACCCGAACGCAGGCATCCGCGCCCGGTCGAAGCCGAGCTCTACGGCGACCTGTTGTCCATACTCGCGGCCCTCGCGTCCGGGGGCGGGACCGACCACCGCGACTGGATCGACGAACTGCGCACCGCCGAGACCGCCGCGCGCGGAAAGGAAAAGGCCGATCTGGCCGACGAGCGCGTGCCGCTGCATCCCATGCGGGTGTACGCGGAGCTGGCGCCGATGCTGGACCGCGACGCCATCGTCGTCATCGACGCCGGCGACTTCGGGTCCTACGCCGGCCGGGTGATCGACAGCTATCAGCCGGGCTGCTGGCTGGACAGCGGCCCCTTCGGCTGCCTCGGCTCGGGCCCCGGTTACGCGCTGGCCGCCAAGCTGGCCCGGCCGGACCGTCAGGTCGTCCTGCTGCAGGGCGACGGCGCCTTCGGGTTCAGCGGCATGGAATGGGACACCCTGGTCCGGCACAACGTGCCCGTGGTCTCGGTGGTCGGCAACAACGGGATCTGGGCGTTGGAGAAACATCCGATGGAGGCGCTGTACGGCTATTCGGTGGTGGCGGAACTGCGGCCGGGCACCCGCTACGACGAGGTGGTGCGCGCCCTGGGCGGCCACGGCGAGCTGGTCTCCGCGCCGGCGGAGCTGCGGCCCGCGCTGGAACGCGCCTTCGCCAGCGGCCTGCCGTCGGTGGTCAACGTGCTCACCGACCCCGGCGTCGCCTACCCACGCCGATCCAACCTCGCTTGACGTGCCGGGCGGGGCCGCGAAGGTGCTGAAAATGCCACCGTCTGCGGCGTGTCGCCGGGCAGACACGCACGGTCGCGCCGGCGGGCGGCTCGCGTACCGTTGACCTGTGCCAAAGACCACCCGCGCGCAACCCGGCCGCCTGAGCAGCCGATTTTGGCGACTGCTCGGCGCCAGCACCGAGAAGAACCGCAACCGCTCCCTTTCCCAGGTCACCGACTCGTCCGAATACGACGAGGAGGCCGCCGGGCTCACCGACGAGCAGCTGCGGAAGGCCGCCAAGCTGCTCAAGCTAGACGACCTCGCCGAGTCTGAGGACATCCCGCAATTCCTGGCGATCGCCAGGGAGGCGGCCGAACGGGCGACCACGCTGCGCCCGTTCGACGTGCAGCTGCTCGGTGCGCTGCGAATGCTCGCCGGCGACGTCATCGAAATGGCCACCGGTGAGGGCAAGACGCTCTCCGGGGCGATCGCGGCGGCCGGCTACGCCCTCGCCGGGCGGCACGTGCACGTGGTGACGATCAACGACTACCTCGCCCGCCGCGACGCGGAGTGGATGGGCCCCCTGCTCGAGGCGATGGGGCTGACGGTCGGCTGGATCACCGCCGAGTCGACCAGCGAGGAGCGTCGCGCCGCCTATGGCTGCGACGTCACCTACGCCTCGGTCAACGAGATCGGTTTCGACGTGCTGCGCGACCAGCTCGTGGTCGACGTCGACGACCTGGTGTCGCCCAACCCCGACGTGGCCCTGATCGACGAGGCCGACTCGGTGCTCGTCGACGAGGCCCTGGTGCCGCTGGTGCTGGCGGGCACCACACACCGGGAGACGCCGCGGCTGGAGATCATCAAGCTGGTCGGCGAACTGTCCCCGGAAACGGATTACGACACCGACTCCGACAGCCGCAACGTCCATCTGACCGACGTCGGGGCGCGCAAGGTGGAGAAGGCGCTCGGCGGCATCGACCTCTACTCCGAGGAGCACGTCGGCACGACCCTGACCGAGGTCAACGTCGCGCTGCACGCGCACGTGCTGCTGCAGCGCGACGTGCACTACATCGTCCGGGACGACGCGGTGCACCTGATCAACGCCGCCCGCGGCCGCATCGCGCAACTGCAGCGCTGGCCCGACGGCCTGCAGGCGGCCGTCGAGGCGAAGGAGGGGATCGAGACCACCGAAACCGGGGAAGTGCTCGACACGATCACGGTCCAGGCATTGATCAACCGCTACGAGACGGTGTGCGGAATGACGGGCACCGCGCTGGCCGCCGGGGAGCAGCTGCGCCAGTTCTACAAGCTCGGCGTGTCACCGATTCCGCCGAATGAGCCCAACATTCGCGAGGACGAGTCCGACCGCGTCTACATCACCGCCGCCGCCAAGAACGACGGGATCGTCGAGCACATCGTCGAGGTGCACGAGACCGGGCAGCCGGTGCTGGTCGGGACCCGCGACGTGGCCGAGTCGGAGGAGCTGCACGAGCGGCTGTTGCGCCGCGGTGTGCCCGCGGTGGTGCTCAACGCGAAGAACGACGCCGAGGAGGCGGAGGTCATCGCCGAGGCCGGCAAGTTCGGGGTGGTCACCGTCTCGACGCAGATGGCCGGGCGCGGCACCGACATTCGGCTCGGTGGGTCCGACGAGGCCGACCACGACCGGGTAGCCGAGCTCGGCGGCCTGCACGTGGTGGGCACCGGACGGCATCACACCGAGCGGCTGGACAACCAGCTGCGCGGGCGCGCCGGCCGCCAGGGCGACCCCGGCTCGTCGGTGTTCTTCTCGAGCTGGGAAGACGATGTGGTCGCGGCCAACCTCGACCACAACAAGCTGCCGATGGAAACCGACGACGACGGCCGGATCGTCAGCCCCAAAGCGGCCGGGCTGCTCGACCACGCCCAGCGCGTCGCCGAGGGCCGGATGCTGGACGTGCACGCCAATACCTGGCGCTACAACCAGCTGATCGCCCAGCAGCGCGCCATCATCGTCGATCGCCGGAACACGTTGCTGCGCACCGTAACCGCGCGTGAGGAGCTCGCCGAACTGGCGCCCAAGCGGTACAAGGCGCTGTCCAAGGACATCGCCGAAGACCGTCTGGAGAAGATCTGCCGGCAGATCATGCTCTACCACCTCGACCGCGGGTGGGCCGATCACCTGGCGTACCTGGCGGACATCCGCGAAAGCATCCACCTGCGCGCGCTGGGCCGGCAGAACCCGTTGGACGAGTTCCACCGGCTTGCGGTCGATGCGTTCGCGTCGCTGGCCGCCGACGCCATCGAGGCCGCGCAGCAGACGTTCGAGACGGCCAACGTCCTCGAAGAGGAGCAGGGCCTGGATCTGTCCAAGCTGGCCCGGCCCACCTCGACGTGGACTTACATGGTCAACGACAATCCGCTGTCGGACGACACGCTGTCGACGCTCAGCCTGCCCGGGGTCTTCCGCTAAGCCGTTTAACGGACCGCAATATGGCCGCGTTAAGGTCACGGCTTATGGAGCCGGCGCTTCCATCCGACCGGGTGCTGACGGTGCCCAACGCGTTGAGCGCGATCCGCCTGGTGCTCATCGGGGTGTTCGTCTACGCCCTGCTGTTCGCCCACGCCAACGGTTGGGCGGTCGGGATCCTGATGTTCAGCGGCGCGTCCGACTGGGCCGACGGCAAGATCGCCCGACTGCTCAACCAGTCCTCGCGGCTCGGCGTCCTGCTGGATCCGGCGGTCGACCGCCTCTACATGATCTGCGTGCCCGTCGTGATGGCGCTGAGCGGGATCGTGCCGTGGTGGTTCGTCGGCATCCTGCTGGCGCGCGACGGGCTGCTGGCTGCGACGCTGCCGCTGCTGTGGAGCCGCGGCTTGTCCGCGCTGCCGGTGACCTACATCGGCAAGGCCGCCACGTTCGCGTTGATGTCGGGCTTTCCGCTGGTCCTGCTCGGCACGTGGGATGCCCTGTGGAGCCGGGTGGTCGGGGCCTGCGGCTGGGCCTTCCTGATCTGGGGCATGTATGGCTATCTGTGGGCGTTCGCGCTGTATGTGGTGCAGATGACGCTGGTCATCCGCCGAATGCCCCGGCTCAAACACGGCGCGCACCTGCCCGAGGCGGTCGATCGTGGCTGACCCGGACCGCCTGCTGGGCGGCTACGACCCCAACGCCGGCCGCAGCGCACACGTGGCGTCGCGGCCGAAGCTGATCCCGGTGCCTTCGCTCCTGCGCGCCCTGCTTTCCGAGCACCTCGATCCCGGCTACGCCGCGGCCGCGGAGAAGCGTCGCGGCGCTTCGACCCGCGAGGGCGGGCGTGAACGCGCCTTGGGCTGGCTCTGGCAGGCGTTGGCGGCGCTGCTGATCGCCACCGTCTTCGCCGCCGCCGTCGCGCAGGCGCGCTCGGTCGCCCCCGGTGTGCGCTCCGCGCAGCAGCTCTTGCTGGGCAACGTGCGTTCGACGGAGAGCACCGCGGCAAAACTCGCCCAACGGCGCAGCGAGCTGTCCGCTCGAGTCGACGACGTGCAGCGGCGCGCGCTGGCCGACGACGCCGAAGGACAGCGGCTATTGGCCCGTCTCGATGCGCTCGGCCTGGCGGCGGCGAGCCGGCCCGTCATCGGGCCCGGCTTGAAGGTGACCGTGACCGATCCCGGTGCCGGCCCCAACCTTTCCGACGTCTCCAAGCAGCGGGTCAGCGGCAGCAGGCAGATCATCCTGGACCGGGACCTGCAGCTGGTCGTCAACTCGTTGTGGGCGAGCGGGGCCGAGGCGATCTCGGTCGGCGGCGTCCGCATCGGGCCGAATGTGACCATCCGGCAAGCCGGTGGGGCGATCCTGGTCGACAACAACCCCACCAGCAGCCCGTACACGATTCTCGCGGTGGGCCCGCCCCGCGCGATGCGGGACGTCTTCGACCAGAGCTCGGGCCGGCAGCGCCTCAAGCTCCTCGAGGTCTCCTACGGTGTCGTCGTCACCGTGGACGCCGCCGACGGGCTGACACTTCCCGCCGGATCGATCCGGGATACCAAGTTCGCCAAACAGATTGGGCCACAGTGAGAAAAGTCCTCGGCAGACATCTTCGCCTGTGCGAGTCACGGAACGGCAAGCGCGCATGATCGGCATCGCGGCGCTGGCGATCGGCATCGTGCTGGGCCTGGTGTTCCACCCCGCGGTGCCCGAGGTGGTCCAGCCGTACCTGCCGATCGCGGTGGTGGCGGCGCTCGACGCCGTGTTCGGCGGCCTGCGCGCCTACCTGGAACGGATCTTCGACCCGAAGGTCTTCGTGGTCTCGTTCGTGTTCAACGTTTTCGTGGCCGCGCTGATCGTCTATGTCGGAGACCAATTGGGCGTGGGCACGCAGTTGTCCACGGCGATCATCGTGGTGTTGGGCATCCGCATCTTCGGCAATGCCGCCGCGCTGCGCCGCCGGCTGTTCGGGGCGTGACGGGCGGCCGGTGACGATGCGGAGCGAAGCGAAGGGAAGCGGTGCCATGGCCAAGGTGGGGCCGGCGTGAGCGAGGAACCGCCCGGCGGCGCCGCGGAAACGGGTGAAGCGGAAGGCCGCGCGCCGCACGGCCGGCACGAATTGCCGTCCAAGCGCCCGCGCCCGGAGATCGGCCCGGTGCGCCGCACCGGACTGTCGGGGCTGGTCCGCGGCGGCCGTTCCCGGCTGGCTTTCGGGACGTTGGCGGTGCTGTTGTGTCTGCTGCTGGGCATCGCCATCGTCACGCAGGTCCGCCAGAACGAGTCGGGTGATTCGCTGGAAACGGCGCGTCCCGCAGACTTGTTGGTGCTCTTGGATTCCTTGCGGCAGCGCGAGGCCACCCTCAACGCCGAAGTGAATGAATTGCAGAACACGCTGAATTCGCTGCAGGCGTCGGGCAACAACGACCAGGCCGCGATACAGGCCGCGCAGGCCAAGCTGGCCGCCCTGTCCATCTTGGTCGGCGCGGTGGGCGCCACCGGGCCAGGCGTCACGGTCACCATCGACGACCCCGGGCCCGGCGTGTCGCCGGAGGTGATGCTCGACGTGATCAACGAACTGCGCGCCGCCGGCGCCGAGGCGATCGAGATCAACGATGGACACCAGTCCGTGCGCGTGGGTGTCGATACCTGGGTGGTGGGCATGCCCGGGTCGCTGACCGTCGACACCAAGACGCTGTCGCCCCCGTATTCGATTCTGGCCATTGGCGATCCGCCCACCCTGGCCGCGGCGATGAACATTCCGGGCGGCGCCGAGGACAGCATCAAGCGCGTGGGCGCGCGGATGTCCGTGCGGCAGGCCGACCGAGTGGACGTGACCACCTTGCGACAACCAAAACCGCACCAATACGCTCAGCCCGTCAAGTGAGCGCATCCGCACAGAACAGGATTACTCGTGAGCGATATCCCGCCCGATCTGCACTACACCGCCGAACACGAATGGGTTCGCCGAAGCGGTGACGACGTCGTGCGGGTCGGGATCACCGACTTCGCGCAGTCGGCGCTGGGCGATGTCGTCTTCGTTCAGCTGCCCGACGTCGGCACCGAGGTGACCGCGGGTGAATCCTTCGGCGAGGTCGAGTCGACCAAATCGGTGTCGGATCTGTACGCGCCGGTGTCGGGCACGGTCTCCGCGGTCAACGCCGATCTGGAAGGCAGTCCGCAGCTGGTCAACTCCGACCCCTACGGGGCCGGGTGGCTCGTGGATGTCCAGGTGTCCGACGTAGCCGCCCTGGAGTCGTCCATCTCGTCGCTGCTTGACGCCGAGGCCTACCGCGGAACACTGACCGAATGACGATTGCTAATCTGCCTGCCAGCCCCGCGCGGCGCCGAGAGCGGCGCGCAAGGGCGGCGGGGAAAGGCGGACAAACGGTCTGCCGATCGTCGGGTGGGGGGCACATTGCGGACCTATGCGCGGTACCGTCGACAGATCGACACTTGAAGGCAGCAGTCTTAGCAATCGGCAGTGCCGGGCCAGTAAACCCAGTGAGCAGCCGGCCGAGCGGCCCGGTCAGACAACGCCACAGCGGCCAGTGAGGAGCAGCGCGTGACGGACATGGACAACGACCAGACCTCTGACGAAGTCACGGTGGAGACGACTTCGGTCTTCCGCGCCGACTTCCTCAACGAACTCGATGCGCCCGCGCAGGCGGGCACCGAGAGCGCGGTTTCCGGGGTGGAGGGCCTGCCGGCCGGTTCGGCGCTGCTGGTCGTCAAACGGGGACCGAACGCCGGGTCACGCTTCCTGCTCGATCAGCCCATCACGTCCGCCGGTCGGCATCCCGACAGCGACATCTTCCTCGACGACGTCACCGTCAGCCGCCGACACGCCGAATTCAGGTTGGAAAACAACGAATTCAACGTGGTGGATGTCGGTAGCCTGAATGGCACCTACGTCAACCGGGAGCCCGTCGACTCGGCGGTGCTCGCCAACGGCGACGAGGTGCAGATCGGCAAGTTCCGCTTGGTGTTTTTGACCGGGCCCAAGCAGGGTGAGGACGGAGGATCCGGAGGCTAGTGAGCGCACCCGATAGCCCGGCACTGGCCGGGATGTCGATTGGGGCGGTCCTGGAACTGTTGAGGCCGGACTTTCCCGATGTCACGATCTCCAAGATTCGCTTCTTGGAGGCCGAAGGACTGGTGACGCCACAGCGCGCCGCGTCGGGCTATCGGAGATTCACCGCTTACGACTGCGCCCGGCTGCGGTTCATCCTCACCGCGCAGCGCGATCATTACCTGCCGCTCAAGGTCATCCGGGCGCAATTGGACGCGCAGCCCGATGGCGAGCTGCCGCCCTTCGGCTCGCCCTACGCCGCCCCACGTCTGGTGTCCGTGGCGGGCGTCGGGGAGACCGCCGCCGAGCCGGACACCGGGGCCGGATCGGACACCGCCGCGGTCGCGCCATCGAGCATCCGGTTGAGCCGGGAAGACCTGCTGGAGCGTTCGGGGGTGGGTGAGGACCTGTTGACGGCGCTGCTCAAGGCGGGGGTTATCACCACCGGCCCGGGCGGCTTCTTCGACGAACACGCCGTCGTGATCCTGCAATGCGCGCGGGCGCTGTCGGAATACGGTGTCGAGCCGCGACACCTGCGGGCGTTTCGCTCGGCGGCGGACCGGCAGTCGGACCTGATCGCCCAAATCGCCGGGCCGATAGTCAAAGCCGGCAAGACCGGAGCGCGGGACCGCGCCGACGACCTGGCGCGCGAGGTGGCGGCCCTCGCCATCACGTTGCACACGTCGCTGATCAAATCCGCCGTTCGCGACGTTCTGCATCGCTGAGGACTAGACTTCGTCGATAGCTTGGTTTTCAGCGGCTCAGCGGAAATTCGGCGTCGCCGTTGCGCCAAGAACCGACACGGCAGCATATGCGGAGGGCAGACACAAATGGGTGAAGTTCGTGTTGTCGGCATTCGCGTTGAGCAGCCGCAGAACCAGCCGGTCCTGTTACTGCGCGAAACCGACGGCGACCGATACCTGCCGATCTGGATTGGCCAATCGGAGGCTGCCGCCATCGCCCTCGAGCAGCAGGGCGTCGAGCCGCCGCGTCCGCTGACGCACGATCTGATCAGGGATGTCATTGCCGCGCTTGGCCATTCGCTGAAAGAGGTGCGGATCGTCGACCTTCAGGAGGGCACCTTCTACGCCGACCTGGTCTTCGACCGCAACATCACGGTGTCGGCGCGGCCCTCGGATTCGGTCGCGATAGCGCTGCGCGTCGGCGTCCCGATCTACGTCGAGGAGGCCGTGCTGGCCCAGGCCGGTCTGCTCATCCCCGACGAGACCGACGAAGAGGGCGGCACTGCCGTCCGCGAGGACGAGGTGGAGAAGTTCAAGGAGTTTCTCGACAGCGTCTCGCCCGACGATTTCAAGGCCACGTAACGCCTTTCCGGCCCCTTCCAGCGGCTTCGCGAACCCCGTCGGCGGGTACTACCCTGGACACCGACATCACGGATCCGTCTCACTTGCCCCCGGGATGTCGACACGCCTGGCGGATAGCGCCCTCACTTTGCCCGGCGGCAGCCATACTTTGATCACGACTTAAGGGCGCGGTAGCTATCGAACAGCGTAAGCTCTCTAGCACTCGGGCCTGAGCAAACGTGGCTGCGACGCAGCCAGTACGCAGCTGGAAACGAAAGCGCGATCGGCGAGAGGAAGCACCGTGAGCGAGCAGCCACGCCAAGAACAGCTGGACCTAGCTGACCACGCGACCGCCGCGCCGGAAGCGCCCGTGCAGCCCGGACTGTTTCCCGACGACTCCGTGCCGGACGAGCTCGTCGGCTACCGCGGCCCCAGCGCCTGCCAGATCGCCGGAATCACCTACCGGCAGTTGGACTACTGGGCGCGCACCTCGCTGGTGGTGCCGTCGATCCGCAGCGCGGCGGGCTCCGGCAGCCAGCGGCTCTACTCGTTCAAAGACATCCTGGTGCTCAAGATCGTCAAGCGGCTTCTCGACACCGGAATCTCGCTGCACAACATCAGGGTTGCCGTCGATCACCTGCGTCAGCGCGGCGTCCAGGACCTGGCCAACATCACGTTGTTCTCCGACGGCACCACGGTTTACGAGTGCACGTCGGCCGAAGAGGTCGTCGACCTCCTGCAGGGCGGGCAGGGCGTGTTCGGCATCGCCGTGTCGGGCGCCATGCGGGAGCTGACCGGCGTCATCGCCGACTTCCCCGGGGAGCGCGCCGACGGGGGCGAGTCGATCGCCGCCCCGGAAGACGAGCTGGCCTCGCGCCGCAAGCACCGCGACCGCAAGATCGGTTAACCGCACCCGCGCCGCCCCTGTGCGCGAACGTGCGCTGCCGTACACGCTTTGCGGCGTGTCGCGGTACAGACACGCACGCTCGCGGCGAATTGACCCGGGCCGGGTAAACTGGACGACGCATCGCACTCGTGCGGGAGAGTTTCGTGACGGCCAGTCACGGACGCCGAAGGAGCAACACCTCTCCGCTAACCTCTCAGGCACCCGGACCGCGCGGGTTAACGATGCCTCTGGAAAGCGGTACCGGCCCCGGCGGTCGGCACCCGCCGATGGGGAAAGGCGCGAGGCAGCATCTCGCGCCGAATCTCTCAGGCGCCCGGCGAACGGGTGAAGACAGAGGGAGAGGGCCGCTTGTCCTCTGCCTTTGTCGATGCCACAGCCAGGAGTTCGCCAGTGCCCGACCAATCAACCTTCGCAGCCCGGCACATCGGCCCGGATGGCCAAGCCGTCGCGACGATGCTGTCCGTCATCGGTGTCGATTCGCTGAACGAACTGGCCGCCAAGGCCGTCCCCGCGGGCATCCTCGACAAGCTCACCGGCGGCGGCGCGGCACCGGGTCTGGATGAGTTGCCGCCGGCCGTCACCGAGGCCGAGGCGCTGGCCGAGCTGCGGGCGCTCGCGGAGGCCAACACGGTGGCCGTCTCGATGATCGGGCAGGGCTACTACGACACGCTCACCCCGCCGGTGCTGCTGCGCAACGTGCTGGAGAACCCGGCCTGGTACACCGCCTACACCCCGTACCAGCCGGAGATCAGCCAGGGCCGGCTGGAGGCGCTCCTGAATTTCCAGACGATGGTGGCCGATTTGACCGGGCTGGAAGTCGCCAACGCGTCGATGCTCGACGAGGGCACCGCCGCCGCCGAGGCCATGACGCTGATGCACCGCGCGACCCGCGGTAGCTCGAACCGGCTTGCCGTCGACGCCGATCTGTTCGCCCAGACGGCGGCCGTCTTGGCCACGCGGGCTGCGCCGTTGGGCATCGAGATCGTCACCGCCGACCTGAGCGACGGCCTTCCCGACGGTGACTTCTTCGGCGTGATCACCCAGCTACCCGGGGCCAGCGGCCGGATCACCGACTGGGCGGCCGTGGTGGAGCAGGCCCACGACCGTGGCGCGCTGATCGCGATCGGCGCCGACCTGCTGGCGTGCACGCTGATCACCCCGCCGGGCGACATCGGCGCCGACGTCGCGTTCGGAACGACCCAACGGTTCGGCGTGCCAATGGGATTCGGCGGCCCCCACGCCGGATACCTGTCGGTGCACGCCAAGCACGCCCGCCAGCTGCCGGGTCGGCTGGTGGGCGTCTCGCTGGACGCCGACGGGTCACCGGCCTACCGGCTGGCGTTGCAGACCCGCGAGCAGCACATCCGCCGCGACAAGGCGACCAGCAACATCTGCACCGCACAGGTGCTGCTCGCCGTGATGGCCGCGATGTACGCCAGCTACCACGGCGCCGACGGGCTGACCGCGATCGCCCGCCGCGTGCACGGCCACGCCGGGGCCATCGCCGCGGCGCTCGGCGACGCGCTGGTGCACGACACCTTCTTCGACACCGTGCTGGCGCGGGTTCCGGGACGCTCCGACGAGGTGGTGTCCGCGGCGAAGGCGAAGGGCGTCAACCTGTGGCGCGTTGACGCCGATCACGTGTCGGTGGCCTGCGACGAAGCCACCACGGAGGCCCACGTGGCCGCGGTGCGGGA
>NZ_LZJN01000093.1 GCF_001667735.1 Mycobacterium sp. E183
ATCGGGTTGGGGTGCGAGCAGGTGTGGGCCCAATGCCATTCGTATGCGTTCGACTTCTCGGTGTGGGAGATCTGGGGTGCCCTGCTTTCTGGTGGGCGGTTGGTGGTGGTGCCCGAGGAGCTGACCCGCTCCCCCGACGAGCTGCACGCACTGCTGATCAGCGAAGGCGTGACCGTCTTGAGCCACACCCCCTCGGCGCTGGCCGCGCTGTCGCCGACCGGACTGGATCAGGTGGCGTTGATGGCCGCCGGGGAGGCCTGTCCCCCCGAGGTCCTCGCATGCTGGGCGCCCGGGCGGGTGATGGTCAACGGTTACGGCCCCACCGAAACCACCGTCTACGCCACCATCAGCGCCCCACTGACCGCGGGCTCGACGAGCGTGCCGATCGGGCTGCCGGTGCCCGGGGCGGCGCTGTTCGTGCTCGACCCGTGGTGCCGCCCGGTGCCCCCCGGGGTGATCGGTGAACTCTATATCGCCGGCCGCGGCGTCGGCCTGGGCTATCTGCACCGGGCGGCATTGACCGCGGCCCGGTTCGTGGCCTGCCCCTACGGGCCGCCGGGAACCCGGATGTATCGCAGCGGGGACCTGGTGTGCTGGCGCCCTGACGGGCAACTGGACTACCACGGCCGCGCCGACGATCAAGTCAAAATCCGCGGCTACCGCATCGAATTGGGCGAAATCCACGCCGCCCTGGCCGCACTCGAGGGGGTCGAACACGCCGCGGTCATCGTGCGCGAAGACCGCCCCGGCGACAAACGCCTCACCGCCTACATCACCGGCACCGCCGACCCCACCCAGCTACGCGCCACCCTGGCCCAACAACTGCCCAGCTACATGATCCCCGCCGCCATCATCGCCCTCGACACCCTGCCCATCACCCTCAACGGCAAACTCGAC
>NZ_LZJN01000094.1 GCF_001667735.1 Mycobacterium sp. E183
TGCGGGCGTTGCCGTAATAGCGCTCCTCGAGGGTCAGCGAGCCGCGGTGCAGCAGGCTCTTGCCCCGCATCCCCTCCGGCAGCGGCTTGGACACCTTGCCCATCGACCGCCGCAGCGGCCGCGGCAGGTAGTCGAACGGCTTTAGCGACAACGGTTCCCGGTAGATCGTGTAGCCGCCGAACAGCTCGTCGGCCCCCTCCCCGGACAGCACCACCTTGACGTGCTTGCGGGCCTCGCGGGCGACGAAGAACAGCGGCACCAGCGCGGGGTCGGCCACCGGTTCGTCGAGATACCAGACGATTTCGGGGAGGGCCGCGACGAATTCGTCCGGGTGCACCACCTTTGCGATGTGGCGGGCGCCGATCGCCTCGGCGGAGGCCACCGCGACGTCGATCTCGGAGAAACCCTCCCGCTCGAAACCGGTGGTGAAGGTGATCAGCTTGGGGTTGTGCCGGATGGCCAGCGCCGCGATGGCGGTGGAGTCGATGCCGCCGGACAGAAACGCCCCGACGGTGACGTCGGCGCGCATGTGCTTGGCCACCGAGTCCTCGAGCACCGCGGTGATCTCGTCGTAGCGGGCCTGTTCGGTGTCCCGGCTCATCGGCACCGCGGCGAACCTCGGCACGAAATAGCGGGTGACCTCCGGCGGCCGCCCGGCCGTGATCCGCGCGTAGCAGCCCGATTCGAGCCGGCGCACCCCGCGGTGCAGCGTCTCGGGCTCGGGCACGTACTGCAGCACGGTGTAGTGCTGCACGGCCCGCCGATCGATCCCGGTGTCGAACCCGACCAGTTCGGCGAGGTCCAGCAGGCATTTCTTCTCACTGGCCACCGCGGTGCCCCCGGCGCCGGTCGCCATGAAGAGCGGCTTGATGCCGAATGGGTCTCGGGCGCAGAACAATTCGAGCGTGGCGGTGTCCCACAGGGCGAAGGCGAACATGCCGCGTAGCCGGGTGAGCACGTCGGCGCCCCAGTAGTGGTATCCGGCGACGATGGCCTCGGCGTCGCCGTCGGTGGCGAAGGCGGCGCCGTGCGCGGTGGCCAGCTCGTCGCGCAGCTCGAGGTAGTTGTAGATCTCGCCGTTGAACACCAGCACGTAGCGGTCGGGCGCCTCCGGCGGACCCCACCGCAGCGGCTGGTGCGAATGCGCGATGTCGATGATCGACAGCCGGTTGAAGCCGAACACGACGGCCCCGTCGGCGCCCGGGTCGGTCCACGTGCCCGGCTCGTCGGGGCCGCGGTGGCGCATCAGATGCGACGCGCGGGCGATCGCACCGTCGGCCCGGGCGGCGGCGTCGGCGCCGGCACCGTCCGGGGCGGCGACAAACGCCAGCAGACCACACACGGCGCCCCAGTATGCCGCACTCCGGGCACGCCCGTGGCGGTCGCACCCGGCACGTCGTGCGGGGCCGGTGGGCCGGGGTTTCGTCGCTCGGGTCAGCGGCGTGGTCTACGCTGCGTAGTATTCGATATCCGAGCAGGAGGCGCCAACGTGACACCTCGCGAGCAGGCCCGTTCGCAACGTTTGTCGCAGGGCAGGTTTGACAGCCTTTCTGGCCGCCGTTCCGGGGGCGTTCGGCGGGGTCGGTCCCGTCGTCTGCGGCCGCTGGCGCTGGCCGCGACGTTCGGCGTGTTGGCGGTCACCCTGAGCGGATGCAGCTGGTCGGACGTGCTGGGCCTCGGCTGGCCCAAGGGCATCACCCCGCAGGCCCAGATCAACCGCGAGCTGTGGGTCGGGGCGACGATCGCCTCTCTGGTCGTCGGGGTGATCGTGTGGGGCTTGATCTTCTGGGCGTCGGCCTTCCACCGCAAGAAGGCCACCGACACCGAGCTGCCGCGCCAGTTCGGCTACAACATGCCGCTGGAGCTGGTGCTCACGGTGACGCCGTTCCTGATCATCTCGGTGCTGTTCTACTTCACGGTCGTGGTGCAGGAGAAGATGCTGCACGTCGACAAGGACCCGGAGGTGGTGGTCGACGTCACCGCCTTCCAGTGGAACTGGAAGTTCGGCTACCAGCGCGTCGACTTCAAGGACGGCACGCTGACCTACGACGGTGTCGATCAGGCGCGCAAGAACGCGATGGTCTCCAAGCCCGAGGGCAAGGACGCGCACGGGGAGGAGCTCGTCGGACCGGTCCGCGGGCTCAACACCTCGGACCGCACCTACCTGAACTTCGACAAGGTCGAGATCCTGGGCACCAGCGACGAGATCCCGGTGCTGGTGTTGCCGACCGGCAAGCGCATTCAGTTCCGGTTGGCCTCGGCCGACGTCATCCACACGTTCTGGGTGCCCGAGTTCCTGTTCAAGCGCGACGTGATCCCCAACGCCGAGGCGAACAACTCGGTGAACGTCTTCCAGGTGGACGACATCAGCAAGGCCGGGGCTTTCGTCGGGCACTGCGCCGAGTTCTGTGGCACGTATCACTCGATGATGAACTTCGAGGTTCGGGTGGTGCCGCCCAACGACTTCAAGGCTTACCTGCAGCAGCGGATCGACGGTAAGAGCAACGCGCAGGCATTGCAGGCGATCGGTCAGGCGCCGCTCGCGGTGACCACCCACCCGTTCGACACCAAGCGCGGTCAGTTGGCCGGAAGCCAGTAGGTTAGGACACCAAATGCATATTGAAGCCAGGCTTTTCGAATTCGTCGCCGGGTTTTTCATTTTGGTTGCGGTGCTTTATGGCGTGCTGACAGCGCTTTTCGCCACCGGTGGCGAGGAGTGGGCCGGCACGACCGCGCTGGCGCTGACCGGTGGCCTGGCGTTGATCGTGGCCACCTTCTTCCGGTTCGTGGCGCGTCGCATCGACACCCGGCCCGAGGACTACGAAGGCGCCGAGATCAGCGACGGAGCAGGTGAATTGGGCTTCTTCAGCCCGCACAGCTGGTGGCCGATCCTGATCGCGTTGTCGGCCTCGGTTTCCGCTGTCGGTATCGCGTTGTGGCTGCCGTGGCTGATCGCCGCGGGCGTGATGTTCGTCCTCGCGTCGGTCGCGGGATTGGTCTTCGAGTACTACGTCGGTCCCGAGAAGCACTGATTCGTATCCATAAAGGTCACAATCAGATCACGTGATCTGTGGCCGCTTCGCCAAGACTTCTTTGCCCCCCTGCGTTCGGTAGTGTTTTGCCCAGGCAATTGACAATTTCTCAAGCGCGCGCGCAACGGTATGGCCGCGGGGCCCCGCGCGCTGGTGAGGCAGTCGGACAGGGCAGGCAGAGATGAGTGGGCCGAAACCCCCGGAATGGGAACCTGAGGAACCCGATTCCGTGAACGAGGCTCCCCACCAACCGGATTCCGCCGACGAGCCCGCGAACGCCCACGAAGCCACGGCGGACGACGAGCTCGAACCGTTC
Source organism: Mycobacterium sp. E183 (assembly GCF_001667735.1). Lineage (GTDB taxonomy): Bacteria > Actinomycetota > Actinomycetes > Mycobacteriales > Mycobacteriaceae > Mycobacterium. Next base: position 3,349 of record NZ_LZJN01000094.1, read on the forward strand.
GACGACGGCGCCGAGCCGGAGGCCGACCAGACGGGCCAGACCGACGCCTATTCCCGGGCCTATTCGGCCCCGGAGTCCGAGCACTTCATCAGCGGGCCCTACCTGCCGGCCGACCTCAGGCTCTACGACTACGACACCTTCGACGAGTCGGACGAGGCGGAGGACGAACACGCCGCCCCGCGCTGGCCGTGGGTGGTCGGGGTCGCCGCGATAGTGGCCGCAATCGCGCTCGTGGTGTCGGTGTCGCTGCTGTTCGCGCCCCCCTACACCACCAAGCTGGCCAACCCCAACACCACCACGACCGCGCCGTCGACGCTACGCCCCCGGTGACCTGTCGGGCCGGCCGGGGTGACCCCACCGACGCCGGAATCGCCCCGGTGT
>NZ_LZJN01000095.1 GCF_001667735.1 Mycobacterium sp. E183
GCCCAGCCAAACCCGTCAGGCCGGCGAGACCACCGGCCAGGGCGGGAACCACCAACGGAATCACCGACGCGGTCAGCAGCGGCACGATGACCGGGATCAGCACGATCATCTGCTCGAGCAGCGTCTTGATCAGCGCGATGGTGTCGGTGATGATCGTGCCGATCGCTTCGATGGCGGTGAACAACAAGGTCCAGGCGATGGTCGCGGGATTGCCCGAAGCGAACGCCGCGGCGAGGTCGGCCGCGATGAACGAGAAGGTCTGCGCCAGATAGGCGAAGTACGAGCCGAAATCCATCGGATAGCCCAGGGCGAACGCGATGTTGAACGGGTTGAGGAAGCTCAGCGGATTGCCGAGGACGGGCAGCCACGGGTCGAACCCCGAGAACAGCGTTTTGAAGAACGGGTTGTTCATCAGCAGATCGATGAACGGCTGGATGAACCTGTTGTAGAAGTCGATGAAGCCGATCCGCTCCAGCCAGTCGAGCACCTCGTTCTGCCGGTCGGGTGGCAGCGGCGACACGGAGGAAGCGGCCGCCGGCGTGTTGGCGGCCATGACTTGGGGGGCCGGCGTCGTTTCCGGGGCGGCGGCTACCGCAGCGGCGGCGGTGCCCTCGTAGGCGCTCATCACGGTGGCGGCCTGTGTCCACATCCGGGCGTAGTCGGCCTCATTGAGCGCGATCGGGACGGTGTTCAGGCCGAAGAAATTCGTCGCCACCAGCACGGCGTGGGTGGCGTGGTTGGCGGCCAGCTCGGGCAGGCTCGGCATGGCGGCCAGCGCCGCGCAATAGGCGGCGGCCACCGCTTGGTGCTGGGCGGCCATGGCCGCGCCGTCGGCGCCGGCGCGCGCCAGCCACGCGAGATACGGCGTGTGCGCGGCCAGGTAGGCATCCGCGGTCGGCCCGTCCCAAGCCCCGGCCTGCACCGCGCCCAGTAGCGCGGTCAGCTCGGCGGCGGCCTGGCCGTACTCGGCGCTCAGCGAGCTCCAGGTCGCCGCGGCGGCCAGCAGCGGGCCCGGCCCGGGTCCGCCGCTGAGTAGCGCGGAGTGCACCTCGGGAGGGGAGGCCATCCAGATCGGGGCGGTCATCGGCCGCCGCCTTGGGGAGTGGTCAAAGCCGTTGCCGCGCAGATCATGCGGGCGGGTCGGGTGTGAGCGTGGCGCCGGGGCGCTGAATCGGTGGTGGCGTCGACGGCCACCCATGCCTGGAGACGGGACATGGTGAGTGACAGCTCTCTCGGGGTGCACCGCCCCGGGTCGCAGGACGCGATGACGCGAGTGTCCTGGCTCTCGGATCGCCGCTCGCCTCGCCTTCCAGCTTTTCAGCCGTGGCTCTTGAGGGTCGCTCCCCGATGACAGTGGCGGGACCGCGCCGGATTCGCACCGGCTTCCTGCATCGTCATCACCTTACGGGTGACATTGTCGCATGGGTCGCGACCGCAGGTTGGCAAACCCCGGCAAAGTCCTCGGCGAAACCGCGTCAGCCGCCTTCGGCTACTCGCAGTGCCAGCGAAAACAGCAGCCGCGCCTCGGGATCGGCCAGCGATGTGTCCAACAACTTCTCGATACGCCGGATGCGATAGCGAACCGTGTTGGGGTGCACCCGCAACTTCCGCGCGGCGGACGCGATATCGCCGAAACCGTCCAGATACACGCGCAGCGTCTCGGCCAGGACGGGATCGTCGGCCCGCAGGCCGACGATCCGCGGGTCGGTCAGGCGCCGCTCGCGACCGATCAGGGTGACGATCTCGTCGAGCAGGACGGTGGTGCGCGCCTCGGCCAGCGACGTCACCTGCGGAATCGAAATGGGATGGCGCGCAGCGCTGTCCAGCACGCGGTCCAGCTCGGCGCGCGCGCCGGCGATTCCGGCGAGGCCGGCGACCGGTGCGGCGATGGCGGCCCGCAGCTGCACCCCGAGCTCCGTGCGCATTGCCGCGACGGTGCCGCGCACCCACGAGGACACGGCGCGGGCCTGCGTCTGGGGCAGCAGGACGTAGATGCGCGACCCGCGAGAGGCCACCTGGGCGTCCCGGCGAAAAGCGCTGGCGCTCAGCGCCATCACGTCGGCGAGCCGGACCTGCCGCGGTATGTCGTCCCCGGCGTCCCAGCCGATCAGCGCCGCGGTGTCGTCGGCGGCGAGGCCGAGTTCGCGGGCGACCGCATCCACGTCGGGTTCGCCGTCGACCAGGCCCAACAGCTGGTGCACCCGCCGCGCGTGGGTGGACGGCCGGGCGGCCAACCGCGCCATGATGCGCGCGGCCAGCACCGCCGCGCCCCGCAAGATCTCCTCGGCGTCGTCGGCCAGGGGTTGGCTGCCCTGCTGCACCCAGATGGTGCCGGCGAACTCCGGCGGCCGCCGCGCGTCGGGTTGGTAGATCCCGACGGCAAGCCGGGGGCGCAGACCCAACTCCGGGCGCTCGGCCACTCGGACCACCCCGTCGCCGGCTCGCAGCGCGTCGAAAATGCCCCACTGGCCGATCCATTCGAGATGCTCGGGCGGCCCCGCCCTGCCCAGGATGGACAGCCGGCGCAGCTCGTCGGCTTCGTCGTTGGAGGCCGAATACGCCAACACGTGCGACTGGGCATTCTCGATGCTGACCATGCCGTGGATGCGGTCGGCCAGCGACTGCGCCAAGCCGAACAGGTCGGTGCCCGAGTCCTCCGCCGCGTCCGCGCGGTCGCCGTGGTGCGCCAGCACGTGATTGACCAACTGATAGAGCCGCTCCCAGCGCGCCCGCGGCTCGACGGCCACCACCGCCGCCCCCGCCCCGACCGCCGCGCCCACCAACGCGGTCGACGGCTCCTTCGCGAAGATCGCCGCCGGCACGCGCTCGCGCGCCTGCTTGGCGATCCACCGCAGCGCCTCGTCGTCGGCGACCCCCAGCAGGAAGAACACGTCGGCCGAGCCCGCGGCCGCCGCCAACCCCAGCCGCACGTCGTCGCTGTCGATCAGCGCCGCCGAGCCGACCGCAAGGTCCAAGCCCCGCGGCGCCTCCACCAGGCTGACCAGGGTCGCGTCCAGCGCCAGCAGCAGCTGCCCCAGACCCACACCCGCCATTGTCCGATCGTACTACCGCAACGGCACTATCTTGTCCGATCGGCTAACTCGGGGAGTCGGCACGGCGAGGATCCTGGCAACATGGACGCGATCACCGAGGTGCCGTTGCCGGCCAACGAGCCGGTCCATGACTATGCGCCGAACTCGCCCGAACGCGGCCGGTTGCGCGGCGAATTGGCCGCGCTCGCCGACCAGCCCATCGACCTCCCGCACGTCATCGGCGGCAGACACCGGATGGGCGACGGTGACCGCGTCGACGTCGTTGCGCCACACCGTCATTCCGCCAGGTTGGGCACCCTGACGAACGCCGGCCACGCCGAGGCGGTAGCGGCGATCGACGCCGCCACCGCCGCCAAGCACACTTGGGCGGCAATGCCTTTCGACGAGCGCGCGGCCGTGTTCTTGCGGGCCGCCGATCTGCTCGCCGGGCCGTGGCGGGAGAAGATCGCCGCGGCGACGATGCTCGGCCAGTCAAAATCCGCCTACCAGGCCGAAATCGACTCGCCCTGCGAGCAGATCGACTTCTGGCGCTTCAACGTGGCCTTCGCGCGCCAGATCCTGGCGCAGCAGCCGATCAGCGGACCCGGGGAATGGAACCGCAGCGACTATCGCCCGCTCGACGGCTTCGTCTATGCCATCACGCCGTTCAATTTCACCTCGATCGCCGGCAACCTGCCGACCGCGCCGGCGCTGATGGGCAACACGGTGGTGTGGAAGCCGTCGATCACCCAGACGCTGTCGGCCTATCTGACCATGCAGCTGCTCGAGACGGCCGGGTTGCCGCCCGGCGTGATCAACCTCGTCGCCGGTGACGGCTTCGCCGTCTCCGAGGTCGCGCTGGCCGACCCGCGGCTGGCCGGCATCCACTTCACCGGTTCGACGGCCACCTTCCAGCACCTGTGGCAGCAAGTGGGCGCCAACATCGGCCGCTACCACAGTTATCCGCGACTGGTGGGCGAGACCGGCGGCAAGGATTTCGTGGTGGCGCACCCCTCGGCGCAGCCGGATGTGTTGCGCACCGCGCTGATTCGCGGTGCGTTCGACTACCAGGGGCAGAAATGCTCGGCGGCGTCGCGGGCGTTCGTCCCGCATTCGGTGTGGCGGCGGATGGGCGACGAATTCCTGGGCGAGTCGGCCGCGCTGCGCTACGGCGACATCACCGACCTGACCAACTACGGCGGCGCACTGATCGACCGGCGGGCGTTCACCAAGAACGTCGACGCCATCGAGCGGGCGAAGAGCGCCGCCCACGTCACCATCGCGGTGGGCGGCGAATACGACGACAGCGTCGGCTATTTCGTGCGCCCCACGGTGCTGCTCTCCGACGACCCCACCGACGAGTCGTTCGCCACCGAGTACTTCGGTCCGCTGCTGTCGCTGCACGTATACCCCGACGACGACTACGAACGAATCCTCGATGTCATCGACACCGGTTCGCGGTACGCGCTGACCGGTGCGGTCATCGCCGACGACCGCGACGCCGTGCTGACCGCGCAGGAGCGCCTGCGCTTCGCCGCCGGAAACTTCTACGTCAACGACAAGCCCACGGGCGCGGTCGTCGGGCGCCAGCCGTTTGGCGGCTCGCGCGGTTCGGGCACCAACGACAAGGCCGGGTCGGTGCTGAACCTGCTGCGGTGGACCTCGGCCCGCACCCTCAAGGAGACGTTCGTCCCGGCGACCCAGCACACGTATCCGCACATGGCGGCCGACTGATGCCGGGGCTGTTCGCCAGCACGCTGCGGCCGGCGATCATGGCCGCCAGCCGGCGATCGGGATTGCGGCGCGCCGCCGAAGGGCTGCCGGTGGCCCGCCGCGTGGTGCATCGCTTCGTGCCTGGCGAGACGATAGGGAGCGCGCTGGACAGCGTTGCGGCGCTGCGCGCTTCGGGCCGCTTGGTCAGCATCGACTATCTGGGTGAGGACGTGACCGACGCCGCCGACGCCGACGCGGCGGTGCGGGTCTACCTCGATCTGATCGACCGCCTGGGGCGCTTGGACGACGGCGGACCCGTTCGGCCGCTCGAGGTGTCGCTGAAGTTGTCGGCGCTGGGGCAGGCGCTGGGGCGCGACGGTGAGAAGGTCGCCCGGGAGAACGCCCACGCGATTTGCGAGGCGGCGCGGCGGGCCGGCGTGTGGGTCACGGTGGACGCCGAAGACCACACCACGACGGATTCGACGCTGTCGATCGTGCGCGATCTGCGGCTCGACTTTCCCTGGCTGGGCCTGGCTTTGCAGGCCTACCTGCGGCGCACCCTCGCCGACTGTGCCGAATTTGCGGCGACGGGAGCCCGAATTCGGTTGTGCAAGGGCGCCTACGACGAACCGGCGGCGGTCGCCCATCGCGACCCCGCCGCCGTGATGGAGGCCTACCTGCGCTGCCTGCGGGTGCTGATGGCCGGCTCGGGCTACCCGATGGTGGCCAGCCACGACCCGGCCATCATCGAGGCGGTGCCCGCGCTGGCGCGCGAAGCGGGCCGCTCCGCAGCCGATTTCGAGCATCAGATGCTTTACGGCATCCGTGATCTCGAGCAGCGCCGGCTTTCGGAAGCGGGAAACCAGGTCCGCGTGTACGTGCCGTTCGGCACCCAGTGGTACGGCTACTTCATGCGCCGGCTGGCCGAGCGGCCCGCCAACCTGACGTTCTTTCTGCGGGCTCTGGCGCAGCGCGGGCATTGAGTGTGCGTCGAGGGCTTCGAGCGTGCCGGCTGGGCGACGACACGCCGACGGTCACCGCCCTGACCGCACGGTCAAAGCCCACAGCGCACCAACGGGCGTAGCCTTTCGGCCATGAGCCTGGTCATCGAGGAGATGCCCGATCTCGGTATCACCCGGGTCTCGCGCTGGGTCTTCAACTGCTACGTCCTGCGCGGCGGCGACGGCGCGGTGGTGGTCGACGCCGGATTGCCCCGGGTCGCCAGCGATCTGGCGGGGATGCTGAATCGGCTCGGCGGCACGGTGCACGCGGTGGTGGCGACGCATGGACACAGCGACCACGTCGCCGGCGCCGCCGAACTGGCCGCCCGCTATCCAGCCCCCATCTGGTTGCCCGCCCGCACGCTTACCTACCTCGACGGGGCGAAGCCGCGCACGCCGACTATCGGCCGGGCCGCGAGCATCTGGCCCACCCTGATCGATCAGCCACTCGATCGCGTCGGCTTCAGCGGGTTCCTGGGCGGCGCTCGGCTGGCGGGGTACGGCACGCCGGCCGGCATGCGCTGGACGGGGGCGTCGCCCCGCGGCGGGCTGACCGACGGCCAGTCGCTGCCCGGCGCGCCGGAGTGGACCGTCATCAACGCGGGCGGTCACACCGACGACAGCATCGCGCTGTGGAACCCGACGACGCGCACGCTGCTCTCGGGTGACGCCGTGCTGACCGTGCGCGGCAAGGTTTGGCACACGCCGGAAATCGTCGACGCGGCCAGCGCCGCCGCCACGCGAAAGCGCTTGGAAGAGTTGCCGGTTGCGCATCTTTTGCCGGGCCACGGGCGACCGGTTCATGCCGCGGAAACCGTGTGGCCGCAACAGCGTCGTTGATGTCGCCAGGGTGGCGACACGCCGACAGTCACCGCCCCGGACGCACAGCTCAAAGCTGGGGAGCCGCTAGCCGCGGCGCGGCCGCGGCCGGTCGCCCGCGAAGCCACGCACCACGTGCGCGCGCGCGAACTCGGCCGCCACCTCGGGATCGTCCATGTCGCGCATCGAGGACGGCGTGCTGAAGAGCGAGAACAGGATGCGCGCAAACCATTCCGCGGCGGCCTCGACGTCGAGGTCCTTGCGCACCTCGCCGGTGAGCCGCGCGGCCGACAGGTAGGGCGCGAAGAAGTCGACGCACTCACGCAGCAGCACGGCCGCGTCCTTGGTCAGCAACAGGCTGACCGCGTCCTCGTCGAAGTACTTCTCGGACGCGATGGACCGCCGCGCCTGGGTTACGAAAACCGCTGCCTGGCTGAGCTTTTCCTCGAGTGAACCGCCCCGGTCCATGGCCTTTGACATCTCCCGATAGAACCGCTCGGAGGCGTGTTCGGCGCACGCCTCGATGATCGCGGCCTTGTCGCTGAAGTACTCGTAGATGGTGCTGCGGGAAACGCCTGCCGTCCTGGCGATGTCTACTATCGTCGCCTTCTGCAGTCCCTGTTTGCCGAAACAGGCGTACGCGGATTCCACGATCAGCTCGCGGGTTTCGATGGCCTGTGCCGCTTCCCTCATCACGACATCCTCTAATCCGAGGGCGCGAGGATCAAACCGCTGGTGGGCACCCCGGTGCCCGACGTGACCAGGACGTGCTCGACGTTGTCGACCTGGTTGTAGGACGTGCCGCGCACCTGGCGCACCCCCTCGGTGATGCCGTTCATGCCGTGGATGTAGGCCTCGCCGAGCAGTCCGCCGTTGGTGTTGATCGGGAACTCTCCGCCCAGCGAGAGCCGCTCGACGGTGGCGAAGTCCTTCGCCTCGCCGCGCCCGCAGAATCCGAGTTCCTCCAGCTGGGTGAACACGAACGGCGTGAAATGGTCGTAGATGAAGGCGGTTTGGATGTCCTGCGGCTTGAGGCCCGAGTCGCGCCACAGCCGCTGGGCGACCACACCCATTTCGGGCAGGCCGGTGATGTCGTCGCGGTAGTAACTGGTCATCATCTCGCCGTTGGCGGCCGCCCCCTGGGCGGCCGCGGTGATGATGGCCGGCGGCTGCCGGAGGTCGCGCGCGCGTTCGGCGCTGGTGACCACGAGCGCGACCCCGCCGTCGCTCTCCTGGCAGCAATCCAGCAGCCGCAGCACGGGTTCGACGATCCAACGCGAATTCTGGTGGTCTTCCAGTGTGATCGGGCGCTGGTAGAACCAGGCGTCGGGATTGCGGGCCGCGTGTGTGCGGTCCACGACCGCGATGCGGCCGAAGTCCTCGTTCGTGACGCCGTAGGTCGACATGTAACGCTGGGCGTGCATCGCGACCCACGCGGCGGGGGTGAGCAAGCCAAAGGGCGCGTAATGCGCCATGAACAAAGGGGTTCCGAGGTCGGTGCGCCCGCTGCCGCCGAACCGCATGCCGGAGCGTTCGTTGAAGGCGCGCCAGCACACCACCACGTCGGCGACGCCCGTCGCGACGGCCATCGCGGCGTGCACGACGGTACCGGCCGCGGCCCCGCCGCCGTGGTGCACGCGGGAGAAGAAGCTCAGGTCACCGATGCCGACGTTGCGCGCGATCTCGATCTCATCGCTGGAATCCATGGTGAAGGTGACCATGCCGTCGACGTCGCTGGGTGCCAGTCCGGCGTCGTCGAGTGCGGCGCTCACCGCCTCGCAAGCCAATTGTAGTTCGCTGCGGCCGGACTCCTTGGAGAATTCGGTCTGGCCGATCCCGACGATGGCGGCGGCGCCCGGCAGCGAGCCGCTCATGCGCCCGCCTCGTCGAGCAGGCTGAGGACCGCGGTGCCCGAGACGTGGTCACCCAGGCTGTTCGAACCCTTGAACGTCACCTCGACGAAGTTCTCACCACCGGTGCCCTCGGTCTTCCCGGTGACGCTGCCGGTGAAGCGTAGCGGGTCGTCCGGAAAGCACGGCACGCCAAGGCGTATCGACAGCTTCTTGACCATCGCTTCGGGTCCGGCCCAGTCGGTGAGGAACCGGACGCAGTAGCCGTTGGTGGTCAGGATGTTCATGAACAGGTTGGGCGAACCCTGCTTCTTGGCGTAGTCGCGGTCGTGGTGCACGGGCATGAAGTCGCGGGTCGCGATCGCCCCGGCGACGATCATCGTTGTGGTGATCGGGACTTCGAGCGGGGTGACCTCGTCGCCGATGGAGATGTCCGCCCAGCGCAGGGTGGTGGTGCGGCTCGCGGTGGTCGTCATGAAAGTCCTTCCGAATACGTCGCGCCGATGCCGCCGTGGACGTGCCGGGCGGTCGCGGCGACGCGCGCGCCGGCCTCCGCGGCCCAGGATTCGGGCTTAGGCTCTTCGGTGAAGGTGAAGTCCATGCCCCCGCCTACCCAACCGGCCGGAACTGGTGCAGCACCAAGTCTTCGGAGCCAGGACCGTCGAAACTTTGGTAACACACCTCGACCGGCATCCCCGTTCTCACGTCGGCCGGGTCGATGCCGGTCAGGTTGGATACCAGCCGCACGCCCTCTTCGAGTTCCACCAGCACGACGACGTAGGGATAGTCGAAGAACGGGAACTTCGGTTCGTGCGGCATCACGTAGCTGTAGACGGTGCCGCGCCCCGACGACTCGACGGTGTCCCAGTCCAGGGAACGGCAGTGGGGGCACATCGGGCGGGGCGGGTGGCGCAGCTGTCCGCATCCGCCGCAGCGCTGGATCAGCAGCTTGTTGTCCCGCAACCCGTTCCAGAAGAACTCGGTGTCCTTGGTGATGGCCGGCGCAAGTCGGGTCGCCATCAGCGCTCCGGCCTGAATCGCAGCACCCGGAATCGCTGCCTTCCCAGAACTTCTCCGTTCTGGTCGGTGTAGGTGGTCAGCCAGGTCAAAAAGAAGCCGGTGCCCAGCGCCGTCTTCTTCTCCTCGGAGACCGATTCGTACACCGTCGTCGCGCTGATGATGTCGCCCAGGCGCGGGTAACGCTCGATCTCGAACTCCGAGTTGGTCGCCACGGTGCTGGTGTAACCGGCCTCGTCCAGGAACGCCGTTGGGTTGCCTTTGATTTCGACGGGAGCGCCACCGCGCTCGCCGATGCCCTCCAGGAGCGGTGACGGCATGGTCCAGGTCTGCAGCATCACCGGCGGCGACACGATGCCTCCGAACCGCGATCTCTCGGCGAACTCCGGGTCGAGGTAAACGGGATTCATGTCGGCCATCGCGTACGCCCAGTGCCGGATCATCGGCTGGTTGACCGGATCTGGGGCCAGCGAGGGCTTTCCGGTGCCGCCGGTCGGTTGACCGACCAGGGCCTTAACCTTGGCGCTGACGGTTTCTGAGTCGGTCACTTGTGGCTGTCCTCCTACTGTGCGGTGGCGCGAGGTCACGAGAACGAAAAGTTCGGTGGTGACGTCATTTAAGTAAACCGGCGCCGTCGCGCGGATCCCGCGACGGTTGGTAAGGATTGCGCGTCGGGAAGGGAAGGAAACGCGGTGGAAAAGCGGTCCGCACGGCGGCCTCCCGGATAAGCGATCCGACAGATTGGGGTGATGTGTCTTGCGGCCTTGTGTTTACCCTGGCGCCCCGTCCCTGTCAACACCGATACGAAGCGCGAAAACGGTGTGCAATTCGCGTGGTTGATGATTGACCGCACGGGAGCGCGGGTGTACACCAAGTGGTTAGATGACCGACGTTCGGGTGAGGAAGCGCATGACCGAGCTACAGACTCAGCGATCCCTTGTCGACACCTATCAGCTCTACATCGACGGCAGATGGGTCGAGCCGGAGGGCGGCCGCTACGACGACATCAACCCGGCCACCGAACAACCCGTCGGCACCGCCCCCGACGCGAGCGTCGCCCAGGTCGGCGCGGCCATCGGCGCAGCCCGCCGGGCCTTCGACGACGGGCCCTGGGGCACAATGGATCCGGATCAGCGGGCCGGCTGCCTGAACCAGCTGGGTGAGGCCCTGCTCAAGCACGCCGACGAGATCTTCGCGCTGTCCCAGGTCGAATGGGGCTGCGTCACAAACGAGCGGATGATGCAGATCGACGGCGCCGGCTACATGTCCATGCATGCCGCCCAGCTCGCCACCAAGCTGATCGACCAGCCGGTCACCGGGATCGGCGCCGGAACGACGTTGCTGCGCCACGAGCCGCTCGGCGTCGTCTCGATCCTGACGCCGTGGAACTTCCCGCACTGCCTCAACGTCATGAAGGTGAACAACGCGCTGGCCGCGGGCAACACCGTCGTGCTCAAACCCTCACCGCTGACGCCGCTGGCCGGGCTCGCGCTCGCGCGCATCATCGACGAGGAGACCGACATCCCGCCCGGCGTGGTCAATGTCGTCACGCCGTCGGGCCTCGAGGCCGCCAAGCTGCTCACGACGGATCCGCGCATCGACATGATCAGCTTCACCGGCAGTTCCGCCGTTGGTTGCGAAGTCATGCGGTCGGCGGGCGACGCCATGAAGCGGCTGTTGCTGGAGTGCGGCGGGAAGTCGGCCAGCATCATCCTCGACGACACGCAGGTGACCGACGACATGCTGCGGCAGATGCTGTTCGACTGCTGCTCGTTGCATGCCGGGCAGGCCTGCATCCTGCACAGCCGGCTGCTGCTTCCCGATTCGCTGCACGACGACGTCGTCGATCGGCTCGTCGCGCTGGCCCGCGACGTCAAGGTAGGCGACCCCACCGACCCGACGGTGCAAATGGGCCCGCTGATCAGCGCGGCGCAACGCGACCGGGTGCAGGCGCACGTCGACGGCGCGGTCCGCGACGGCGCGACGCTGGCCACCGGCGGCGGTCGCCCGGTCGGCCTGGACGTCGGCTACTACTTCGAACCGACGATTCTCACCGGCGTGCAACCGGATTCGACGATCGCGCAGGAGGAAGTGTTCGGCCCCGTGCTCTCGGTGCTGCGCTACCGCGATGACGACGACGCCGTCGCGATCGCGAACAACTCGTGCTACGGGCTGTCCGGCGCCGTATGGGGCGCCGACGTCGACCGGGCTGTGGCGATCGCCCGGCGCATGCGCACGGGCCAGGTCGCGGTGAACGGCATCGGGCCGGGCGACGCGCCGTTCGGCGGCTTCAAACTGAGCGGGTTCGGCCGGGAGAGCGGCGGGATCAGCGGCTTGCATCAGTACATGGAGGTGAAGGCCATCGGAGTTCCGGCGTGACGGAGCCGCTCGCGGGGATCCACGTCGTCGCACTCGCCACCGAGGAGGTCGGGCCGGCCTAGGCCTGTCCTTGGCCGAACGGGTCATCGGTGAGCTGCCGCTCAACGCCGGAGCCGTGAGCATTTCGTAAACGGCCCGTCACATGCGAGGCTGCTGGCATGGTCATCGAGATCGCCCGCCCGAAGCTCGAAGGAAACATTGCCGTCGGGGAGGACCGCCAGATCGGCTTCGCCGAATTCGGCGACCCGCAGGGGCGCGCGATGTTCTGGTTCCACGGAACGCCCGGCGCCCGCCGGCAGATCCCGGTAGAGGCGCGCGTCTACGCCGAGAACCATCACATCCGCCTGATCGGCTTGGACCGTCCCGGAACCGGCTCCTCGACGCCCCACCGCTATCCGAATATCCGGGCCTTCGCCGACGACCTGGGCACCATCGCCGACACGCTGGGCATCGACAAGATGGCCGTCATCGGCCTGTCCGGCGGCGGCCCCTACGCGCTGGCGGCCGCCGCCGTGCTCTCCGATCGCGTCGTGGCGGCCGGCATCCTCGGCGGCGTCGCGCCCTTCCTCGGCGACGAGGGCATCACCAGCGGGCTGATGAACCTGGGCAAGCGGATGGCGCCCCTGCTGAAGCTGGGCGGCGATCCCCTGCGGATCGGCGCGAGTCTGGTCATCCGGATGATCCGCCCGGTCGCGAACCCCGGGCTGCTGCTCTACGCCGCGATATCGCCCGAGGGCGACCGGCGCCTGTTGACCCGGCCGGAGTTCGGCGCCATGTTCCTCGACGACCTGCTCAACGGCAGCCGCAAGCAACTGGCGGCCCCGTTCAACGACATCATCCTGTTCACCCAGGACTGGGGATTCCGGCTCGACGAGGTCAAGGTCCCGGTCCGCTGGTGGCACGGCGACAGCGACCACATCGTGCCGTTCGCGCACGGCGAGCACGTGGTGTCCCTGCTGCCCGACTGCGAGCTGATCGTGCTGCCGGGCGAGAGCCACCTCGGCGGCCTGGGCCGCGGCGAGGAGATCCTGTCCACCCTGACCAAGATCTGGGACGAGCAAGGCTGACCCTCCCCGCCGCCGGGTAGCCTGCTGAAGTGCTGCTGGCGTCCCTGAATCCCGCGGCGGTCAACGCCACCGACATCGCCGACGCGGTGCGCATCGACGGCGCCGTGCTGAGCCGCAGCGACCTGGTCGGCGCCGCCACCTCGGTGGCCGAGCGGGTCGCCGGGGCACAGCGGGTCGCGATCCTGGCCACGCCGACCGCGTCGACGGTGCTGGCGGTCACCGGCTGCCTGATCGCCGGCGTGCCGTTCGTCCCGGTGCCCGCCGACGTCGGCGCGTCCGAGCGCCGCCACATGCTCACCGATTCCGGGGTGCGGGCCTGGCTCGGCCCCGTCCCCGACGAGTCGGAGGGGCTGCCGCACATCCCGGTGCGGCTGCACGCCCGGTCCTGGCACCGCTACCCCGAGCCGTCGCCCGACGCCACCGCGATGATCATCTACACCTCCGGGACCACCGGGCTGCCCAAGGGCGTGGTGTTGAGCCGGCGCGCGATCGCCGCCGACCTCGACGCCCTGGCGGAGGCCTGGCAGTGGACACCGGACGACGTGCTGGTGCACGGCCTGCCGTTGTTTCACGTGCACGGGCTGGTACTGGGGTTGCTCGGGTCGCTGCGGATGGGAAACCGCTTCGTGCACACCGGAAAACCGACACCGGCGAATTACGCGCAGGCCTGTTCGGACGTGGGCGGCACGCTGTTTTTCGGGGTGCCCACGGTGTGGTCGCGGGTGGCCGGAGACGAGGCCGCCGCCCGGGCGCTGCGCCCGGCGCGGCTGCTGGTGTCCGGGAGCGCACCGCTGCCGGTGCCGGTGTTCGACCGGCTGGCCCGGCTGACCGGCCATGAGCCGGTCGAACGCTACGGAGCCTCCGAATCGCTGATCACGCTGTCCACCCGCGCGGACGGCGAGCGACGCGCCGGCTGGGTGGGTCTGCCAATCACCGGCGTGCAGACCAGACTGCTCGACGAGAATGGCGCCCCGGTGCCGCACGACGGGGAAACCGTTGGGCGCCTTGAGGTTCGGGGCCCAATGATGTTCGACGGCTACCTGAACCGACCGGAGGCCACCGCCGAGGCGTTCGACGCCGACGGCTGGTACCGCACCGGTGACGTGGCCGTCATCGACGGCGGCGGCATGCACCGCATCGTGGGCCGCGAGTCGGTGGACCTGATCAAGTCCGGCGGCTACCGGATCGGCGCCGGCGAGATCGAGACCGCGTTGCTCGGCCATCCCGGGGTGCGGGAGGCCGCGGTCGTCGGAATGCCGGACCAAGACCTCGGCCAGCGGATCGTCGCGTTCATCGTTGGCGCGGAAGGTCTGGACGCCGACGACCTGATCAACCACGTCGCCCAAGAGCTTTCCGTGCACAAGCGGCCGCGCGAGGTGCGGCTGGTGGACGCGCTGCCCCGCAACGCGATGGGCAAGGTGCTGAAAAAACAGCTGCTGGCCGACGGCTGACACGCAGCAAGTTGCCAGCTTCAGCGCCGAGCGTGACCGGCAAGCTTCACCTACCGTCGTAACCGTGCACCGGCCTACCACCCCCATGCGGCGGATTGCCGCCGCCTGCCTCGTCGGCTCGGCCATCGAGTTCTACGACTTCCTGATCTACGGGACCGCGGCGGCGCTGGTGTTTCCCACGGTGTTCTTCCCGGCGCTCGGTCCGACGCTGGCCACCGTCGCCGCCATGGCGACGTTCGCAACGGCGTTCCTGTCCCGCCCGCTGGGGGCGGCCGTCTTCGGCTACTTCGGGGACCGGCTCGGCCGCAAGAAGACGCTGGTGGCCACGCTGCTGATCATGGGCGCCTCGACGGTGAGCGTCGGCATGGTCCCCAGCACGGCGTCGATCGGCATCGCGGCGCCGCTGATCCTGATCGTGTTGCGGCTGTTGCAGGGGTTCGCGGTCGGCGGCGAGTGGGCGGGATCGGCCCTGCTGAGCGCCGAGTACGCCCCGACCGGCAAGCGCGGCTGGTACGGCATGTTCACCCTGCTCGGCGGCGGCACCGCCGGAATCCTCGCCAGCCTGACGTTTCTGGCCGTAAACGTCACCATGGGGGAGAACAGCCCGGCGTTCATGGCGTGGGGATGGCGGGTCCCGTTCCTGATCAGCAGCGGGCTGATCGGCATCGCGTTGTACGTGCGGCTGAACATCGAAGAGACTCCGCTCTTCGTCGAGGAGAAGGCCCGCGACCTGATACCCAAGGCGCCGCTCGCGGAGCTGCTGCGGTTACAGCGGCGGGAGATCGTCCTCGTCGCGGGCAGCTTCCTGGGCGGCATGGGCTTCGTCTACCTGGGCAACACCTTCCTCGTCATGTACGCCCACAACCATCTGGGCTACTCGCGGAGCTTCATCTGGGGCGTCGGCGCGCTGGGCGGGCTCACCAGCATGGTGTTCGTCGCGTTCTCGGCGTGGATCTCCGACCGGGTCGGGCGGCGTCGGGTGATGCTGTGCGGGCTGGTGGCGTGCCTGCCGTGGGCGTTCGCGGTCGTCCCGCTGCTGGACACCCGCAGGCCGGTGTTGTACGTCGTCGCCATCGTCGGCATGTTCGGCGCGGCGGCGGTGGCCAACGGTCCCACGGCGGCGTTCGTGCCCGAACTGTTCGCCACCCGCTACCGCTACAGCGGCGCGGCGGTGGCGATGAACCTGGCCGGCGTCCTCGGGGCGGCCGTGCCGCCGCTGATGGCCGGCACCCTGCTGGCGACCTACGGCAGCTGGGCGATCGGGCTCATGATGGCCACGCTTGTGGTGGCCAGTTTCGCGTCCGTCTATCTGCTGCCCGAAACCAGGGGAACGACGCTGGGCGCCGTCCCCGCCGCGGAGAAGGTCGCCGCGGACGTCTAGCCGCGCTCAGTTGGCGTGCAGGTCCTCGTTGAGGGCGATGCCCTGACCGCCGCGGGCCACCACCTCGACGGCCCCGCTGACCGAGTTGCGCCGAAACAGCAGGTTGTTGCCGCCGGACAGCTCCAGGGCCTTCAGCAGCTGGCCGTCGGGCGTGGCGACCTTGGTGCCCGCGGTCACGTAGAGGCCGGCTTCGACGACGCAGTCGTCGCCCAGCGAGATGCCCAGCCCCGCGTTGGCGCCGAGCAGGCACCGCTTGCCGATCGAGATGACCTCGGTACCACCGCCGGACAGCGTGCCCATGATGGACGCCCCACCGCCGATGTCGGAACCGTCGCCCACCACCACGCCGGCCGAGATGCGGCCCTCCACCATCGACGCGCCCAGGGTGCCGGCGTTGTAGTTGACGAAGCCCTCGTGCATCACCGTCGTACCGGGCGCCAGGTGGGCGCCGAGGCGCACCCGGTCGGCGTCGGCGATGCGCACCCCGGTCGGCACGACGTAGTCGACCATCCGCGGGAACTTGTCGATGCCGTAGACGGTCACGGGCCCGTGCCGGCGAAGCCGCGCCCGGACGGCCTCGAACCCGTCGACCGCACACGGACCGCGGTTAGTCCACACGACATTGGTCAATACCCCGAACAGCCCGCCGGCGTTCAGCCCGTGCGGCGTCACCAACCGGTGCGACAACAGATGCAGCCGCAGGTAGGCGTCGTAGGCGTCGGCGGCCACGTCGTCGAGCGAGCCGATGACCGTCCGCACCGCGACGGTCTCGGTGCCGCGGTCGTCGTCCCGGCCGACCAGCGCCACCAGCTCCGGCGGGATGTCCGACAACGCCAGCCGAGACGTGCCGCCGGTGCCCGATTCGGTCAGTTCCGGTGCGGGAAACCACGTGTCGAGGATCGATCCGTCGGCGGCCAGCGTCGCCAGTCCGACGCCCACAGCTCCAGTCACGGCGGCCAGGTTACTTGGGCCGCCGAGCAGACGCAGAATCGCATCCGAAGGCGGCCGATAGTGCGATTGTGCGTCTGCTCGCCGAATGAGGGCGACCCATTACCCTTGGACCCGTGCTGGACTTGCGCGGGGACCCGATCGAGCTGACCGCGGCGTTGGTCGACATCCCCAGCGAATCACGAGACGAGGCGCGCCTGGCCGACGAGGTGGAGGCCGCGCTGCGCGCCCAGACGTCCGGTTTCGAGATCGTCCGCAACGGCAACGCCGTGCTGGCGCGCACCCGCCGCCAGCGGCCGTCGCGAGTCCTGCTGGCCGGACATCTCGACACCGTCCCGGTCGCGGGCAACCTGCCCAGCCGCCGCGAGGACGGCGACCTGTACGGGTGCGGCGCCGCCGACATGAAGTCGGGTGACGCGGTCTTCCTTCATCTGGCCGCGACCGTGGCCGAACCGGTCCACGACCTGACCCTGGTGTTTTACGACTGCGAGGAAATCGACGCGGCGGCAAACGGTTTGGGCCGCATCGAGCGCGAGCTGCCCGACTGGCTGTCCGCCGACGTGGCCATCCTGGGCGAGCCCACCGGCGGCTACATCGAGGCCGGCTGCCAGGGCACGCTGCGCGTCGTGATCAGCGCCACCGGAACGCGCGCCCACTCGGCGCGGCCGTGGTTGGGCGACAACGCCATTCACAAGCTCGGCGCCGTCGTGGACCGGCTGGCCGCCTACTCCGCGCGCACCGTCGACATCGACGGATGCGAATACCGCGAGGGCCTGTCCGCCGTCCGCATCGACGGCGGCGTGGCGGGCAACGTCATCCCCGACGCGGCCGCGGTCACGGTCAACTTCCGCTTCGCGCCCGACCGGTCGTTAGCCGCGGCGCTGCAGCACGTGCACGAGGTGTTCGACGGGCTCGACGTGCGGATCGAGCAGACCGACGCCGCCGCGGGCGCGCTGCCCGGGCTGTCGCAGCCCGCGGCCAAGGCGCTGGTCGAGGCCGCCGGGGGACACGTCCGGGCGAAGTACGGGTGGACCGACGTCGCGCGGTTCGCCGCGCTGGGCATCCCGGCCGTCAACTTCGGCCCGGGCGATCCCAACCTCGCGCACCGGCGCGACGAGAGCGTCCCGGTCGCCAACATCACCGCTGCGGTGGACATGCTGCGCGGCTACCTCGGCGGCTAGTCAGCCCGCGCACCGCCGCGCCTGCGCGGCCGCGTCGGCGGCCGCCGCGCGCATTCCGACCGCGGCCAGGTCGTCCGACGCCGCCAGCAGCGCCGCACCATCGCCAGCCGCCAGCGCCTGCGCGTGGGCGAGCGCGAGTTTGCCTGCCGCGCAGTCGATCTCGTCACACAGCCGGCCCAACGGATCGGCCGCGCGGGTGTCGCCGAGCCGCACGGCCTCGTGCCACACGCGCATCGCCACCGCCCGCTGCCCGCCGCGCTCGGCCATGCGGGCGGCATCGCGGGCGGCGGCCACCGCACCGTGGGCGTCGCGCATCGAGGCCAGCCGCCACGCCCGGGCGACGCCGAGCTCCGGCGCGAACAGCGCCGACTTGGTACCGTGCCGGGATTCGGCCCTTCCCAACGTTTTTCCCGCGGCCGCGATATCACCCTGCTGGGCCAGGGCGGTGGCCAACAACGTCAGCGAGAGCGGCCCCCACGAATAGCCGGTGCGTTCCAGCGTCGCGGCCGCCGGGCCCAATAGCGCGGCGGCCCGGGCGAATTCACCGTCGGCGAGCAACACATGGGCCAGCAGCACCTCGCCGATCGCGCGGCCCGGCTGCTGCAACTCGGCGAAATCGGTGAACTGCTGGGCGAGTTCGCGGGCCGCCTCGAGCCGGCCCGCCATCAACAGCGCGGTGGTCTGCCCCAACCCGATGGTGAAACGCAGCAACCCGGGATGTTCGGCGGCCAGGGCGCGCTGGGCCAGCGGCTCGACGTCGTCGAAACGCCCCTGCCGCGCCGCGCACAGCGCCGCCGCGCTGGCCGCCCAGGCCACCGCCTGGTCGTCGGCGTCCGGCGCGGCCAGCACCTCGCCGGCGACCTTCACGGCGTGCCCGACGTTGCCCGCGTTCATCGCGAACGTGGCGCTCAGCGCGTCCAGGGTGGTACGGGCGCCAGCGTCCGCGACGCGATTGCGGACGGTGCGCAGAAACGCGGTGGCCCGCTCGGGCTCACCGAGCATCCAGAACTGGTTGGCCGCGCGCAGCAGCGCCCAGTCCATGAGCGCGGCTTCGGTCAGCGCGGCGGGGTCCAGCCCGCCCAGCACCGCGTCGGCCTCGCGGCCGCGGCCCTGCCACCCCAGGGCGTGCGCCAGCGCCAGCCGTGCGGCCAGCCCGCCGGAGCGCTCCAGCGCCGAGGAGGCCAGCCGTTCGCCCAGGGCCAGGTCGCCCAGCCGCAGCGCCTGCTGCGCGGCGGCCACCACCTCGGCGGTCGGCTGGGGGGCGTCGCTGTCCAGGGCCAGTGACGCCAACCGCAGCCGGTCGCCGAGGTGGTCCGGCGAGTGCTGCGTCAGCAGCCGCACCAACTCGGTGCGCCGTTGCCGCGCGGCGTCGCCGCCGAGCGCGGCGCGCGCCCGCTCGGCGAACAGCGGGTGGGCCGTGTACACCACCGGCTCGTCCGACTCCCCGCCGCGCGCCCGCGTCTCCACCGCCCCGCAGTCGGTGGCCTCGCGGACCGCGTCCGCGCCGGTCAGGGCGCCCAGGTCGGCGAGCGACAGCGGCTCCGAGACGGCGAGGTAGTCCAGCACCGCCCGGGCCGCCGCGGGGATTTCGGCGAGGAACGCGTCGACCTCGGCAGCCGTGGTCATCCCGCCGGTCGGTTCGATGTCGATTCTCGGAAGCACGCGATCGGTCCACAGCGCCGCGATGGCCTCGGGAGACGACGCCGCGCGGCCGGTGACGATCAGCCTGGCCCTGCCGGCCAGCGCCAGCTGGTACACCAGGGTCGCCGACAGGATGTCCAGGTCGTGGGCGTCATCGACGACGAGCAGAAGATCCCCGTGCTCGGGGCCGTCCAGTGACGCCCGGGCGGCGCGCAACAGCGCGGCCGGCTTGCCGATGTCGGCGATCTCGACCAGGTGGCCGAAGGCGCCGAACGGCACCGCCCGCTCGGTCGGGGTGCCGGTGACCCAGCGGACGCGGGTGTCCGGGTGGTCGCGGCCGAAGTCCTCGGCGGCCATCTGGGCCAAGGTGGACTTGCCGCAACCGTCCGGGCCGAGGACGACCGCACCCCTCCCCGTCGCGAGCGCCGCGGCCAGCCGCTCCAGGGCCGAGGCGTGCTGGGGGACGTTCCATCGAATCGGCATCGCCGGATTTTATTGCGCGCGGTATGCGGCCCGCAGCAAGCTTGGTCTACCTTTCGTTGTATGCGCGACTGGGCGATCTGTGTGTACTGCGCGTCCGGCCCGGAACATCCCGAATTGCTCGCGGTCGCTGCCGAACTCGGCGAGGCGATCGCCGAACGCGGGTGGACCCTGGTGTGGGGCGGCGGCCGGGTGTCGGCGATGGGCGCGGTGGCGACCGCGGCGCGCGCCCGCGGGGGCCGGACCGTCGGCGTCATCCCCCAAATCCTGATGCGCCGCGAGATTGCCGACACCGACGCCGACGAGCTGATCGTCACCGGGACCATGCATGAGCGCAAGCAGGTCATGGAGGAGCGTGCCGACGCGTTCGTCGTGCTTCCCGGCGGCGTCGGCACCCTGGACGAGTTGCTCGACTCGTGGACCACGGGCTATCTCGGCCTGCACGGCAAACCCATCGTGATGCTCGACCCGCTGGGCCACTACGAAGGCCTGTGGCTCTGGCTGTGCGGGCTGCTCGACAGCGGCTACATCTCGCAGCCGGCGATGGACCGGTTGTTGCTGGTCGACAAGGTGAGCGCCGCCGTGGAGGCGTGCGCGCCGGATTGAGGGCCCGGCACTCCGGCCAGCCCTACTAGGCTGTGCGCCGGGTTGTTCACGAAGAATTGAGGGATGACGTGTCGAATCACGACGGGGGAGCGCGCACGGCGGTCAAACTGACCGATCTCGCGTCTCGGGCGCCCAGGTTGCTGGCCGATATGCCGGTGATCGTTCGCGGGGCGATGACCGGACTGCTGGCCCAGCCGGGTTCGAAGAAGTCGATCGGCACGGTGTTCGCCGACCGCGCCGCCCGATACGGCGACCGCATCTTCCTGCGGTTCGGCGACCAGCAACTGAGCTACCGCGACGCCAACGCCGCCGCCAACAGGTACGCGGCGGTGCTGGCCTCGCGCGGTGTCGGCCGCGGCGACGTCGTCGCGATCATGCTGCGCAACTCGCCCAACGCGGTGCTGACGATGCTGGCCGCCGTCAAGTGCGGCGCCGTCGCCGGGATGCTGAACTACCACCAGCGCGGCGAGGTGCTGGCGCACAGCCTGGGCCTGCTCAAGGCCAAGGTGTTGATCGCGGAGACCGACCTGGTCAGCGCGGTGGCCGAGTGCGGCGGCGCCGGCGACACCGAGACGATGACCGTGGAGGACCTGGAGCGGTTCGCCGTCAGCGCCCCGGCCACCAACCCGCCGTCGGCGTCGGCCGTGCAGGCCAAGGACACCGCGTTCTACATCTTCACCTCGGGCACAACGGGATTCCCCAAGGCCAGCGTGATGACCCACCTGCGGTGGCTGAAGGCACTCGCGGCGTTCGGCGGCATCGGGCTGAGGCTGAAGAGCTCCGACACGCTGTACAGCTGCCTGCCGCTGTATCACAACAACGCGCTGACGGTCGCGTTGTCGTCGGTGATCAACTCCGGGGCCACGCTGGCGCTGGGCAAGTCGTTCTCGGCGTCGAAATTCTGGGACGAGGTCATCGCCGCGGAGGCGACGGCCTTCATCTACATCGGCGAGATCTGCCGCTATCTGCTCAACCAGCCGCGCAAGGTCACCGATCGCGCGCACCGGGTGCGGGTGATCGCCGGCAACGGGTTGCGGCCGGAGATCTGGGACGAGTTCACGAATCGGTTCGACATCGCCCGGGTCTGCGAGTTCTACGCCTCCAGCGAGGGCAACACGGCGTTCATCAACATCTTCAACGTGCCGCGGACCACCGGCGTCTTCCCCATGCCGTTGGCCTATGTGGAGTACGACCCCGACACCGGTGCCCCGCTGCGGGACGACAACGGGCGGGTGCGCCGGGTGCCGCCGGGTGAGCCCGGCCTGCTGCTCAGCCCGGTCAACCGGTTGCAGCCGTTCGACGGCTACACCGACAAGGAGTCGAGCGAGAAGAAGTTGGTGCGCAACGCCTTCCGCGAGGGTGACGTGTGGTTCAACTCCGGCGACGTGATGAGCCCGCAGGGCATGGGGCACGCCGCCTTCGTCGACCGTCTCGGCGACACGTTCCGGTGGAAGGGCGAGAACGTCGCCACCACCCAGGTGGAGGCCGCGCTGGCGTCCGACGAGCACGTCGAGGAGTGCACGGTCTTCGGAGTCGAGATCCCGCGCACCGGCGGCCGCGCCGGGATGGCCGCGGTCAAGCTGCGCGACGGCGCGGAGTTCGACGGCAAGTCGCTGGCGAACGCGGTGTACGGCCAGCTGCCCGCCTACGCGCTGCCGCTGTTCGTGCGGGTGGTCGAGTCGCTCGAGCACACCACGACGTTCAAGAGCCGCAAGGTGGAACTGCGCGACCAGGCCTACGGGCCGGACATCAAGGACCCGCTCTACGTGCTGGCCGGCCGCGACGAGGGCTACGTGCCGTACTACGACGAGTACCCCGACGAGGTGGCCGACGGTAAGCGGCCGAAGGGCTGATTGCGCGCTGAGTGTGCGCCCAGCCGCACATTCGGCGTCCACCGTGCGGCTGGCCGCACACTCGCGGGCCCGACCGGGCACCATGGACGTGTGCAATCGACACCGTCGGCGTCAGCCGGATCGACCTGGTGCGGCCGCCCGGTCGCCGGCGATCGGCCGCTGATCATGGCGATCGTCAACCGCACCCCCGATTCGTTCTACGACAAGGGCGCGACCTTCAGCGACGAGGCCGCCCGGTCCGCCGCACACCGGGCCGTCGCCGAAGGTGCCGACGTCATCGACGTCGGCGGCGTCAAAGCCGGCCCGGGCCAGGACGTCGACGCGGACACCGAGATCGCCCGGCTGATCCCGTTCATCGAATGGCTGCGCGACGCGTTCCCCGACCAGCTGATCAGCGTCGACACCTGGCGCTCCGAGGTGGCCAGGGTGGCCTGCGCCGCCGGGGCGGACCTGATCAACGACACCTGGGGCGGCATCGACCCGGACCTTGCCGGGGTCGCCGCGGAGTTCGGGGCGGGCCTGGTGTGCTCGCACACCGGCGGGGCGCTGCCCCGCACGCGTCCGTTCCGGGTGCGCTACGGAACCACCACCCGCGGGGTGGTCGACGACGTCATTCGCCAGGTCACGGCCGCCGCCGAGCGCGCGGTCGCCCGCGGGGTGGCCCGCGACCGCGTGCTGATCGACCCGGCCCACGACTTCGGCAAGAACACGTTCCACGGCCTGCTGCTGTTGCGCCACCTCAGCGATCTTGTTAATACCGGATGGCCCGTGCTCATGGCTTTGAGTAACAAGGACTTCGTCGGGGAGACTCTGGGGGTGGAATTGACCGAGCGGCTCGAGGGCACGTTGGCGGCCACCGCGCTGGCGGCTGCCGCCGGTGCGCGGATGTTTCGCGTCCACGAGGTCGCCGCGACCCGCCGGGTGCTCGAAATGGTGGCCTCGATCCAGGGCATACGCCCGCCCGCGCGCACGGTAAGGGGGCTGGCATGACGGCATCCGACCTGTTCGCCGGCGACCTCACCCACGACGCGGTGCTGGCCGCCCGCCCCGGCGACACCTGGCTGGCCGACCGCAGCTGGAACCGCCCGGGCTGGACCGTCGCCGAACTCGAGGCCGCCAAGGCGGGCCGCACCATCTCGGTGGTGCTGCCGGCCCTCGACGAAGAAGAGACCATCGAATCGGTGATCGACAGCATCTCACCGCTGGTCGACGGGCTGGTCGACGAGCTGATCGTGCTGGACTCCGGCTCCACCGACGACACCGAGATCCGCGCCGTCGCCGCCGGCGCCCGCGTCGTCAGCCGGGAGCAGGCGTTGCCCGAGGTGCCGATCCGGCCGGGCAAGGGCGAGGCGCTGTGGCGCTCGCTCGCGGCCACCAGCGGCGACATCGTCGTGTTCGTCGACTCCGACCTGATCAACCCGCACCCGATGTTCGTCCCGTGGCTGGTCGGCCCGCTGCTCACCGGCGACGGCGTCCACCTGGTCAAGAGCTTCTACCGGCGCCCCCTGCGCGTGGGCGACGTGGCGGGCGCGACCGGAGGCGGACGGGTCACCGAGTTGGTGGCCCGGCCGCTGCTCGCCGCGCTGCGCCCGGAGCTGGGCGGCATCCTGCAACCGCTCGGCGGGGAGTACGCGGCCACCCGCGAACTGCTGACGTCGGTGCCGTTCGCGCCGGGCTACGGCGTGGAGATCGGCCTGCTGCTGGACACCTTCGACCGGCTGGGATTGGGGGCGATCGCCCAGGTCAACCTCGGTGTGCGCGCGCATCGCAACCGGCCGCTGGCCGAGTTGGGCGCCATGAGCCGCCAGGTCATCGCGACCCTGCTCTCCCGGTGCGGGGTGCCCGACTCCGGCGTAGGGCTGACGCAGTTCTTCGTCGACGACACCGAGGGTTCCGACTTTCAGGACTTCACCCAGCACACGTCGCCGGTGTCGCTGGCGGACCGGCCGCCGATGAAGGTGCTGCGGCCGCGCTAAGGCCCCGCTGCGTCATCGCGGTGTCGGTGGCATAGGGCAGTATCGACGACGTGGCGTTGGTGTTGCTCTACCTGGTGGTGCTGGTGCTGGTGGCGATCGTGCTCTTCGGCGCGGCGAGCCTGCTGTTCGGACGGGGCGAGCAGTTGCCGCCCCTGCCGCGGGGCACGACCGCGACGGTCTTGCCCGCCTACGGTATGACCGGCGCGGACGTCGATGCCGTCAAGTTCACCCAGGTGCTGCGCGGATACAAGACCAGCGAGGTGGACTGGGTGCTGGACCGGCTCGCCCGCGAGCTCGAGGCGCTGCGCGGCCAGCTGGCCGCGGTGCACGCCCCCGCGGAGGCCCACGCCGACCCCGGGGACGTGGAACCCGGGGAGGCCGAGGATCGTCAGGACTAGATGTGAGCGATGACGGGCTGGTGCGGTGTAGCTGGGCGGCCATCCGGCCGGGACCCGATTTCGAGATGTACCGCGACTACCACGACCAGGAGTGGGGCCGCCCGGTGCACGACGGGGTGGCACTCTTCGAGCGGATGAGCCTGGAGGCGTTCCAGAGCGGGCTGTCGTGGCTGATCATCCTGCG
This sequence comes from Mycobacterium sp. E183, assembly GCF_001667735.1. GTDB lineage: Bacteria > Actinomycetota > Actinomycetes > Mycobacteriales > Mycobacteriaceae > Mycobacterium. The sequence goes on from NZ_LZJN01000095.1 coordinate 24,978, forward strand.
CAAACGGGAGAACTTCCGGCGGGCCTTCGCCGGCTTCGACTTCGGGCAGGTCGCCGGTTACAGCGACGCCGACGTGCAGCGGCTGATGGCGGACACCGGAATCGTGCGCAACCGCGCCAAGATCGACGCGACGATCGCGAACGCCCGCGCCGCCGCTGAGCTGGGAACCCCCGCGGACCTGTCGAAGCTGCTGTGGTCGTTCGCGCCAGAGCCGCGCCCCCGGCCCGCGGACGGCTCCCAAATCCCCTCGGCCACTGAGGAATCTAAGGCCATGGCGCGCGACCTCAAGCGGCGCGGGTTCCGGTTCGTCGGGCCGACCACCGCCTATGCGCTGATGCAGGCGACCGGGATGGTCGACGACCATATCCGGGGTTGTTGGGTGCCTTCCCCCCGTTGACGGCGCGGGCCGTGACCGGCCCGCTAAGGCCGGAGAACCGGGTCTTTGTTCAACTCGTGACCTGGATAGGGAACAATAGAGGCGTGATTTGGCAGTTCGATGTCGGGTATGGCTGGAAAATCGCTGGCGGGGCATGCTCGGCGCCGACCAGGTCCGCAAAGGCGGGCCAGCTCGAACCTGGAGGGAGCACTCGATGGCGGCGATGAAGCCCCGGACCGGCGACGGTCCTCTGGAAGCAACCAAGGAGGGGCGCGGCATCGTGATGCGGGTACCACTTGAGGGAGGCGGTCGACTGGTCGTTGAGCTGACGCCCGACGAAGCCGCCGCCCTCGGTGACGAACTCAAGGGTGTCACGAGCTCCAGCTGAACGCGCGCCGACGGACGGCTGCGCTACGCACACACCTTTCGGTAGATGTCCAGGGTCTGCTCGGCGACGTGGGCCCAGGAGAAGTCCTCGACGCAGCGCTGCCGTCCCGCCTCGCCGTAGCGCTTCGCCTTCTCGGGATCGGCGATGAGCGCATTGACCGCTTCGGCCAGCCTGGCCTGGTAACCGGCCGGATCGCTGGGGTCGTAATGCACCAGCGAGCCGGTCACCCCGTCGGCGACCACCTCCGGTATCCCGCCGACGTCGGACGCCACCACCGCCGTCGCGCATGCCATGGCCTCCAGGTTCACGATGCCCAGTGGCTCGTACACCGAGGGGCACACGAATACGGTTGCCGCCGAGAGAATTTCGCGCAATTCGCCGATGGGCAACATCTCTCGGATCCAGAACACGCCGCGCCGGTGGTCGGACAGCCGCGCCACCGCGGACCGCATCTCGTCGGCGATCTCCGGGGTGTCGGGGGCGCCCGCGCACAGCACCACCTGCGCTTCGGGGTCGAAGTGGTGCGCCGCCGCCACCAGGTGGGCGACGCCCTTCTGCCGGGTGATCCGGCCGACGAACGCCACGATGGGCCGGTCCGGGTCGACCCCGAGCTCCGCCAGCAGCGACCCGGTTTGCGTCGGTCCGGCCGGATGCCAGACGTCGGTGTCGACCCCGTTGCGGATGACGTGCACCACGCTGGGGTCCAGGGCGGGGTAGACGCGCAGGATGTCTTCGCGCATCGCGGAGCTCACCGCGATGACGGCGTCCGAGGCCTGTACGGCGGTGTGCTCCACCCAGGTCGACACGCGATAGCCGCCGCCGAGCTGCTCGGCTTTCCACGGCCGCAGCGGCTCGAGGGAGTGGGCGGTCAGTACGTGGGGGATGTCGTAGAGCAGGGCGGCCAGATGACCGGCCATGCCGGTGTACCAGGTGTGCGAATGCACGACGCTGGCCGCCGACGCGGCGTTGGCCATCAACAGGTCCGAGGACAACGTCGACAGCGCCGCGTTGGCGCCCTGCAGGCGCGGATCGGGCTGGTGCACGAAGGCGTTCGGCCGCGGCGCGCCCATGCAGTGCACGTCGACCGCGCATAGCCGGCGCAGTTGGGCGACCAGTTCGGTGACGTGTACACCGGCTCCCCCGTAGACCTCCGGTGGGTACTCCCGAGTCATCATCGCCACCCGCATACCCGCACGGTAGTTCGGCGTTGGCGAGGCCCGCGAGTCGGGCTGGACAATCGGGGAGGAAACCAAAGACCTTGACGGACAGCCGCGCAGCAGATCGCCAATAGAGCGATCCCTCTGGCAGCGGTTCGCGACGGCCGATAGGTTTGACCCATGAGGGAAGCGCCACACGTGCTGGGCATTGTCCTGGCCGGGGGTGAGGGCAAGCGGCTGTATCCGCTGACCGCGGATCGGGCCAAGCCCGCGGTCCCCTTCGGCGGCGCCTACCGACTGATCGACTTCGTGCTGTCCAACCTCGTCAATGCCCGCTATTTGCGGATCTGCGTTCTCACTCAGTACAAGTCGCATTCACTGGACCGTCATATTTCGCAGAACTGGCGGTTGTCCGGTCTGGCCGGTGAATACATCACGCCGGTGCCCGCCCAGCAGCGCCTGGGCCCGCGCTGGTACACCGGCTCCGCCGACGCGATCTACCAGTCGCTCAATCTGATCTACGACGAAGACCCCGATTACATAGTCGTTTTCGGCGCCGACCACGTCTACCGGATGGACCCCGAGCAGATGGTCCAGTTCCACATCGAAAGTGGGGCAGGGGCAACCGTGGCCGGCATCCGGGTGCCGCGCGCCGAGGCCAGCGCTTTCGGCTGCATCGACGCCGACGACTCCGGCCGCATCCGCGATTTCGTGGAGAAGCCCCTGGACCCGCCGAGCGTCCCGGACGACCCCGATTCGACGTTCGTGTCGATGGGCAACTACATCTTCACCACCAAGGTCCTCATCGACGCCATCCGCGCGGACGCCGACGACGACCACTCCGATCACGACATGGGCGGTGACATCATCCCGCGTCTGGTCGGCGACGGAATGGCTGCGGTGTACGACTTCAACGACAACGAGGTGCCCGGTGCCACCGACCGCGACCGGGCCTACTGGCGGGACGTGGGGACGCTGGACGCCTTCTACGACGCTCACATGGACCTGGTGTCGGTGCACCCGGTGTTCAACCTGTACAACAAGCGCTGGCCGATCCGGGGGGAGTCGGAGAACCTGGCGCCGGCCAAGTTCGTCAATGGCGGATCGGCACAGGAGTCGGTCGTCGGCGCCGGCAGCATCATCTCGGCCGCCTCGGTGCGCAACTCGGTGCTGTCGTCCAACGTCGTGGTCGACGACGGCGCGATCGTGGAGGGCAGCGTGATCATGCCGGGCGCCCGGGTCGGTCGGGGCGCCGTGGTGCGCCACGCGATTTTGGACAAGAACGTGGTCGTCGGCCCCGGCGAGATGGTGGGCGTGGACCTGGAGAAGGACCGGGAGCGGTTCGCGATCAGCGCCGGCGGCGTCGTCGCGGTCGGCAAGGGCGTTTGGATCTAGCCCGGCAACGATGCGGGCACCGGGGAAGCCGACGCCGACCGGATCTAGCCCGGGATCTCCGGGATCAGCAGGTGCGCGTCGTAGCGCGGCCCCCAACGCAGCCTGATGCGCCCGCGGGGGGAGCCGGTGTAGGCCGCGGGGAGCTGGCCGGTAAGCGGGTTTCTCGGGCACAACCAGCGCCCGGCGACCACCAGCCGCAGCTGCTCGCCGGCGCGGAACAGCGTCGCCGACGGGCCGAGCGCGACATTGACCTCGACGGCCTCGTGCGCGGGGACGGGCTGTGGGTCGGTGCATGCCGCGACGGGTTCCCACGGCCGCGAGAGCTCGCGATCCAGCGCCCGCAGCGAGACCCGTTGCCACCCGGTGCTCACCCGGTCCCGGCCGTAACCGTACGAACCCTCGAACCCGACGAACCGCCCGTCGCGCCATTTCTCCACGCCGACGAACAGGTTGGCGTCGTCGCAGCCGGCCAGCTCGATCCACAACCGCGCCGCCATCGGGCCGGTCAACTCGACATCCTCCGGCGCCGTCCAGCTGAAAGCGGCTGCGCCGGAGCGGGTTTCGAACGAGATGCCACCCTCTGCCGACGGCCGCGAAGCGGTCAGCAGTCCGCCCGCGGCCAAATACATTGGCCGCCAATGGGTTCGCCCCAGCGGCCAGTCGGCCTCTTCGCGCACCGCGACGACGGTGTCGCGGTCTTCGCGGACCTCCAAGCGGACGCTGCGGGAACCGGGCGCCCCGTCCAGCGCCGCCCGGAAGAATTTCAGCTGCTCGGCCAGCGCGGGCTCGGAGTAGAACGTCGCCCACTTACCGGCCCGGTGGGTGTAGAGGCGGGCGTGGCCGGAACTCGCGTGCGTGAACGCGCGGATGGAGCCGCGGCCGTGCAGGTTGTTGTCGGAGAAGCTGCCGCACACCAGCATCGGCACGTCGATCGCGGCGAGGTCCGGCACCAGCGAGCGCCAGAACTCGTCACGCAGTGGGTGGGCATCCTGCATCCGCTCCAGGTCGTAGGCCTGGCGGGTGTCGCGCCGCACGTTGCGCGACCACACCCGGGTGAAGCCCCGTTCGCGGACCCCGCCGGGAAAGGTGAGGTCGCGGTAGGCGTCGGTGAACCCTTCCCATGGGCAGATCGCCCGCAGTGCCGGCGGCCGTAGGGCCGCGGCCGCGTACTGGCTGATGGCCAGGTACGACACCCCGAGCATGACGACCCGCCCGTCACTCCACGGCTGACTGGCGATCCACTGCACCAGGTCGTAGGTGTCCTCGGCCTCTCGCCGCGACAACAGCTTTCCGGTGCCGCCGGAGTGGCCACAGCCCCGCGAGTCGGCGTTCACCACGACGAAGCCCTGCGCGCTCCACCACGCGGGATCGGGCGCCTCCCAACCGGTCAGCGCCGAGAAGGTCACCGGCCGGGGCTGGCGCAGTACCCGGTACTGGATGGAGAAGGTCCACCTGTTGCCGCGGCGCTTCGGCAGATTGTCCTTGCCGTACGGGTGAATGCTCAGAATGACCGGCCCGGCCCCGGCGCCGGCATGCCGGAAGACGTTGATCCGCAACGTCGTTCCGTCGCGGGTGGGCACGGCAACGTCACGGTCGACGGCGATCTCGGCCGGTGGGTCGGTCACAGTGACCGGCGGCTTGGCGAAGCCGCGTATCCGGCTCAGCGCGTAGCGAAGGACGCCCGGGCGACGCCACGGCCGATCCCTGGTGGGCGCGGGAGTGCGGACCACGGGATCAGATTAAACGGCTACCACACACTCGGCAGCAGCCGATAGCGGACGCGTTGCGCATATTCGCGATATCCCGGGAGCTCCGTCTTGAGCAGCTTCTCCTCGTCGAGAATGCGCAGCACCAGGATCGCGACGCTGGGAACGACGAGGAGAAGTGCCCAGTACGAGCCGAGCGCCAGGGGCATTCCCACCATCATGATCACGTTCCCCGCGTACATCGGGTGCCTGACGAACCTGTAGAGCCCGTCGGAGGCGACCTTCTGGCCGCTCTCCACCGTCACGGTCGCAGCGGCATAACTGTTCTCGATGATCACGCGCATGGCGACGGCCAGGCCGGTCGCCATCAGGACGTCACCCACCACGCACAGCCACACGGGCACGGTCGACCAGCCCATCCGATGGTCGAACGCGCTGAACGCCATGACGACGAAGAGGGTTCCGAAGGCGCCGGCACTGATGACCTTCTGGGCCGTGCGGGTTTCCGCCTGCGGTCCCGCATGCATGCGCCGTTGCAGGGCCGCCGGATGTTTGCGCGCCAGATAGATTGTGGGGACGATCGATACCACCGTGAACAGGGCGATGAAAACCCAGCCCTGCCAATAGCGGAAGGTGCCGGCCGGCAAGAACAGGACCAGAGCATAGGCGGCGATTCCGAGAATCGATGATGCCGCCAGTCGAACACCGATCTTCATGACGCTCCTAAACTCGCAGATCGCGTCGTCGAAAAGCCACGGCTCCCAGGGCGATCAGTGTGGCATCTATGGCGAGCAACCACAACAGTGGTGTGGCCGTGAAATCGCCGCCGACGCGCGGGATGTGGGCGAACGGCTCCAGGTCGAGCAGCCACTGGGAGAACCCGGCCAGGGAGCCGATCAGGTACAGGGCGATGAACCCGACCAGAACACCCCACGCCACGGGTGTGAATCGCGGCGCAAGCCCGAACACGGCGACGGTCACGGCGCACAACAACCAGACGGCGGGCAGCTGTACCGCCGCGCTCGCCACCACGACGGCCACCTTGCCGCCGATGTCACCGGCTGCGGCTCCGTAGACCAGCCCCCCGGTCAGCCCGCTGAGCAGCATCGCGACCGTGGATCCGAGCAGTGCGGCCAGCACGTGGCTGGCGAGCCAACGGGTTCGCGACACCGCACCGGCCAGCGTCGTCTCGGCCCGTTGCGCCGATTCCTCCTGGTGTAGCCGCAGCGTCAGCGAGATCGCGAACGCGGCCGCGGCCATGCCCAGCATGGTGAACGCGACGGCGATGAAAGCCTCCGCCAAGGCGTTGGTCCCGCCCATTCGGAGAACGATGTCGCGCGCGGCGTTGCTGCCGCCGAGCTCGTCGCCGATGCCGTGCACCACGCTGCCCATCAAGATGCCGTAGAGGCACAGGCCCACGGTCCACAACACGAGGGCACCGCGGTCCAGCCGCCATGCCAGCCCGAACACGTTGCCCAGCGCCGGGGCGGCGGAGCCGGGGCCGGGGCGTTCGGCGAACAGCCCGGCACCCACGTCACGGCTCGCGAGGAGCCGATAGGCCACCGCGGTGAGGACGATGGTCGTCGCCAGGTGCAACAGCAGAACCGGCCAGTGGTCGCCCGCGTACGGCCGGACCTGCAGCGACCACCCCAGCGGCGAGAGCCAGGACAGCGCGCCCGAACCGGCGTCGCCGAGGGCGCGCAGTGTGAAGGCCGCCGCCAGGACCGCGAACGCGGCGCCGCGGGCGGACCGCGCGCTCGGCGACAACTGCGCGGCCACCGCGGCGACGGCGGTGAACACCAGGCCGGAGCAGGCCAGCGCCGCACCGAAGGCGAGGGACCCGCCCGGGGCGACATCGGTGGTGAGCAGACCCGCCGCGCCGATCATGCCCGTGGCGAGGCTGGCCCCGAAGGACAACAGGAGGGCGGCGCTGAGGCTGGCGTAGCGCCCGACCGCGGTCGAGTCCACGAGCTCGGTCCGGCCGGCCTCCTCGTCGGCGCGGGTGTGCCGGATGACGGTCAGGATGACGGCCACCGAGATGAGCAGGTGGAACATCCCGGCCTTCCAAATGCCCACCGCCCCAAGGCTGTCGTTGTAGACCTGCCCGTAGAGGGCACGCTGTGCCGGGCTCGCCATGATGGAAGCCGCGAAGCCGGCGCGCGCCGCCTCGGTGGGGTAGACCTTCTCGATGCTGCCGACGTACACCGTTGCCAGCGGCACCGACAGCAGCAACACCCACAGCGGCAACGAAACCCGGTCGCGCCGTAGGTAGAGCCGCAGCATGCCAAGCGTCCCCGCGAAGTTCGGCCGCCGTTGCGGTGCGGGGTGGGCGGGGCGGTGTGACCGGTCCAAGGTTGCGGTGCTCATGATGCGGACACCCTGTCCGCCGTGTCGTAGTGGCGCAGGAAGAGTTCCTCGAGCGTCGGCGGCTGGCTGACGAGGGTGCGCACGCCCGCGTCGCCAAGTGCCCGGATCAGTTCTCCGAGGCTTTCGCCGTCGACCTGGGCACGCACGGTGTTGCCTTCGACGCTGACGTCCTCGACGCCCTTGATGCGCGTGAGGTCGCCGGGGTCGCCGGTCATTTCGGCCCTGATCGAGGTGCGGCTGAGATGCCGCATCGAGTCCAGCGAGCCGCTCTCGACGGTCTTGCCGGCCCGGATGATGGTCACCCGTTCGCACAGCGCTTCGGTCTCGGCCAGGATGTGACTGGACAGCAGGATGGTCGCGCCGCGATCGCGAGCCTCGGCGACGCATTGCTGAAAGACGTTCTCCATCAACGGGTCCAGGCCGCTGCTCGGCTCGTCCAGGAGCAGCAGGCGGGCGCGCGACGAGAACGCGGAGATCAGCGAGACTTTCTGCCGGTTGCCCTTCGAGTAAGTCCGCGCCTTCTTGTGTGGGTCGAGGTCGAAGCGCTCGACCAACTCGGCGCGCCGCCTTTCATCGATGCCACCGCGCATGCGGGCCAGCATGTCGATGGTCTCGCCCCCGGTCAATGTCGGCCACAGCGTGACATCGCCTGGCACATAGGCGATCTGACGGTGCAGCGCGACCGCGTCGGCCCACGGGTCGCCGCCCAGCATCCGAACGCTACCGCCGTCTGCCTTGACCAGGCCCAGCAAGATGCGGATGGTCGTCGACTTCCCGGCGCCGTTCGGGCCGAGGAAGCCGTGGACTTCACCTTCGCGCACCGTCAGGTCGAGGCCGTCCAGCGCACGCACAGCTCCGAAGTTCTTGGTCAACCCGCGTATTTCGATGGGTGCGACACTGTCAGCTGGCATGTGATCCTCCTTGATCTTCGGCGGCCAGGAATGCGTCGTACATGGTGCGGTCCACCATCAGGCCCTCGCTGTAGATCTCGAGGGCCGGCAGGATCATGTCCCTGGCGTAATCGCGCAGGACCGCACGCAAATCCGTTGGCGTGTCGTGCATTTGCAGATAGAGCAGGAGGCCGCCGCCTCCCGTGATGCCGAGATACTTGGCCCTGGCCTTCGGGTCACGGCTGGGCTTTATCGTCCCGGCCCGCACACCCTCTTCTATGTACTCTTTGGCGTTGTCGATCATCCTCTGCCACAACATCTTCGCCAGGTCGCCGCCCGTCTGCATGCTGCGCAGGAGGTAGGCTGTCAGCGGCGCGAATTCCTCGATCTCGGCGAGCTGCGCGAACCAGGTGGCGGGGTCGTTGGACCGCATCGCCTCCGATTTGGAACTGCGGATCTCTTCGGCGACGTAGTCGTCGCAGGCCTTTCGCAGGCCTTCCTTGGAACCGAAGTGGTGAATGACGAGCGCGGCGCTCACCCCCGCGGCTTCGGCGATGGCCCTCAGTCCCACGCCGAAGCCGTGCTGTCCGAACTGCTCGATGGCCGCGTCGCGGATTCGAGCGGTTGCGGTCAGGTCGGCTGAACGCATGTTCAGTACGTTAAACGGCCGTTCAGTCGCGAGTCAAGGTGGTATCGCGTCAAGAATTCGTAAACATCGAACCAGTGGCGATCGCAAGCGCGGCGCGGCCGGGCGCGGCGGGTCGCCACCATCGAACTAGTGGCGATCGCAAGCGCGGCGCGGCCGGGCGCGGCGGGTCGCCACCATCGGACCAGTGGCGATCGCAAGCGCGGCGCGGCCGGGCGCGGCGGGTCGCCGCGCGGGTCAGTCGCGAACCGCGGCCAAGATGCCGTCGCCCAGCGGCACCAGGGCGGGCGTGAGCCGCTCGTCCTCGGCGATAAGCCGTGCCGCTTCCCGCACCGCGGCCACCTCGGCGTCGCGGGCGGCGGGGTCGCCGGCGCGCCCGCCGAGAGCGGCCCGGTGCACCACGATGACGCCGCCGGACCGCAGCAGCCGTACGCCCTCCATGACGTAGTCGGGCTGGTCGACCGGGTCGGCGTCGACGAACACCAGGTCGTAGGACTCGTCGGCCAGGCGGGTGAGGACCTCCTGGGCCCGGCCGCTGATCAACCGGGTGCGCGAGGGGCCGATCCCGGCCTCGGAGAAGGCCTGCTTGGCGAGCCGCAGGTACTCGGGTTCGATGTCGATCGTCGTCAGGACGCCGTCGTCGCTCATGCCGGATAGCAACCAAAGTCCGCTGACCCCGGCGCCGGTGCCCACCTCCGCCACGGCCTTGCCGCCGCTGAGCTTGACCAGCAGGCTCAGCAGCGCGCCGACCGCGGGCGTGACCGCGCCCGCACCGATGTCCACGGCGCGCTCGCGGGCGGCCGCCAGCAGCGCGTCCTCGGAGATCGACCCCTCGGCGTGCGCGAAGAGGGATTCGGCTCGACTGGGCGCCGGCTGGCCGGGGGTGTCTGCGTCGGTGCCGTCCATGCCCGCAGCGTATTCCACTCCGGTGCGCGCCCCGGCATGGCACGCCTAAGCCGCGCCGCCACGACACGCCCGGGAAAGCCGGTGCGTTTAACCTCACCCCGCTACGGATATGTCCAGCACAGCGCTGGTAACGAAAAGGTTTCTCAGGCTGAGCTCAGACTGTTCATATATCGCACATACGCCCATACGCGACGGTGTCCCTATGGATCGCGGAGCGGGTGGGACCGGGAATACGGATTGGCGGCCACGTGTTGCCGTCGATGACGACTTGTCGCTTTGTGACAGGACGGATTTGGAGGATTCGATCATCACCACGCTTTTGGGCCCGACCAGCATGTCGCACCCGCAGGACTGCCCCGCCGACGAGTGGGTGGAGCCTTCCGACGGCCTGCAGGGCACCGCGGTTTTCGACGCGACCGGGGACAAGTCCACGATGCCCTCGTGGGACGAGTTGGTCCGTCAGCACGCCGACCGGGTGTACCGGCTGGCTTACCGCCTCTCGGGCAATCAGCATGACGCGGAAGACCTGACGCAGGAGACCTTCATCCGGGTTTTCCGATCGGTGCAGAACTACCAGCCGGGAACGTTCGAAGGCTGGCTGCACCGCATCACCACCAACCTTTTCCTCGACATGGTGCGCCGGCGCGCCCGCATCCGGATGGAGGCGCTGCCCGAGGATTACGAGCGCGTGCCCGCCGACGAGCCCAATCCCGAGCAGATCTATCACGATTCGCGGCTCGGTCCGGACCTGCAGGCCGCCCTGGATTCCCTGCCGCCGGAATTCCGCGCCGCCGTCGTCCTGTGTGACATCGAGGGCCTGTCCTACGAGGAGATCGGCGCGACGCTGGGCGTAAAGCTCGGCACCGTGCGCAGCCGCATCCACCGCGGACGTCAGGCGTTGCGCGACTACCTGGCCGCTCATCCGCAACCGGGCGCCGGCCGGGACGCGGTGCACGCCGAGTCGGCGTAGGGTTCGTCGCCTGGCCATGAGCCAGCGGTTTCGCGGTCTCGAGACGCGATATTGCGAGCTGCCTCGCGCTACATTCGAGGGGTAGGCGCAACGAAAGGACCCGGTGATGCCCGATCGAGGACATCTGTTCCGTCGTGCGTTCTCCTGGCTTCCCGCCCAGTTCGCCTCCCAGAGCGATGCCCCCGTCGGCGCGCCGCGCCAGTTCGGCTCTACCGAGCACCTTTCCGTCGAAGCCATCGCGGCCTTCGTCGACGGTGAGCTGCGGATGAACGCGCACCTGCGGGCGGCGCATCACCTGTCGCTGTGCCCGCAGTGTGCGGCCGAGGTCGACGGTCAGAGCCGGGCCCGTGCGGCGCTGCGGGATTCGCATCCGATCCGCATCCCGAGCGCGCTGCTCGGAATGCTCGCCGAGATTCCCTACGATTCGCCCGACGACGCGACCGGCCGGCCGGCCGACCGTTTTGCTGAGCGCGACGCCCGTGAGCAGCGCAAGCGCCCGTAGCTGCGCGCCTTCCGAATGAGCCCCCGTCGTTGATCCGTCCCGATTTTGCGCACCCCGCCCGCGCGCTCATGGGCGGCCGGTCCCGAACCGTGGATACTAGGGTGGACACGACCACGCCGGTGTCGTGGGTATCGCCCGGTGCAGGGCCTGTCTCGAGCGCTCAAGAAGAGGATCCAAAGGGATAACGTGACCTCCGACCAAGGCAACGACAGCGGCAACCGCTTGGCGCCGCGCCCCATCTCCCGTCCGCCGGTGGACCCCGCGTCTCGCCAACTGTTCAGCCGTCCCGACGGACTGCGCGGCTCCTTCGTGGCCGATCGGGTCCGTCCGCGGAAGTACCGGGACCAATCCGAGTTTTCCCCGCACGACGAGCCGGCCGATCCGGTCCTCCAGGAGGCGTTCAGCCGTCCCGTCGGAAGCCCCGAATCGCTGCAGCGCCACCCCGTCGACGCCGGCGCGCTCGCGGCCGAGAAAAACGGGGCAGAGCCCGACGAACTCGACGACCCCTGGCGCGACCCGGCGGCCGCCGCGGCGCTGGGCACCCCGGCGGTCGCCCCCGCGGGACCTCGGGGGCCGCAGGGCTACAGTGGCAAGCTCGGCGTACGCGATGTGCTGTTCGGCGGCAAGGTGTCCTACCTGGCGTTGCTCGCCCTGCTGCTGATCGCGCTGCTCATCGGCGTCATCGGCGGTGTGATCGGCCGCAAGACGGCCGAGGTAGCCGAGGCGTTCACCACCTCGAAGGTGACCCTGTCGACCAACGGCAACGGTGAAGGTCCGGCCGGCCGGTTCGCCAAGGTGGCGGCCGCGACCGCGAACGCGGTGGTCACCATCGAGTCCAAGAGTGACCAGGAGGGCTTGCAGGGCTCGGGCGTGGTGGTCGACGGGCGCGGCTACATCATCACCAACAACCACGTGATCTCCGAGGCGGCCAACAATCCCAGCCAGTTCAAGACGACCGTGGTGTTCAACGACGGTAAGGAAGTGCCCGCCAACCTGGTCGGCCGCGACCCGAAGACCGACCTGGCCGTGCTCAAGGTCGACAATGTCGACAACCTGAGCGTGGCCCGGTTCGGCGACTCGGACAAGGTGAATGTCGGTGACGAGGTCCTCGCGGCGGGCGCGCCGCTGGGGCTGCGCAGCACCGTGACCCACGGCATCATCAGCGCGCTGCACCGTCCCGTCCCGTTGTCGGGTGAGGGCTCGGACACCGACACCGTCATCGACGCGCTGCAGACCGACGCGTCGATCAACCACGGCAACTCCGGCGGCCCGCTGATCGATATGGATTCGCAGGTGATCGGCATCAACACCGCGGGTAAGTCCTTGTCCGACAGCGCGAGTGGGTTGGGCTTCGCGATCCCCATCAACGAGGCCAAGATGGTGGCGCAGACGTTGATCAAAGACGGCAAGATCGTGCACCCGACGCTGGGCATCAGCACCCGGTCGGTGAGCAACGCGATCGCCGCCGGCGCGCAGGTCGCCAACGTGAAGGCGGGAAGCCCCGCGCAAAAGGGCGGGATCCTGGAGAATGACGTGATCGTCAAGGTCGGTAACCGCAAGGTCGCCGACGCCGACGAGTTCGTCGTCGCCGTCCGGCAGTTGACCATCGGCCAGGACGCCCCGATCGAGGTGGTCCGCGACGGTCGGCACGTCACCCTGACCGTCAAGCCCGACCCCGACGGAAGCTAGATGTTCGGCAGCCTGAGCTGGGAGCACATCCTGGTCCTCGTCGTGGTCGGGCTGGTGGTGCTCGGCCCGGAGCGGCTTCCCGGTGCGATCCGCTGGACGTCGACCGCGCTGCGGCAGGCCCGCGACTACCTGAGTGGGGTGACCACCCAGCTGCGCGAAGACCTGGGGCCCGAGTTCGACGACCTGCGCGTCCCGCTGAGCGAATTGCAGAAGCTGCGGGGGATGACGCCCCGCGCCGCGCTGACCAAGCACCTGCTGGACGGCGACGATTCGTTCCTCACCGGCAACTTCGACCGACCGGCCACCGGGGCGGTCACGCCGGCAGCCCCGCCCCAGCCGACAGCCGAGCAACACCTTTCCGGGCCGACCCCGTTCGACGCCGACGCGACCTGAGCGTCAGCGCCGAGACTGTAATCCGGCAGAAGGTGCTCGGCGTTGCCGTCGCCCTGGGTTCAATGTCGACGACGGGTTAGCGTCGCGTCGGGTCCAGTCCCAGCGACACGCCCGCCAATCCGCGCCGGCGTGCCGACAGCTTGTCGGCCACGCTGCGCAGTTCCTTGCCGGCGGGGGAGTCGGGGGCGCTCAGCACGATCGGGGTGCCGGAATCGCCGGCGGCGACCAGGGCGGGGTCCAACGGGATCTGGCCGAGCAGCGGCACGTCGGCGCCGACGGCGCGGGACAACCGCTCGGCCACCTGCCGGCCGCCGCCCTCGCCGAACACCTGCAACGTCGAACCGTCGGGCAGCGTGAGACCGGACATGTTCTCCACCACGCCGGCGAGGCGTTGCCGGGTTTGCATCGCGATGCTGCCCGCCCGCTCGGCGACCTCGGCCGCGGCCAGCTGCGGCGTTGTCACCACCATCAGCTCGGCGCTCGGGATCAGCTGGGCCACCGAGATGGCGATGTCGCCGGTGCCCGGCGGCAGGTCCAGTAAGAGCACGTCCAGGTCGCCCCAATAGACGTCGGCCAGGAACTGCTGCAGCGCACGGTGCAGCATCGGCCCGCGCCACACCACCGGTGTGTTGCCCTCGGTGAACTGGGCGATCGAGATGACCTTCACCTCGTGGGCGATGGGCGGCAGGATCATCGACTCGACCTGGGTGGGCCGGTCGGTGGTACCCATCATCCGCGGGATGGAGTGGCCGTGGATATCGGCGTCCAGCACGCCGACGGACAGTCCGCGCGCGGCCATCGCGGCGGCCAGGTTGACGGTGACGGTGGACTTGCCCACCCCGCCCTTCCCCGACGCGACCGCGTAGACCCGGGTCAGCGAGTTCGGCTGGGCGAACGGGATGACGGGCTCGCGGGCATCGCCCCGTAACTGCTTGCGCAGTTCGGTGCGCTGCTCGTCGTTCATCACGTCCAGGGTGACCTTCACGGCCCCCGTGCCCGGAACATCGGAGACGGCCTGGGTGACCCGCTCGCTGATTTCGGTCTTCTTCGGGCAGGCGGCGGTGGTCAGGTAGATCGCGACGTGCACGCCGCCGTCGGGCTCGGTGTCAATGCTCTTGACCATTCCGAGTTCGGTGATCGGACGCCGCAACTCGGGGTCGATCACCTTCCCCAGTGCGGTGCGGATTGCTGCGCTCAGGTCGGCAGTGTCATGAGGGGACATCACCGCCGAGTGTAGGCGCGCTACCAGACGGGCCGGTCAGCCGCCCGCGACGGGACCCGGCGGCTTCGGCGTCGCCGCGTTCGGCGGGCCGGCCGGTTTGGGTGCAGGCGACGCGGGGGCCGGAGGCGCGGGGGGTGCGGCCGGCGGGTCGCGCCAGGGGTCGTCGAGTTCGT
>NZ_LZJN01000096.1 GCF_001667735.1 Mycobacterium sp. E183
CGGCCAGACCTACGGCGCCGAGCCGCTGTTGGCGCGCGCCCACCACGGCTCGGTCAGCAAGGAACAGCGCGCCCTGGTCGAAGAGGACCTCAAGCGCGGCCTGCTCAAGGCCGTGGTCGCGACGTCGAGCCTGGAGCTCGGCATCGACATGGGCGCGGTCGACCTGGTGATCCAGGTCGAGGCGCCGCCGTCGGTGGCCAGCGGCCTGCAACGCATCGGGCGGGCCGGCCACCAGGTCGGCGAGGTGTCCCAGGGCGCGCTGTTCCCCAAGCACCGCACGGATCTGATCGGCTGCGCGGTGACGGTGCAGCGGATGCTGTCCGGCGAGATCGAGACGATGCGGGTGCCGGCCAACCCGCTCGACATCCTCGCGCAGCAGACGGTCGCGGCGGCGGCGCTGGAGCCGCTGGACGCCGACCGGTGGTTCGACACGGTGCGCCGCAGCGCCCCGTTCGTGACGCTGCCCCGCAG
Source organism: Mycobacterium sp. E183 (assembly GCF_001667735.1). Classification (GTDB taxonomy): domain Bacteria; phylum Actinomycetota; class Actinomycetes; order Mycobacteriales; family Mycobacteriaceae; genus Mycobacterium. Next base: position 472 of record NZ_LZJN01000096.1, read on the forward strand.
CGTGTACGAGGCCACCCTCGACCTGCTGTCGGGCAAGTACCCGTCCACCGAGTTCGCCGAGCTGCGGCCCCGGCTGGTCTACGACCGCGACACCGGCACGCTGACCGCGCGGCCCGGCGCGCAGCGGCTGGCCGTCACCTCCGGCGGCGCCATCCCCGATCGCGGCATGTTCACGGTCTACCTCGCCAGCGAGGCGGAGAAGCCGTCGCGGGTGGGCGAACTGGACGAGGAGATGGTGTACGAGTCCCGGCCCGGTGACGTCATCTCGCTGGGCGCCACCAGCTGGCGGATCACCGAGATCACCCACGACCGGGTGCTGGTGATTCCCGCGCCGGGCCAGCCGGCCCGGTTGCCGTTCTGGCGCGGCGACGACGCGGGCCGTCCGGCGGAGCTGGGCGCCGCGCTGGGCGCGTTCACCGGCGAGCTGGCGGGACTGGACCGCGACGCCTTCGACGCCCGGTGCGCCGGCCTGGGTTTCGACGCTTACGCGACCGACAACATGTGGGCGCTGCTGGACGAGCAGCGCACCGCGGCCGGGGTGGTGCCCACCGACACCACCTTGCTGGTCGAGCGGTTCCGCGACGAGCTGGGCGACTGGCGGGTGATCCTGCACTCGCCGTACGGGCTGCGGGTGAACGGCCCGCTGGCGCTGGCGGTGGGCCGCCGGCTGCGGGAACGCTACGGCCTGGACGAGAAGCCGACCGCCTCTGACGACGGCATCGTGGTGCGGTTGCCGGACATGTTGTCTGACAACGGCGACAACCCGCCCGGCGCCGACCTCTTCGTCTTCGACGCCGACGAGATCGACCCGATCGTCACGGCCGAGGTGGGCGGTTCGGCGCTGTTCGCGTCGCGGTTCCGGGAGTGCGCGGCCCGCGCGCTGCTGTTGCCGCGCCGGCATCCGGGCAAGCGATCGCCGCTGTGGCACCAGCGCCAGCGGGCCGCCCAATTGCTGGACGTGGCCCGCAAATACCCCGACTTCCCGGTCGTCCTGGAGACCGTCCGCGAATGCCTGCAGGACGTCTACGACGTTCCCGCCCTGACGTCACTGATGGCCGGCATCGCCCAGCGCAAGGTGCGGGTTGCCGAGGTCGCGACCGACCGCCCCTCCCCGTTTGCGGCGTCCCTGTTGTTCGGTTACGTCGGCGCATTCATGTACGAGGGCGACACCCCACTGGCCGAGCGCCGGGCCGCGGCGCTGTCGCTGGACAGCACGCTGCTGGCCGAGCTGCTGGGCCGCGTAGAGCTGCGCGAGCTGCTCGACCCAGACGTCATCGCCGCGACCGGCCGCCAGTTGCAGCACCTGGCCGAGGACCGGGCCGCGCGCGACGCCGAAGGCGTCGCGGACCTGCTGCGGCTGCTGGGCCCGATGACCGAGGACGAGATCGCCGCCCGCACCGGCGGCGCCGAGGTGGGCGGCTGGCTGGAGGGCCTGCTGGGTGCGCGGCGGGCGCTGACGGTGTCGTTCGCCGGCCGCAGCTGGTGGGTGGCCATCGAGGACATCGGCCGGCTGCGCGACGGGGTCGGGGCGCCGGTTCCGCTGGGGGTGCCGGCCGCGTTCACCGAGGCGGTGGCCGACCCACTGGGCGAGCTGCTCGGCCGCTATGCGCGCACGCACACCCCGTTCACCACGGCGGATGTTGCGGCCCGGTTCGGGCTGGGCCTGCGGGTGACGGCCGACGTGCTGGGCCGGCTGGCCGCCGACGGGCGCCTGGTGCGCGGCGACTTCGTCGCCGCCACCCCCAGCGCGTCCGGCAGCGAACAGTGGTGCGACGCCGAGGTGTTGCGCGTCTTGCGGCGCCGCTCGCTGGCCGCGCTGCGCGCGCAGGTGGAGCCGGTGAGCACCGCCGCGTACGGGCGGTTCCTGCCGGCCTGGCACCGGGTGCCCGCCCAGAATTCGGGGCTGGACGGCCTGATGTCCGTGATCGACCAGCTGGCCGGGGTTCGGATGCCGGCCTCGGCGATCGAGCCGCTGGTGCTCGGTCCGCGGGTGCGCGACTACTCCCCCGCGATGCTCGACGAGCTGCTCGCCACCGGGGAGGTGACCTGGTCGGGCGCCGGGTCGATCTCGGCCAGCGACGGCTGGGTCGCGCTGCATGTGAGCGATTCCGCGCCGCTGACCCTGGCCGGGCCCGCCGAGATCGACCTCACCGACGCGCACCGCGCGATCCTGGACACGCTGGCCGGCGGGGGTGCGTACTTCTTTCGCCAGCTCGCCCAAAGCGGGTTGCCCGACTCGGAGCTGAAAGCCGCGCTGTGGGAGCTGATCTGGGCGGGCTGGGTCACCGGTGACACGTTCGCGCCGGTGCGCGCCGTGCTCGGCGGGGTGGGCAGCCGCAAACGCGCGGCACCCGCGCACCGGTCGCACCGGCCGCCGCGGCTGAGCCGATACAGCGTCGCGCACGCGCAATCGCGCCCGGCCGATCCGACGGTCGCCGGCCGGTGGTCGGCCCTGCCGGCTCCGGAGCCCGATTCCACGGTGCGCGCCCACTACCAGGCGGAGCTGCTGCTGGGCCGCCATGGCGTGCTGACCAAGGGTGCGGTGGCGGCCGAGGGGATCGGCGGCGGGTTCGCCATGCTCTACAAGGTGCTGAGCACCTTCGAGGAGGCCGGCCGATGCCAGCGCGGCTACTTCGTCGAGTCGTTGGGCGGCGCGCAGTTCGCGGTCGCGTCGACCGTCGACCGGCTGCGCAGTTACAGCGACGGCATCGACCCCGAGCGACCCGAATACCGGGCGATCGTGCTGGCCGCCGCCGACCCGGCCAACCCCTACGGCGCCGCGCTGCCGTGGCCCGCGTCGGGCGGCGAGGGGGGCCGGCCGGGCCGCAAGGCCGGCGCGCTCGTCGTGCTGGTCGACGGCCACCTGGGCTGGTTCCTGGAGCGCGGCGGGCGGTCCCTGCTGACGTTCACCGACGACCCCGCGGCCCACGCGGCGGCGGCTGCGGCGCTGGCCGACCTGGTCGCCTCCCGGCGCGTTGCGTCGATCCTGGTCGAGCGCATCGACGGGGCGCCGGCGCTGCAGCCACAAGCGGGCGGGCCGAGCCCGGTGGCCGAGGCGCTGCCGGACGCCGGGTTCGCCCGGACGCCGCGCGGACTCCGGCTCCGGTGAGGCCGCGCTAGCCATGCCCGAGGGAGACACCGTCTGGCACACCGCCGCCGTCCTGCGCCAGCACTTGGCCGGGCGCACACTGACCCGCTGCGACGTCCGCGTCCCGCGGTACGCGACGGTCGACCTCACCGGGCAGGCGGTCGACGAGGTGCTCAGCCGCGGCAAGCACCTGTTCATCCGGGTCGGCCGGGCGAGCATCCACTCGCACCTGAAGATGGACGGCAGCTGGCGGGTCGGCGAGCGGCCGGTGCGCGTCGACCACCGTGCGCGCATCGTCCTGGAAGCCGGAACCGTCCGCGCCGTCGGCGTGGACCTCGGCGTGCTGGAGATCCTGGAACGCGATCGCGACGAGGACGCCGTCGCGCACCTGGGTCCAGACCTCCTCGGCGAGGACTGGGACGCCGGGTTGGCCGCCGCCAACCTGGCCGCGCACCCGGACCGCCCGCTCGCCGAGGCGCTGCTGGACCAGCGCGTCCTGGCCGGGATCGGCAACGTCTATGCCAACGAATTGTGTTTCGTCAGCGGGCACCTGCCCACCGCGCCGGTGAGCGCGGTGGGCGACCCGCACCGGCTGGTCTCACGCGCCCGCGACATGTTGTGGCTCAACCGGTTGCGGTGGAGCCGCTGCACCACCGGCGACACCCGGTCCGGCCGGCAGCTGTGGGTGTACGGGCGCGCCGGGCAGGGCTGCCGTCGCTGCGGCACCCCCATCTCCTACGACGGCTCCGGGGACCGGGTCACCTACTGGTGCCCGTCCTGCCAGCGCTGACCCGCAGCGCCCGGCCACACCGCGCTCGCGATCGCCACGAGCCCCATGGTGGCGACCCGCAGCGCCCGGCCACACCGCGCTCGCGATCGCCACTAGCCCCGCGCGTGCGCCAGAAAGAACTGCGCGATGGCCTCCGAGCCGTCGAGCGCGCGGGTGGTCGGCCCGATGATCGCTTTGGGCAGGTATTGCCTGCCGCCGGGCCACGTGTGCCCGCCGCTGTCGATCTGGTAGAAGATCACCTCGGTCGACGCCGCGCAGGCCGTGGAGTCGAAGCGGCGCACGACGGTCCCGTCCCCCACGTTGGGCAGCGCCTGGACGGACGGGTCGCCCTGGCAGCGATCGGCGGACCGCCACGTGCTCACCATGCTGTCGGCGGAGATGGCGTGGCTGACCCCGCCGCGACCGCGCACCACCCCGCCCTTGAACGGCACCAGCGGGTCGGCGGTGCCGTGGGCCTCCCACACCGACACGGGCCGCGACGGCTTGCACGCCACGCCCACGCCCAGCGTGCCCGCGACGGGCGCGGCGGCGGCAAACACGTCGGCGCGGTCGCACGCCAGCCGGTTGGACATGAATCCGCCATTAGACATCCCGGTGACGAAAATGTGCCCCGGGGCGATGCCGTAGTCGTTCTGCAGCTTGCCCACCAGCCCCACCAGGAAGCCGACATCGTCGATGTGCCGGCGATCGGCCGGCGACGCCCCGCGGCCGTCAGCCCAGCTCTTGTCGTAACCGTCGGGGTAGACCACCAGCAGGTTGTGGGCGTCGGCGACGGAGTCGAACCCGGTCAGTCCCCGTTGCCCGTTGCCGGTGCCACCGCCGCCGTGCAGGCTCAGGACCAGGCCGACCGGGCTGCCAGGCGGCACGTGCAACAGGTAGGTTCGGTCCATGCCGCCGGACCGGAACGTCCCGGACGCGTCCCGAGCGCTGGCCGCCGACACATGCCGCTCGCCACAGCCCACCAAGCACAGCGCGACCAGCACCACAGCCAACAAACGCACGTACGGCATGTCGTCAGAATCCCGGCAACGCCAATGGCGGAGCAAACCGTGCTCTGGGTGTGGCGATGATCGCAATATGATTGATCCTGCACCAAGCGGCACCGCAACGTGGGAATATTCGGGCAGCCCCCGCTGTCGGCGAGCAACGGCACTTCGATGTCACGGGAGTATCAGAAATGACGAGGACCCAGATACGCAACCCCAGCCTTCTGCTGTTGCTGATGGCTGCCGGCGTGGTCCCCGCGGCCGGACTGCTGGATGTGCTCGGCGCGACCCCGGCCGCCCACGCCAGCGCCGCCGATGACGCGTTCCTCGCCGCGCTGACCGCCAAGGGCATCAACTACGAATCGCCCGAAACGGCGATCCGTTCCGGGCATCTGGTTTGCCAGCAACTCGACTCCGGTGAAGCGCCGCAACAGGTGGCAAACGACGTCATGACCAACAGCCACCTCGACGGCTACCACGCCGGCTACTTCGTGGGCGTGAGCATCCGGGCGTACTGCCCGAAGTACGGCGCCCAGGCCTGAAAGTTAACAGCCAGTTGACAGGCTCGTGACAAACGCGCGGGTAAAATTTTAATTCGGAAACAATTCCTGAGAACTCGAAGGCCAAATGATTCCTAGACTTTTGGTCGGCGTTGCACTCACGCTCGGGGCTGCGGGATGGACGGCAGCCGCCGCCAACGCCGACCCCAGCCCCTTCAACACACTCAGCTGCAGTTGCGAGGAGACGTCGCCCACCGACAGCGCCGCCCTTACGGACAAGATCAACCGGGGCATCCAGCACGGCCTTGCGGACCAGCCCACGGTGCAGATCCATCACTGAGGTCTGAGGTTCAGTTCGTTCTCCGCGTCCGCCGCACGGCGTAATGGTGGTAGCGCGCGGCGCGCCTGCGGATGCGATACGCGCTGCCCCGGGTGCGATGCGGTTGTCCGACAAGGTGAATCGGCTCGCTGTAGAAAAGCATCTTGGCCAGCTCCACCAGCACCAGATAACAGATCACGAACATCCCCAGCACGGCGAAGAACTGCCACGGCAGCGGCGTGAAGCCCAGGGTCCGCGCCAGCGGTGAAATCGTCAGCCCGGCGCCGACGGCGACCACGGTGATGCTGGTGACGGCCAGCAGCGCGCTGGGCCGGCTGCGGAAGAACGGCACCATGCGGGTGCGGATCACGAAGATGATCAGCGTCTGCGTCGCGAGCGATTCCACGAACCAGCCGGTGCGGAACTCGACCGCGCCGGCGTGCAGCACGCCCAGCATCAGGCCGAACGTCAGGAAGTCGAACAGCGAACTGATCGGGCCGAAGATCAACATGAACCGGCGGATGAACGCGACGTTCCAGTGCGACGGCGCCTGCAGTTGCGCGGCGTCGACCCGGTCGGAAGGGATCGCCAGCTGCGAGGTGTCGTAGAGCAGGTTGTTCAGCAGGATCTGGCTGGGCAGCATCGGCAGGAACGGCAACAGCGCCGACGCGGCCGCCGCGCTGAACATGTTTCCGAAATTGCTCGACGTGCCCATCAGCACGTATTTGATGGTGTTGGCGAAGATGCGCCGGCCCTCGGCCACCCCGGTGGCCAGCACCCCGAGATCCTTTTCCAGCAACACCACATCGGCCGCGTCCTTGGCCACGTCGGTGGCGCTGTCGACGGAGATCCCGACGTCGGCGGCGTGCAGGGCCAGCGCGTCGTTGACGCCGTCGCCCAGGAAGCCGACCGACCGCCCCTTGCGGCGCAGCGCGGTGATCAGCCGCGCCTTCTGCTCCGGGGAGATGCGCGCGAAGATGGTGTGGTCCTGCGCGACACCGGCGAACGCGTCGTCGTCCAGCGCGTCCAGTTGTGCGCCGGTGATGGTGCCCTTGGACGCCAGACCCAAGTCGCCGCAGACCTTTTCGGCGACACGGGGGTTGTCCCCGGTGGCGATCTTCAGCTCGATACCCAGGTCGGCCAGTTTCGAGAGTGATTGCCGCGCGGCGGATTTGGGCTCATCGGCGAAGACCAGGAAGCCCGCGAGCGACAGGTCGCACTCGTCCGCGCGGGTGATCGCGGTCAAACCCGGCGCCGGTTTGGTGGCCACGGCCACCACCCTGCGCCCGGCGGCGAACAACGCCGCTAGGGTTTCCTCTGCCGCCGCCGCGGTGCCCCGGCATTGGGCCAGCACCTGCTCGGGCGCGCCCTTGACCACCAGCAGCCGGGTTCCGCCGTCGTCGACCAGCACCGACGTCGCCCGGCGTTCGTGGTCGAACGGCAGCAACGCAACCCGCCCGGCGCCGGCCACCAAGTCGTGCGCCTGCGGCGACTCCCAAAGCGCGGCGTCGAGCGGATTGGCGCTGGCGCCACCGGTTTTCGGGTCCACATCGGTGGCCAGCAGCCCCAGCCGGCGGACCGGGTCGCTGTGCGCACCGGCGGGGTCGACCGATTCGACCATCCGCAGCCGGCCTTCCGTCAGGGTTCCGGTCTTGTCGGTGATCAGGATGTCGATGTCGCCGAGGTCCTCGATGCACACCAGCCGCTTGACGAGCACCTTGGCCTTGGCCAGTTGCCGCGACCCGGTGGCCAGGCCGGTGCTGACGACGGCGGGCAGCAGCTGCGGCGTGATGCCGACGGCGATCGCCAGCGAGAACAGCACCGAGTCGATGATCGGCTTCGCCAACAGCAGGTTGCTGATCAAGATGACCACCATCAGCGCAACGGCCACCTGCAGCAGCAGATAGGAGAACCGGCGCAGGCCCACCTGGAAGCCGGTTTCCGGCTGACGCTCGTCCAAACCCGCTGCGATGCGGCCGAATTCGGCGTTCCTCCCGGTGGCGTACACCACCCCGGTGCCCTCGCCGGCGCTGACGATGGTGCCCATGAACGCCAGGTCGGCCGCGTCGGCCAGGTCGGTTCCGGGGGGCACGGGCTCGGGCGACTTCTCGGAGCCGGTCGACTCCCCGGTCAGAATGCTCTCGTTGCATTCCAAGCCGCTGACCTCGATCAGCCGGACGTCGGCCGGCACCGCCTCCCCCAGCGCCAGCCGGATCACGTCGCCCGGTACCAGCGCGGTGACGGCGAGCGTGACGAACTCCCCGTCGCGGCGCACCACGGCGTTGTGGTGCACGCTCGCGTGCAGGTCTGCGGCCGCCCGCTCGGCGCGGTACTCGTTGATGAAACCCAGGCCGATGCTGGCGACCAGGATGATGCCGATGATGACCGCCTGCATGCTGTCGCCCAGGAAGTACGAGACGACCGCGGTGCCGGCCAGCAGGATGAGAACCGCGTTGCGCAGCTGACGGCCAAGCACCGCAAGGGGATTGACGCGATGGGTCCGCACCGCGTTGGGGCCGTACCGCGTCAGCCGGGCAGCGGCTTCCGCGCTCGACAGTCCCGCCGCCGAGCTGTCCAGTGAGCGCAGCACCTCGTCGACCGGGGCCGCCGCGACCGACGTCGTGGTCGGGGCCGCGGGACCCGGTAACACCTCTGTCGTCATAGCCAATCCCTGCGTTTGAACATCAGGTAGATCACGCCCATCAGAACGAATATCAGGCTGGTGCTGGCGATGAACCCGGCGAGGTGACCGAATCCCGGGTACGGCACGTTCTGGCCGTAGAACCCCGTGATGGCCGTCGGCACCGCGATGATGGCCGCCCATCCGGTCAGCTTCTTCATGATGGTGTTCAGCCGCGCGTCCTGCAGCGACAGGTTGGTCTCGAAAATCGTTGTGACCATGTCCCGCAACGATTCCGTCCATTCCGACACGCGCAGCACGTGGTCGTACAGGTCGGCGTACAGCGGGTCCAGTTCCGGGGCGGTCCCCACCTCGTGCCGGTGGTGCTGGATCGAGTTGACCACCTCCCGCATCGGGAGCGCCACCCGCCGCAGCCCCACCAGGTCGCGGCGCATCTGGAATGTCCGGCGCTGAAAGCTGGCCTGGCGCGGCCTGCCGTCGAACAGCTCGTCCTCGATGGATTCGACGCAGTCGTCCAGGGCCTCCACCGCCGCGAAATGACTGTCCACCACGACGTCGAGCAGGCCGTGCACCAGCGCGCCCACCCCGTACTGCTGGGCGCCGATCTCCTCCCATCGCCGGGTGACCGCGGCGATGTCGAAGTCCGGCGTCAGGCGCACGGTGATCAGGCCGCGGGGCAGCACGAACGCCGAAATCCGGTGCGTGGACAGCATTCGCCCCGGCTCGTCGGCGGCCTCCGCCGCCACCTCGACCGCATAGACCGTGAAGAAGGTGTGCGTCTCGTAGGCGGTGGCCTTGACCCGCTCGGCGGCCGCGACGGCGTCTTCGACGGCCCAGGTGTTGAGGCCGAGTTCGGCGGCCAGGCCACACAGCGCGTCGTGGTCGGGGGCGCACAGGTCCACCCACACCAGGGTGTCGGGTTCGCGGAGGTACTCCGAGATGTCGTCAAAGGTGAAGTCGTCCTGTGGCTTACCGTGGCGCCACACGCGGCCCTGGATGTTGCCCTGCACGACGCTATCTTCTCAGCCCGGCCCAGCCGCCGCCGTGTCAGTAGGTGGAGATCTCGTCTTGCTCGGGCAGGTCGCCGCTGACCATGAAGATGACGCGGCGCCCGACTTCCACGGCATGGTCGGCGAAGCGTTCGTAGAAGCGGCCCAGCAGCGCGGCGTCCACGGCGGCGGGGATGTTGTCCGTCCAGTTCTGGTCCAGCAGCACGCTGAACAGCTGCCGGTAGAGCTCGTCCATCGCGTCGTCTTGTTCGCGAAGCCGCGCGGCCTGTTCCGGATCGTGGGATATCAATACTTGTTTCGCGTTGTCGCCCAACGCGATTGCCACCTCGGCCATCTCGGCGAAACACGCGCGGACTTTGTCGGGCAGTGCCCGATTCGGGTGTTCACGCCGGGCGATCTTGGCGACGTGCACCGCCAGCGCGTCCATCCGTTCGATGTCGGCGATGATCTGGACGGCGCTGAAGATCGCCCGTAACTCTCCGGCAACCGGTTGTTGTAGTGCCAGTAACGCGAACGCTTCTCGCTCCGCGCGGCCCCGCATCACCACCATTTGGTCGTGCTCGCGGATGACCCGTTCGGCGGCGTCCAAGTCCGCCTCCAACAATGCCCTGGTAGCGCGCCTCATGGCTTCGTTGGCCAGGCCGCACATCTCGCCGAGCTGGACGCTCAACTCTTCGAGCTGGTGGTGGTAAGCGGTTCGCATAGCGCAACGGTGGCCAATGCGAGCGCTTTTCGCAAGGGACGAAAGGCACCCGAAAAGAGCCTGAATGACTCCTCCCGCCCGCGCCACCGCCGGTTAACCTGCCGCTGTCACCATATCGAGGACCATCCATCCGAGCCGAGAGAACACGGTGAGCACACGACGCGGCCTCCCTGGACTGGGACTGCTGACGGCGCCGTTGCGCGTCGCCGCCCTCAGCGCCGAGATCGCCGCCGGCGCCGCCTTGTTGGGCGGCAACGTCGCGACGAGCATGGGCAGGTCGCTGGTGCGCGCGACGCCGGATGTCCCGGGGCTCACCCGCGCCGCGGCGGGTGCGGTGCTGGAGGCGGCGGGCGGGCCGCGCGCCCGGCGCGTCAGCGCCAACGGACCGAGGCGCTGGATCGAGGTGCGCGGGCTGGAGGGTGAGCGCGCCGCGGACATCGCGGCGGCGGTCCTGGCGGCGGTCCGGGCGCTGCCCGGCGTCGAGCGGGCCCACCTCAACCCCGCCCTGGCGCGCCTGGTGGTGACCGTGGCGGACGACGGTCCCTCGACGGCCGAGCTGTGCCGGGCCGTCGCCGGCGCGGAACGGCCCCGCCGAGCTCGCGCCGCGCGGGCGAACCCGGCCAGCCTGCCGGGCGACGACGCGCTGCTGATGGGCCGGATGGTGGCGGCGACGGCCGCCTCGGTCGGCTTCGGCCTGTCCCTGACGGGCAGCCTGCTGCGGCTGCCCCGGCTGCCCGACCTGGTGGCCGTGCCGCCGACGGTGGCCGACCATCTGCCGCGGCTGCGCCGCGAGTTGGAGCGGCGCCTGGGGCCCGAGGGCACCGACGTGCTGTTCGGCATCGTCAACGCCACCACCGCGGCGCTCACGCTGTCGCCGACGGCGGCGGCCGCCGAGGCCGCCACCCGCACCATGCTGGCCGCCGAGGCGTGGAACGGCAGGCTGGCGTGGAGTCGACACGAACCCGAGTTGGCCGGCCAACCGGTGCCCGACGACGCGGCCGCGACCCCCGTCGGCAACCCGTCGCCGCCCGACGGGCCCGCGGAACGCTACGCCAACCGCGCCGGACTGGCCGGCATCGGCGCCGCCGCCGCGGTCGGCCTGCTCACCCGCAACCCCGACGCGGCGGGCGCCGCCGCGCTGGCCGCGGTCCCCAAACCGTTGCGGACCGTGCGGGAAGCGTTCGGCTGCACGATGAACCTCGGCCTGACCAGCCGCCACGACGCGCTGGTGCTGCGTCCGGGCGTGTTGCGGTCCCTCGACCGGATTGACGCGATCATGGTCGACCCTCGAGCCCTGTACACCGACGAGCTCACGGTCAGTCGCGTTCTGGGCGTGGAGAATTCGGCACGCGCACACGCTTGGGCGGCGGTCCGGGCCGCGCTCGACAGCGACGGCATGAAGCCGGGATGGCATCAGCTGGCCGACATTCCGGGAGCCGGCGACGTCGGCGAGGCCCTGATCAGCCCGGTCCGCGATCCGTTCGCGGCGGCGGTGCTCACCGAGGCGCGGCGCTCCCAGCCGCGGGTCTATTCCCTCGATGACGACGGATTGCGTTCCCTGGCACAGGGTTTCGATCAGCTCTACCCCGCGGACGGATCGATCGACCACGCGGTCGCGGCGGCCGTCGCCGAACTGAAGGCCGCCGGGCACACCGTGGCGCTGCTGACCACCTCGGGCATGCGGGGGGCGCACCGGTCCGACGTGACCATCGGGGTGCTGCGGCCCGGGCATCCCGCGCCCTGGGCCGCCGACGTGGTCGCGAAGGACCTGGCCGGCGCCTGGCGCATGTTGCACGCGCTGCCCGCCGCGCGCGCCGCCACCGAGGGCGCGGTCCGGTTGTCGGCCTCGGCCTCCGCGATCGGCGCGCTGATGCTGATTCCCGGTGTGCCAGGCCGCAGTTCGGCGTCGGTCAATGTCGGCATGGTCGCCAGCCTGTGGTTCGGCTACCGGGCGGCCGTGAAGACCCTGCGGGACCCGCTGCCCGAACCCGAAACCGCCCACGACTGGCACGCGTTGCCGGTCACCGAGGTGCAGCGGCTGCTGCCCCGCCCGGTCGACGAGGACCGCGAGGACATTCCCGCGCGGTGGCAGCGGGTGCCCCCGCTTCGCGTCCTGCACGACGCGACCGCGGCGTCCTGGAACAACATCCGCGACTTCGCCGAGGAGATGCGCGGTGACCTGGCGGACCCGATCACGCCGCTGCTGGCCACCGGCGCTGCGGCCAGCGCCCTGCGCATCTCCGACCGCGATCCCACGGCGGTGACCACGGCCACCGCCGTGCCCGCGACCACCGTGGTGCCGGCGTAGAGCATGCAGGTCCGTTCGGCCAGCGGCGCGCCGGGCGTGGGCTCGGTCTGCTTGGACACCGGCAGCGATTCGCCGGTCAGCGTCGACTCGTCGACCTCCACGTTCGAGGCGTGCAACAGCCGGGCGTCCGCGGGGACCACCTCGTCGGCGTGTACTTCGATGATGTCGCCCGGCCGCAGCCGCTTGGTCGGCACCTTCTCGCGGCGCTGCGCGTCCAGCGCGCCGACCCGGCGTCGCGCCGGCGGATCCTGCACGGCCAGTAGGCGATTCAGCGTGCGCTCGGCGTGCAGCTGCTGCTCGGCCGACAGGGCGGCGTTGACCAGCAGCACGCTGCCGACCAGGACGGCGTCCAGCGGGGAACCGAGCAGGGCGCTGGCCGCAGCGCCGGTGGCCAGCAGCGGCGTGATCGGGTCCGCCAGGTCACCGCGCATCTCCTCGGCGAAGTCGCGGATGTTGTTCCAGGA
>NZ_LZJN01000097.1 GCF_001667735.1 Mycobacterium sp. E183
ACCTGCACATCGTCGGACCCAACATGGCCACCCAGCCCTACGGCATCGGGGTCAACCTGACCAACACCGGGCTGGTCCGGTTCGTCAACGGCACCCTGGAGCGGATCCGCCGCGACGGCACGTGGAACACGTTGTACCGCAAGTGGTTGACGGTGCTGGGGCCCGCGCCCGCGCCACCGACGCCGAGGTATCTGGACTGATGGCCGAGTCGGAGAAGATCGAGCAGCCGGAAACCGGCGCCGACGAAAGCCCGGGCACCCAACCGCCGGACACGCAGGGCGGCGGCCCGACCACGGGGCGCATCCAGGCCACCCAGGCGCTGTTCCGACCCGACTTCGACGATGACGACGACGACTTTCCGCACATCTCGCTGGGCACCCTGGACAGCGATCCGCAAGACCGGGTGACGGTGGGGACGCGGGTGCTGCCACCGGTCCGCCACCTCGGCGGCGGCCTGGTCGAGATTCCGCGGGTGCGCGACATCGACCCGCTCGAGGCCCTGATGACCAGCCCGGTGGTGCCGGAGGGCAAGCGGTTCTGCTGGAACTGCGGGAAACCGGTCGGCCGGTCCGGCAAGGAGGGCAAGGGCAAGTCGGAGGGCTGGTGCCCCGCCTGCGGCAGCGCGTATTCGTTTCTGCCACAGCTGAATCCGGGTGACATCGTCGCCAACCAGTACGAGGTCAAGGGCTGCATCGCGCACGGCGGGCTGGGGTGGGTGTACCTGGCGGTCGACCACAACGTCAACGACCGCCCGGTGGTGCTCAAGGGCCTGGTGCATTCGGGCGACGCCGAGGCGCAGGCGATCGCGATGGCCGAACGGCAGTTCCTCGCCGAGGTGGTCCACCCGCAGATCGTGCAGATCTTCAACTTCGTCGAGCACAAGGACCGCGGCGGCAACCCGGTCGGCTACATCGTCATGGAGTACATCGGCGGGCAGCCGCTCAAGCACGGCAAGGACAAGAAGCTCCCCGTCGCCGAGGCCATCGCCTACCTGCTGGAGATCCTGCCGGCGCTGACGTATCTGCACTCGATCGGCTTGGTCTACAACGACCTCAAGCCGGAGAACATCATGCTGACCGAGGAGCAGCTGAAGCTGATCGACCTGGGGGCGGTGTCGCGCGTCAACTCGTTCGGCTACCTCTACGGCACGCCGGGATTCCAGGCGCCCGAGATCGTGCGGACCGGCCCGACGGTCGCGACCGACATCTACACCGTGGGGCGCACCCTCGCGGCGCTGACGGTGAACCTGCCCACCCGCAACGGCCGCTACGTCGACGGCCTGCCCGACGACGACCCCGTGCTGGCGACCTACGACTCGTACCGGCGGTTGCTGCGCCGCGCCATTGACCCCGACCCGCGGCGCCGATTCGCCAGCACCGAAGAGTTGTCCGCCCAGCTGATGGGCGTGCTGCGGGAGGTCGTCGCCCAGGACACCGGCGTGCCGCGGCCGGGCCTGTCGACCATCTTCAGCCCGAGCCGCTCGACGTTCGGGGTGGACCTGCTGGTCGCGCACACCGACGTCTACCTGGACGGCCAGGTCCACTCGGAGCGGCTGACGGCCCGCGAGATCGTCACGGCGCTACAGGTGCCGCTGGTCGACCCGGCCGACGTCGCCGCCCCCGTGCTGCAGGCGACGGTCCTCTCTCAGCCGGTGCAGACCCTGGATTCGTTGCGCGCGGCCCGCCACGGCACGCTGGACGCCGACGGCGTCGAGGTGTCCGAGTCGACCGAGTTGCCGCTGATGGAGGTTCGCGCGCTGCTCGACCTGGGCGACGTGGCCAAGGCCACCCGGAAGCTGGACGACCTGGCCGAGCGGGTTGGCTGGCAGTGGCGGCTGGTTTGGTATCGGGCCGTCGCCGAGCTGCTCACCGGCGACTACGACTCCGCCAGAACGCATTTCACCGAGGTACTGGACACCTTCCCCGGCGAGCTGGCGCCCAAGCTGGCGTTGGCGGCCACCGCCGAGCTGGCCGGTGACGTCGATGAGCAGAGGTACTACCAGACGGTGTGGAAGACCAACGACGGGGTGATCTCGGCGGCCTTCGGCCTCGCCAGATGGCTGTCCGCCGAGGGCGATCGCGCCGGCGCGGTGCGCACGCTCGACGAGGTGCCGCCCACCTCAAGGCATTTCACCACCGCGCGGCTGACGAGTGCGGTGACCCTGCTGTCCGGCCGGTCGAAGAGCGAGATCACCGAGGAGGACATCCGCGACGCCGCCCGGCGGGTGGAGGCGCTGCCCCCGACCGAACCGCGGGTGCTGCAGATCCGCGCGCTGGTGCTGGGCTGTGCGATGGACTGGCTGGAGGACAACAGGGCCAGCACCAATCACATCCTGGGTTTTCCGTTCACCGAGCACGGGCTGCGCCTGGGCGTCGAGGCCGCGCTGCGCAACCTCGCCCGGGTGGCGCCCACCCAGCGGCACCGCTATGCGTTGGTGGACATGGCGAACCGGGTGCGGCCGACGAGCACGTTCTGAGTTGCGCCCTTGGCGCGATCGCGTGTGCGTCCAGGGCGGCGACACGCCGTACGGCCCCACCCTGAGCGCACGCTCAAAGCCCTGAGCGCACACGCGATGCGGCCAGCGCGGCGCGAACCCGCCGCACGATCGCGGCCGGCCGGTCCTCGGCGACCACCCGGACGACGATCCAGCCCAACTCCTCGAGCATCTCGGCGCGCCGAATGTCCTTGACGTATTGCCGCCGGTCGGTGCGGTGTTGGTCGCCGTCGTATTCGACCGCCACCAGGTGCTCCTCCCAGCCCATGTCGAGGTAGGCGAAGGGAATGCCGTCGTCGGCTAGCACCGGGATCTGTGTTTGGGGCCGCGGCAGGCCACCGTCGATCAGGAGCAGCCGCAGGTAGCTCTCCCCGGGCGACTGCGACCCGGGGTCGAACAGCGCCAGCGCGGCTTCCAGGCGCCGCAGGCCGGGCGAGCCGGGATGGCATCCCGCGGCGCGCAGCACGTCGTCGGCCTTGAAGCCCGTCGCCCGGGCCAGTGCGTCCAGCCGCGCGACGGCCGAGCGCACAGCCCCGCGCCGGCCGATGTCGAAGGCGGTGCGCTCGGGCGTGCTGACCGGGTAGCCGCCGACGAGCTGCGTCTCGCCGTCCAGCAGCACACCGCGCCGCGTCAGCACGCCGCGCGGCGGGCGGCCGTTGGCATGCGCCAGCTCGACGGGCACGTCGTCGGGAATCCATTCGGCGCCATGCAGTCTGGCGGCGGCGGCCCCGACCACCGTCGCCCGGCGCCCCGACCACAGCCAGGCCGCCCGGATGCGCAGCTCCAGCGAGAGCTGGGCGTCGTCGGGCAGGTAGACGTTCGGGAAGACGGGGCGGTAACGGGCCCGCAGTTCATGGCGGCTCAGCACGCCTGACCGCAGGGCCTCGCTGCCGAGGAAGGGTTGTTCCATGCCGGGCAGGTTCGCACCGCACCGCAGAGCCTCGTGTGCGGCCATCCACAGGGAAAACATAGGTCCATGCCGCAGAGTTGACCCATGCCTGGGCAGTCCACCGCATGGGTCAGCACGGCCCGCGCGCTACGGCGAGCCGGGTTCGGGGTGACCGGACCCGAGGTGGACGCCGCACTGGGCGGCGACTGGCCAACTTACGTCGACGCCATGCTGGCCGCGAATCCCGATGCCGACCCGGGAGCGATCGCCAGCCCGATGCCGACGTTGACGCCACCCCGACCGCCCGGAAAGTCCGCCGCGCCCGCGGCCCGCAAGCAGTACAACCAGCAGCTCTCCGAGCAGCAGCGCGCGTTGTCCGACTGGTGGCTGCACCGCATGGTCAGCG
>NZ_LZJN01000098.1 GCF_001667735.1 Mycobacterium sp. E183
CGCCGACGTGCTGTTTCGGGTTTGCAATTTCCGTCACAGCCGCCCGGATCCCGGCGGTCCGGTGTGGCGGGCGGGGCGCCGGCGTGCTGGTCGGCGGTTGCAGACGGTCCCGCAGGAATTCGTCGCGCTCGTTCATGGGCTCCTCGGGTGCCAGGCGATCGAGCGGCGTTCGGGTGGTTGTCCGGCGCCAGTGATAAGCGCCACGGCCCAACCACCGACGCCGGATGCGGACCAGTACCGGTCCAGTATCTCCTCCGTGGCTCGCAATGCCATCGTGCAAACTTAGCAGCGCTTACTGCACTGCGGCCTCGGTCGCTCTGGCCGCTCCCTGAGCACGATCATGCGCGCAGGCTGCCACGCGCCACCCGCACCGGCGGTCGACGCCAGCAAACTTCCACGGGCGCCCCACCCGCCACACCGGACCGCCGGGATCCGGGCGGCTGTGACGGAAATTGCAAACCCGAAACAGCACGTCGGCGCCGCTGCGGCGCCTCCGCCGCCGAGAAATTTACGGCGCTGCCAGGTGACGGTTAGACTTGACGAAGTTGGCATGTCAGCCGGGTATTGTCATATCGTTTTACGACTTGTCGAGACCGGTTTCCAGGCCACCGTTCAGCGCTGCACGGACGCATCCCTAACAGGATCATCTCCGCCTGGGGACAGCCTATCGAGACAAGACCGAGGGGTCACAGCCCGCAACCTTCGGGTGCGATCTCATCGGAGCAGCCGTCAACGGCCGCTCGCAACGTTCAGGTGAAGGGTCAGGTGCATATGACGCCCAAGCGCGTCGGGTTATACAACCCCGCGTTCGAGCACGATTCGTGCGGGGTAGCCATGGTCGTCGATATGCACGGCCGTCGTAGCCGCGACATCGTGGACAAGGCAATCACCGCGCTGCTCAACCTCGAACACCGCGGTGCTCAGGGCGCCGAGCCGCGCAGCGGTGACGGGGCCGGCATCCTGATCCAGGTTCCGGATGCGTTCTTGCGTGAGGTCGTCGACTTCGAACTCCCCGAGCCGGGCAGCTATGCCACCGGCATCGCCTTCCTGCCCCAGTCGTCGAAGGACGCCGCGGCGGCCTGCGACGCGGTCGAGAAGATCGCCGAGGCCGAGGGCCTGACGGTGCTCGGCTGGCGCAACGTGCCCATCGACGACTCCTCGCTGGGGGCGCTCTCCCGTGACGCGATGCCCACCTGCTCCGCCGCCGCGTCCGGCCGCACCGCCACCACGACCCTCCGCCCCGGGCGCCGCACCGCGGCCGGCCGCGCCGCCGCCTCCGCAGGCGGCATCGGCGCCCGTCACACCCAAGCCGGCCCCGACGGCCATCGACGCGGTGCCCGACCGCGGTTGGCGTCGTGTCCTCCGGCTGGTCACTTTCGGCCTCGTCAACCTCGGCCCTTCGCCGGCGCAGCAGCAGGACGCGCAGTTCGAGGCGACCATCCGCACCCGCCTGCACGGGAACTACAAGGTCGGTGTCCTCGGCAAGGGTGGAGTGGGAAAGACATCGGTGGCCGCCAGCGTCGGATCGCTGTTCGCCGAGCTCCGGCGGCAGGATCACACGGTGGCGATCGACGCCGACACGGCATTCGGCCGCCTCAGCAGCCGGATCGATCCGGCGACTACCGGCTCGTTCTGGGAACTGACCGCCGACAAGAACCTGCAGTCCTTCGGCGATGTGGTTGCCCGCGTGGGACGTAACTCCGTTGGCCTCTATGTCCTCGGCGGCGAGCCGGCGTCGGGTCCGCGCCGCGTGCTCGACGCCGCGATCTACCGGGAGGCCGCGTTGCGCCTGGACCGCCACTTCGCGATCTCGGTCATCGACTGCGGTTCGACGATGGACGCGCCGGTCACCCAGGAGGTGCTGCGCGACTTGGACGCGCTGATCGTGGTCTCCTCGCCGTGGGCCGACGGGGCGTCCGCCGCCGCCAGGACCATGGAGTGGCTGGTCGACCAGGGCTTCGACACTCTGCTGCAGAGCACCGTCGTGGTGCTCAACGATTCCGACGGGCACGCCGACAAACGGACGCGGGCGCAGCTGGCCCGGGAGTTCACCGACCACGGCCGGCCGGTGATCGAGGTCCCCTTCGACCCGCACCTGCGGCCGGGCGGCGTCATCGATGTGAGCCGCGAAATGTCGGCCGCCACGCGGCGGAAGTTCCTGGAGCTCACCGCGACAATCGCCGGCTACTTCGCGGCCCGGCCCGAGAACCAGCGGCCGGGCTAGGCCTGCTCGGCGACCTCGCCCGCCCGTGCGGACGGGTCGGCGATCGCCTCGAGCTTCGCCACCTTCGACCCGCGGATCGTCAGCACGATGACGGCAAACAGCCGGCGGTGGCTGAACGCCAGCAGCACCGGTTGCCCGACGGGACCGCTGACCAGCGTGACGTCGGGCCACAGGTACCGCAGCAGGTTGGTGGCCACCGCGTCCGGCCCGTGATTGATCTGCGGGGGCGGCGCCGGGTCGGCGAGGATCGTGCCCACGCCCCACACCGTCGGATCCAGCACGGCGGCCAACGCGCCAAGGTCACCGTTGGCGCACGCGGTGATGAATTTTTCGGTGACGAGCTGATGCTCGCTCGATGCCACCACGTTCGTTGTAGGCTGAGCGGCAACGAATTTCGCCCGTGCACGGCGCGCCAGCTGCCGACACGTACCGACCGGGCGGCCTACCGTTTCGGAGATCGAGTCGAACGGGACGCCGAACACGTCGTGCAGCACGAAGGCGACCCGCTCCCCCGGACTGAGCCGGCGCAACACCTCGAGCAACGCGGCGCGGATCTCGTCGTCGAGAGTGACCCGGTCAGCCGGATCGGAGCGCTGCGGCGTGGGCCGCTCTCCGACCTCGCCCGGGCGTTCGTAACGAGCGCGGGCCGAGCGCACCTGGTCGAGGCAAAGTCGGCTGGCCACCACCGTCAGCCAGCCCCGAACGTCCTCGATCTCACCCGCCTCGACCCTCGACAACCGCAGAAAGGCCTCCTGCGCAATATCTTCCGCATCCCCGATGTCGCCGAGCATTTGGTAGGCGAGGTTGACCAGATAGGGACGGTGACGACGCCAGGCGTCGGCGACCTGGTCGCTCGCTGATTGCGGCTGGTTCATGCCTCTTCGACGATCTGCTGCGGCAAAAAGTTACGGGATCTGCGTTTGTAACTTTCCCACCTTCCGCCCCGTCCTTTTAGCACCGCAGAAAAATCAGCAGAGAGGAACCATCCCATGACGATCGTGGTAACCGGCGCGACCGGTAACGTCGGGCGACCCCTTGTCACCGCGCTTGTGGCCGCTGGAGCGCCGGTCCGGGCGGTCACCCGCGCGCCGGATAGAGCCGGGCTTCCCCCCGGCGTCGAACTGGTGGGCTCGGCGGCCGACGCGTTACCCGGCGCGTCGGCGGTGTTTCTCAACTCCAGGGCGCTGGGTGCCGACCTGAACGAGGTGGTGGAGTTGTGCGTGCGCGCCGGCGTCACCAGGCTGGTGGCGCTTTCGGCCATCAACGCCGATGACGACTTCGCCCGGCAACCGTCCCGCTTCCGCGGAGACCGCAATAAAGAGGTGGAGCAGCTGGCCGTTGACTCCGGCGCGGAATGGGTGAGCCTGCGGCCCAGCGTTTTCGCGACCAACTTCGCCGGCATGTGGTCCGCGCAGCTGCGCGCCGGCGACGTGGTCTACGGTCCGTACGCTTCGGCTTCGGTGGCGCCCATTGTCGAGACCGACATCGCCGAGGTGGCGGCGCGGGCGCTGCTCACCGACGAGTTGGTGGGACAGCGGATCCCGCTGACCGGTCCGCAGGCCTTCACCAATTCGGAACTGGTCGAGGCCATCGGTGCCGTCCTGGGTCGACAGTTGCGCTATTGCGAGATACCGAATGATGCTGTGCGCCAGCGGTTTATCGGATTAGGCTTTCCGGCAGCCTTCGGCGATGCCTATATCGCCATGCTCGCCGCTACGCTCGACACGCCCGCGCTGGTCACCCATGACGTCGAGAAGATCCTCGGGCGGGCGGCGACCCCGTTCGCCCAGTGGGTCGCCGACCATCGCGACGTCTTCTCCGCCATTGGTTGAGGAGCCCGACATGTCCGAACTGCGCCCACCGCGCTACCTCAAGCCCATGAACAAGGTGATGATGGCGGTCCAACGGCTGGGGATTCCCACCGGTCCGGCCATGGTGTTGACGGTGCCCGGCCGCAAGTCCGGTCGGCCCCGCAGCACGCCGATGACGCCGTTCGAATTCCGGGGCGACCTGTACGTGGTGGCCGGCTATCCCGGCGCCGACTGGGCGGCGAACGCACGGGCGGCGGGCACCGGCAGGCTCAGCCGGGGCCGACGGTCACAGCAGGTCCGGATCGTCGAACTCTCCGCCGCCCAGGCGCGGCCGGTGTTGCGGGAATTCCCGGTCAAGGTCCCGGTCGGTGTGGCATTCGCGAAGCGATCCGGGATGGTGCGTGATGGAACGGCTGACGAATTCGAAGCACTGGCGGGGCGGCTCGCCGTCTTCAGGTTCGAGCCGACTTAACGGCCGGCGCCTGTTGTGAAGTCCCAGAGGGAAAGCGGTGCAACGGTTTCCGTCGGGACCCGTCGCCGACCCGAAGTGGGCGGCCATGGCAGGAGGCTAGGCCGACTTCGCGGTCTCGCGCACGGGGTACCCGTTGCGCTCGGCCAGGGATCGCAATTGACGCAGCGCGAATGCGCGGGGGCGCCCCCCTTCGGGGATCACCACGCCGGCCCACAGGCCCTCCGCGCCGGCCGACTCGACCGCTTCCCGCGCGCACATCCAACGCCGGGGGCACGCACGGCACGCGGCGATGGCCTCGGCGTCCGGGGCGGTGGTCCAACGGTCGGGGTCCTGCGTGCAGGCGCCGAGCGGGATGTTGAACAAAGGTGTTGCGGTCATGGCGATGGTTCCTTCTGAAGCGTTGCGTTCTGCTCATCTGCTTCGCAACGATATAGGACTAACCGCTGCATTGCAACAGTTTAGCTTCGGTATCGCATCGCTTCGTTCGGACGTTTCGCTTCAGCGGCCGGCCCAGTGGGGCGGCGTGACCGGATGGAAAGCCTTTTGAACTGGCTATTTGCGTCGTTACGGCCACTTTTCATCAATAGGATGGGACGGTTACGTAACCGTAGCGTTTGGGCTCGCTTCGGCTCTTCGCCGACAAAGGAGCGTTCGGATGGGAGGCACGAAACCGTAGCGCTCCACGCGCGATCCATGGAGGTCCCCGCGCGCGGATCGCCACAAGATGACGTCGTTGTCGCGTCGGCATAGCGTTCCGACGGTGCGGCTCCGAAACTGTGATTCGAAACGTAGCGGCATGCGATGGAATTTGACGGGTGCGACGGTTAGGATTGCAGGCGGCGGAAGGCCCGCCCAGCTGCCTCGATCGAGGAACCACCGCAGATGCCCCGCACCGAGTCGAGTACCGATCTCGCCGTCCTGGTCATCCATAGCGGTGCGACGTCGCACGAAATCGAGCCCGGTCGGGGCGTGGTCACCATTGGCCGGGACCCGCAGGACGACGTGCGGATCGAGCAGATCTCCGCGGAGCATCTGTACGCCGAACCCGTGGACGGTTCGTGGCGGATCGTGGACAAGGGACCGGACGGCATGTTCGTCGACGGACACCGCATGAGCTCGGTGACGGTGACGGACAAAATGACGGTCCGGCTCGGCGATCCCAGCTCGGGCGAAGTTCTCACGTTCGAGATCGTCACGCCCCCCGGCGCCGGTGGACGGCCCGAACAGAAGTCCGATGGCGTCGAGCCGGATCCGGGGATGGCCCGCGCGGGCGCGGCCGCCGCCGCGCGCCGTCGGGAACTGGGCATCAGCCAGCGCAGCCTGGCGGCCGACGGGATCATCAATGCTGGCGCCCTCATCGCGTTCGAAAAGGGCCGCAGTTGGCCGCGGGAGCGCACCCAGGCCAAGCTCGAGCAGGTGTTGCAGTGGCCCGCCGGGACCATCGCGCGGATCCGCCGCGGACAGCCCGACGCCGGCGAAGAGATCCCACCGGCGGTCGCTACCGGCACCGCCAAAACCTCGACCGAGGCCCCGCAGTCCGATGCCCCGGCCTCGCTGATCGCGCAGGCGATCGTCGCCGCCGTGGACGGTTGCGGCCTGGCCATCGCGGCATTGCCGTCGCCCGACGACCCGGAGTTCACCGAGCGCGCGACGCCGATCCTTGCCGATCTCCGGCAACTCGAGGCGATCGCGGTGCGCGCCACCCGCATCAGCCGGATCACGCCCGAACTGATCAAAGCCCTGAGTACGGTTCGGCGCCACTACGACGAGCTGATGACGCGCGGTGCGACCGCCCCGGGCGCCCCGCTGGCACAACGCCTCTACGCGGCCCGGCGGCGGGCGAACCTTTCTCCCGCGGAGACCGCCGAGGCGGCCGGGGTGACCGAAGAAATGATCGTGCGGGCGGAGGCCGACGAGGCGGTGCCAGCCGAAGTCGCCGACGCGATCGAAACGCTGATCGGCCATATTCACTGAGCGCGGCGGCGCACCCGCCCCAACGTTCACAATCTCTCCTTTTCACCGCGCTGTGGAAGCCGTTGCCTTTCCCAAAAATTCGTGCACGGGCGCCAGTCAGAGCGCGTTACGCTAAACGGGCGGTTAATGCGCGGTACGCGCAATCAACACGCGGAAGGCTCAAACCGGAGGACCCACTTATGTCTGTTTTCATTCAAGCCGCGAGGATCCTTGGCTCCTTGGCCGGATTAGGTCAGCAAGCTGCCGGCGTAGGCCTAGGCGTCACTGGCGGCTCGGAATTCAGCACCGAATATATTGCCGGCGCCGCGACCAGCGGGGGTGCCGACTTCGGGTCCCTGGCGATGGTGGGTGTTCAGAAGGGCATCACTAAATACATCAGCGGAATGAGCCCGGCTCAGAAAATGATCATGGCCAACCGTATGGGCGGCGCCAGCGGCATGAAGACCTTCAAACAGAGCCTCAGCATCATCTCCATCACCCTGACCATTGTTGAGCTCATGGAGCTGACGATCGGGTTCGGACCGCCAACCGAAGGCAGTGAGCTGAACACCGGATCCCAGCAGTTCACCCTGCTCGCCGAACAGCTGAAGCTCGCCCTTCCGGACTCCGGCTGGGAGGGTTCGGGGTCGGAAGCGTATGCCAAGCTTGACGTAACCCTGGAGACCATGGCGCAGTCGATGGCCACCCTGGACTCCCAATTGGCATCACTGGTGAAGGATCAGGCCGAATGGGTCAACCACGCGCGCTTGGGCTTTGGGATCTTGAAGGACATCCTGCTGGCCGCAATCATCATTGAATTGATCATCACGTTTGCGGTGCCCGCCCCGGCCGGTCCCATCGCGGCGAAAGCCTTCGCCATTGCGGTGGCCATTGGTGGGCTCAGTGTTGCCTCCACCTTCCTCGGCACCTTGACCTACTTCTCGGTGGAAAACGGGAAGAAGGCGGAGACCTTGGCCGGCGATTACTCGGCCCTGGCCGCCGGCACCGTGCAAACGGGGTCGGACGCCAAGGCCAAGAAGCTCACGTCGGAAGAGACCACGGTTTCCAGCTTTGCCGCCATCTCCGACAGCATGTCCGGGCCGTCGGCGCTGTCAGCCACACCGCCCGCTGCCGCACCGGCCGGCGCGGCCAGGGGCTCGGACGACGAGCGGGCCCCGCTGGCCGCTCAGATGGGCGCGAGTGAATCACCGGCCTACGGCGCATCTCAAACATCGGATACGACGTCACCGGATGCGACGACGCCGTCCGCGCCCACGACCACCATGCCCACCGTGGCCCAGTTGTCCGCGATGTCGGGCCAGGCCGCGAAGGTCTCCAGCCAACTGTCGCAGCCCGCGCAACTCACCAGCCAGGCAATGGGACAACTGCAGCAGATGATCCAGACCTCCCAGCAAGGCCAAGGCGCGGCGGCGCCGGCCGAAGGCGCCGGGGCCGAGGAGGCCGCGTTCCAGGGTGAGGTCGAGGGCGCCGGTGCCGGCTTTGGTGCGGCGGGCGCCGAGCGTGCGCCCGTGGAGGTCGCCGCGGCCGGCACAGAGCGGACGCAAGCACCGAACCCGGCCTAGGCCATCCCCGACAACCGACGATCAAAATCGTTGCACCAGAACCCTTAAGAGACTGACCACCCGAGGAGCACGAATCATGGCCGATGTAACCGTCAACTCATCCCATCTCGACAGGCTGGCAACGGCGCAGGATCAAGCGTCGACGCAGGCGGCAACCGCAGCCTCGGCGGCGTCGGGCCTGGAAACCGATGTCTGGGTGAGCCACGGCGTGGTCAGCTGGTACTCGAACCTGGCGTTCACCAAGGCCGCGGATGCACGCAAGAGCACGGGCGACGCCATGAGCAAGGCGTCCACGGAACTCTCCGACAAGCTACGCACCGCCAAGAGGGTCTACGCCAGCACGGACGAGCAAGCGGGCAAGAACATCGACAAGCAAGTACTCGAGGGCTGATCACGCCTGAATCGGCAACTGCCGCAGCCGATTCCGCGTGCCGCAGGTCCGTTGGGTGCTAAGCTCTGGTGCGACCAACCGCTCGCCCGGCAGCGCACTGTTGACCTGAGGACCACAATTGGCTGTATCGATACTCGCCGACGCGGCTCGGCTCCTGGTCAACCTGGGTAGCCTCGGCCAGAACTTCACCGGCGTCGACAGCCCCGGTTTCAGCGGTGAGTATCTCGCGGCGAGTGTGACCAGCATGAGCGCAGACGGGTTGGCCGGTGGGGCCGCACTCGCCAAGTTGGGCGGCCTCGACGGGCTGACCCGGATTCGTTTCGAGGGTGGGAGCGTCAAGGTCCCGTCGGTGCCCGGCAGTAAGCAGTCCCTCAAGACGGCGGGCAGCCTGATCCTGTGGGCCCTCACGGTCGTCGAGCTGATGGAGCTGACGACCGGATTCGGACCGCCGGTCGAAGGTGACGACCTCAGAAACGGATCGCAGCAATTCAGTGCGTTGTCGGCGCAGCTGAAATCGGCTCTTCCGGACGACGACGGTTGGGCGGGGACGGCATCGGTAGCCTATGCGGGCCTCGACACGACCCTGGGGAACCTGGCGCAGACGATGGCTGAACTGGACCTCGAGCTGGCAGCTCTGGTGAAGGACCAGGCCGAATGGGTGACCCACATGCGCTTGGGTTTCGGCATATTGAAGGACCTGCTATTCGCGTGCTACATCGTCGAGCTGATCATTCGGTTCGCGCCTCCGCCACTCGGGCCGGCGGTGTCGCAAGGCTTCGCAATCACCGTTTCCGGACTTGGGATCGCGACCGCCGTGGGATTCCTTGCCACGTTGACCACCTACTCGGTCCTGAACGGCAAGCAGGCGGAGAGCTTGGCCGGCCGATACTCGGCCTTGGCATCCGGGACGGTACAGGAGGGTTCGCCGGCCGACGCGAAGTCGGCGACCGCCACTGAGTCGACGGTTTCCGGTTTTGCCGACGTCTCCGCCAGCATGCCGGGAACGTCGGCTTTTTCGGCGACGCCCACCGTGGCTGCGTTGGCCAGGCTGGCGCCGACGGACGGGGCGTCGGCGGAAGACCTTGCCGTACTGGACGCTTTGAGCGCGGGCGCGCCGGCCTACGCCTCGCCGGCCCCCGAGACACCGGGCGCACCGCCAATCACGCCGCCCACCGTGGCCCAGGTCGCTCAGGCATCGGCGCAAGCCGCGAAGGTCTCGGGGCAGGCGTCCCAACACATGAACGTTCCCAACCAGACGATCGGGCAAGCACAGCAGCTCGCGCAGACGAGCCGGCAGGGCCAGCCAGACGAAGAAACCGCGCCGTCGGACGACGCGGCTGCCGGGGCGGCGCCCGGCGCGCAGGGCGCCGAGCGCGCACCAGTTGACCTTGCCACGGCGGAGCCGGACGAGGGATCGGGTCGGCACGCCCGCGTCCGTTGACGGAGCCTCGGCAACGAAGTCCGGGCGCGACGAAGTAATACATCAATCGATCCGCCGGCTCGTGGCAGGGCTGTGTTGGCCGTCGAGCGCTGGCACCCGCGTCGAGAGAGATCCCGAAAAACGCGCAGCCGAATTCGGGAACGGTGTGGAGTCGCTCCTCCGGATGAACTCGGGATGACGCCGCGGCGCCGGTGGCGTCCCGTTGTTCTCCGGGCGTCAACCCTCCCTTAATGTTTCTGCGGAATTAACCGGTTGTTGGCCGAATCCTTTGTGCGCCCAGAAAATTCGTGCAGCGGGGCCCTGTCTGGCGGCGTTAGGCTCAACCCACCTCCTCAACATGAGTCCAACATCGGTCACCAACCGCGAAGGGATACACCGCCGTGAGTCGTCTCGCAGGTATTCACGATCTGGCCTACTGCTTCACGCGGCTGCAGGCGGGCGGTGGCGCCGCGTATTCCGGGGATTGGGTTGGTTTGGGGGCGAATCTGGGGGCGCTCGCCGGCAAAGCGATGTGGTACGGACGGAACCAGATCAAGGTGCTCGCAGACGCGTTGAAGACGTCCGGTACGAAGGTGCTCCCAACGCCGACGGCCATCGTCGACGTGGCGATGGTCGCCATCTCGGCGGTCGACCTGCTCAATGGATTCTGGACCCCGGACAAGGGCGCCTCCTTCACCAGCGGTGCGGACAAGTACGAAACCGTCTACCTCTACCTCGCTGAGGCCGCGCCCGACTCACGCGACTGGAGCGGCGACGCGGCGAAGGCGTACGCCGACGCGACCGCCGCACTGCAGGCCCTCGTGCAAACGATGCAGGATCTGGACAAGAAGATGCAGACGCTGATGGCGAACCAGGGCTCGGAGGTCGCCAAGGCGCACAACTGCATCGCTGTGACGCTGCTGGGCTTGGTGATCGCCCAGGGCATCGCGCTGGCCATGTATCTGATCCCGGTGGTCGGTCCCGAAATCTCGTGTGCATGGCAGATAATCGCCGCCTTCGCGGCATGCGCCACCGTCTTCAGCTTCGAGATGATGACACTGGCCAACTCCATGTCCCTCTCGCACGAGATCCACGCCACCGCACTCCTTTACGGCGAGGTGGCCGAGAAAGCGATCCCCAACAGCTCGTTCGCGCGGATCGAGGTCACCGGAGCCGAGGAGGCCACGGTCGGCAGCTTCAAGGCGATCTCCGACAGCATGTCCGGGATGTCGGCATTCTCCGGCACACCCACCGTCGCCTCGCTGGCCAGCAGGGCCCCGGCGGCCGGCGATTCCCGCGAGGAACGCGGCGTCCTAACCGCGCTCCAGAGCGACGGCGCGACTCCCGTCGAGACGATCGCCGAGACCACGGCGACGGTGCCCACCCTCAGTCAGGTGACTCAAGCATCCGGGCAACTCGCACAGATGTCCGGCCAGGTTGCCCAGCCGATGAGCTTCGTCAACCAAATGATGGGCCAAGTGCAACAACTCGCCTCGACCGGTCAGCAGCGCCAGGCGGCCCCGCCGCCCGCCGAGGAGGCCGCTCCGTCAGAGGCCGCCGCGGCCGGGAACGGCGATGGGGCGGCGCTGGGCACGACGGGCGCGGGGCGCGCGCCCATCGACCAAACGATGGCCGCCCAGGAAGTGGCGGCGCCGGGTCGGCTTTAGCCGTCGCCAGTGCCGCAGAAACCGGTACGCGTCAACGCAATAGCGAGTAAAAATATCCGTTGAGGAGATTACCCATGGCAACGTTGAACGTCGACGAAAAGTATCTCGAGGAATTGGCGACGAAACAGGTCCAAGCGGCCACTAAGGCAGAAGAGGCGGCCACCGCTGCCGGCAATACGGAAACGGCGGTATGGGTGACGCATGGGGTAATCAGCGGCGCCTCCAACAGCGCTTTTGTCACCGCGGAGAAACAACGCAGGGGTGCGGGTCAAAACATTAGGCAGCACGCCTCTGATCTCGCCGCGAAGTTACGCGTCGCCAAGCAAACGTATGCGGGCGTCGACGAGGACTTGAGCAGGAACCTCGACAAGCAAATGCTCGACGGCTGATCATGTCCGGTCCCCTCACTACCGGTCTTGCGGGCCTCGACGATGTCGTCGGGGTGGAGGTGACCGTCGATGGCATGTTGGTGATCGCCGACCGATTGCACCTCGTCGATTTCCCCACGGCACTCGGAATCCGGCCGAACATCCCGCAAGAGGAATTGCGGGACCTCGTCTGGAACCAGGTGCAGCGCGACCTCACCGCGCAGGGGGTGCTCGACCACCAGGGGCGGCCACACCCGGCGGTGGCGACGATGGTCGACACGATCAGCAGGCCCGACCGCAGCCTGGAGTGCCGATGGTGGCGCCGCGATCTCGGCGGCACCATGGTCCGCTTTGCCGTGTGCCGCAAGGGCGAACGTCACGTCATCGCCGCCCGGGACGGCGACCTGGTGGTACTGCAGCTGGTGGCCCCGCAGGTCGGCCTGGCGGGCATGGTGACCACGGTGCTCGGCCCCGCGACACCGGCCAACGTCGAACCGCTGACCGGGGTGGCCGCCGAACTGGCGGCGTGCACCACTGCCGCCCAGCTTGTCCAGCACGGCGCCGCACCCGCCTCGGCCCGCGTCTATGCCGAGATCATCAGCGATCCGAGCAGCTGGGTGGAGATCATCGCCGGCCAGCGCCACCCCGGGGGCACGTCCACGCATACCGACGTCGCCGCCGGAGTCCTCGACTCCATCCACGGCAGGTTGGTGTCGCTTCCCCGCCGTGTCGGCGGCGAGCTCTACGGCAGCTTCCTGTCCGGTACCCAAGAAAACTTGCAGCGCACGCTGGACGGCCTCGTGGAGTTCCTGCCGGCCGGCGCTTGGTTCGACCGCGTCGAAGCCTCCTACGGCGGCTGACCCCAGCCCGATTCACGATCAGAAAGAAGGAACCATGCCGCAGTACGACGACCACGACGATCTGGCCGCCCTGGACTTCTCGGCCGTCGAATCCGGTTCCGACACGCTCGAGGAATCGGACGCGCTGGACTTCTCGGCCCCCGCCGACGACGACGAGGAGTCGGCCGTCGACGCGCTGCACGACTATGCGCCCACCGAGCCCGTGGATTCCGACACCGACCTCGCCGCGATCGAGTCGCAGACCGACGCGACTTCGGAGGCTGCCGGGGACGCAGAGGAAACCCCCCAGGAGTTCATGGTGACCAATCCGCCCGAGACGGTCACCGTCTCGGCACTCATGGACGGTCGGACCCAGCGCGTCGAGCTGTCGGCGAAAGTGACGAGCATGAGCGAGGCCGAACTCGCCGACGAAATCCTCGTCATCGCGGACCTGGCCCGGCAGAAGGGCCTGGCCGCCCAGCACAGCTATCTGCTGGAGGACGACTCCCTGTCGGAGACGATGCGCGAGATGGGGGTCGACGGCGGTGACGTCGTGCGGGACTTCATGGAAAACGGCATCGGTCTGATCACGCCGGAGCAGGCGGCCGCGGCGCAGGCGGAAGTGTTCGCCACGCGGTACGCGACCGATAAATGACCGAGCACCTGGCCGGCCTGTTCGAAAGCGCGGTCGGCATGCTGCCCGTCTCGGAGGCGCGGGCGCTCGAGCTGTTCACCGAGATCACCAACTACGACGAGTCCGCCTGCGACGCATGGATTGGCCGCATCCGCTGCGGCGATACCGAACGGGTGACGCTGTTTCGCGCCTGGTATTCGCGCACGCACTTCGGACAGTTGGCCGGATCCGCCCAGATCTCGATGAACGCCGTGGGCGCCCGGCTCCCGATCGGCGGCCTGTACGGGGACATCACCTACCCGGCCAATTCACCGTTGGCGATCACCATGGGCTTCGCCGTAAGCGAAGCGGCGCAAGGTAATTACGCCGACGCCATGGAGGCGGTCGAGGACACGCCCACCACCGGTGCCGAACACCTGCTGTCCTGGGTCAAGGCGGTGATCTACGGCGAGGCGGGGCGCTGGACCGAGGTGATCGATGAAGTCAGGGGCGCGAGCAGGTGGCCTGACGAATTTCTGGCGGCCGCCGCCGGGGTCGCGCACGGTGTCGCCGCAGCCAACCTCGGCCTGTTCACCGAAGCGGAACGCCGGCTCACCGAGGCCAACGCCTCGCCGGCCGGGGAGGCGTGCGCTCGCGCCATCGCGTGGTATTTGGCCATGACCCGCCGCAGCCAGGGAAACGAAGAGGCCGCGGTGGCGCTTCTGGAATGGCTGCAGACCACCCATCCGGAACCCAAAGTGACAGCGGCGCTGAAGGATCCGTCATACCGGCTGACGACCACCAGCGCCGAGCAGATTTCCGCGCGCACCGATCCGTGGGACGCGAATACCGTCGTGGCCGACACCTCGGGCCGCGACAAACTCCTCGCGGAGGCCGAGGCCGAGCTGGAGCGGCAGATCGGGCTCACCCGAGTCAAAGAACAGGTCGAGCGCTACCGCGCCGCCACCCAGATGGCGCGGGTTCGCGCCGCCCGCGGCATGAAGGTCGCCCAGCCGAGCAAGCACATGATCTTCACCGGACCGCCGGGTACCGGCAAGACGACCATCGCCAGGGTGGTGGCCAACATCCTCGCCGGCCTCGGGGTCATTCCCGAACCGAAGCTCGTCGAGACCGCGCGCAAGGATTTCGTCGCCGAGTACGAAGGCCAGTCGGCGGTCAAGAGCACCAAGACGATCGATCGCGCACTCGGGGGTGTGCTGTTCATCGACGAGGCCTACGCGCTGGTGCAGGAGCGGGACGGACGCACCGACCCGTTCGGCCAAGAGGCGCTGGACACGTTGCTGGCGCGGATGGAGAACGACCGCGACCGCCTTGTGGTGATCATCGCCGGCTACAGCTCGGACATCGATCGGCTGCTCGAGACCAACGAGGGCCTGCGGTCCCGTTTCGCCACCCGGATCGAATTCGACTCCTACTCACCGGAGGAGATCCTCGAGATCGCGAAAGTCATTGCGGCCGCAAACGACTCGGCGCTGAGCTCGGAGGCGGCAGACAATCTGCTGCAGGCCGCGAAGTTGCTCAGCCAGCAGACGGTGCGCGGCAAAGCCGCGCTCGACATCGCCGGCAACGGTCGCTACGCGCGCCAGCTGGTGGAGGCCGGCGAGCAATACCGCGACATCCGGCTCACCCGGTCCGTCGACTTCGAATCCCTCGACGAGGACCGCCTGCGCGAGATCAACGGCGAGGACATGACCGAGGCGATCGCCGCGGTTCACGGACGACTCAACATCATCGAGTGACGCATGGCAGGTTTCCGGCTAACCACCAAGGTCCAGGTCAGCGGTTGGCGTTTCCTGCTGCGGCGCCTCGAACACGCCATCGTGCGGCGCGACACCCGGATGTTCGACGACCCGCTGCAGTTCTACAGCCGTTCGGTCGCGCTGGGCGTCCTCGTCTCGGTGCTCGTCGTGGTGGGCGCGCTGGCGATGGCGTATTTCAAACCGCAGGGCAAGCTCGGCAGCGGCAACCTGTTCGTCGACCGCGCCACCAACCAGCTCTACCTGATGGTGTCGGGTCAACTGCATCCCGTCTACAACCTGACCTCGGCGCGACTGGTGCTGGGCAATCCGGCCGAGCCGAAGGCCGTAAAGCCCGCCGAGCTCAGCAGGTTTCCCAAGGGGCAGTCGGTCGGCATCCCCGGGGCGCCCTACGCCACGCCCGTGTCCTCGGACTCCTCATCGGTATGGGCGTTGTGCGACACCGTCACTCAGGCGGAAAGCATCAACCCCGTCGTGCAGACCTCGGTGGTGGCGATGCCTTTGCAGATCGAGCCCGTCGTGATCGACCCGATCCTTCCGCACGAGGCGCTGCTCGCGTCTTACCAGGGCAAGGACTGGGTCGTGGACACCCACGGGCGGCACGCGACCGACTTGAGCGACCGCCCGATGACCTTCGCCGTGGGAATCCGCGGAACCGCGAAGCCCAGCCCCCTTTCCTCGGCCATGTTCAATGCGCTGCCCGACGCGGGCTCCTGGCAGCTGCCCGCAATCCCAGGCGCGGGATCTCCCAACGCCTTCGGGCTGCCCGAGCAGCTGGTGGTCGGATCGATCCTGCAGATCCACGCGAACTCGGGTCCGCGCTACTTCGTCGTGCTGCTCGACGGCGTCGCGCCCGTCAACGCCAACACCGCCGCGGCGCTGCGCGCCATCCAGTCCTACGGTCTGGTTGAGCCCCCGGCGGTGGTGCCGAGTGAGATCGTCAAGGTGCCCGAGGTGGTCTACAACTCGCCGCTGCCCGACGAGCCGGTCAAGATCGTCTCCCGGCCCCAAGACCCCACCCTGTGCTGGACGTGGGAACGCAAAGCCGGCGATCAGGCTCCGAAGACGAGCGTGTTGACGGGACGGCATCTGCCCATCCCGGCATCGGCCATGAACTCGGGGATCAAGCAAATCCAAGGCCCCGCAACGGTTTACTCCGATGGCGGCAAGTTCGTGCAGCTGCAGTCCCCGGATCCCCGGTACGGCGAATCTCTGTACTACGTCGACCCGCAAGGGGTGCGCTACGGGTTGCCGGACGCCCAGCCGGCGTCGTCCCTGGGTCTGAGCGCGCCGAAGTCCGCGCCCTGGGAGATCATCCGCCTCCTGGTCGACGGTCCGGTGCTGTCCAAAGAGGCCGCGCTGCTGGAGCACGACACCCTGCCCGCCGACCCGAGCCCGCGAAAAGCCCCGGCGGCGGCCCCGGGAGGTCCCTCATGACGACCAAGAAGTTCACCCCCTCCGTGACGCGCGGTCCCCGCCTCACCCCGGGCGAGATCAGCCTCACTCCGCCCGAGGACCTCGGCGTGGACATCCCGCCGTCGGGCGTCCAGAAGGCACTTCCCTACGTCATGGGTGTGTGCATGCTCGGCATGATCGCGATCATGGTGGTCACCGGCACCAGGCAGCTGTCGCCGTACATGCTCATGATGCCGCTGATGATGATCATGATGTCGATGGGCATGATGGCCGGTCACGGTGGCGGCGGCAAGAAGGTGCCCGAGATCAACGCCGACCGCAAGGAGTACCTGCGCTACCTGGCCGGCCTCCGTCCCCGGGTGACGTCATCGGCCAGCGCGCAGGTGGCGTTCTTCGGTTACCACGCACCGCATCCCGAAGATCTCGCCTCGCTCATCGGCACACCGCGGCAGTGGTCGCGCCCGGCGAACGCCGACTTCTATGCCGCCACTCGGATCGGAATCGGTGACCAGCCGGCGGTGGACCGGCTGATGAAGCCGTCGACGGGCGGCGAGCTGGCCGGCCCGTCCGCGGCGCCGCAGCCATACCTCGAACCGGTCGCCAACATGTGGGTGGTCAAGTTCCTGCGCACCCACGGCCTCATCCACGACTGTCCAAAGCTGGTGCAGTTGCGCACCTTTCCGACGATCGCGGTTGGCGGCGACCCGGCGGGGGCGGCCGGCCTGTTGACCGCCATGATCTGCCATCTGGCCGTATTCCACCCGCCGGACCTGCTGCAGATCCGCGTGCTCACCGAGAACCCGGACGATCCCGACTGGTCGTGGCTGAAATGGCTTCCCCACGTTCAACATCCGACCGACACCGATGCCTCGGGGCCGGTCCGGATGATCTACACCCGGCCCGACAACCTGTCGGACCTGGCCGCCCGCGGGCCACACACCCCCGATTCCCTTCCCGGCGGCCCGTACGTCGTGGTGGTGGACCTGACCGGCGGCCGGGCGGGCTTCCCGCCCGACGGCAGGGCCGGTGTCACGGTGATCACGCTGGGCAACCACCGCGGCTCGAACTACCGCATCAGGGTCGCCGAGGACGGGACCGCCGATGACCGCCTGCCCGGGCAGCAGTTTCGTCAGGTGACATCCGTCGCCGACAGGATGTCGCCGCACCAAGCCGGCCGAATCGCGAGAAAGCTGGCCGGTTGGTCCATCACCGGCACCGTGCTGGACAAGAAGGGCACGAACGTCCAGAAAAAGACGGCGACCGAATGGCACCAGCTGGTCGGCGCGCAAAGCGTCGAAGAGGTTGTGCCGAACCGCTGGCGGATGTTCACCGACACCGACCGCGATCGCCTGAAGATCCCGTTCGG
Organism: Mycobacterium sp. E183; assembly: GCF_001667735.1. Lineage (GTDB taxonomy): Bacteria > Actinomycetota > Actinomycetes > Mycobacteriales > Mycobacteriaceae > Mycobacterium. Next base: position 17,902 of record NZ_LZJN01000098.1, read on the forward strand.
ACATGAACTCAAGACCGGCAACGTCATGTACCTGGACATCAAGGAGGGCGCCGAATTCGGCGCGGGGCCGCACGGCATGTTGATCGGCACCACCGGGTCGGGCAAGTCGGAATTCCTGCGCACCCTGATCCTGTCTCTGGTGGCGATGCACCACCCGGACCAGGTCAACCTGCTGCTGACCGACTTCAAAGGCGGCTCGACGTTCTTGGGCATGGAGAAGCTGCCCCACACCGCCGCCGTGGTCACCAACATGGCCGAGGAAGCCGAACTCGTCAGCCGCATGGGCGAGGTGTTGACCGGCGAACTCGACCGCAGGCAGGGCATCTTGCGCCAGGCCGGCATGAAGGTGGGCGCCGCCGGAGCGCTCTCCGGTGTGGCCGAGTACGAGAAGTACCGGGAACGCGGCGCCGACCTGCCGCCCCTGCCAACGCTTTTCGTCGTCGTCGACGAGTTCGCCGAGCTGCTGCAAAGCCACCCGGACTTCATCGGTTTGTTTGACAGGATCTGCCGGGTGGGGCGGTCGCTGCGCGTGCACCTGCTGCTGGCCACCCAGTCGCTGCAGACCGGCGGTGTGCGCATCGACAAATTGGAGCCGAACCTGACGTACCGCATCGCGCTGCGCACCACCAGCTCGCACGAATCCAAAGCCGTGATCGGGACCCCCGAGGCGCAGTACATCACCAACAAGGAAAGCGGTGTCGGATTTCTGCGGGTCGGCATGGAAGACCCGGTCAAGTTCAGCACCCTGTATACCGGCAACACGTACGTCCCGACGGCTCGCGCGGAAACCAACGGTGAGGGCAATGGGGCCGGCCCGCACGTCGGCCCGAAAAAGGTTCGCATCCAACAGTTCACCGCGGGACCGGTGCTCGACGAGGCGGTGGCGTCATGACTCGCGCCGGCGCCGAAGCAGTGGGGGCACCACTTTACTGCGGAGGAGAGCGGCGCCGATGAGTATCGAAACCAAGGGGCGGGCGCTGCGCGAGGTGGTGCTCGAGCAACTCAGCACGACCGAGTCGCATGCGTACAAGATGTGGCTTCCCCCATTGACCGACCCCACCCCGGTCAATGAACTCATCGCCCAGGACGACCGGCAACCGCTGCGATTCGCCTTGGGCGTCATGGACGAACCGCGGATGCACCGGCAGGCCACGTGGGGCGTGGACGTGTCCGGCGCCGGCGGCAACATCGGTATCGGGGGAGCGCCGCAGACGGGGAAATCCACGCTGCTGCAGACGATGATGCTGTCGGCGGCGGCCACCCACTCACCGCGGCAGGTTCAGTTCTATTGCATCGATCTCGGCGGTGGCGGCCTGATCTATCTGGAGAACCTGCCGCACGTGGGTGGCGTGGCCACCCGCTCGGAGCCCGACCGTGTCATGCGGGTGATCGCGGAGGTGCAAGCCGTTCTGCGGCAACGGGAAGCGACCTTCAAGGAGCACCGGGTCGGCTCGATCGCCGCCTATCGGCAGCTGCGCGAGGATCCGAACCAACCCGTCGCCTCCGACCCGTTCGGCGACGTCTTCCTGGTCATCGACGGGTGGCCGGCGTTCGTCAGCGAATTCCCCGATCTGGAGTCGCAGGTCCAGGACCTCGCGGCGCAAGGCCTCTCGTTCGGCATCCACGTGGTGATCACCACGCCGCGCTGGACGGAACTGAAGTCGCGGGTCCGCGACTACCTCGGCACCAAGATCGAGTTCCGGCTCGGCGACGTCAACGACACGCAGATCGATCGGGCCACCCGCGACATCCCGGCCAATCGTCCCGGCCGCGCGATGTCGACGGAGAAGCACCACTTGATGATCGGTGTGCCGCGGTTCGACGGTGTGCACAGCGCCGAGAACCTGGTTGAGGCGATCACCGCGGCGGTGAATGACGTTGCGGCCCAACATACTGAGCAGGCGCCGCGGGTACGGGTGCTGCCAGAGCGGATCTATCTCTACGAGCTCGACCCGAACCCCCCGGGACCGGATTCCGACTACCGCACTCGATGGACCATTCCTATCGGGGTGCGGGAGACGGATCTGTCGGTGGCCTACGCGCACATGTACACCACGCCCCACCTGTTGATTTTCGGTGCCCCGAAGTCGGGAAAGACCCGCACCGCCCACGCGATCGCCCGGGCTATCTGCGCTCGCAACAGCCCAAAGCAGGTGCGGTTCATGCTCGCCGACTACCGCTCCGGGTTGTTGGATGCGGTGCCCCAGAGCCATCTGCTCGACGCCGGCGCAATCAACCGGAACAGCACGACGCTCGACGAAGCTATCAAGGCCCTGGCGGTCAACCTGCAGAAGCGTCTGCCGCCGGCCGACCTGACCACCGCGCAACTCCGGTCCCGCTCATGGTGGAGCGGATTCGATGTTGTTCTTCTCGTCGATGACTGGCACATGATTGTGGCGGCGGCCGGAGGTATACCGCCGATGGCACCATTGGCGCCTTTGTTGCCCGCGGCTCAGGATATCGGGCTGCACATCATCGTGACGTGTCAAATGAGCTCCGCATACAAGGCGACGATGGACAAGTTCGTCGGCGCCGCTTACGGCGCCGGATCGCCCACCCTGTTCCTGTCGGGCGACAAACAGGACTTCCCGTCGCGGGACATCCAGGTGAAGCGGAGGCCGCCTGGCCAGGCATTTCTGGTCGCTCCCGAGGGGAAAGAGGTCATCCAAGCGGCCTACTTGGATCCTCCGGAAGAAGTGCACTCACCACCTCCAGGAGGCGGTTACGATTATCCCAGCGCCCAGTAAGAACGTTGAACGCACCGCATGCATAACGAGCCGAGATTTCGTTGGCCAATGGGTTGTTTTGCCCTAAATGAATAGCTATTTCGCGCCGATGTGCAGAAGAGGTATGCAAATGCAGAAAATGCCACTTAACCCGATGGTTGTCGGAATTGGCGACGAAGTCGCCACCCCCGCCGGCCGGGGTTCGAGGGCGCCCGGCGCAAGCGCCGATGCACGGTACGGCGTCGCGAACGACTTCACGCGGTAACCGAAAAGCACTCGCAGACAAGGGGACTGGATAGCCATGTTGTGGCACGCGATGCCACCGGAGCTGAACACCGCGCGGCTGATGGCCGGAGCGGGTCCGGCTCCGATGCTGCAGGCCGCCGCCGGCTGGGAAGCGCTGGCGGGGGCTCTCGAGACCCAGGCGCTCGAGTTGTCTGCCGCCCTGGTTTCCCTCAAGGCGTCGTGGACCGGCATGAGCAGCGAACGCGCGATAGCCGCGACGATGCCGATGGTGGCTTGGTTGCAAACCGCGGCTCAGCAGGCCCAGGAACGCGCGGCACGCGCGGCGGCGCAGGCCGCCTCGTACGCCAAGGCGCTGGCGATGACGCCGTCGTTGCCGGAGATCGCGACCAACCACATCACGCACGCGGTCCTTACCGCCACGAATTTCCTTGGCATCAACATGGTGCCGATCGGTCTGAACGAAACCGACTATTTCGTCCGGATGTGGAATCAGGCCGCCGCGGTCATGGACATCTATCAGGTGGAGACGATCGCGAACACGACCTTCGAGCCGCTTCCGCCCATCAAGCCGATCCTGCAGCCGGGTGTGGGCGAAGCGGTGGCCACGGAGGCGTTGAGCACGCTCTCGGCCGTTGGCTCCGAGGCGATTCCCGCCGCGATGCGCGCGCTCTCGGAGGTGGAGGACGAAATCCCGGAAACGGTGCCAGAAGTCGGGGTGCCCCTCGAGCAGCCGGCCATGCCGGCCCTCGGGCAGCTGGGTCAGCTCGGTGGACCGATGCAGCAGCTGATGCAGCCGCTGCAACAACTCACCTCGATGGCCGGCCAGTCCGGCAGTATGGGCGGCCCCGGGGACAGCCTGGTCGGCGACAAGCTCGGCCATCTGCCCGGCAAAGAGGGTGGCCAGCTGGGCCTGGTCGGCGCCAGCCCACTTTCCACGCATCCCTTGGCCGGCGGATCCGGCCCCAGCGTGGGGATGGGACTCATGCGCTCCGAAGCACTACCCGGTGCGGGCGGGACGACGGCCCGCACGTCGCTGATGAATCAGTTGCTCGACAAGCCGTCGCAGGCCATCACCCCCGCGGGTGCCGGCGCCGGGTCGTCGGCGGGCGGGGGTGCGGCCCCCGTCGGCATGGGTGGCTCGTCCGCCCAATCCGCGGGGGCCGCCCGGCCAGGGCTGGCGTCCCCCGCACTGCTCGCCACGCGCCCGGACGACGGCGAGGACGTGGAGTTCGAGCACGAGGACGACTGGTGAGCGCCCACAAAGAAAGACTTCCCGGCCGCCAGGGCCGGAAGACTTGCCATCACTTGGCGAGGACAGGAAACAGAGAAAGTAGTCCAGCATGGCAGAGATGAAGACCGATGCCGCTACCCTCAGCGCGGAGGCTAGCAACTTCGACAGGATCTCCGGCGAGCTCCAGCGGGTCATCCAAACCGTGGAGTCCACCGGTGGCGAGCTGGCCGGCCACTGGCGCGGTCAAGCCGGTGCCGCCGCTCAGCAGGCGCTGACGCGCTTCCACGAAGCGGGCCAGGCCCAGATCAAGGCGCTCAGCGAGATCTCGCAGAACATTCACGGCGCCGGAATCCAGTACTCCTCGGCCGACGAGGAACAAGCCAGTTCGCTGTCGTCGCAGATGAACTTCTGACCCATCACCCCCTCAGCACCACAAAGAAACGGAGCAACAATATGTCGGAACAGTCATGGAATTTCGCCGGTATCGAAGCGGGATCCAGCTCGATTGCGGGCGCAGTGCAGACCACCCAGGGTCTTCTCGACGAGGGAAAGAGTTCCCTCGCCAAGCTGGCCGAGGCGTGGGGCGGCAGCGGTTCGGAGGCCTACCAGCAGGTCCAGCGGAATTGGGATGACACCTCCGCTGAACTCAACGCCGCGTTGCAGGCGCTCTCCCAGCGCATCACCGAGGCCAGCCAGGCGATGGCGCAAACCGAATCCGGCGTCACGGGCATGTTCACGTAAGACGATGGCGAGCGGCGAAGCACGAGATTGGGCCACGTCGACCTGACGGGAGATCTAGGCTCTTCTCGTGCTTCCTCGCATGAAACGAGTTGACGAAAGGCTTTGATGGCGGCCGACTACGACCGGCTCTTCCAATCCCTTGAGGGGATGGAGATTGCGGACGAGGCTGCGGCGCAGACGGAATTCGACGTCAACGCGCCGGTTGTGATGCCGCCCGAGCCGGTTGCGATGCCGTCGGCGGCGCACAGTCCGCCCAAGCCCAACGGGCATACGCCGCCGCCGATGCCCATCCACATCGAAGAGCAATTTTCCTCCGTCGCAACCGAAACCCCCCTACCACCGATCGAGTGGACCGCGGCCGGTACGCCTACGCGGCCACCGATACCGATCGACCCGACCGAGCAGGCCGCCACGGCGCTGCCCGAACCACCCCCGGTCGAGCGGGCCCCGGCCGGCCCGCCTGCGCGGCCACCGATACCGATCGACCCGACCGAGCAGGCCGCCCCGGCGCCACCCGAACCTCCCCCGGTCGAGTGGGCCCCGGCCGGCCCGCCTGCGCGGCCACCGATACCGATCGACCCGACGGAGCAAGCCGCCCCGGCGCCACCCGCACCTCCCCCCGTCGACCGGGGCCGGTCGAGCCCGCCCGCGCGGCCACCGATGCCGATCGACAAGCCGGAGCCCGCTGCCGTTGAGCTGCCCGAACCGCCCCCGGCCCAGCGGCGCAGGCAGCCCCCGGCCGAACCTCCGCCGGTCGAACGGCGTCAGCAGCCCCCGCCTGTCGGCCCGAAATCGCTTGCGCCGCAACCTGACCCACGCGCTCAGGCCCCGGCTCAGCACGCCCGACACTCGCGTCGCGCAAACCGCGACGACACCAACGCGGCAAACGTTGCCGGCGCCGGCACCGGGCGACACAGCCATCGCGCCGACGACCGAGACGACCGCGTGAACGCAGCGGTTGGGCCCACCGTCACAGCGATTCCACGGGCCAACCATGCGACGGCGGAACCGAACGGCGGGCCGGTGCCCCCGCCATCGTTGAAGCGACGTGAGCGCGAGGTCTCTCCCGCAGCTCCGGCGCGTCCCGCGGCGCAACACCCCACGAAGTCGCCGGCACCACCGAGTTCGCCGCCGGCATCCGCGGACGGCGAGCGCGGCCCCACCGCTGCCGTAACCCACATCGGGGTCGAGCCGGGCAGGAAGTCGGCCGAAAAGGCGATCCCGAAACGCGGTTGGCGGCGGGCGGTGTACAAGCTGACGCGCATCAACCCTGGTCTGTCCCGCGACGAGAAATACGAGCGGGACTTACACCGGCGAATACAGCGTATTCCCAGCGGATCTCATCAGATTGCCGTGCTGAGCCTCAAGGGTGGTGTCGGCAAGACGAGCTTGACGGTCGCACTGGGGTCGACGCTGGCACAGGTGCGTGGTGACCGGATCCTGGCGTTCGACGCGGACGCGGACTCCGGGAATCTGGCGGATCGTGCGGGGCAACGATCGGCTTCGAGTATCGCGGATCTCCTTGCGCGCAAGGACCTTTCGCATTACAACGAGGTGCGGGCTTTCACCAGCGTCAATGCCGTCAACCTCGAGGTGCTCGCCGGGGCGGACTACGGCACGGCGCCCCGCGCGTTCAGTACAACCGACTGGCAGCGGGCGGCCGACGTGGTGTCGAGGTTCTACAGCGTCGTGTTGGCCGATTGCGGGGCCGGCTTGACTCGGGGTCTGCTTGCAACGGCATCCGGGTTGGTGATCGTGACCAGCGCATCGGTCGACGCTGCCCGGCAGGCCGCGGTCGCCATCGATTGGTTGCGTGACAGCGGTCATCGGGATCTGCTGAGCCGCGCATGTGTGGTGATCAACCATGTGTCGCCCGGGGAACCCAATGTCGCCATCACCGACTTGGTGCGGCAATTCGGGCAGCACGTTCGGCCGGACCGGGTCGTGGTGTTGCCGTGGGACAAACACATCGCGGCCGGCGGAGAGATCGAAATCCGCCTGCTCGACCCCGTTTACCAGCGTAGGATTACCGAGCTTGCCGCAGCACTGTCCGACGATTTCGACAGGGGTGAACGTCGTTGAGCGCACCCACCGCTACTGCCGGCGCGGCCGCAACTGCGGGGCCCGCCGGCACCACCGCGCCCGCCAAGCCCGCCACCACCCGGGTGACGATCCTTACCGGGCGGCGGATGACCGACGTCGTCCTGCCGTCGTCCGCGCCGATCGAGGCGTATATCGATGACACGGTCGCGGTTCTGGCCGAACTTCTCGAAGACACTCCGGCCGATGTCTTGGCCGGTTTCGACTTCTCGGCCCAGGGCGCTTGGACTTTCGCCCGACCGGGCGCCCCGCCCCTGAAGCCCGACAAGTCGCTGGACGACGCCGTCGTGGTCGACGGATCGCTGCTGACGCTGGTGTCGGTGAGCCGCACCGAGCGGTACCGGCCGCTGGTCGAGGACGTCATCGACGCGATCGCCGTGCTGGACGAATCGGCGGAGTTCGACCGCCCCGCCGTGAATCGGTTCATCGGCGTGGCGCTTCCCGTCGTCACGGTGGCGATCGCCGCGATCGCGGCACTGGCCTGGTGGAACACCGGGCGCCACCTGTGGTGGTCACTCGCGTTGGGCATCGCCGGGCTGTTGGCCCTGACGGGCAGCTGGGTGGCCAACAGGTTCTACAAGAATGTGAGCCTGTCGGAGAGCCTGCTGGCGACGGCGGCTCCCCTGATCACCGTCGCTGTGGCGCTGGCCATTCCGGCGCCCCGTGAAGCGGCCCCGCTGGGGGCACCACAGCTCGCCGGTGCGGCGGCGGTGGTGCTGTTCTTGACACTGTTGACCCGCGGCGGCCCACGCCGTCGTTCCGAGATCGCGTCGTTCGTCGCCGTCACCTCCATTGCCGTGACCGCCGCCGCCGTCGCCTTCGGTTATGGCTGGCAGCATTGGGTGCCGGCCGGTGCCATCGTGTTCGGGCTCTTCACCGTCACCAATGCGGCCAAGCTGACCGTCGCGGTCGCCCGGATCGCGCTTCCGCCGATCCCCGCGCCCGGCGAGGCCGTCGAGCACGACGAGCTGCTCGAACCCGTTGCGGGCCAAGAGCTCAGCGACGACAAAGAGGCGAGGACGTGGCATGCCATCATCGCCTCGGTACCGAGCTCGGCCGCACGCCTCACCGAACGCAGCGCGCTTGCCAAACGACTGCTGATCGGATTCGTCACGGCCGGGACTTTGGTGCTGGCGGTCGGTGTCGTCGCGATCGTCGTGCGCGGACACTTCTTCGTGCACAGCCTGGTCGTCGCCGGTTTGGTCACCGCCGCATGCGGATTCAGGTCACGCCTGTACGCGGAACGCTGGTGCGCGTGGGCGCTGCTGGCGGCGACCGTCGCCATTCCGATCGGGGTGACCGCCCGGTTGAGCCTCTGGTATCCAAACACCGCATGGCTTTTCCTGACCATCCTTTCGGCCACGAGCGTGGTCGCGCTCGCGGTCGTCGGTGCGACCGTGGGGATCCGCCGGATCTCACCGGTCATGAAGCGCGTCCTGGAACTGCTCGACGGGGTTTTGGTCGCCGCCATCCTGCCAATGCTGTTGTGGATAACGGGCGTCTACGACATCGTCCGCAACATCCAATTCTGACGAGGCGGGTAGAAATTGCCGCGGTTCGAGCGGCGGCAGGTTGGGTAAGATTCTCGTAATCGCAAGTGGGCAGAGGAGATCGACTGATGATCGAGCCATTGGTCGTCGAACCGTCCCGCTTGGAGAACGCGGGAAACACGCTGCAACAATTGCCATTTCCCACGCCGCCGGCGCCCATCGTGGCGCCGGGCACGGATGCCGTCTCGGCGGCCATCAATGCGACATTGCCGATCATCGAATCACCGGTGACCGACGGGTTGCCTGCGGTCAAAGCCGCACTGACCAAGACGGGATCGAGCATCGCCGCCGCGGCCGCGATGTATGCCGACACCGACGAGCGGCTCGGAGACCACCTGACCCAGGTTCAGTTCCTCCCATCCGCGAAAGAACCTGCGAGCGGTTCACCCGGAGTCAAACCCGAGGCGGACAAGCCGAACGATGGCGACGAGCCCAGCCCCGCCAAGCCGTCCCCGCAGCCCGGTAGTCCGGTGCCTCAGCCCGGTGAACTGGCCGGCGCAACGGGCCCATTGGGTTCCGTGATGCAGGGCATGCAGGGCGCGATGGGGAGCCTGCAAGGCATGCAGGGGGCCGGGTCCGCTCCCGCGCAACTCGCCGACAGCAATAAGAAGGACCAGGCTCCCACCGACGAGGACCGCCGGGCCGACGAAGAAGACGGGCGGCCAGATGCGCAATCCGACGGTGCCGCGCCCGGCGCGGAGACCGCCGAAAAGGTTCCGGCCGAGCCCATCTCGCCGGCCGGCCCGCAGGCTGCGCCGTCGGGTGTCACACTCTGAGCGGTTGAGGGCAACGCACACACCGCGCCTCAACGCGGCCGGGCAAGCCTTGCGGATTCGGCGGCGATGGACCGCTCCAGCTCGTCTTCGCCGAACTCGCGTAGTCCCGTTGCCGCGCGCAGGAACGGCTCGAACATCTGCCAGCCGATGAGCAACGCGCCCGCGTGTGCCGCCGCGCGCCGTGCCGCCTCGTCGCTGCAATGCCCCGGCCTGATGTCGTCGAGCAGCCTGGCTGCCGCCGGGAAGCTGGTCTGCAGTCGGCCTGCCTGATACCCGTCCAGGAGCGCCCGCGCGATCACCCGTAACTGACGGCGCCCGGCAGCCTCGACGTCTGCCGCCGGTGCGCCGCGCTCGATCAGCGTGGCCAGCTGGGCCGCCAGCTGATCGAGTACTGCCGCGACCAGCCTCTCCTTGGTGCCGAAATGACGGAACACCAGGCCGTGGTTGACCCGCGCCGCAGTGGCGACATCGCGGATCGACGTGGCGGCCGGCCCACGTTCGGCGAACAACTGGCTCGCGCTGTCCAGGATCGCCGCGACCACCTCGTCGCGCCCCGTGGGGCAAACCACCTGGTCCGATGGGCTTGTGCCGTCTGTAGTCATATGACTACACTACCGGAGAATGCACTGTAGTCGACTGACTACAGTCCTCGACCAAGGAGATGATCCGCGATGACGCAGACGCTGACCCAACCGCAGACGCTGAGTGTGGAGTACCAGGAGCTGATGGCCAGGGCCGACGAGGTGGAGGCCGCGATCCCGGGTCAGCCCGCCGACAACGCTGAAGCGCCCTGCGCCCTGGCCATGGTCACCGCCGCCGTCGCGCAACTTGCGTTGTCCGCCGACAATATGCGGCTCTACCTGGGGGTCGGCGTACGCGAGCGCGGCCGCCTCGCGGAGTCGCTACGCAACGCCGCGAAGGCCTACGAGGAGGTCGACGAGAACTCGCAAGAGGCCATCGACGACGGCACGTCGGTGCAGGCCGCGGCGCCCGGCGTCACCGGCGAAGATCCCGATCCGGTGGCACTCGGCGACACGAAAAAGGTTGGGGCTTCGTCGATTGAGCCGACGCCGTACTACCCGGTCCGGCAGGCCGCCGAGGAGATCGCCGAACTCGATCAGGGCGTCTCACTCGACCTGTTCGCGCGAACGTGGGCCGATCACCAGCGGACACTGCTGGAGGCCCGCTATCGTTTCCGGCCGTTCGTCGAATGGTACGGCGACGCCACATACGCCGTTGAAGACAACTTCGATTCGCATCGGTCATGGCTCGACCAGATGGCGGCGTTGTCCGGCACGATGGTCAGCCAGGCGCAAGGCGTCGTGTCGACGCACCGTTGGGCCGTCACGGAACATCCCACCGTCGCGCAGCTGAAAGAGCTCGACGACGCGTGGGTGTACTTCCAAGGCCATCTGCCGGCAGAACATTGGAAAGGCAGCGTCAAGCCCGCGTTGGAAGAGGAATACGCGCGGCTGCAGAAGAAGTCGGAGGAGGTCCTGGCGGAATACCAGAGGAGGGCGGCGCTGCCGTTGGCGCCTATCAATCCGCCCAAGCCCCCCGCCGCCTACTACGTCGCCCCGCCCCCCGAGCCCGGCTCGTACGAGACGGATCCCGACACCCCATACGACGAGTTGCCGTACGGCGACGAGTACCTGAACACCCCCACCGGCATGCCGAGTGCGCCGTTCACCGGTACGCCGGCGATGCCCACCGACCCGACCGGGGCGGGCGCTTGGAGGGGGGCGCCCGCCCCGTCGAAGGGCCCGGGGCTGAAGCCGGCCGGGCTGGGCGGCGGCGGGACCGGTGTGCCGTCGATGCCGTTGCAACCCGCGGTAGACGCCGAAGCGCCGCCACGGTCCACCGGGGCGGCGGCCGGGTCCTCGGGTCCTGGCCGCGGGATCCCAAGCGGCGGTGGCGGATTGGGCGGCGGCATGGGCGGGGCGCCGATGGGCGCCCCCGGTGCGCAGGGGCAACCGAACGGCAAGGGCAAGCGTCCGCAATCCGACGAGGAGGCGATCTACACCGAGCGGCGGCCGTGGACCGAGGGCGTGATCGGCCGGCGGCGCAGGGAGGTCGCGGAGGCAAAGGACGCCCGGTGATCGGCTGACGCCCCGACGAAGGCGGGCCTTCTCCGCTCCCGGCCGAGGGGTGCCGGGAATGTTGGACCAAGGCCCGCTTCTTCGTCCGAGCGAGGGGTCGCCGACCGACTCACGATGCGTCGGAGAGCGCCGCCGACAACAACCCGGTCAGGTGCTTCCAGTACAACCAATCGGCGACCGCGGCTCGCTGGGCCACGGGATCGGCCGCGGTGTGCGCCTGTGCGACCAGCACCTCCTGGGCGTGCTCGGCGTAACGATGGAAGGCCCGCAGGTGCGCGGCCTGCCGCCCGGGGGAGCGGCTGGCCAGCGGCTTCATCACGTCGAACCACAGCATCGGCCGCTGGTCGACGGGCGGAGCGGGATCCTCGGCCGATTTCGGCACCTGCGCCAGCATCTCCTGCAGGCTGATCTTGCCTTCGGCCAGCGAGGCGGCGAGGTGAGCTGCGGCGTCGGAGTCCATCAGTTCGTCAGGGGCCCGCTGGCTGTCTGCCGACGGGGTCGCATCGGCGGGCGCCGGCGGCAACAGGTTGACCAGCCGGACGTCCGTGGTGGCGGCCAGCCGGTCGGCCGCCTCCGGGTCCACGACGGCCAGCCGGGATAGACCGACCATGTCGCCGTTGTCCGGGATGTCGTCGGGCTTCAGCAGGACCTTCGCGGCACCGGGATCCGAATTGGCCAGCTGCTCCTCGGTCGCGATCACCGCGCGCAGCTTCTGGTCGTGGTGCTGCGCCCAACCCTGAACGGCCATCACCGGGTAGGTGGCCCAGCGCGCCCGTTCCGCGGCGGGAATGGCGTCGTCGGCGCTGGCCATCTGCACCTGTTCGGGTAATTGCACCCCGTCGGGGATGTAGGCGAGCCCGTAGCTGTTGGCCACCACGATCTGCCCGTCGGTGGTCACCGCCGTCACCCAAAAGAATCCGAGTTCGCCGGCACCGTTGGCGCCGGGTGCGTTCAGGGCCGCCGCAATGCGCCGCGCCAATCGCAGCGGATCGGCCTGGCGGCGCGCCGCGTCGGCGGTGGCTGCGTCCGCGATGGCGTCGCGTTCGGCGCGCGCCTTCGAAACCGGGATGATTGGTGTCACGACAACGGCATCCGCCGCGTCGCTCCGCTCGGTCGATGCCGGGTCGCCGGCGGACGCGGCGGGTCGGGCCGGCGCCGGCCGATTGCCGGCGGCCGCGGGTCGCGTGCTGGCCGAACCGGTTGGCGGCTTCTGCGCCGCCGAAGCACCTGCGCCCGCCCCGGCGCCGCCACCGCGCGATCCGCCGCCCGAGGCGCCCGGCAGTCCGGCCGGCATGCCGGCCCCGCCGACGGGCGCGGCCGTCGCCGACTCTTCCGTCCGGGGCGCGACCGACGGCGACATCAGCGACGCCGGCGTCATGCCCTTGCCGCGTCCGCCCGCGCCGAGCGGTTCCGCCGACGCCGCCGGGCTCAGCGGCGCCGCGGGAGCCGACGGCGGTGCCGGTACACCGCCGGGACCGCCCGGGCCGCCAGGCACGGCGGGGCCACCCCCGCCGGGTTTGACGGCCGGTGGGGCGGGCACCTGCCCGGGAACGGTCGGCATTCCGGGCGGGGGCTGCGCGCCTGGCCCCGGTGTGGGCATTGCCGAAGGTGGCATCGCGGGGGGCGCCAGCGGGGGCGCCGCCGGCGGTGGCGTCACCGGCGCCGGTGGCGCGGGGCCGGGCCGCGGACCGTCTTCCTCGACGGGCGGCGCCGGCGATGATGGACCGTCCGGCAGCGTGACCGGCGGCGGCGTCTTCTGATCGAGCAAGTCCCGCAGCGCATTGTGGGGCGGCTTCCACGCCTTGCTCGCCACGATCCGCTCGGCGGTGCCGGTGACCACGCTGAGGTTCGCCCCGTAGGCGGTGCTGAGCACCGAGTTGATCGCGGTGGTCCGCTCGGCGGCGTCCAGGGTGGAGTCGTTCTCGAGGGCGCGGATTTCCGTCTGCGCGGCCTCGACGATGTCACTGACATCCCATTTGGCCTGGGTGACCGAATCGGCGACATACCGCTGCCAGGTGATGACCGTCGCCAGGCCGTTCTGCAGCTTCTTGAGCTCATCGATGTTGGTGCCGAGCTCGCTCTTGGCCGCGGCGGCGGCACCGCCGGACCAGAATCCTCCGTCGAAGATGTCGCTCTGCTCGTGCTGGCAGGTCTCCAACACCGCGGTGACCTGCCGCAGCACCTCGGTGTACTGCTGCGCCCGGTCGTAGTAGTTGTCCTCGTCCACCTCGGGCCAGGCGTCCGGGGTGAGCATCTGCGCGGCATACTCGCTGACCGGCTTCGCGACGCCCATCGCCTACTCCTGCGCCGGCGGCATGCGCCAACGCGTCGGCCGCTGGAGGGTACCGGACATCATGGTTAGTAAGCGTAATCGAGGTTCAGCCAAGCCAACTGCGCCAAATTGAGCGTGGGTCCCCGCCGGTCCGGAGCATTCAAACCCCTGTCCGGCACCGGGTTTCGCTCAGGTTAAGCCGAGGGTCCCTTTGAGCGAACCGGCGATGCCGGCGACCAACTCGATGAGCCGGTCCTCCTCGGCGTCGATCGCGGCGGTCGCGACGGCCCGCGCGTTGCCGATCGCCTCGTTGACGCGCTCCCCGACCGTTTCGGCTCCCAGGCGCAGCAGGCCGTCCTCGATGTGGAGACCGGTCAAGCAGAGTCGGGCATTGAGGGTTGCCTCGACGGTCTTCGATTCGTCTGTGGCCGTGAACGTTTCGGTATTCGTTCGGTGCTGCTGGTCCTCCAACGCCGACTGGAACAGCTGCGCCTGCCGCAGCGCCTCTGCCACCTGGGGGTGCATCTCCACGGTCATTTGGGATCCTTACTTCTCGGGTGCTGTCTTGCGCGGGCGGTTCCCGATGACGCCCTCGGTCCATGCGCGTTCCTCGGTGTAGAGCGACTCGTCGTCCGATTGCACGCGTTTGCCCTTGCCCTGGTTTTGGTTCTGGCCGGGCCCGCCCATCGGCGCCATCCCGCCGCCCATGCCGCCACCGGCGGCGCCGCCAACGCCCGGCATTCCGCGGCCCGGGCCCGCGCCACCGGGTGCCGCACCGGCGGGCCGGGACGCCGCCTCGGAATCCACCGCGGGCTGCAATGGCATCGACGGCACACCGGCCCCGCCGCCGCCCAACCCGGCCGGTTTGACCCCGCCTCCCCCGGGCAGACCCGGCTTGCCCTTCAACGCATCTTTCATGGCGGCGTCCATGGCCGGCTGGTCCGCCGCCCCCGGCATGCCGCCGCCCGGCATCGGCGGCACCATGGGCGTCATGGGGGTGGCGGGCGCCCCGGTTCCGTCGCCGGTGGGCCAACCGCCCGGAATGGTCGGATCGATCGTTCCGTCGCCCGGCGCATTCGGGTCGGGGGGCGCCGAAATGCGGGTGGCGGCGGGCGGAGCCTTGGGATTCACCGGCGGCAGCGGCAGCGACGCGTTCGCGATGTACATGTTGAGCGACGTCTCCGATTTCTGCTGCAGGCTTTCATACCAGCTGACCGCCATGTACAGGTAATACGGATACGACGTCACATACCGCTGGTACCAGTAATCACATTGCGACACTTCGTAACTCGTGGGGTGTTCCGCCTCGACGGTCCACTTTCCGTCATAGTCATGCGTCTGACGATCGCCCATGACCCGAGCTTTCTTGTGGGCGTCGACGACTCTCAGGGCCTGGTTTCCGAGGCTGACGCACAATTGAGCCATCGAGTAGATCCACTGCCGTTGTGCCTCGAAATTCAACTCGACCGCTGCGCATGCCTCGCCCTCCCACGAGCTGAACGGCCGGAAACGGTAGGTCTCCTTCTGGAATTCTCGTTGGAAGTTGTCCCACTCCTTCGCGAACGCTTTGAAGGCGGTGCCCTGGTCGCCGGACTCGATGGCCGTCGCCGCCTGCCTGACCTCGTAGTAGGGGTACTCGAACGCCGGCGGTGGCGGTGGGGGCGGGGGCAGGTAGCCGCCGAAGTCCTCGTCCGGGTCGCAATTGGCCGTCATCCGGTCGCTTCCGTTGCCGACCCCCGATGCGGACGAACCGCCGTCGACGGCGTTGATGGCCTCGGCGCTGCCCTCGTCGACCTCTTCGTAGGCTTTGGCGGCGTTGCGGAGTGATTTCGCCAGCGCCCGCCACTCCCGCTCGCACGCCCTGAGGTAAAGCCGCATCGAGTCGGCGGAAAGCGCGAGTTGGGTGGCGGCATCGTTGACAAAAGAGAGGGCACACGGGGCTGCGGGATTGGTGGCCGGGATGGCCGGCAGCGCCGCCTCGATCTCATTGGCCCGCGCCATGAGTTCTTCGTATTCGACCTTCAACGTCTGCGGCATATCGGCTGGCTCTCCTTACGCTGAAGTCATCGTCGGCCGAATCGAAAACCGCCGAGGCCGCGGCAGTGTCGGTGAGGTGTGCCGCAACGTCACTCGTTCGACACCGTGGCCCGCGGGCGCGAGGAGACTGGCGTTGCCCGCTGAGTCGGCGCGGTCGACAGCAGGATGCGGTGCAGTCACCGACCACCCCTTTCGTGTCGCCGAGTCATCGGGCGGTGTAGGGGCACGCCAACCGCCATCGGAGTTATCCTAATTCACCCAAGAGGGCCCGCGCGCAGCAATTTGCCGTACCGATTTGGCACACTTTCGGCTCGAAAATGCGTGGTGTACCGGGGTGCAATGCGCACACATTGCGCCGCATTGGTCCGCCCGAAGGCGTTGCGGCCTCGCCCTTCTCGACGGCGTGCGGGCCAGGCGGCGCCCGACCGTCACACCCCGGCCGGTCGGAAGAAAACCCCGTCGGCCTGCAGCAGTCGCCCGGTTCGGACATCGAAGAAGAACGGCGCGAATCCGGCCAACGCCATGCCCAGTGAGCGCATCAGGTCCATCGCCTCGTCGGCGAGCATGCCACCGTCGTACAAGGGCTCGAACGAGAGCTCGAGCTGCACTCCGACGCAGCGATCGTGCACCGTTGTCTCCCCGCCGGCGATCACCTGCCTCTCGAACCCCTGGACGTCGAGCTTGAGGAATGCCACGTCGTCGGGCAGCAAGAGCTCGGGCGCCAGGGAATCGAGTCGACGGAGGGCCACCTCCTCGGTGCCGATGAACGTCGCGGGCAACGCGGGGCAGAGCAGTTCGCTGCTTCCGATGCTGAAAGCTCATCGCGACGCG
>NZ_LZJN01000099.1 GCF_001667735.1 Mycobacterium sp. E183
CGTCACGCTGATCGTTACCGACGCGGTCTGGTCGTCGACCAGCCGATAGCCGGCCAGCGTGCCCGTCACGGCGCTGGTGCCCAGCCGTTGGTAGCCGACGACGGCGATCACCAGGCCGGCGGCGACCACCAGCGCGCCGAGGCCGACGATGACCCAGCGCCGTGACGGGCACGCTGGCCGGCTATCGGCTGGTCGACGACCAGACCGCGTCGGTAACGATCAGCGTGACGCGATCCGATCCGTCGCGGCCGGTGGACTGCATCGTGCGGGTCCGGGCCAAGGACGGCAGCGAGACGGGCCGCCGGGAGGTGCTGGTGCCTCCGTCCGAGGCGGCCACGGTGCAGCTGACCACCACGGTGAAGTCCAGCAAACCGCCGGTGATGGCCGACATCTACGGGTGCGGAACCGACGTGCCCGCCTATCTGCGGCCGGCGTGAGCCCCCGGACAACAGCCGAACTGCGAATTTGGGGTCATCAATTGTTTGCGCGGTGGTAACATGGGTGAATGCACGGTTCCTGATGGGACCGTGTATTGCTGCATTAAGGCCGTTAGCACAACGGATCGGCAGCACTCGGGGAGAGAACCCGGATACCTCCGGCGGTGGGGTTTAACAGGCTTACGCGGTTTCGCGGAACGACAACACGAGGAGCACGACGAGATGACGGACACTTCGGTGACGTGGCTGACCCAGGAGTCACATGACCGGCTGAAGGCGGAGCTCGATCAATTGATCGCGAATCGTCCGGTCATCGCCGCGGAGATCAACGACCGCCGGGAAGAAGGCGACCTGCGCGAGAACGGCGGCTACCACGCCGCCCGTGAGGAGCAGGGCCAGCAGGAGGCCCGCATCCGTCAGCTGCAGGACCTGCTCAACAACGCCAAGGTCGGCGAAGCGCCCAAGCAGTCCGGTGTCGCATTGCCCGGTTCGGTGGTGAAGGTCTACTACAACGGCGACAAGTCGGACAGTGAGACCTTCCTGATCGCCACCCGCCAGGAGGGCGTCAACGACGGCAAGCTCGAGGTGTACTCGCCCAACTCACCGCTGGGCGGAGCCCTGATCGACGCCAAGGTGGGCGAGACCCGCAGCTACGTGGTGCCCAACGGCAACACCGTCGAGGTCACGCTCGTCAGCGCGGAGCCGTACCACTCGTAGGCGCCGTCGGGGCGCTGGTCAGCCGAGGGCCTGCTCGAGGTCGGCCAGCAGGTCCGCCTCGTCTTCGATGCCGACCGACAGCCGCACCAGGTCGTCGGGCACTTCCAGTTGGGAACCGGCCGTCGACGCGTGCGTCATGGCGCTGGGGTGCTCGATCAGCGACTCGACCCCCCCGAGCGATTCGGCCAGGATGAACACCTCGGTGCGGGCGCACAGATCCCGCGCGGCCTGCCGGCCGCCCCGCATGCGCACCGACACCATGCCGCCGAACCCGCGCATCTGCCGGGCGGCGACCTCGTGCCCGGGATGGCCCGGCAGGCCGGGATACAGCACGGCGCTCACCGCCGGGTGCCCGGCGAGGTATTCGGCTACGGCCGAGGCGTTTTCGCTGTGCCGCTGCATCCGCAGCACCAAGGTCTTCAGCCCGCGCATGGTCAGGTAGGCGTCGAACGGGCCGGGCACCGCCCCGGCTCCGTTCTGCAGGAACGCGAAAGCCACGTCCAGCTCGGCGTCGTTGGTGATCAGCGCGCCGCCCACCACGTCGGAGTGGCCACCGATGTACTTGGTGGTCGAATGCAGCACCACGTCGGCGCCCAGCGTCAGCGGCTGCTGCAGCGCAGGTGAGGCAAAAGTGTTGTCCACCAACACCTTTGACGAGTACTGCTGACCGACTTCGGCGAGGGCCGCGATGTCGGCGATGGACAGCAGCGGGTTGGTCGGCGTCTCCACCCAGATCAGGCGGGTCTGCGGCGTGATGGCCGCGCGGACGGCGTCGAGGTCGGACAGCGCGACCGGCGTGTAGTGAACGCCCCACTGCGTGAACACCTTGTCGATCAGCCGGAAGGTGCCGCCGTAGGCGTCGTTGGGGATGATCACGTGGTCGCCGGGCCGCAGCATCGCCCGCAGCGCGCAATCGGTGGCGGCCATGCCCGAGGCGAACGCCCGCCCGTGGCCGCCTTCTTCGACCGCCGCGAGCGAGGCCTCCAGCGCGGCGCGCGTCGGGTTTCCGGTGCGCGCGTATTCGAATCCTCCGCGCAGCGTGCCGACGCCGTCCTGGGCGAAGGTGCTGCTGGCGTAGATCGGGGCGTTGACCGCCCCGGTCGCCGGGTCCGGCCGGTAGCCGGCGTGAATCGCTTTGGTGGCGAGTCCGGTGAAGTGTCCGGTGCGGTCGGCGCTCATCGACGATCAGCCTAGGCGACGGCCGCCCCGGCTACCGCGCCCGCACGACTAGCCCGGCAGCTGCTCGGTTCCGTCGGACGGCAGGCAGACGGTCGTCATGATCTTGTCCGCCAGCGTTTGCCGCTTCGAATCCCACAGCGGGAAAAGGAAACCGATGAAGCAGATGATCGCGTCGACGAAGTGCGCCAGGGAACGCACCACCGACATCCCGAAACCGATGGGCTGGCCGGTGACCTCGCTGACCACCTTGAACTTCATCACCGACTTGCCGACGCTCGACCCGGTGGTGCCCTGGCGGTAGCCGTAGTTCCAGATCAGATAGAACAGACCCACCAGCGAGGCCAGCCACTGCGCGGCCAGGCCGATGGTCGAGTTTTGCGTCGCGCAGTACTGGTTGACGGCGTACTGCGTCACGTCGGTGACGCACGCCGTCTGCTGCGTGGCGACGAGGATCCCGGTGCCGATGCCGTGGACGACGGCGTACGGGAGGATGTCGATGACGAACGCCAGGAACCGGCTGAGCCACGGCGTGTAGGACTCCGTCGGCAACGTGCGGATCGCCGGTCCGGGGGGCGGCGGGGCGTACCCACCTGAGGACGGCGGGGGCGGCGGATAGGAGCCGCCACCGGGCGGAGGCGGGGGCGGCGGATAGGAACCGCCGGCCGGTGTCGACGACGCGGGCGGGGTCTGCTGACCGCCGGGTGATCCGGGCGGCGGCGGCGGGTAGTCGCCGCCGGGCGGCGGTTGATCGGTCACGAGCACCCCTTCCACTGCGGACCAGCTGAACCAGGCGGCATTACAGTACCCGAGCGCACAGCGGCCGGGCGAGACATCGTCACGCGCCGGACGGGCGCGTCGTCAGCGTCGCCGCGGCCCGTCCGAAAGGAAGCCGAGCAGGTCATATCGGGTGATCACCCCGACGGGTTTGCCCTCCTCGACCACCATCAACGCATCCCAGTCGCGCAGGGCCTTGCCCGCCGCGCTGACCAACTCCCCCGCGCCGATCATCGGCAGCGGCGGGCTCATGTGCAGCGCGACGGCGTCGGCCAACTTGGCCCGGCCCTCGAAGACGGCCGACAGCAGCTCGCGCTCGGAGACGCTGCCCGCGACCTCGCCGGCCATCACCGGCGGCTCGGCGCCGACCACGGGCATCTGGGACACCTCGTACTCGCGCAGGATGCCGATGGCGTCGCGCACGGTTTCGGACGGATGGGTGTGCACCAGGTCGGGCAGGGCGCCGGACTTGCCGCGCAGCACGTCGCCCACCGTGGACTCCTCGGTGGAACCGTCGAGGCGGCTGCGCAGGAACCCGTACGACGACATCCAGGCGTCGTTGAAGATCTTCGCCATGTAGCCGCGGCCGCCGTCGGGCAGCAGCACGACCACCAGAGCGTCGGGGCCGGCCTCCTCGGCGACCTTCAGCGCGGCCACCACCGCCATCCCGCACGACCCCCCGACCAGCATCGCCTCCTCGCGGGCCAACCGCCGGGTCATGTCGAACGAGTCGGAGTCGGACACCGCGATGATCTGGTCGGGCACGGTCGGGTCGTAGGCGGCGGGCCAGAAGTCCTCGCCCACGCCCTCGACCAGGTAGGGCCGGCCGGTGCCCCCGGAGTACACCGACCCCTCGGGGTCCGCGCCGATGATCCGCACGGCGCCGCCCGACACCTCCTTGAGGTAGCGGCCCGCGCCGGTGATCGTGCCGCCGGTGCCGATGCCGGCGACGAAATGGGTGACCTTGCCGTCGGTGTCCGCCCAGATCTCCGGGCCGGTGCTGGCGTAGTGACTGGCCGGGCCCTCGGGGTTGGCGTACTGGTCGGGCTTCCAGGCGCCGTCGATCTCCCGGGTCAGCCGGTCGGAGACGCTGTAGTAGCTGTCCGGGTGCTCGGGCGGCACGGCCGTCGGGCAGACCACCACCTCGGCGCCGTAGGCGAGCAGCACGTTGCGCTTGTCCTCGCCGACTTTGTCGGGGCAGACGAACACGCACTTGTACCCGCGCTGCTGGGCGACCAGCGCCAGGCCGACGCCGGTGTTGCCGGAGGTGGGTTCGACGATGGTGCCGCCGGGCTTCAGGAGCCCGCTCGCCTCGGCGGCGTCGATCATGCGGACCGCGATCCGGTCCTTCGAGCTGCCCCCGGGGTTGAGGTACTCGACCTTGGCCGCCACGGTGCCGGCGCCCTGGGGGACGACGGAATTCAGGCGCACGAGCGGCGTGCCGCCGATGAGCTCACTGATGTGCTGGGCGATCCGCATGCGTTCATCGTGTCAGGCACGTTCCCGCGGTGCACGACGGCTTCCCCCTGACGCCCGCGGCGTTGCGCTAGCCGGTGGCCTCGCGGATATAGTCGCCGATCTGGCGCAGCGACCGGACCGCCTCGGGGACGATCGGCGCGGCCAACTGGAAGTCGTGAATCTGGCCGGGCCACACCCGCACCTCGGCCGGCACCCCGACCGAGGCCAACCGGCTCGCCGCCAGCCGCGCGTCGTGCAGCAACACCTCGGATCCCGAGACGTGGATCAGCGTCCGCGGCAGGCCGGGCTTGATGTGCTCGATCGGCTCGTAGGTCTCCTCGGGCCGCCCCGCGACCTTGTGCTTGGTGGCCGCGCTGGCGACCAGCTCGGCCAGCGCGTCGAACGCCCGGTGCGAGAACATCGCGTCGGTGTTGATGTTGGGATGGGCCTGCTTGTCTTCCTTCGCCAGCTGCAGCAGCGGCGAGATCATCACCAGCGCCGCGGGCTCCTCGCCCTCCTCCTGGAGGCGTTGCGCCAGCGCGAGCGCCAGGTAGCCGCCGGCGGAGTCGCCTGCCAGCACGATCTGATCCGGCTGATATCCGCGCAGCCGCAACCACTGGTAGCCGTCGTGGCAGTCGTCGAGGGCCATCCCGATCGAGTGCTTGGGCAGCAGCCGGTAGTTGACCACCAAGATCGGCGCGTCGGCGGACTGAGACAACGTCTCGACCAGCCGGCCGTGCGAATTGGCCCCGCACGTCAGGAACGCGCCGCCGTGGAAGTAGACGACCACCCGGCGGGTGCCGTCGGCGGGCAGCACACCGGGCGCGCGCACCAGCTGCGCCGAGGCGTTGGGCAGCTTCACCGTCTCGCGCACGGTGGCCGACACCGGCAGCACCACCCGGGCCGCCAGGTCGATCAGCCCCCAGGGCCAGGGGAAGTTGGGGACGTGGCTACCGACGGACAGCACCGGCCGGATGGTCACCCGCGACGTCAGGTTGGCCAGCCGCGCAGCAACGCTGGGCCCGGACTCGAGGACCTCGACCGGCGCGCCGTCGCTCATCGCGTACCGGCGCGTTTCCGCGCGACGCGCCTTGAGAACTTGATAAGGACGAAGGGCAGTCCGGGGGGAACCGGATACCTGACCGGGTGCGCTCATGCTCAACACTTCCTACGCCGTTGTAGTGCGATACAGCATGTGACGAGGCAGCTAAGCGTCTGGTTCAGCCGCTCATCCAAGGCACTCAGCCAACCCCGCCGACTCAGCTTGACAGGCACTTCTTAAGAGAACATTTAAAAAGTCTGATTCGTTACCAATTTGATTCCTCCCGTGACCACATTGTTCGTCGCCCGACCCCGCAAACATGCAAGCCCATCTAAAATAGGTTGCGTGACCATGCGGGTGCCCCGTCGTTCGGCGATCGCCCTGGCCACCGCAGGCGCCCTCGCCTCGACAGGAACTGCCTATCTGGGTGCGCGCAACCTGCTCGTCGGTCAGGCGACGCACGCGCGCACCGTCATCCCCAAGTCATGGGACATCCCGCCGCGCGCCGACGGGGTGTACACCCGCGGCGGCGGGCCGGTGGAGCGTTGGCACCGCGGCATGCCCGTCGACCTGCATTTGATGATCTTCGGCGATTCCACCGCCGCCGGGTACGGGTGCGTGAGCCCCGAGGAGGTGCCGGGGGTCCGGATCGCCCGGGGCCTCGCCGAGCAGACCGGCAAGCGGATCCGGCTGAGCACAAAGGCCATCGTCGGCGCCACGTCGAAGGGGGTGTGCGGCCAGGTGGATGCGATGTTCGTGGCCGGGGCGCCGCCGGACGCGGCGGTGATCATGGTGGGCGCCAACGACGTGACGGCCCTCAACGGCGTGAGCCAGTCGGCGCAGCGGCTGGGGCTCAGCGTTCGCAAGCTCCGCGCCCGCGGCGCGGTGGTGGTCGCCGGCACCTGTCCCGACCTGGGTGTCATCACCGCCATCCCGCAACCGCTTCGGTCGCTGGCGCACGAGCGCTGCTCGCAGCTCGCGCGCGCCCAGGCCGCGGCGGTCCGGGCCGCGGGCGGCATGCCGGTACCGCTCGGGCAGTTGCTGACACCCCAATTCCGGTCGACGCCGCACGTGATGTTCTCCCCCGACGGCTTCCACCCGTCCGCCCCGGCGTACGCGATCGCGGCCGACGCGCTGCTGCGCGCGCTGTGCGAGGCGCTGGGCGAGGAGGTCGACATCCCGCCGCTGGAATTGGCGGCGTCGACGACCCCGCCGGTGCTCGGACAGCGGCACACCCGAACCAGCGTGATGTCGCGGCTGTGGCGTCGCCCGGCGCCGGGACCCGCCCCGTCCTCGTGCCCACCGGTTGGCAACGACTAGATTTGTCCTAGTCCGTCGGCGTCCAGTCAACGGTTTGTGAAGCGAGCTCGCCGGAATCCGGAAGGGATTTGAAGGGAACCGTCATGCCTGAAGCCGTTATTGTCTCCGCCGCCCGCTCGCCGATCGGCCGCGCGATGAAGGGGTCGCTGGTCTCCATGCGACCCGACGACCTGGCCGCCCAGATGGTGCGCGCGGCGCTGGACAAGGTGCCCGCGCTCAACCCCCACCAGATCGACGACCTGATCCTGGGCTGCGGCCTGCCCGGCGGCGAGTCCGGCTTCAACATGGCGCGGGTGGTCGCCGTCGAGCTCGGCTATGACTTCCTGCCCGGCACCACCGTCAACCGGTACTGCTCCTCGTCGCTGCAGACCACCCGGATGGCGTTCCACGCCATCAAGGCCGGCGAGGGCGACGCGTTCATCTCGGCCGGCGTGGAGACCGTGTCCCGGTTCGGCAAGGGCAACTCCGACTCATGGCCGGACACCAAGAACCCGTTGTTCGACGAGGCCCAGGAGCGCACCGCCGCCGCGGCGGGCGGCGCCGACGAATGGCACGACCCGCGGGCCGACGGGAACGTGCCCGACGTCTACATCGCGATGGGTCAGACCGCCGAGAACGTCGCCATCCTCACCGGCGTCAGCCGGGAGGAGCAGGACCGCTGGGGCGTGCGCAGCCAGAACCGCGCCGAGGAAGCGATCAAGAGTGGGTTCTTCGAGCGCGAGATCGTTCCGGTGACCCTGCCCGACGGCACCACCGTCAGCACCGACGACGGCCCCCGTCCCGGTACCACGTATGAGAAGGTCAGCGAGCTCAAGCCGGTGTTCCGGCCCAACGGCACCGTGACGGCGGGCAACGCCTGCCCGCTGAACGACGGCGCCGCCGCGCTGGTGATCACCAGCGACACCAAGGCCAAGGAACTCGGCCTGACCCCGCTGGCGCGCATCGTGTCCACCGGCGTCAGCGGCCTGTCGCCGGAGATCATGGGGCTGGGTCCGATCGAGGCGTCCAAGAAGGCGCTGGCGCGGGCGGGCATGTCGATCAACGACATCGACCTCTACGAGATCAACGAGGCCTTCGCGGTCCAGGTGCTGGGCTCGGCCCGCGAGCTGGGCATGGACGAGGACAAGCTGAACGTGTCCGGCGGGGCGATCGCACTGGGCCACCCCTTCGGCATGACCGGCGCGCGGATCGCGACCACGTTGATCAACAACCTGCAGACGCACGACAAGACGTTCGGCCTGGAGACCATGTGTGTCGGTGGCGGCCAGGGCATGGCGATGATCATCGAGCGGCTCAGCTGACCGCTCTTCAGGTCAAGCGTGCGCCCAGGGCGGCGACACGCCGGGAAGGCCCGCCATGAGCGCACGCTCGGCGGCGTCAGTTCACATTCGACGCCCGGCACGAAAAGACCGGCACGCCTTTGGCGTGCCGGTCTTTTCGTCGACGAGGGTTAGTCGTTCTGCAGATAACTGAGCAGACGCAGGATCTCGATGTACAGCCAGACCAGCGTCACGGTCAGACCCAGCGCGATGCCCCAGGCCGCCTTGTCCGGCGCCCCGGCGCGCACCATCTGGTCGGCCGCGTCGAAGTCGATCAGGAAGCTGAACGCCGCGATCCCGATGCACACCAGCGAGAAGATGATGGCGATCGGTCCGCCGCTGCGCAGGCCCAGGCCGGTACCGCCGCCGACGTGGAACATCGCGAGCACGAAATTGCCGAGCATCAGGAACAGCACGCCGAACATCGCGGCGACCAGCATCCGGGTGAACTTGGGCGTGACCCGGATGGCCCCCGTCTTGTAGACGACGAGCATGCCGAAGAACACCCCGAAGGTGCCCAGGACGGCCTCCCCGATCAACGCGCCGGCATTGGCGTGCGAGACGGAGAAGTTGGCGAACACGAACGAGATGGCGCCCAGGAAGAGCCCCTCGAGCACGGCGTAGCTGAGCACGATGGCCGGGCTGTCCTGCTTGCGGCCGAACGTCGCGACCAGCACCAGCCCCAGGCCGCCCAGCGCGCCGATCATTGTCAGCGGCATCGCCAGCGCCAGGTTGGACGCCACCAGGAAGTAGGAGACCACGGCGGACACCGCCAGCACGGCCAGCGTGATGCCGGTCTTGGTGACGACGTCGTCGATGGTCAGCGGACGCGAAGCCCTGGCCTCCTGGTACGGAGCTGGGTAGGGCGCCGCGTAGGGGTCGGCTCCATAGCCGTAGCCCTGCATCGGGGGCGCGCCCGTGCCGAATTGCGCGTATCCGCCCTGCTGCTTGGGCAGCGAACGAAATACCGGGTTGCTTGTCTCCCGCACCGTCGGATCCTCTCTATTGGCTTCGAGCTGTGCGAACACAATCTCAACGAGCAGCGTGCCGTCCGGGTTCCCAGCCGAACTGGGCATTTTCCGGCGCCCAGAGCCTTTGCTGCTGGCGTCGGGTTAAAGATAACCCTTACCCGCGGGTAGGGCGCCGGTCGTCACGATCTAGATTTTTCGTCGAGGGTGACCCGGCGATGGGAGGTTTGGGCGTGACCGACGAATCCGACGAGGTTCTCACCCGCATCGACGGCGACGTCGGTCTGATCACGCTCAACCGCCCCAAGGCCATCAACTCGCTCAATCAGCAGATGGTGGACGCGCTCGGCGCGATCCTCACCGACTGGGCCGACGACGACGCGGTGCGCGCGGTCGTGCTCTCCGGCGCCGGTGAGCGCGGGTTGTGCGCCGGCGGCGACGTGGTCTCCATTTATCAAAGCGCGCGCAAGGACGGCGTCGAGGCGCGGCGGTTCTGGCGCGACGAGTATCTGCTCAACGCCCAGATCGCCGACTTCTCCAAGCCATACGTGGCGCTGATGGACGGCATCGTGATGGGCGGCGGCGTCGGCGTCAGCGCACACGCGAACATCCGCGTGGTGACCGACACCTCGAAGGTCGCGATGCCCGAGGTCGGCATCGGCTTCGTTCCCGACGTGGGTGGGGCGTTCCTGCTGTCGAGGGCGCCCGGCGGGCTGGGGCTGCACGCGGCGCTGACCGGGGCGCCGTTTTCCGGCGCCGACGCCATCGCCATGGGGTTCGCGGACCACTACGTGCCCCACCCGGATCTCGAGGCGTTCACCCGGTCGATCGTCGCCGATGGGGTGCAGGGCGCCCTGGTCAAGCACGCCGTCGAGCCGCCACCGAGCGAGCTTGCGGCCCAACGTCATTGGATCGACGATTGCTATGCGGCTGAGACGGTCGAAGAGATCGTCGCCAATCTGCGCGGACACGGCGGCCCGGCCGCGGAGGCGGCCGACCTGATCTCCACCCGCTCGCCGATCTCGTTGTCGGTGACGCTGGAGGCCGTTCGGCGCGCCGCCAAACTCGAGACGGTGAAAGACGTTCTGGTTCAGGACTATCGGGTGTCGTCGGCGTCGCTGCGGTCGCACGACCTGGTGGAAGGCATCCGGGCGCAGCTGATCGACAAAGACCGCAACCCGAAGTGGTCGCCGGCGACGCTGGGCGCGGTGACCGCCGCCGACGTCGAGGCGTATTTCACCCCGGTCGACGACGACTTGAGTTTCTAGAAAGGCGATTTGGATGACAGACCCCACCTCCAAGAGCTACGAAACCATCCTGGTCGAACGCGACGGGCGCGTCGGCACCATCACCCTGAACCGGCCCAAGGCGCTCAACGCGCTGAACACCCAGGTGATGAACGAAGTCACCAGCGCCGCAGCGGAACTCGACAACGACCCCGGCATCGGGGCGATCATCATCACCGGTTCGGCCAAGGCGTTCGCCGCCGGTGCCGACATCAAGGAAATGGCCGCCCTGACGTTCGCCGACGCGTTCGGCGCCGACTTCTTCGCCCCCTGGGCCAAACTCGCCGCCGTGCGCACCCCGACGATCGCCGCGGTCGCCGGGCATGCGCTGGGCGGCGGCTGCGAGCTCGCCATGATGTGCGACGTGTTGATCGCCGCCGACACGGCGAAGTTCGGCCAGCCCGAGATCAAACTCGGGGTGCTGCCCGGCATGGGCGGTTCGCAGCGCCTGACCCGCGCCATCGGCAAGGCCAAGGCCATGGACCTCATCCTGACCGGGCGCACCATCGACGCCGCCGAAGCCGAACGCAGCGGCCTGGTTTCGCGCGTGGTGCCGGCCGACGACCTGCTCGACGAGGCCAAGGCCGTCGCCACCACCATTTCGCAGATGTCACGCTCGGCGACCCGGATGGCCAAGGAGGCCGTCAACCGCGCGTTCGAATCCACCTTGTCCGAGGGACTTCTCTACGAACGTCGGCTCTTCCACTCCACCTTCGCGACCGACGACCAGTCCGAGGGAATGACGGCGTTCATCGAGAAGCGCGCTCCCAACTTCACCCACCGGTAGGCCTGCGATGACCGAGCCGGGTTCTGCGACGACCGCGCCGGAAGACGAGGCCGAGCCGGCAGCCGAACCGGAAGCCGGTCCGGCGACTCGCCGGCTACGGTGGAGCCAAAAGCCCTGGTGGGTGCGCCATTACACGTTCACCGGCACCACCGTCGGGCTGATCTTCATCTGGTTCTCCATGACGCCGTCGCTGCTGCCGCGTGGCGCGCTGTTCCAGGGCCTGGTCAGCGGGATCTCCGGCGCCATCGGCTACGGGCTGGGCGTCTTCGCCGTGTGGCTGGTCCGCTACATGCGCGCCAAGGACCACAGTCCCCCGCCGCCGCGGTGGGCGTGGATGGTCCTGATCCCGATCGGCGCGCTCGGAATGGTGTTGATGGCCATCTGGTTTCACGTCTGGCAGGACAACGTGCGTGACCTGATGGGCGTCGCACACCTGCAGTGGTACGACTACCCGGTCGCCGCGGGCCTGTCGATCGTGGTGCTGTTCACCTTGGTCGAAATCGGCCAGTTCATCCGGTGGCTGGTCCGCTTCCTGGTGGGTGAGGTCGACCGCATCGCGCCGTTTCGGCTGTCGGCGACCATCGTGGTGGCGTTGCTCGTGGTGCTCACCATCACCCTCCTCAACGGCGTGGTGCTCAAGTTCGCCATGCGCACCATGAACAACACCTTCGCGTCGGCGAACAACGAGATGAACCCCGACACGGCGCCGCCCAAGACGCCGCTGCGTTCCGGCGGGCCCGAGTCGCTGGTGTCATGGGAATCCCTTGGGCACCAAGGCCGCATCTTCGTCGAAGCCGGGCCCAGAGTCGACCAGCTCGCCGCCTTCAACGGCGCGCCGGCCACCGAACCGATCCGGGCCTACGCGGGACTGAACTCCGCGGACGGCATCACGGC
This sequence comes from Mycobacterium sp. E183, assembly GCF_001667735.1. GTDB lineage: Bacteria > Actinomycetota > Actinomycetes > Mycobacteriales > Mycobacteriaceae > Mycobacterium. Next base: position 12,182 of record NZ_LZJN01000099.1, read on the forward strand.
GACCGCCGAGCTCGCCGCCCGCGAGCTGCAGCGCACCGGCGGGCTGCAACGTGCCGTCGTCGCCGTAGCGACAACCACCGGCACCGGCTGGATCAACGAGGCCGAAGCCGACGCGCTCGAGTACATGTACAACGGCAACACCGCGATCGTCAGCATGCAGTATTCGTTCCTGCCGAGCTGGCTGTCCTTCCTGGTGGACAAGGAGAACGCCCGCCACGCCGGGCAGGCGTTGTTCGAGGCCGTCGACCGACTCATCCGCCAGATGCCCGAGGCGCAACGCCCCAAGCTCGTCGTGTTCGGCGAGAGCCTGGGATCGTTCGGCGGCGAGGCGCCGTTCATGAGCCTCAACAACGTCCTCGCCCGCACCGACGGCGCGCTGTTCAGCGGACCGACATTCCAGAACACCATTTGGACCGACCTGACGTCGACGCGCGACGCCGGCTCCCCGGAGTGGCTGCCGATTTACAACGACGGCAAGAACGTCCGATTCGTCGCTCGCCCAACCAACTTGGGCCGCCCGAACTCGCCGTGGGACCACCCGCGGGTGGTCTATCTACAGCACGCCTCAGATCCGATCGCCTGGTGGTCACCCGACCTGCTGTTCAGCGAACCGGACTGGCTGCGGGAGCGGCGGGGCTATGACGTGCTGCCCGAGACGCGCTGGATCCCGGTGGTGACGTTCCTACAGGTTTCGGCGGACATGGCGGTGGCGGTCGACGTGCCCGAGGGACACGGCCACCACTACGTCGCCGACGCTGCCGACGGCTGGGCCGCCGTGCTGTCACCGCCCGGCTGGTCGCAGGAGAAGACCGACAAGCTGCGGCCGCTGCTGCATTCGGACGCGACCTCCACCGGCTAGAGCCAGCGGCGACCCGGCGTGCCGGAGTTGGCGAGCAGCCCCGGGCCGGCGTCCACCGGCGCGGCACCGGAAAGCTGTTCCAGCACACCCGAACCCGCGAGGGCGTGATACCCGCCGATGACGTCGGTGGCGCGGTGCAGGCCGATGTCGAGCAGCGCGGCGGCAGCGAGGCTCGAGGTATAACCCTCCGAGCAGACGATCACCCATTCGACGTCGTCGCCGACCGCCTCGGGCAGCCTGGCGTCGCTGGTGGGGTCGCAGCGCCACTCCAAGACGTTGCGCTCGATCACCAGCGCACCGGGGATCTCACCCTCGCGGAACCGCTGGGCCTGCGGACGGATGTCGACGAGCACCGCCCCGCGCCGCAGCGCGTCGGGCACTTCGGCGGCGGGAAGGCGACGGAAACGGCGCCGGGCGGATCTCAACACAACGTCGATGCGGCTCATCAGGGTCCCTCCGGTTGATCGGTCAGCTCGGTGCGCTGGCGGCGCAGGCGATTACGGCCGGTGACCTCGTAGTAGGACATCGCGGTCAGGGGCGGCGAATAGGCGTGCACGCTGAGCGACGGACGCACCGCCCCGCCTCCGGCGCCCGCGAAGCCCGAGACAGCCACCGCGACGGGCCGGGGGGCCCACACCACGTCGTGCACCCAGCCCAGCGGGAACCCGGCCTGGTCGCCGGCGTCCAGCCGCCGCTGCCGCAGGGCGCGGCCGTCCCAGCGGAATTCGTTGAGCGAGCCGGACACCACGGTCAGCGCGCCCAGCGATCCGCCGTGGTCGTGCAGTTCGGTGTGATGGCCGGGCACCCAGCTGATCAGCCAGACGTCCAGCTCCTCGTCACCGTGGATGCGGGTGAACCAGCGCCGCGTCTCCGGTATCCCGCCCGGGGGCAGCAGGTGGTCGCAACGCCCGCTCAGCACGTCGTCGGCGGCCTGGTCGGTGGCGTGCATGAGGTCGGGCACCCGCAGGCGGGTCGGTCCCGACGATGGGGACGAGACGTGGCGCGGGCGTAACGCAGCCGGGGCGGCGAGGGGCACAGACATCGGGGAGCTCCAGAGAAAACGGATCGGACGGGCGGCGGCGTGTTACGGCCGACAACACTCGCAAAATCCGAAGCGCTCCATCACGGCCGCCAGTGTTGCATAGATTGGGAGGGTGCGCCGGTGCGCTCGTCGACCCCTGCTGTGCGGCACGCTCGCCGTGGCGGCCGGTTTGTTGGCCGTAACGGGATGCTCCGCTGACCACCCCAGCGGCAGGCCCGCGTCCTCGTCGACGCGTCCGGCCGGCATTCCCAGTGGCCCCGGGGCGGCGCCCCCGGGCGCCGTCGGGCTCTCGCCGGGGGGCGTGACGACCAGGGTCGACGTGCCCGCGGATTCGACCGAGGAAGAGTATTACCAGGCCTGTCACGCCGCGAAAGTGTGGATGGATGCCCAGCCCAGGACCGGTCAGTCGCTGTTCGAGCCCTACTTGGCGATGCTGCAGGCCGCGCCGTCGGGCACCCCGGGCAGCTGGAACGCCCGGTGGGCGGACCTGACGCCGGCCCGACAGGCGGCCGTGCTCACCGCCGCGCGCGCAGCCGCCAACGACGAATGCGGCTAGCGCTTTTTCAACCCCCGGCAATTGAATTCACGGCTAGAAGAAACTGCCGACCCGGCCGGTGCGGCCGGGCGCCGCCGCGCAAAATGAAGGGATGCCGGACGAACCCGCCGCAGCGGTTGCGCGCCGATCGTCACCGACCCGGGTGGCGTTGGCGCTGGGCAGTGGCGGGGCGCGCGGCTACGCCCACATCGGGGTGATCGAGGCGCTGCGCGCCCGCGAGTACGAGATCGTGGGGATCGCGGGCTCGTCGATGGGCGCGCTGGTCGGCGGCCTCGAGGCGGCCGGGCGCCGCGACGAGTTCGCCGACTGGGCGAAGTCCCTCACGCAGCGCACCATCCTGCGGCTGCTGGACTTCTCGATCAGCGCGGCGGGGGTGATGCGCGCCGAGAAGATCCTCGACGCGGTACGTGACATCCTCGGCCCGGTCGCCATCGAGCAGCTGCCCATCCCCTTCACCGCGGTGGCCACCGACCTGGTGGCCGGCAAGTCGGTGTGGTTTCAGCGCGGGCCGGTCGACACCGCGATCCGCGCCTCCATCGCCATCCCCGGCGTGATCGCCCCGCACGAGGTCGACGGGCGTCTGCTGGCCGACGGGGGCATCCTGGACCCGCTGCCGATGGCGCCGCTTTCGGCGGTCAACGCCGACGTGACCATCGCGGTGAGCCTGTCCGGCAGCGAGGCGATCGCCAACCGCGACGCGGAGTCGGGAGTCACCGCCGAATGGCTGAACCGCATGGTGCGCAGCACCTCGGCGCTGCTCGACACCACGGCCGCCCGCTCGCTGCTCGACCGGCCGACCGCGCGGGCCGTTCTCGGCAGGTTCGGCGGGTCCACCGCCGACGCGGAAAGCTGGCCGGACGACCCGGACGTCGAGGAGAACGCGGCCGAGGACGAGGTGGCCGGTGAATTGGCCGGCGCCGCACCGGATATCCCGAAACTGGGCAGCTTCGAGGTGATGAACCGCACGATCGACATCGCCCAGGCCGCGCTGGCGCGCCATACGCTGGCCGTCTACCCGCCCGACTTGCTGATCGAAGTTCCGCGCTCGATCTGCCGGGGCCTGGAGTTCCACCGGGCGGCGGAGGTGATCGCCGTCGGGCGTGCGCTGGCGGATGAGGCGTTGGACGCCTTCGAAAACGACCGCGCCGCGCCGCCCCCGATCGAGGACTGAAACCGCTCTGCCGCAACGGGTTAGGCCCCGAGGAAGCGCGCGACGGCTTCGGCTTCGCGGCGGCCCTGCTCGCGGCCGGCCAGCGCCGACGCGACGCGGCAGGCGGGATCCAACGGATTGGGCCCAAACGCCGCCAGCGAGCCGGAGTCGGCGAACACCGCGACCGTCGCGCCGCTGAAGGCGGAGATTTCCGCGGCCGGGCCGGCGCCGAACGGCGACGGCGTGTCCGCACCCGAGGGCACCAGCACCACCGCCGCGCCGCAATCGGCGGCCACACCGAGGTTGACCGAGCTGGCCACCCCGCCGTCCATGTAGCGCCGGCCGGCGATCGCCACCGGCGGCCAGGCCCCGGGCACCGCGCAACTGGCCGCGACCGCGTCGACGAGGTCGACGCCGGACTCGCGATCGAAAACGGCCAATTCGCCGGTGTCAACGTCGATTGCGGTGATCCGCAGCGCCCGGTCGGGCCAGTCGTGGGATGGCAAGCGCTGCGCGATGACCCGCCGGCGCACCGGCGGTGCAACGGTTTCGGTCGCGAGTGCCACGGCGCCGATCCGCTGCATCTGCTGCCGGGTCCGGTCCGACGGGTCGGAATAGGGCTCGGCCAAGGCGCTGAGGAACATTTTGGTGATCGTTTCGACGTCGACCCCGGAATCGATCTCGGCGGACACCTCGGCGACCTGCCGGTCGAACAGCTCATCGAGCGGGGCGCCACTCCCGATTTGCGCGGCGACCGTCGACCCCGCGGAGGTGCCCACCAGAACGTCGGAATCCAGTAGCAGCCCGGCCGCAGCCGGTGACTTGTCGGCGATACCGCGCAAAATGCCTGTCTCCCAGGCGATTCCCGCTATCCCCCCACCGGCCAGGACTAGGGCTCGTCTGGTTGTCACGCCCACCCACTCTGCCAGGCCGCCGTCGGCTAGCGCGGGGCGCCCGGCAACGCGTGTTGCGCCTCCTGGACCGGTGCGCTCAGCTCCGCCCGGCGCAGCAGGTGTGCGGGCGGGCTGGGCAGGATCAGCCGGCGGTCGACACGCAGCGTGGCGTCCACGTGGACCAGCTCGCCCGGCTCGAGCAGGCGCCAGCGGGGGTCGTCATCCATGCGTTCGGTGGCGAACACCACCGACGATCGGGTGCACAGATGTTCCGAGCGCGCATGAATGCGGTTGGTGCGCATGTCGAATGCCGGGGCCTGGATGGCGGCATCGTCGGAGCGGTCCAGGATGTAGAGCTCGTGCGTGTCGGGGTAGCGCAGCGCCCACATGTCGGTGGCCGTGCTCAGCAGCACGTTCACCGCATAGATCGGCGCGTTGGCCGCGAGCCACCTCATGGCATCGGTCAGGCCCGCGGTGACGTCGCCGTCGAGCGCTCGGATCGAGGCGGTGATCGATGCGAATACCCGCTCGGAGTCGGTGTCGCCGAGAACCAGATCCCCGGGCCCGACCTCGCGCAGCCGGTCGTCGAGAACGTCGAGCCCCTCGACCACGCCGTTGTGCGCGAAGATCCGGCCGTCCTGCAGGAACGGGTGGGTGTTGCGGACGTCGAGGGAACCGGTCGTCGCGTAACGCACGTGCGCGATGAACGTGGTGCCGGTCAGGTCATGGGCCTCGGTAGCGAACGCCGCGTCCTCCCAGGCCGCCATGGGCTGCTTGTCCAGCTGCGGCCGGCCGCGCTCGTCGAAGACGCCCACGCCCGTGCCGTCCGGGTTTCTCCTGCTCTGTTCGGCGAGGCTGTCGGGGGCGTCCAACAACCAGAACGTCGCGGTGCAAACGTCCGTCCCGGCGTGGAGCCCGAATAGTCGGCACATGTTCTCGACGGTACCGAGCGCCAGCCGGCGGGCTCAGTCGCGGGCCTCGACCACCCAATAGCCGTGCTCGGCGTAGCGCGCGCGGATCGCCTTCTTGTCGTACTTGCCCACACTGGTGCGCGGAATCTCCTCGACGAACGCCCACCTCTCGGGCAGCCACCAACGAGCCACCTTCTCCGCGAGGAACTTTCGCAGGTCCTCGGCGCTGACCGTCGCGCCTTCCTTGGCCACCACGACCGCCAGCGGCCGTTCCTGCCAACGCTCGTCGGGCACGCCGACCACCGCTGCCTCCACCACATGCGGGTGCCCGATCAAGCTGTTCTCCAGCTCGACCGAGGAGATCCACTCGCCGCCGGACTTGATGACGTCCTTGGCCCGGTCGGTCAGGGTGACGAAACCGCGCTCGTCGATCCGCCCCACGTCACCCGTGCGCAACCAACCGGAATCGAACTTCGAGTCGTCGGCCGTCAGGTAGTAGGAGCCGGCGATCCACGGGCCGCGGACTTCCACCTCGCCCACGGCCTCGCCGTCGTTGGGCAGCACCTGGCCGTCGTCGTCGACGATCCGCATCTCGACCCCGCAGACCGGTTGCCCCTGGGTGGCGCGGTACGTCCAGTGCTGATCCTCGGGGGTGCCCGGCGGCGGCCATGCCATGGTGGCCATCGGCGAGGTTTCCGTCATGCCCCACAGCTGCCGGATCTGCACGCCGTGCTTCTCCTCGAACGTGCGCATCAACGACAGCGGAACGGCCGATCCCCCACAGACCACCAACCGCAGCGACGACATGTCGTGGTCCGGTTCGTCCTCCAGGCGATGCAACACGTCGTTCCAGATGGTGGGCACAGCACCGGCGACGGTCGGTCGCTCGTGTTCCACCATGCCGATCAGCGACCGCGCGTCCAGATGGCAGTCGGGCAACACCAGGTCGGCGCCGGCCATCAGCGCCGCATAAGGCAGGCCCCACGCGTTGGCGTGGAACATCGGCACGATCGGCAGCACGCTGTCGACCGAACCCACGCCGATGCCGTTGGTGCTGCAGGCCGCCATGGTGTGCAGGTAGCTCGAACGATGGCTGTACACCACGCCTTTGGGGTTGCCGGTGGTGCCGCTGGTGTAGCACATGGCGGCCGCGGACTGCTCGTCGATGTCGGGCCAGTCGAACTCGGTGGACTCGCCAGCGAGCACGTCGGCGTACCGCAGCACGGTCTTGCCCGAACCCTCGAACGGCGCGGTGTCACCCTCCCCGACGACGATCGCGGTGTGCACGGTCTTGAGGTCGCCCAGCACCGGCGCGAGCAGCTTGGCCAGCGACGCGTCGACCAGCACCACCTGGTCTTCGGCCTCGTTGGCGACGTAGACGATCTGCTCGGCGAAGAGGCGGATGTTGAGGGTGTGCAGCACGGCGCCCATCGACGGCACCGCCAGGTAGGTCGCCAGGTGTTCGGCGTTGTTCCACATGAACGTCGCCACCCGTTGATCCCCGGTGACGCCGAGGCGGCGCAGTCCGTTCGCCAGCCGCGCGGCGTCCCGGCCCAGTTCCCGGTAGCTGGTTCGCCGGTAGCCGTCGCCGGTGGCGGTGGCAACCGTGCGAGCGCCGTGCACGCCGCAGCCGTGCCGCATGATCGCGGTGATCGTCAACGGAAAGTCCTGCATGGTGCTGTCCATTGAGGTACCGCCCTTGGATCTCGGCGCAGCGGCGACCGATGTCAACCCTCGGGATGCGGGGTGGCCGGGTGCCGCGCCGGAGGCGAGGGGCCGCCGGCAGCCTCCACCCTAAGCCCGAGTTCGGCGCCGGCGTCGGCAATCACCCTAAGCCAGTACGGGTTCCCGCTGCGCCGGCGCGAGCAGCCCGGTGGTCGACTCGTCGGCCGGCCCCGCGGCGATCGGCGCCACCGTGACCGCGCCGGAGTAGTCGCCGATGTAGAGGTACCTGCCATCCGGGCTTTCCACCACGCAGGACGGGTCCTTGACCGCCGTGATCTCACCGATGACGTCGTGGGTGCGCGTGCAGACCACCGCGACATGGTCGTCGCCGACCAGATAGGCACGGCGGCCGTCGCGGCTGAGCGCGAGGCGGGTCAGCGGACCGGCGACCTCGCTGAGCTTGCGCGTGCCGGTGATCTTGCGGGTGCGGATGTCGATGACATCGAGCACAGCGCCCACAATGGGGCCGCAGCTGGCTACGTAGGCCGTACCGCCGTCGTCGCTCAGTGCGACGTCACGGATGGGTAACCCGAGCTCGTAGGCGCCGGCGATGTGCAAGCGCCGAGTGTCGACTTCGACCAGTTGGCCGCCCGACGGGCCGTTGGTGGCGACGTAGAGGTGACGCCCGTCCGGGCCGATGCGGACACAGTCCACGGTGGTCCCCGGTGCGGTGGCGAGGTCGATCACCTCGAAGTCGTCGGTGGTGGTGTCCAGGACCGTGACGTCGGCTCCGCAGACGCCGTTCCGGCCGGCGTAGACGAACCTGCCGTCGGCACTCACGGCAAGGTCGCTCACGGTGTTGGCCAGCGGATGCGTCGCCACCCACGCGTTGGTGACCAGGTCGACGACGTCGACGGAGTCGTACGCCGTGGTGGCCGTGCTGACATAGGCGCGCGGGTTGGTCCCACCGCTGAGGGCGATGGTGGAGGGCTCGCCGAGGCCGGTGACGGTCTGCACCACCCGGCGCGCATCGGTGTCGACGATCGAGACCGATGCGCGGGCGTGGTTGGCGACTATCAGCCGGCTGCCGTCGGGGCTTACGCAGGCATCGCTGATCGGACCGTATCGCACCGGAATCCGGACCACCGAGCCCTCGTCGAGTCGGAAGTTTGGCTCTTCTCGGTCGTCCGGGAAGGCCTTGCGGCCGTTCACACCGCTCACGTTGCACCGCCTTTGCTGGTCGTCGGCGCGGAGGCAAAATCGTCGGAAATTGCGCGACAATTAGGTCTCCGGACCCAGGAGGATCTCAGCACCGAAAGGCACTGACCCGACTGGTTTTTCGATCTTACCGGCCAAAATTCGCGTCGAAGAGCGCCAAATTCCCCGACGTTAGCTACGTCACTCCCCGCGCTCAGGTTCTGCTCAGGCTCGCAATAACGCTGTACCGCAGTCGCTTACCCTCAGCGAAAGAGACGCAAACGCGCATCCGGCGGATTTCGCTTTAGCCGCTAACGCGCCCGGTCAGCGCCCCAGCATTGTCCAAGTTAAGAAATTCTCAGGCTCAATCCCGCGAAGAGGGAAAGATCACACCTTATCGACTAGCTGAATTGGGTTCTGGGCCGGGGCAAGGCGGCACCGTCGACGACGATATCGAGCTTTTCGTTGTAAAAGGCCACCAGACCGGCGATCTGGCCGACCGCGGGCAACGGGTAGTGATAGGTCCAGGCCAGGTCCGGATGCAGCGCACCGCCGGAGCGCACCGACCAGTATCCCGACGTCACCCCTTTGTACGGACACAGCGTCTGTGTCGCGCTCGATTCCAGATGCTCAAAAGAGATATCGGTGGGGTCGATGTAATACCTTGTCGGTAAACCGGTTTCAAAGAGCAGGACGGGAGACCTGGTGTCGGCCAGCACAATTCCATCCAGCTCGACACGGACATGCCGATGCGACCGCAGCGCGTCCACGCGCGAATAGGGGTTCCGCGGGTGGCCGTAGATCGGCTCGTCTTCCTCGAACCAGCGCAACGAATTCCATTCGAATCGCACGGTCCCGGCCACCGGGCCGTCGCCGTCGGCGTCGAACACCCGCGCGGCGGACGGATCAGTGCGACCGGAGCCCTCCAGGGCGTACAGCCGCGATGCGCCGAATTGCACCTTCTGCGAATGGTTCTCGTCACGCAGGAACTCCGGGCGGACATCGGCCAGCGGTATGTAGTACTGCGGGTAGTACGGAACCTCCCACACGTAGAGCGCCGCGGTGGTGTCGAAGACCAACGCGTCTGAAAGATAGCCCCGCACCCGGCGCGGTGCAGGCTCGACCCTGCCGCGCGCGACGGCCATTTCGGGGTAATCACGCTCGACGGTCATGTCTGATCCTTGGCGGCCAGCCCGGCCGGCGCGTGGGCGATCGCCCTACGGATGGCATCGGCGAGCGCCAGGGCGCTCTCCTCGGTGAGCTCCAGCGCCACCCGCGCCGACGGCCCGAGCTCCGGATTGATCACGTCGATGTTGACCGTGTGGCCGTAGGGGGCGTGCACGGGGTGATCGACATACACCGTCGCGCGGCTGGCGCCGAACCACCCCGTGGCGCCCTTGCCGCTGCCGTCGATTCCGACGTGTTCGGTGAGATAGGTGCA
>NZ_LZJN01000100.1 GCF_001667735.1 Mycobacterium sp. E183
GCGGCATGTACACGTAGGACTCGACATCGCAGGCAATCCCCGGGTACCGGTTCCAGTACCAGGTCCCGCCCACGTCGGCCGCCCGGTCGATGAGCCGCACGCTGTCGACGCCGAGCTGACGCAGCCGCACCCCCGTCAACAGCCCGCCGAATCCGGCGCCGATCACCGCGACGTCGACTTCGTCGGTCAGCGGCTCGCGCGTGAATTCACCGTCTGCCCAGGGGTCGTCGGCGAAGCGCGCGAATGCCCCCGCCGTCTCGACGTACTGAGCGATGCCGTCCGGGCGCAATCGGCGCGCGCGCTCTTCCGCGTATTTGCGTCGCAGCGCGTCGACGTCGAACGACACGGTTTCAGTCAAGGCCCGGTCCTCTCGTGGCCCGACTATATAATCAATCGCTTGATCATATCAAGGCGGTGCCGTGTCGGCCCCGCCGCTATCCGCGCCCGCCGGCGAACAACGTTCCGCTGATCATCTTCTTGGCCGAGTCGAGCGCGGCGTGATAATCGCGCGGCGGCGAAGTGG
>NZ_LZJN01000101.1 GCF_001667735.1 Mycobacterium sp. E183
TCTTGCCGATCAACGCCTGGCCGAGCATCTCGCGGAGCTGGGACAGCTGGTGGTCGTCGATGACGTCGCCGAGTTCGTCGACCGGCTCCACGACGTCAAGCCGTTGTCCTCCGCCGAGCGCAGCGCGATCCTGAGCTTCCTGGAGTCCGGCGTCGACCTGGACGACGTGCTGCGCCGGGCGGTGCGACTGCTGGCCCAACTGACCCGCCAGGTCGCCGTGGTGCAGTACCCGGCGCAGCACGTCGTCCACCGTGCGCCACCTCGAAGTGATCGCGCTGACGCCGGCCCGCCTGCTGATGGTGGTCATCACCGACACCGGTCGGGTGGACCAGCGCATCGTCGAACTCGGCGACGTCATCGACGACCACCAGCTGTCCCAGCTCCGCGAGATGCTCGGCCAGGCGTTGATCGGCAAGAAGCTATCGGCCGCCTCGATCGCGGTGGCCGACCTGGCCGGTCAGCTCCGTGCCCCGGACGGCCTGGGCGACGCCGTCGGCCGCTCGGCGACCGTGTTGCTGGAGTCGTTGGTGGAACACACCGAAGAACGCTTGCTGATGGGCGGGACCGCCAACCTGACGCGCAACGCCGCCGATTTCGGCGGCTCGCTGCGCTCGATCCTCGAGGCCCTCGAGGAGCAGGTGGTGGTGCTGCGGTTGCTGGCGGCCCAGCAGGAAGCCGGTAAGGTGACGGTGCGTATCGGCCATGAGACGGCCGCCGAGCAGATGGCGGGCACTTCGATGGTGACCACCGCCTACGGCACCTCCGACACCGTGTTCGGCGGAATGGGTGTGCTGGGGCCCACCCGGATGGACTATCCGGGAACTATCGCCAGCGTCGCCGCGGTTGCCCTCTATATCGGCGAAGTCCTGGGTGCTCGATGAACGCGCACCCGCGGCACGCGCAGGCGCGATAAGGACCAGGTTTAGGAGAGTCAGGCGTGGCACGCGACTATTACGGGCTGCTCGGGGTGAGCAGGAACGCCAGCGACGCGGAGATCAAGCGCGCATACCGCAAGCTGGCGCGCGAACTGCATCCCGACGTCAACCCGGATGAGGCCGCGCAGGCGAAGTTCAAGGACATCAGCGTCGCCTACGAGGTGCTCAGCGACCCCGAGAAGCGCCGCATCGTCGACCTCGGCGGCGACCCGATGGAAAACGCTGCCGCGGGCGGCGGGTTCGGCGGCGGGTTCGGCGGCCTCGGCGACGTGTTCGAGGCCTTCTTCGGCGGCGGCTTCAGCGGCGGCGCGACCTCGCGCGGTCCGATCGGCCGGGTGCGGCCGGGCTCGGACTCGCTGCTGCGGATGCGGCTCGACCTCGAAGAGTGCGCCACCGGGGTGACCAAACAGGTCACCGTCGACACCGCGGTGCTGTGCGACCGCTGCCAGGGCAAGGGCACCAACGGCGATTCCGTGCCGGTCCCGTGCGACACCTGCGGCGGCCGCGGCGAGGTCCAGACGGTGCAGCGGTCGCTGCTCGGCCAGGTGATGACCTCCCGGCCGTGCCCCACCTGCCGCGGCGTCGGCGTCGTCATCCCCGATCCCTGCCACCAGTGCATGGGTGACGGCCGGGTCCGCGCCCGCCGGGAGATCAGCGTGAAGATCCCCGCCGGGGTCGGCGACGGGATGCGGGTTCGGCTCGCCGCCCAGGGCGAGGTCGGACCCGGGGGAGGGCCGGCCGGCGACCTGTACGTCGAGGTGCACGAGCAGGCCCACGACGTCTTCGTCCGCGAGGGCGACGACCTGCACTGCACGGTGTCGGTGCCCATGATCGACGCCGCGCTGGGCGCCACGGTCACGATCGACGCCATCCTGGACGGCATCAGCGAGGTCACCGTTCCGCCTGGCACGCAACCGAATTCGGTCATCACACTGCGGGGGCGCGGGATGCCGCACCTGCGGTCGGGCACCCGTGGCGACCTGCACGTCCACGTCGAGGTGGTGGTGCCCACCCGGCTGGACCACCACGACACCGAACTGTTGCGTGAGCTGAAGGCCCGGCGCAGCCGCGACGTGCCCGAGGTCCGCTCGACGCACGCCGGCGGCGGCCTGTTCAGCCGGCTGCGCGAGACCTTCACCGGGCGCTAGCCGCCTCCCTTCGCCGAGCGTGGTGTCTATGGACGAATTCGGGGTGGTCTTCGTGCGTAACCCCCACACTCGTCGACGTTAGGAGCAACGCGATGGTCGCGACCCTCTTCTACGTCGACGCACTGCCCGACGTCGGTTCGTTGGCCGTGGTCGACGGTGACGAGGGATTTCACGCCGCCACCGTGCGGCGCATCCGCCCCGGCGAGCAACTGGTCCTCGGCGACGGCGCCGGCGGGCTGGCGCACTGCGAGGTCGAGCACGCCGGCCGCGACGGCTTGCGCGCCCGGGTGCTGAAGCGCTGGAGTGTCGCGGCCGGGCAGCCGCCCGTCACCGTGGTCCAGGCGTTGCCGAAGTCGGAGCGCTCGGAGCTGGCCATCGAACTGGCCACCGAAGCCGGCGCCGACGCATTCCTGGCCTGGCAGGCGGCCCGGTGTGTGGCCAGTTGGCAGGGTGCCCGCGTGGACAAGGGCCTGCGCCGTTGGCGCGCCGTCGCCCGTTCGGCGGCCCGGCAGTCGCGTCGGGCGCACATCCCGCCCGTCGACGGCGTCCTGTCCACCGCGGCGCTGGTCGAGCGGGTTCGCGACGAGCTGCGCGCGGGAGGGGTGGTCCTGGCGTTGCACGAGTCGGCCGCCGACCCGCTCGCCCACGCCGATATCGCGGGTGCGGCTTCGCTGCTCCTTGTGGTGGGTCCCGAGGGCGGCATCGCGCAAGACGAGATCGCCGCGTTGACCGAGGCGGGCGCGCTGGCGGTGCGGCTGGGCCCCCAGGTGCTGCGGACCTCGACAACCGCGGCGGTGGCGCTCGGCGCGCTCGGCGTGCTCACCCCGCGGTGGGATACCGCGTCGAACCTGTAGTTTTGCGCGCCCGCCACCATGGGGTCCGCTGGATATGACCGGGGGTGGCGGGCCGGGGCGGTGGCCGACGCCCGGCCGGCGAATGGCGGCTGAAGGCTGACCAACGAGTGGCCCCGGCGTAGACTTAGGCAGCCGAGCAAACCACCGACAAACCGAGAAAGCAGGCATCGAGAGCCACGTGACGCCCCGCGAGACCAGCGCTGTTGAGGCAGCCGGAGGCCTCCAGGCCAACGCCCAAGTACGCAGCAGCATCGATGTTCCGCCCGATGTCGTCGTCGGCTTGTTGGGCTCGGCGGACGAAAACCTCCGCGCGCTGGAGCGCAGCCTGAACGCCGATCTGCATGTGCGCGGCAACGCCATGACCGTCTCGGGCGAGCCGGCCGACGTCGCGCTCGCCGAGCGGGCGATCTCCGAGCTGGTCGCGATCGTCGCCAACGGACAGCCGCTGACGCCGGAGGTGGTCCGCCACAGCGTCGCCATGCTGACCGGCACCGACAACGAATCGCCGGCCGAAGTGCTCACCCTGGACATCCTGTCGCGGCGCGGCAAGACGATCCGGCCCAAGACGCTCAACCAGAAGCGCTACGTCGACGCGATCGACGCCAACACCATCGTCTTCGGGGTCGGCCCGGCCGGCACCGGCAAGACGTATCTGGCGATGGCCAAGGCGGTCAGCGCGCTGCAAACCAAACAGGTGAACCGCATCATCCTCACCCGGCCGGCGGTGGAAGCCGGTGAGCGCCTTGGCTTTCTGCCGGGCACACTGAGCGAGAAGATCGACCCTTACCTGCGGCCGCTGTATGACGCGCTCTACGACATGATGGATCCCGAGCTGATCCCGAAGTTGATGTCGGCCGGGGTCATCGAGGTGGCGCCGCTGGCCTACATGCGCGGTCGCACCCTGAATTCGGCGTTCATCGTCCTCGACGAGGCGCAGAACACCACCGCCGAGCAGATGAAGATGTTCCTCACCCGACTCGGCTTCGGCTCGAAGATGGTGATCACGGGCGACATCACCCAGGTGGACCTGCCCGGTGGCGCCAGGTCGGGCCTGCGCTCGGCGATCGAGATCCTCGACAGCGTGGAGGACATTCACATCGCGGAACTGACCAGTGCCGACGTGGTGCGCCACCGGCTGGTCTCCGAAATCGTGGACGCCTACGCGAAATTCGAAGAGCCCGGGTTGGCGACCAACCGGGCGGCCCGGCGGGCCTCAGGCTCCCGCGGGCGCCGGTGATGAAGGCTGTGACTGGTTGATGGGCGTCCTATGAGCATCGAGGTCTCCAACGAGTCGGGCGTTGACGTTTCCGAAACCGAATTGATCAGCGTCGCGCGGTTTGTCATCGCCAAGATGGACGTCAACCCCGCCGCAGAGCTGTCGATGGTGCTGCTGGACACCGCGGCGATGGCCGACCTGCACATGCGCTGGATGGACCTGCCCGGGCCGACGGACGTGATGAGCTTCCCGATGGACGAGTTGGAGCCGGGGGGCCGGCCGGATGCCCCGGAGCCGGGGCCGTCGATGCTGGGTGACATCGTGCTGTGCCCCGAATTCGCGGCCGGGCAGGCCGACGCGGCGGGCCACACCCTGGGCCATGAGCTGGCGCTGTTGACCATCCACGGCGTGCTGCACCTGCTGGGCTACGACCACGGCGAACCGGACGAGGAAAAAGAGATGTTCGCCCTGCAGGACCGATTGCTCGAAGAGTGGGTCGCCGAGCAGGTCCAGGCCTACCAACAAGATCGCCAGCAGGAGCGGGACCGTCAATTGCTGGACAAGTCAAGGTATTTCGACAATTGAGCCGACTAAAAGCACTCGGGATCGCGGCCGCGGCCGCCGTCGCCCTGGCACCGGTCTCGGTGGTGGCCACCACGATCGGCGTCGCCGAGGCGGCCCCGTGCGCCGGCGGCGGGTCCAACCCGACCAGCTGCAACTGGTGCCAGTACCTGGTTGCGCAGTATCACACCTCCAACGTGTGCTCCCAGGACGCGCCGCCCCGCCGGGTTCAGCCGCCGCCGAGCCCGGTGCAGATTCCGGAGGTGCCCGCGTACGTGCCGCCGAGCACGGTTCCGGTGCAGGCTCCACCGCTCATCCCTCCGCCGAACCTGCCGCCCGCGAACGCCCTTCCGACGATCAATCCGCCGGGCCCCGACGCGTCGAGGAACGTCTCGGTGGTGGCTCCGCCCCGGGGGCTCGATGTTCCCGCCCAGGCGGTCGCGGCGGCCAAGGCCGCACCGCCGACGCGCGTCAATCCCGCCGACCCGCCGAAACCGCCGAAGCAGGTCGACTTCAACCAGCGGGTGCAGAACGTCGTCAGCACCCACCGGGAGAACGTCGACGTCCTGAAGGTCGACAACCAGCGGCTGGTCCGGCCCCGGCACTGGGACTACGTCGACTACGACGACGCCTTCCGCCGCCCGGCGCTGTACAACCCGCTGAACCAGGCGATGACGTTCCGCTACTCCTACGGCGGCGCCGACCGGGAGGCGTACGTGCCGCCCGGCGCCCGGATCGTGCTCGACGCCGCCACCGTCGGCGTCGTCCCCTTCACGGCGGTCGGTGACGGCTGGGTGGTCTCGGGCAGCTTCTACGGCGGGGGCTCGGTACCGCCGGACGGTTTCAACGGCCCGCCGCCGCCGGACTACAAGCCACCCGAGCCGCCGAAGCTCTACCAGAACGTCTTGGTCTCCGTGCCCGCCGCCAACCAGACGCTGGAGGTCGGCCAGGTGTCGGTGGTGGGCCGGGACGAGAGCCAACCCGGGGGTAGCCAAGACCTCTTCCTGCTCGACGACTCCACGTTGGCCTGGGGCCAGACCAACGACTCCAGCAGCAGCAGCAGCCAGATCAGCGTCACCAAGACCCAGTCGCTGCCGCACGCCGGACCCACCGACGACGGCAGCTTCCTGGTGGTGCTCGCGGTCCGCCCGCACGAGGATCCGGCCCAACCCGCCCAGCCCTGGTGGCCCTCGGCGCTGGGCTATGGGGCATTGGGGGTCGTGGTGTGCCTTGGGGCCTGGGCCCTCAACCGAAAGCGGAGCGACGACGACGTGGAGCCGGTCACCGCATCGAGGTCTTCCGGCAATTGACCGGTCTGTCCTGGCTGCTCGGCGCGATGGCGCTGATCGCTATCGGCGGGCTGTTCGCCGCGATCGACGCGGCCATCAGCACGGTGTCGCTGGCCCGGGTCCAGGAGCTCGTGCGCGAGGAGCGGCCCGGCGCCGTGTCGCTGGCCGAGGTGATGGCCGAGCGGCCGCGTTACATCAACCTGGTCGTCCTGCTGCGGATCACGTGCGAGATCACGGCCACCGTGCTGCTGGTGCTGTTTCTGTACGACAACTTCGGTCTCACCTGGGCGCTGTTCGGTGCGGCGGCCACCATGGTGGTCATCAGTTTCGTGGTCATCGGGGTGGGCCCGCGCACCCTCGGCCGTCAGCACGCGTACTCCATCTCGTTGACGACAGCCGTTCCGCTGCGGCTCATCTCGTGGTTGTTGATGCCGCTCAGCCGGCTGCTGGTCGTCCTGGGTAATGCGCTGACGCCCGGCCGCGGCTTGCGCAACGGGCCGTTCGCGTCCGAGATCGAGCTACGCGAAGTCGTCGACCTGGCCCAGCAGCGCGGCGTGGTCGCCGCCGACGAGCGCCGGATGATCGAGTCGGTCTTCGAACTCGGCGACACCCCGGCCCGCGAGGTCATGGTGCCGCGCACCGAAATGATCTGGATCGAAAGCGACAAGCTGGCCAGTCAGGCGTTGAACCTGGCGGTGCGCAGCGGGCACTCGCGTCTTCCGGTGATCGGGGAGAACGTCGACGACATTGTCGGGGTCGTCTACCTGAAAGACCTTGTCCAGCAGAGCTTTCTCTCGGGTGACGGCGGCCGGGGCATCACCGTGGCCCAGGTGATGCGTCCGGCGGTGTTCGTGCCGGACTCCAAGCCGCTGGATACGCTGCTGCGCGAGATGCAGCGCGACCGCAACCACATGGCCCTGTTGGTCGACGAGTACGGCGCGATAGCCGGCCTGGTGACCATCGAGGACGTGCTGGAGGAGATCGTCGGCGAGATCGCCGACGAATACGACCAGGCCGAGACGGCGCCGGTAGAAGACCTGGGCGACAAACGGTTTCGCGTCTCGGCGCGGCTGCCGATCGAAGATCTCGGCGAGCTTTACGGGGTGGACTTCGACGACGATCTCGACGTCGACACCGTGGGCGGCCTGCTGGCCCTGGAGCTGGGCCGGGTTCCGTTGCCCGGGGCCGAGGTAGTCTCGCATGGCCTGCGGCTCCAGGCCGAAGGCGGCACCGACCACCGGGGACGCGTTCGCATCGGCACGGTCCTGCTGAGCCCGGTCGAGCCCGAGTCCAACGGCTCGGACGGGGAGAGCCCCTCGTGACGTCGAACGTCCGCCCACCGCGAACGTGCGGCCCGCGGCCAGCCACGGGTGCAAGTTCGGCGAGATGACCGAATTCCATTCCGGTTTCGTGTGTTTGGTCGGCAGACCGAACACCGGCAAGTCGACGCTGACGAACGCGCTCGTCGGCTCCAAGGTGGCGATCACCTCGACGCGGCCGCAGACCACCCGCCACACCATTCGCGGCATCGTGCACCGGGAGAACTTTCAGATCATCCTGGTGGACACGCCGGGCCTGCACCGGCCGCGGACACTGCTCGGCAAGCGGCTCAACGACCTGGTGCGCGACACCTACGCCGAAGTCGACGTGATCGGCCTGTGCATCCCGGCCGACGAGGCGATCGGTCCGGGGGACAGGTGGATCGTCGACCAAATCCGTTCGACCGCACCGAAAACGACCTTGATCGCCATCGTCACCAAGATCGATAAGGTGCCCAAAGATCGGGTGGCCGCGCAGCTGGTCGCGGTCAGTGAACTGGTCGGCGACTCGGCCGAGATCGTCCCCGTGTCGGCCGCCACCGGTGCTCAGGTGGACGTGCTGATCGACGTGCTGGCCGCGGCGTTGCCGGCCGGCCCGGCGTACTACCCCGACGGGGAACTGACCGACGAACCCGAGGAAGTCCTGATGGCCGAGCTCATCCGCGAGGCCGCCCTGGAGGGCGTTCGCGACGAGCTGCCGCATTCGCTGGCGGTCGTCATCGACGAGGTGAGTCCCCGCGCGGACCGCGACGACCTGATCGACGTGCACGCGTTGCTTTACGTCGAGCGCGACAGCCAGAAGGGCATCATCATCGGCAAGGGTGGGACCCGGCTGCGCCAGGTGGGTACGGCGGCGCGCGGCCAAATCGAGAAGTTGCTCGGCACCAAGATCTACCTGGACCTGCGCGTGAAGGTCGCCAAGAATTGGCAGAGCGATCCCAAACAGCTTGGCCGGCTTGGTTTCTGAAACAGACGCGGCGACCCGCTGCGCTCGGCTTCCGCTGATGGCGGCGACCCGCTGCGCCCGGCTTCGCCGCGCTTGCGATCGCCGCGCCCGCGATCGCCACCGCCGCGCGTGCGATCGCCGCTAGGCGAGCACGCGGATTGTCTGCAGCGACGGATCCGCCGCGTCGGGAACGTTCATGCCGGCGCGCACACCGGAACACAGGTAATCCAGCACCGCGTCGTTGAGTCGCTCGCCGGGCACCACCGCGGGAATCCCCGGCGGATACGGCGTGCACTGCTCGGCGGCAACGCGGCCCGCGGCCCTGTCGGTGGGAACTTGCTCGACGCGCATCCAACTGTGGAGCACCAGATTGGTCCACGGCGAACGGATACCCGCCTTGCCCTCGGCTATGCGATCGCCTCGAGTCATGCGTGTTCGCGCACCGCCGCAAGCGAATTCAACTTTCGAGGATGTGCCGCTTACCGGTTCACCCTCGCGGCGGCGGGGTACCGGCTACCGGCGGCGCTCCCGTTTCGGCGTTCCACCACACCGTCGGTTGTTTGGTCGACCATCCGCACACGGCCTCGAGCTCGGCGGCCAGCGAGATCAGCATGCCCTCGCTGTTGGCCGGCCCCATCAGTTGCACCCCGATGGGCAACCCCTCGGAGGTGAACCCGGCCGGCACGTTGATCGAGGGCCAGCCCAGCACGTTCCAGGGAAAGGTCAGCGGGCACGCGGCGATCATCGCGCGGTCGGTGCCGAAGCTGCTCAGCCGGTCGAAGGCGCGGGCCAGCGGTGGCGGTTGGGCGGTTGTCGGAGCCAGGACGACATCGACGATGTCGAAGATCGAACCCACCCGACGCTGGGCGGCGGCTTCGTGCCGGCGTGCGGTGCGCAGAATCGCCTGACCCAGCACATGGCCCATGCGCAGGTTGGCCACCGTGCGAGGGTCGAGCACCACCCCGTCGCCCAGCCGCTCCTCCCAGTCCCGCAGGCCGGCGGTGGACCGGGCGAGGAAGTCCCACGACAGCCGCAGGCCGTAGTCGGGATTGCCGGGAACGACGGTGTGGCCGAGCAACTCCAGTTGCTTGGCCACGGCACGCGTCGCGGCCACGATTTCCGGGTGCAGCTTGGGCCGGAAACCGGTGTACGGGAATCGGGTCGACAGCGCGATGTTGAGCGGTCCGGGTGCGATGCCGACATAGTCGGACGCGGTGATCGGGGGCGGCTTGTGCCGGTCCCCCTCGACGTTGCCCGACGCCGCGTCGAGCACGAGCGCCGCATCGGCCACCGTGCGGGCCAATACCCCATTGACCGTGATGCCGTTGAACGCATCGGGCAGCGGCCAGGTGGAGATGCGGCCGCGCTGCGGCTTGATGCCCACCAGGTGCGTCCAGGCGGCGGGGATCCGGATGCTGCCGGCCCCGTCGGAGCCGAGCGCCGCGGTGACCAGCCCCGCGGCCACCGCGGCGGCGCTGCCCCCCGACGAGCCGCCGGGGGTGTGCCGTCGCGACCAGGGGTTGCGGGTGTGCCCGAAGCCGGGGCCGCTGGTGAAGGGCCACTGGCCGAGCTCGCAGGTGTTGGTCTTGCCGACGATCACCGCGCCGGCGGCCCTGAGGCGGCGGACCACCTCGGCGTCGTGGGCGGCGGGCGGGACATGGCCTTCCGTGCCGTACGCGGTCGGCACTCCAGCAACGTCGACGTCGTCTTTGACCGCGATCGGGATGCCGAGCAGCGGCGCCGTGTCCCCGGCTGCCCGTCGCCGGTCGGCCGCCGCCGCCGCGGCCAGCGCCGACTCGGTGAGCACCACCCGGAAGGCGTTCAGCGTCGGCTGGCTCGCGTGGATGGCGTGCAGGGACCGCCGCACCAGTGTGACCGATGTCACGGACCGATTGGCCAGCTGATAAAGCAGGTCAGTCAGCGTGGGCAGGCGCTGGCCACCGGATCCGAAAACGGACCCGGGACCTGACTCGGAAGCGCCAATCACGGGGTACGAGACTAACCGGCGCGGATACCAGCATTGTCGCGGCGGGGTGCAAAACTATTGTGATGCGGCTGTATCGAGACCGGGCTGTGGTTTTGCGCCAGCACAAGCTCGGCGAAGCCGACCGGATCGTCACCCTGCTTACCCGCGATCACGGCTTGGTTCGCGCGGTGGCGAAGGGCGTTCGTCGCACCCGCAGCAAATTCGGCGCACGCCTGGAGCCATTCGCACACATCGACGCGCAGCTGCATCCCGGCCGCAATCTCGACATCGTCACCCAGGTGGTTTCGATCGACGCGTTCGCCACCGACATCGTCAGCGATTACGGCCGCTACACCTGCGGGTGCGCGATGCTGGAAACCGCCGAACGCCTCGCCGGTGAGGAGCGGGCTCCCGCCCCGGCCCTGCACCGGCTCACGGTGAGCGCGCTGCGGGCGGTGGCCGACGGCCGCCGGTCCCGGGACCTGCTGCTGGACGCCTACCTGCTGCGCGCCATGGGCATCGCCGGATGGGCGCCGGCGCTGACCGAGTGCGCGCGGTGCGCCACACCGGGACCGCACCGGGCGTTCCATGTCGGCGCCGGGGGCAGCGTGTGCCCGCACTGCCGTCCGGCCGGTTCGACGACACCGCCGCCGGGCGTGCTGGACCTGATGTCCGCGCTGCACGACGGCGATTGGGAGTTCGCCGAAAAGGCCACGCAATCGCACCGCAGCTACGTCAGCGGGCTGGTGGCCGCGCACCTGCAATGGCACCTGGAGCGGCAGCTCAAAACGTTGCCACTGGTGGAACGGACGTATCACGTCGACCGCACCATCGCCGAACGACGTGCAGCAGCGCTGATCGAGCAGGATTTGGACTGTGGCTAGCAAGGCCGAGCGGAAGTCGGCGTCCGCCGCCTTCCCGCAGCTGCCTCCCGCCCCCGACGACTATCCGGTCTTCCCCGAAAGGTCGACCTGGCCGGTGGTATTTCCCGAGCTGCCGCCTGCCCCAGGCGGTGGCCCGAGCCGGCCGCCACAGCACATCTCGAAAGCGGCGGCGCCCCGGATCCCGGCCGACCGACTGCCCAATCATGTGGCGATCGTGATGGACGGCAACGGCCGCTGGGCCACCCAACGCGGGCTTACCCGTACCGACGGCCACAAGGCGGGCGAGGCGGTCGTCATTGACATCGTCTGTGGCGCAATTGAAGTGGGGATCAAGTGGCTCAGCCTGTACGCCTTCTCCACCGAGAACTGGAAGCGTTCACCCGAGGAGGTCCGTTTCCTCATGGGCTTCAACCGCGATGTGGTGCGCATGCGCCGGGTGAACCTCAAGACCATAGGGGTCAAGATCCGCTGGGTGGGTTCGCGCCCACGCCTGTGGCGCAGCGTGATCAATGAATTGGCGATCGCGGAAGAGATGACCAAGGACAACGACGTCATCACCGTCAACTACTGTGTCAACTACGGGGGCCGCGCCGAAATCGCCGAAGCCACAAAAGAAATCGCCCGCTTGGCAGCCGCGGGCCGGCTGAACCCCGAGCGCATCACCGAGGCGACGGTGGCGCAGCACCTGCAGCGACCCGACATCCCCGACGTCGATCTTTTCCTGCGCAGCTCGGGGGAGCAGCGGTCCAGCAATTTCATGCTGTGGCAGGCCGCCTATGCGGAGTACATCTTCCAGGACAAACTGTGGCCCGACTACGACCGTCGCGACCTCTGGGCTGCCTGCGAGGAATACGCTTCTCGCAATCGAAGATTCGGAAGCGCGTAGTGGGGACCGCAACGGGTCCTCACGGAGAGGATCCGATGCCATCACTGCAGGATCGTCTGGCGACGGTGCTCGGCGAAGTCCTTCCGGTCGAGGAGGAAACCGACGGGGCCCTGACCGTGCGCCATGGGGGGACCATCGCCTCGTTACGGGTGGTGAACATCGCCGACGACCTCGACCTGGTGTCGTTGACGCAGGTCGTGGCCTGGGATCTGCCGCTGACCAAGAAGATCAGCGATCAGGTAGCCAGACAGGCCCGCGAGAGCAACTTCGGCAGCGTCACGCTCGTCGAGAAGATCAACGATAAAGCCGTGCAACGTAATTCGGGCAAGAGCGCTGCCAAAAGCGCCGACGTGATGCTGCGCTATAACTTTCCCGGCGCCGGCCTGAGCGATCACGCGCTGCGCACTCTGGTTCTGCTGGTGCTGGATTCGGGCGCCGGGATACGTCGCACGTTGACGGGTTAGGGCCCTAGGACACCGCCGATTCGGTCAGCGCGACGGTGACCGATTCCCGGCTGTTGTCGCCGACGCGGGTCCGCAGCAACGAGCCCAGGCGATCTCGATCGTGCCGAGCCGGTCGAGTCGAGTCGACGAACCGCTCGACGACCTCGACGAAGCGATCCGGGTCGTCCTTGAACGGCATGTGCCCCGAGTTTTCGAAGATCTCCAAGCGTGACCCGGGTATCGCGTCATGGGCTGTCCGGGCATGGTCTACCGGGATCACGAAATCGTCCTCGCCCCAGATCACTTGCACCGGAATGGGTTGCGCCAGATAGCTTCGGTCCAGCATGGTGACGAATTGGCCGCGCCTGTCCACCACGGATCGCAACGTGCGCGCGAACGCCGAGAGTGCGCGCGGGTCCCGGAAGCCCTCGAGCAGATTCACCACGTCGCCGATGTCGTGCCCGAGGTTGGTGGGGCCCAGCACGGTCGCCATGGCCCGCCCGAACAGTCGCATCGCCAGCATCACGCCCGGAATGCGCAGCATGGCCAGGGCCTCGCTGCCCATCGGCATCGCCGCCAACCGCAGGGCCATGCTTACCTCCTGGGCCACGCCACCGCTGCTGACCAGCACGATGCGCTCGACCAGCTCCGGGTATTGATAGGCGAATTGCATTGCCACACCGCCACCGAACGAATGCCCGACCAGGGTGACGCGATCGATGTCAAGCGCGGCAAGCAGGTCTCGCATGCCGTTCGCGAAGGCCGCCAGGGAGTAGTCGGCGCGTGGTTTGTCCGATTCCCCGTGTCCCAGCAGATCCGGTGCGATCACGGTAAACCGCTGCGCGAGTTTGGCGTGTACGGGCTCCCATGACGTGGACTTGTCGCCGACGCCGTGGATCAGCAGCAGGGCCGGTCCCGACCCGGCGACCCGGAAGGCGCGCCGGTGGCCATGGATGGTGCGAAATTGCAGTGACGGAGCCTCGACGTCGCGCACGGGCCGCAGATGGGGCGATGGGTGGTTCCGCATGGTGCTCACTTCCCTGGAGTTCTTGCTTGGCTCGGCCCGTGGGCCACTCATCGGGTAGGAGCACGCGGCGGGCGCGTGTCGGACACTTTTTCTTCAGAACTTTTTTCAGACGTGCCGCGGTCGGTCGGCCCGGGTCAACCTACGACCCGCACTGTGAACACGTGCCGAAGATCTCGATGGTGTGGCTGACGTCGGAATAGCCGTGCTTGGCGGCGATTTGCGCCGCCCACTGCTCGACCTCGTGGTCGCCGACTTCGATGGTGGAACCACAGCTGCGGCACACCAGGTGGTGATGGTGATGCTCGGAACACCTGCGGTAGACCGACTCACCGGTGTCGGTCCGCAGCGTGTCGACCATTCCCGCCGCCGCCATGGATTGCAACGTCCGGTAGACGGTGGTCAGCCCAATGTTCTCACCGCGGCGGCGAAGCTCGTCGTGCAACTCCTGCGCCGAGCGGAAGTCGTCGAGGGTGTCCATCAGCGTCGAAATCGCCGCTCGCTGCCGGGTCGAACGCACGCTCGTGCCGGTCAAAGCGTGTCCTCGCTCGCGTGCGCGACGGCGTCCACCACGATGTGCGCCAGGTGGTGGTCGGCAAGCCGGTACAGCACCTCGCGGCCGGACCGTTCGCCGGTGACGACGCCGGCGGCCTTGAGAATCTTCAGGTGCTGGCTCACCAGTGGCTGCGGCACACCGAGCGCGTCGACCAGCTCGTGCACGCAGCGGTGGGATTCGCGCAGCTGCAGCACGATGGCGATCCGCACGGGTGCGGCGAGCGCGCGCAGCAGCTCGCCGGCGGCGTCGAGGATCTCCCGCGGCGGCGGCACGGGGTAGTCGGCCAGTGCGCCGGACCCGGTTCCGCCGTGCTCGTGGGCCACCACGCTCAGGTCACCCGCGGTGGTCGGCATCGGGGAAGGCGGAGAGGGGGACATCGCCATGGGAGAGAGTCATCACCTCGGAAAGTGCCAGGTTGTGGGCGGGATCCGCCGGGAGGTCTCGCGGGCGGCCGACCTCCACTGTCACATGCATGATGACGCATGTCAAAGACCCCGGCGCCGATCGTTACCATGACTGATGCTCTGCGCGCGGCGGTCGATCGCCGCGCGTGCCCGATCAAACCCGGAAAGGGAGTGCACCACGCCGTGGCGTCCGTCATCGACACCGTAGTCAACCTGGCCAAACGGCGCGGCTTCGTCTTTCCCTCGGGCGAGATTTACGGCGGCACCCGCTCGGCGTGGGACTACGGCCCGCTGGGCGTGGAACTCAAGGAAAACATCAAACGGCAGTGGTGGCGGTCGGTGGTCACCGGGCGCGACGACGTAGTGGGAATCGATTCGTCGATCATCCTGCCGCGGCAGGTCTGGGTGGCGTCCGGCCACGTCGAGGTCTTTCACGATCCGTTGGTCGAGTGCCTGAACTGCCACCACCGGCATCGCCAGGACCACATGCAGGAGGCCTACGCGGCCAAAAAGGGGATCGACGACCCCGACACGGTGCCGATGACCGAGATCGTCTGCCCGGATTGCGGCACGAAGGGCCAGTGGACGGAGCCACGCGAGTTCAACATGATGCTCAAGACCCACCTCGGGCCGATCGAGACCGAGGAGGGTCTGCACTATCTGCGCCCGGAGACCGCGCAGGGCATCTTCGTCAATTTCGCCAACATCGTCACCACGGCGCGCAAGAAACCGCCATTCGGCATCGGCCAGATCGGCAAGAGTTTTCGCAACGAGATCACGCCGGGCAACTTCATTTTCCGAACGCGCGAGTTCGAGCAAATGGAAATGGAGTTCTTCGTCGAGCCTTCCACCGCGAAGGAATGGCACCAGTATTGGATCGACACCCGGCTGCAATGGTATGTCGATCTGGGTATCGATCCGGAGAATCTGCGGCTGTTCGAGCATCCCCCGGAGAAGCTTTCGCATTACTCCGATCGCACCGTCGACATCGAGTACAAGTTCGGATTCGCCGGCAACCCGTGGGGCGAGCTGGAAGGCGTCGCCAACCGCACCGATTTCGACTTGTCAACCCACGCAAAGCATTCCGGTGCCGACCTGTCCTACTACGACCAAGTCAGCGACACCCGCTACACCCCCTACGTCATCGAACCGGCCGCCGGTCTGACGCGGTCCTTCATGGCGTTTCTGATCGACGCCTACACCGAGGACGAAGCGCCCAACGCCAAGGGTGTGCTGGAGAAGCGCACGGTGCTGCGGTTGGACCCCCGACTGGCCCCGGTCAAAGCCGCCGTGCTGCCGTTGTCCCGACACGCCGACCTGAGCCCGAAGGCCCGTGATCTGGCCGCCGAATTGCGGGCATGCTGGAACATCGACTTCGACGACGCCGGCGCGATCGGGCGGCGCTACCGGCGCCAGGACGAGGTGGGGACGCCGTTCTGCGTGACCGTGGATTTCGATTCGCTCGAGGACAACGCCGTCACGGTGCGCCAGCGCGACGACATGACGCAGGATCGCGTCCCGATGAACGCCGTGGCCGACTATCTCGCCGCACGGCTCAAGGGCTGCTGACCGGCGGCTGTTCGCGTTCTCAGGACACTTGTCCGGTTAGTCGGCGCGCTCGCCACGCCGGGGTATTAAACGTTTGATAAAAAGCCGCTTCTGGGTAGCCGATTGGCTTAGGCTCATAAAG
Organism: Mycobacterium sp. E183; assembly: GCF_001667735.1. Taxonomy (GTDB): domain Bacteria; phylum Actinomycetota; class Actinomycetes; order Mycobacteriales; family Mycobacteriaceae; genus Mycobacterium. Next base: position 16,122 of record NZ_LZJN01000101.1, read on the forward strand.
CGAATGTTGCTCACGTGTCTAGTCGGCATGGGTGGTGTCGGGTTCGTATGCGTGTAGTGGGTGCCGTTGACTCGGTCGGTGGGTTGGGGATGTCGTGATTCCAGCTTTTCTTTTCTTCCCCCCCGAGATCAACTCTGCCCTGATGTATGGCGGCGCCGGACCCGGCCCATTGTTGACGGCGGCCGCGGCCTGGGAATCATTGGCGGCTGACCTGGCGGCCGCGGCGGCGTCGTTTGAGTCGGTAGTGACGGGAGTGGCCTCCGGTCCCTGGACCGGTCCGTCGTCGGCGGCGATGCTGGCGGCGTCGACGCCGTACCTGCAGTGGCTGATCTCGGCGGCGGGGCAAGCCGAGATGGCGGCCGCCCAGGCGACCGCGGCGGCGGCGGCGTACGAAGCGGCGTTCATGGCGACGGTGCCCACGCCGGAGGTCCTGGCGAACCGCATCCGATTGCTCATGCTGATCGCGACGAACTTCTTCGGCCAGAACACCCCGGCGATCGCGATGACCGAGATCGAGTACATGGAGATGTGGGCCCAGGACGTGGCCGCGATGGTGGGCTATCACATCGGGGCGCAGACCGTGGCGGCGACGTTGCCGACGTTCAGCATCCCGCCGACGCTGCTGAGTGGCTTGGTGACGGCGCCGCTGAGCTTCGCGTCCCAGGCTTTCGGCGCCTTCTCGTCGCTGGGCACCGCATTCGTGTCCGAGCTGCAGTCGGTGTTGGGGGCGTTCTTCCCCGGCCTGTCGTCGGTGACGTCGTTGCTGTCGTCGATGCCGGTGACGACGATGACCGCGCTGGCGCCGATCGGGATGTACCCGGCGAGCGCGCTGATGTCCCCGATGATGGTGCTGGCTCACAGCGCGGGACCCGTCGCACCCGCGGCGGCCGGCGTCACCACGGTGGCCGCCGAAGTGCCGCACGCCGCCGCGGGCGGCGTCCAAGGGCTGCAGTCGGCCGGCGGGCTGGGCGTTGCGACCGCCGGGTTGGGCACCGCCCGGTTCGTGGGATCGATCACCGTCCCGCCGACCTGGGAGGGGTCGATGCCGGTGCCGGCGGTCTTGACCAGCCTTGCCGTGCCGGCCCTAGGCGCCCAACTGCCGACGCCGATCGCGACCGGGACAACGTCGTCCGCGCCGTCCGCGGCCTCGGGTTCTGCGCCGGCCATGGCCATGGCGGTCGACGATCGGGGCGCGGACGGCGACAAGACCGACAAGAGGGGACGCCGCGGCGGCGAGAACCCACACGTAGTGCAGTCGCGGCCCAAGGTGGTGCCGCGGACGAAGGGCGGCTAGGGCTGGCTCCGCGCTCTGGGCGAGCCAGGAGAGGCTAGCGTCGCTAGCCACCATGGGCTCGGCGCTCGGAGCGAATGCGCGGGACACCGTCGTCGTGAATCGCGCCAATTGGCAAGGGTTTTGCGTTCGGCCGGCGCGGTATTTATCGCGTCGGTCCACCCTCCACGACTTGGGCCCGCAAGCCGCGCGTACGCTGCGCAGAAGCAAATCCACGTTTTTCCGGTATTTGCCCCAGGTTTGGCTTACGATGTGCCTGCTTGGTGTTATTGGGTTCGGCCACAGCGTCCGACAACGGCTGTGGAAGGGGGCAACATGCTTTTGCCTCTTGGTCCGCCGCTACCAGATGACTCGGTGTCGGCGGTTCGGGGTGAGTCGGGGATGCTCGGTGGCCTGTCGGTTCCGCTCAAGTGGGGCGTGGCCGTGCCGCCGGATGACTACGACCACTGGGCACCGAAGCCGGATGTGAGCGCCGACGCCATCGACACGGTGGCCGACGCCCCGGCCCCGGCCGTGATCGCGGAGACCAATCAGTGGAACGACTGGCAGCGGTGGGAAGGCGAGACGGAACCCCACTTCGAGATCCCGCGCACCGGCGGTGTGATACCGCATTCACCGGCCGCCGGCTGACCCTCTGGCGGCACGCGAGCGGTTCAGAATCGGCCGCCGCCACCCATGAAGCCGCCGCCGGACGACCCGCCGAATGACGTCGGACTCCAGCCGCCGAACCCTCCCCGCATGCCTCCACTGAGGACATTGCCGATGATGATTCCGCCAAGCATCGCGCCCATGTCGCCGCCCCCGCCACGAGTGACGGCGCGCTGAGCCGATTGCACGTCGGCATTCGCCAACGCCTGGGCCTGGGCGGCCAGCGTCGACGCCGCGTTGGCGTGGGAGATCGCGTCGGTTGGGCTGGTCGCCCGCTTGTCCCGCGCGGCCTGTAGGTGCCGTTGACCTTCGGCGAGCCGGGTGCGGGCCTCGGGGCCGACGCTGCCGCGGCGGGTGTCGATGTAGTCGGAGACCGCCCGCACCCGGGACTCGGCGGTGAACAGCGCCTGCTCCAAGGAGCGGTTGAGCTGCTCCGCGGCGGCCTGCTCCCGGGCCAGGGTGACCAGCAGCCCGTTGAGGTCGGCATCCGCCCTGGCCAACTGGGCGAACGCGCCCAGCGGGTCGGTGGATGCCCCGGCGCGCGCGACGTCGACCGCCCGGGCGGCCGCATCGCGCGCCGCGATCAGGTCGCCGGTGTGTGCGGGCATGTTGGGCTGCGCTTTGTGCAGTAACTCGTTGGCGCGCTTGATGTCCTCCTGAATGTCGGCCATCGTCGACGGCAGCCGATCGATGGCGTGCTGAATGTCGGTGGCCGCGTTGTCCACCGAGTCGAGTAGAGCCCGGGCCTGCCCGAGCGCGGACTCGGCCGCGCGGACGGCGTCCACCAAACCGGCCTGCCGGCCGCCGACGGCCTCGGCGGCCAAATCCCGGGCGGTGCTGATGTTGCGGTCGGCGAATGCCAGCCGCTCCTTAGCCGCCGTGGCGTTGCCGGACACCGAAGTCAGTGCGGCAGCGTCGAATTGGCCATGCAACTCGGCCAGCCGCTGTTCCGCGGGATCGATGCGGGCGGTGAGCTCGACGTACTGCTGGGTGAGCGCGTCGAGCCGCGACGGTGCGTTGATCACCAGGTCGCGCAGGTTCTCGAAGGCCTCGGTCTGCGACTCCAATTCGCGGTCGGCGCGCGCTGCCGCCACGACTACCCGGGTGAGCAGCTCTCGGCGCTGCGCGGGCGTCTCGGGCACGCTGTCGTCGAGCTGCTGCCGGACCGAGAAAGCTTGGGACAGCGTGGCTTTGGCGTTGTCCACCGCCTCGGTGAACGGCCGGGTCCGGTCCGCGCCGAATTCGGTGATCGCCAGGTCGAGTTCGTTCGCGCTGGTCCGAACGGCGTTGTCGACCTCCACCACCAGCGCGCGTGACAGGTCGTCGAGGGCCTGCAGCGGCACGGAGGCCAGCGCATCGACGTCGGTGGGGTCGACCCGCCGGGCGGCGGCCAATTCGGCCGCACGCCGCCGACGACCGCGGTACCGCATGACCAACAGCAGGGCCGCCAGCGCGACGAGAATGACGGCCAGCGTGACCAGCAGGGCCACCCGGCCCGACGAGCCCGGCGACACGTTGAGCCCGTTCGCCGCCGCGACCGCCGCACCGCTCCAGTCGCCGTTGTGCAGGGCGGGTTCGATCTTGTTGTGCCGCAAGTCGTCGACCTGGCGTGCGTTGACGCTCTTGACCGTGGATGGCACCAGGAACGCGTACGCGCGGCCGGTGGTGGCGACGGCCAGCAGGGCGTCATAGTTGCTCAAATCGCTGGCGCGCATCGTGTCCTGTGCCCAGCTCACCGCGCTCTGGCCGGAGAAGTCGTCGACGTAGACCACCCACAGCCGGATGTGGCGATCCGCGTAGAGCCTGCCCACCGCCGACGTGACCGCGGCGCGCCCGGAGTCCGAGAGGGCTCCCGCGTTGTCGGTGACATAGCCCGCCAGCCGGAAGGGCGGTTGCGCGTCGGCGGCGGGGGCCACGAGCAGGCCGCCGCCCAGACCGATCGCCAGGATCGTCGCGATCACGCCAAGCAGGCGAGCAGTGCGCATGACGCCAATTTAGCCTCGCGACAATGCCGGCAAATAGCGGTGCACGGGAGCGGTCCCTGCCCCGCAATCCCTGGCAGACTGTGCGTCGGTGACCACGAATCGGCAAGACCCTTACGACGACTTCGACCGTCAACGGCGGGTACGCGAAGCGCCGAAGACTGCGGGTTTGCCGGGGACGGAAGGCCAGCACCGCACCGACTTCGCCCGCGACCGCGCCCGGGTGCTGCACAGCGCCGCGCTGCGGCGGCTGGCCGACAAGACCCAGGTTGTCGGGCCGCGCGAAGGTGATACTCCGCGGACCCGGTTGACGCACTCGCTCGAGGTCGCCCAGATCGGCCGGGGGATGGCCGTCGGCCTGGGCTGCGACCTCGACCTGGTCGAGCTGGCCGGTCTCGCCCACGACATCGGCCATCCGCCCTACGGGCACAACGGCGAGCGCGCCCTCGATGAGGTCGCCGCCGACTACGGCGGCTTCGAGGGGAATGCCCAGAACTTTCGCATCCTGACCAGCCTCGAGCCGAAAGTGCTTGACGAACAAGGCAATAGCGCGGGGCTCAACCTGACCCGCGCATCGCTCGACGCGGTCACCAAGTATCCGTGGTTCCGTCGTGAACACAAGCGCAAGTTCGGGTTCTACGACGAGGACCGCGAACCGGCGGCCTGGGTGCGCGCCCGCGCGCCCGAGGGTCGGATGTGCCTGGAAGCGCAGGTGATGGACTGGGCCGACGACATCGCGTATTCGGTCCACGACGTCGAAGACGGCGTCGTCTCCCAGCGCATCGACCTGCGCGTGCTGGCCGACGACGACGAGGCGGCCGCGCTCGCCAAGCTGGGCGAGAGCGAATTCTCCAGGGTCAGCGCCGACGACTTCATGGCCGCCGCGGCACGGCTCTCGGGACTGCCGGTGGTCGCCGCGGTCGGCAAGTACGACGCCACACTGGCCGCCTCGGTCGCGCTCAAGCGGCTCACCAGTGAACTGGTCGGTAGATTCGCCTCGGCGGCCGTCGCCACCACCCGGGCCGCCGCCGGTCCAGGGCCGCTGGTGCGCTATCGGGCCGACCTGTTGGTGCCCGACCTGGTGCGCGCCGAGGTCGCCCTGCTGAAAATCCTGGCGCTGCAATTCATCATGTCCGATCCGCGGCATCTGGGTACCCAGGCCCTGCAGCGCGAACGGATCCACCGGGTGGCGCAGTGGCTGTATGCCGGGGCGCCGCAGACGCTCGACCCGGTGTTCGCCGCGGCGTTCACCACCGCCGCCGACGACCGCGCCCGGGTCCGGGTGATCGTCGATCAGATCGCCTCGTACACCGAGGGCCGGCTGGAACGCATCGACGCGCGCCAGGCCACCGGTTAGCCGCGCGTCATCCCTCGGCGGCGTCGCCGCCACCGCGGACTAGGCTGCCCGGCATGACCAAATTCAGCGGTATCGCCACCCTCGCGGTGGGGCTTCCCGTCGTCGCCATGACCGCCTGCAGTTCACCGCAACATGCGAGCACCCAGCCCGGCACCACCCCTCCGGTCAAGAGCGCCCCGCCGGCGTCGTCGGGCGAGACGACGACCGCGGCGCCCAACGGCGAATCGCTCAGCGCGCAACTGAAGACGCCGGACGGGCGGTCCGTCGCCACGGCGACGTTCGACTTCACCGGCGGGTACGTCACCGTAACGGTCAAGACGGTGGCCGGCGGCATCCTGTCACCGGGCTTCCACGGCCTGCACATCCATCAGATCGGCAAGTGCGAGCCCAACTCCGTCGCCCCGACCGGTGGTGCGCCCGGGAACTTCCTGTCCGCCGGCGGCCACTACAACGCGCCCGGGCACACCGGCAAGCCCGAAAGCGGCGACCTGACGTCGCTCGAGGTGCGTTCGGACGGCTCGGCCTACCTGGTCACCACCACCGACTCGTTCACCCGGGACGTGCTGGTGGGCGGCGAGGGCAAAGCCTTGATGCTGCACGGCGCCGAAAACACCGACAACGCCATGGAACGGGTGGCATGCGGCGTCATCGGAACGGGATAGCCGGCCGGCTCGGCGCTCTAGACTGAGCCGATGTCCAGCCCGGCAGGTTCGTGGGGTCACCGCCCGCGCGCGGGCGACGATGACGCCCGGCCCAGGGGCCGGGGCCGCATTCCCGATCGGGACATCGCCGCCATCCGCGAGCGGGTCCGCATCGACGAAGTCGTCGGCGACTACGTCCAATTGCGGCGCGCCGGTGCCGATTCCCTCAAGGGACTGTGCCCGTTCCACGACGAGAAGTCGCCGTCGTTCCACGTTCGCCCCAATCACGGACACTTCCACTGCTTCGGCTGCGGCGAAGGCGGCGACGTCTACGCGTTCATCCAGAAGATCGAGCACGTCACCTTCGTGGAGGCGGTCGAGTTGCTCGCCGACCGGATCGGTCACACCATCAGCTACACCGGGCCGGCGACCAGCGTGCAGCGCGATCGGGGCAGCCGCAGCCGCCTCGTCGCGGCCAACGCGGCAGCGGCGGAGTTCTACGCCGCGGCGCTGGAATCCGACGAGGCGGCCCCGGCCCGCCAGTACCTGACGGAGCGGAATTTCGACGCCGACGCGGCGCGCCGCTTCGGCTGTGGATTCGCCCCGTCCGGATGGGATTCGCTGACAAAGCATTTGGTGCGCAAGGGTTTCGAGTTCAAGGAGCTGGAAGCGGCCGGCCTGTCGCGGCAGGGGCGGCGTGGCCCGATCGACCGCTTTCACCGGCGGCTGCTGTGGCCGATCCGCACCGCGGCCGGCGAGGTGATCGGGTTCGGCGCCCGCCGGCTGTTCGACGACGATCCGATGGAGGCCAAGTACATCAACACGCCCGAGACGCTGCTGTACAAGAAGTCGTCGGTGATGTTCGGCATCGATCTGGCCAAGCGCGACATCGCCAAGGGGCATCAGGCGGTCGTCGTCGAGGGCTACACCGACGTGATGGCCATGCATCTGGCCGGGGTCACCACCGCGGTGGCGTCCTGCGGCACCGCGTTCGGCGACGAGCATCTGGCGATGCTGCGCCGGCTGATGATGGACGACAGTTTCTTCCGGGGCGAGCTGATCTACGTTTTCGACGGCGACGCGGCCGGC
>NZ_LZJN01000102.1 GCF_001667735.1 Mycobacterium sp. E183
GCGTGCAGCAAAGTGTTGAACTTGTAGTTGATCTCGGCCTGCCCGCCGCTGCCCACCTCGTGGTGGCCCTTCTCCAGGCTGAAGCCGGCCTTGATCAGGTTCGACAGCATCTGGGCGCGCAGGTCGACGTAGTGGTCGACGGGGGCGACCGGGAAGTACCCACCCTTGGGGCGGACCTTATAGCCGCGGTTGGGGGTGCCGTCGTTCTCGGTGGGCTCGCCGGTGTTCCACCAGCCCGAGATCGCGTCGACCTCGTAGAAGGAGCCGTTGGTGCGTGAGTCGAAGCTGACCGAGTCGAAGATGTAGAACTCTGCCTCGGCGCCGAAGTAGGCGGTGTCCGCGACGCCGGTGCTGATCAGGTAGTTCTCGGCCTTGCGCGCGATGTTGCGCGGGTCACGCGAGTAGGGCTCGAGCGTGAACGGGTCGTGCACGAAGAAGTTCAGGTTCAGCGTCTTGTGTTCGGTGAACAGGTCGATCTGCGCCGTCGCGGGGTCGGGCAGGAGCAGCATGTCGGATTCGTGGATGGACTGGAATCCGCGAATCGAGGAGCCGTCGAAGGCCAGGCCGTCCTCGAAGACGCTCTCGTCGAAGAACGAAACCGGAATCGTGAAGTGCTGCATGATGCCTGGCAAGTCACAGAACCGAACGTCGACAAACTCGACGTCCTCGTCCTTTACGAGTTTGAAAACGTCGTCGGGCGTCGTTTCCGTCACAGAAATGCTCCTTTACTTGGTGAGATCCGCGGCCTGACGCTATGGAGCAGATGTTGCCCGCCAGTCAACCCCGTGTTGCGCGCACGTTACGCGACCCATGTTGTTCACAAAAGAGGCGCCGTCACCGGCGGGTTCTATTGTGGGGCCATGGACCGCTGGATCGTAACTCTTCCGGTGCCCCGGCGCAGCGTTCCGTCGGGGTCGCGGGACGCGCTCGTCGCCGAGTCGAAGCCCGGCTCCAGACGATGACGCCGGACTCGCCGTCCACCTATCCCGGCGAGCGGCTGGGCCTGCCGCAGACCGGACCCGGTTCGCTGGCCCCGATGGGCCGCCGGCTGGGCGCGCTGATGATCGACTGGCTGATCTCGTACGGCCTGGCCGCGCTGGCCATGCGCTTCGGCTTGTTCTCCGAACACATGCTGTCGACGGCGGTGCTGGGCATCTGGTTCGTGCTCGGCGTGGTTTCGGTGCGGCTGTTCGGCTTCACGCCCGGTCAGTTGGTGCTGGGTCTACGGGTGGTGACGGTCGACGGGCGCGGGGCGGTCGGCGTCGTCCGGGCGGTGGTGCGGGGCGGGCTCGTCGGGATGGTCGTCCCGGCGTTGTTCACCGATTGGGACGGCCGCGGTATGCAGGACCGGCTGACCGCGACGGCGGTCGTCCGGCGCTGACTGGCTCCGATCTGGCTACTTACGCCGCACGGTGCGCTGCACACCACGCATCTTGCCGGCGTTCGGGAGCGGGCCCTTCGGCAGGACGGCGGCGCCGGCCCGCGTGCCCAGGGCGGCCAACCGGGACTCCAGCGTGTCCATCTGTTTGGCGGTGATGTTGGCTGGCAGGCGGTTGAGGTGGCGCTCCAATTTGGCCAGCGGAACCTCGTCTTCGCCGTTGCCGACGACCAGGTCGTAGATCGGCACATCGCCGATCAGGCGCGCGGTGCGTTTCTTCTCCTGGGCCAGCAGCGGGCGGACCCGGGCCGAGGATCCCTCGCCGACCAGGATGACGCCGGGACGGCCGATCACCCGGTGCACCGCGTCGAGGTGACCGGTCGCGGCCACCCCGGGCGTCACCCGCCACTTGCCGCGCAGGTTGTCCAAAGCCCATGCGGCCGCGCCGGTTTGGCCCTCGGCCTTGCTGTAGACGCTCTTCTGCGCGCGACGGCCGAAGACGATGAACGCGGCCAGCGCGCCCAGCGCCACGCCCAGCGGGATCAAGGTGATCATCGTCAACCCGCCGGCCCACACACCGACCGCGACCGAGATGCCCACGATGACGACGAAGGCGCCGATCATGTACGGCAGCAGTCGCTTGTCCTCGCGGCGCTGCAGGTTGAACGCCTGCCACAGCTGGGCGCGGCGCTCCTTCGCGGCGGCCTTGCGCGCGGCCTGCGCCTGTGCCCGGGCGGCCTTGTTCTCAGCGGCGGTGCGGGGTTTAGCCATAGTCAAAGGATACGTATCGGCGCGGGCCGCCACGGCGGCGCGGCAGGTTCAGGCGCGGGTGCGCGCCGCTTGCTCGTAGAGCCGGCCCGCCCGGTAGGACGACCGCACCAGCGGCCCGGCCAGCACCCCGGAGAAGCCCAGCCCCTCCGCGTCGCGGGCGAACTCGACGAATTCCTCGGGCCGCACCCAGCGCTCGACCGGGTGGTGCCGGGTGGACGGACGCAGGTACTGGGTGATGGTGACGATGTCGCAGCCGGCGCCCCGCAGGTCGGCCAGGGCGGTGCGCACCTCGTCGGCGGTCTCGCCCAGCCCGAGGATGAGGTTGCTCTTGGTGACCAACCCGAACTCGCGTGCCGCGGCGATGACGTCCAGGCTGCGCCGGTAGCTGAACGCGGGCCGGATCCGCTTGAAGATCCGCGGCACGGTTTCGACGTTGTGCGCCAACACTTCCGGGCGTGATTCGAACACCTCGGCAAGCCGCGTGGGCTCACCGTTGAAGTCGGGGATCAACAGCTCCACCCCGGTCGACGGGTTGAGCTCCTTGATCGCGCGCACGGTCTCGGCGTAGAGCCAGGCCCCGCCGTCGGGCAGGTCGTCGCGGGCCACCCCGGTGATCGTGGCGTAGCGCAATCCCATGGTCTGCACGCTCTCGGCGACGCGCCTGGGCTCGTCGCGGTCCAGGGCGGCGGGCTTGCCGGTGTCGATCTGGCAGAAGTCGCAGCGGCGGGTGCACTGGTCGCCGCCGATCAGGAACGTGGCCTCCCGGTCCTCCCAGCACTCGAAGATGTTGGGGCAGCCCGCCTCTTCGCAGACGGTGTGCAGGCCTTCGCGCTGCACCAGGCTTTTCAGCTGGGTGTATTCGGGCCCCATCCGGGCCCGCACCTTTATCCACGGCGGCTTGCGCTCGATCGGGGTTTGCGCATTGCGGACCTCCAGGCGCAAGAGCTTGCGGCCTTCGGGTGCGACAGTCACATCGCTGATGCTACGCGCGTGCCGGGGTGTTCCCGGACCGGCAGGACCCCGTCGAGGGCGTCGCAGACGGCGTTTGCGACGGCCGCGCGGACGTCGCCGACAGCCACCGGGCGCCGCAACTCGGCCGACAGCGAGGTCACGTCGGCGTCGGTGATGCCGCACGGCACGATCGTGCCGAACGCGTCGAGGTCGCAGTCACAGTTGAGCGCGAACCCGTGCAGGGTGGTCGCCCGCGAGACCCGCACACCGATGGCGCCGACCTTGCGGTCGGGCCGCCCGGCACCGCCCGGCACCCACACCCCGGACCGGCCGTGCACCCGGCACGTCTCCAAGCCCAGGTCGCCGCACACCTTGATCAGCGCCTCCTCGAGGCGCCGCACGTAATTCACCACGTCGAGCGGCTCGCTCAGGCCGATGATCGGATAGCCGACCAGCTGCCCCGGGCCGTGCCAGGTGATCTTGCCGCCCCGGTCGGTGTCGACTACGGGCGTGCCGTTCACCGGTCGTTCGTGCGGCTCGGTGCGCCGTCCCGCGGTGTAGACCGGCGGGTGCTCGAGCAGCAGCAGCGTGTCGCCGCCGCCGGCGACCCGGGCGTCGGCCAGCTCGCGCTGCAACTGCCAGGCCGTGCGGTATTCGACGGTTCCGAGCTGGCGGACGTCGATCGCGGCCCGGCTGGACCGGATGGAATCGATCACGTTCGCGACGCTACTCGCCGGGCAGGCAAGCCGCGACGCCGCGTCAGCCACGATCGCCACTAGCCCGATGGCGGCGACCCGCTTCGCCCGGCTGCGCCGCGCTTGCGATCGCCGCTAGCCCGATGGCGGCGACCCG
>NZ_LZJN01000103.1 GCF_001667735.1 Mycobacterium sp. E183
ACTCCGACGAGCCGCGCGAGTGGGGCCGCAAGGTGCGCGACTTCCACAAGACGATCAAGGGCACCATCAGCGACGGGTCGAGGTATCACGCGCTGAATCCCGAACTCTTCTACTGGGCACACGCCAGCTTCGTCGATCAGGTCATCTACAACACCGACACGTTCATCCGCCGGCTGTCGCACGCGGAGAAGGAGCGGATCTTCGACGAGGGCAAGGTGTGGTACAGCCTCTACGGCGTCAGCGACCGCGGCCAGCCGCAGACCTACGACGAGTTCCTCGCCTACTGGGACGAGATGCTCGAGCGGTTCGTCCCGCACAAGACCGTCCTGTACGGGACCGGCTACATCAGGAAGGGAATCCCGGGCCCGCGCTGGATTCCCGGCCCGGTTTGGAAGGTGCTGTCCGCCCCGCTGAACGCCTACACCCGCCTGGTGTTGGTCGGGACCATGCCGCAGCAGATGCGCGAGGTCTGCCAACTGGAGTGGAATGCGAAGAAAGAGAGGCGATTCCAACGGTTCGCGGCCGCCATGCGCGCGCTCAACCCGCTGATCAACCGGCTGCCCATCGGCGCGATCTACACCCCGTGGGCGGCAACCGCGTGGCGGCGGTCGGGCGTCGACCCGCGCCGGCTACACAACCGCGCGGCTTAGCTGCGACGCTCGGCGGCGGCGACGCCGCCCTTGAGGAGCTCGTCGATGACCTTCTTGAACACCGGCAGCATCAGCCGGTCAGCACCGGGGATCTTCAGCGTTGACCGTAGATGCCAGCTGACCTCGGTTCCAGTGTCTGTTTCGCGCAGCCGGATCGTGCCGATGTGATCGCGCGTCGGTGCGCCCGAGAGCATCTTGTACGCGTAGCGGGTGGGCCGCTCATACTCGATGATCTCCTCGACGAACGGGGGCCCGATCGCCACCAGACGTCTGATCGCACCGACACCGTTCGGAGCGGGGGTTCCCTCGCGATCAAGCGTGCTGCGTCGGAACAGCCGCGTGTGCCGGGCGATCGCGCGGTGGTCGGTCATGGCGTCGAACACGGTCTCGATCGGCGCTCTCGCGGTTCGGGTGAGGGTGAACTCGATCATTCGCACTCCGCGCTACCGATGAGCCACGCCGGTATGCCGTTGTCCGCCGCCATGATCCGTCCCCTTCCGCTACAGAGAACATAGCCTCAGGGCCGCAGCGCATAAAGGTCACACCCGACCGTCGGCGCAAAGCAGACTCAGCCGCGGGACCGCACACCCGTGTTGCCAAAGTGAACGGCGGGTACACAGCGCCGAAACTCCCTGCGAAGTAAGCCAATACGGTGGTGGACGCTTGGTGATCGGGTGCGGATGGGCAAGGATCTCTTGACATGGCCGATGTCGATTTTTCGCTGCTGGACGTTCCGCGTTCGGAACCGCTCGAGGACCCGGAGGCCTACCTGCGCGCGGCGA
>NZ_LZJN01000104.1 GCF_001667735.1 Mycobacterium sp. E183
CGCGCTCTTCAACGGGAGCCTCGTTCAGCTGGTGAGCAAGTGGGGCCTGCAACAGATCTCCTGGTTCGTCCCCGCCCAACTCAACGGCGTCTCCGACCTGGTCGCGCTGTCGGACACGACGTTTCTGGTGATCGAACGGGCCGCCGCCACCCCGCCGACCGTGCGGATCTACCGGGCCGAGATCGGCTCCGCCACCGACGTTTTGGCGCTCCCGTCGCTGCAGGGCGCGGACGTGACCCCGATGAGCAAGACGCTGGCGGTCGACTTGTCCGCCACGCCGGGACTGTCGCCGCTGGACAATGTCGAGGGCATCACGCTGGGACCGAAGCTGCCCGACGGTCGCCAGTCGGTGGTGCTGGTCAGCGATAACAACTTCTCCCCGAGTCAGGTCACTCAGTTTCTGTTGTTCGCGATGTGAGGCTCCCGCGGCCGCAGCCGGTAGAGGGTGAAGCCGGCCGCCGCGACGCCGAGCAGGAAAAGCATCGTGATGTCGAACAGCCACCAGCCGCTGTAGTGGGTCCACGTCTGGCAGTCGGCGGCCAGGGGGTCGACGCGGCGCAGGTTGGCGGTGGACGCCGATGCGGCGAAGCCCCAGCGGGCGGGGACGAACCAGGAGATCTGTTGCAGGCCCCACTTGCTCACCAGCTGAACGAGGCTCCCGTTGAAGAGCGCGGAGGCCAGGATCACCGGAAGCAGCAGCGGCAGGACTTCGCGCAACGACTTGCCCATGGTCGACAACGCCAGCCCGACCGCCGCGGACACGATGGCCGTCACCGCCACGCTCATGTACAGCTCGAGGGTGGCGTTGTGCAGCAGGGCCGCGCCACCCGCCGGTCCGCCCTTGTCGGCGATGACAATGGCGAACACGATGGCCGTCAGGATCGCCGCGGCGAGGCTGAACACCAGGATCTTGGCGGCCAAATAGGCCACGGTCGACAGCCCGAGCGCCTGCTCGCGGCGGAAGATGCGATGCTCGCGCACCACAGTGCGGATCGTCAACGCGGTGCCGATGATCACCGCGGCGAGGTTGAGCGCGGCCAGGATCTCGATCGCTTCGTGCGGGTGGGCGTCGCCGGCACGGGGCCGGGTCAGGCCCGAATCGCCCGGGATCAGCAGCGTCAGACCCGCCAGGGCGAACGACAGGAGCACCAGGAACCCGACGTAGAGGCGGTCGGCGAAGAGCAGCCGGACGTCACGACGGGCCAGCAGCCGGATCTGACGACCCAAGGGGGCTTCGGCGGGCGGCGGCGTCGGTGGCGCGATCTCGGGCGGCGCGGGAGCCGCCGGGGGACGGGCGCGAAATGCGCGGTGGACGCCGTCGGGGTCGGCGCTGACGCGGGCCAGCACTTGCGGCCAGTCGGCGGTGCCCAGCGCGGATTCGACGTGTGCGGGCGGCCCCAGGAACGCCGTCGTACCGGCCGAGGTCAGCGTCAGCACCTCGTCGCACAGGTCGAGGTTCGCCAACGACGTCGGCGACGACACGGCCGCCACCACCACGCAGCCAATGTCGGCCTGGCGCCGCAGCATCGCCATGACGTGACGTTGTTGCTCCGCATCCAGGCCGGCGGTCGGCTCGTCGACGACGAGCAGCGTCGGCCGGGTGAGCAGCTCGACCGCCAGCGCGGCACACCGGCGCACCTCGGGCGAAAGCTTGCCGATCCGGGTGGACCGGTGCTCCGAGAGATCCAGTTCCTCGAGGACTTGGCCGATCACGCGGTCGCGTTGCTCCGGTGAAACGTCCTGCGGCAGGCGCAGTTCGGCGGCGTACGCCAACGCCTTTTCGACGGTGAGCTGGCGGTGCAAGCGGTCCTCGGGCGAGACGATGCCGATGCGGGTGCGCATCGACGCCGGCTCCGCATGCACGTCGTGGCCGTCGACCGTGACGCGCCCGGAGCTGGGTTGCCGGGTGCCGGCGAGCAGCCCGAGAAGGGCGGAGTTGCGGTTGGCCGACGGCCCGACGACGACGGTGAACATGCCCGGACGCGCCGAGAACGAGATGCCCGACAACATGTCGCGCCCGTCTACCGTCAGCCCGAGCTGGTACGCGGTCACCCCGAGGGTGCGGGCCTCGGCTTTGAGCGGCAATCGATAAGTGGCATTTCCAGATTCCGCGGCGCCGACGGCCGCACGCGGGACGCGGAGTTTCGAGGTGATCATCCGCTCGATCAGGCCCGGTGCCTTCGCCTGCGCATCCGCCGCCGGGATCGGCTCGACTGGGGGTGGAATGGGCGGTGTCGGCTGCGGGTGGGCGGGACGTTCGGCCGCCGGCGGTTGCGGGGGCACCACGCGCATGCGCTGGGTCTCGCGCTCGGTCGGGGCCAGCGGGCTCGGCTCGCCCGGATGAGCGGGTGGCGGCGGGAAGGGAGGAGGCGCCGGGGGCTGCCGCGGCGGGTAAGCGGGCGGTCGAGGCGGGGTTTGACGAGGCGGGCCGGCCGGGTGAGCGATCTCGAAAACCAGCCGCGGACCGCGCTGCGGATCACCGACGCTGATCGCCTGGCCGTTGCGAATCGCGACGGTCGAGGCCCGTGCGCCGTCGACGAAGATGCCGTTGTGGCTCAGGTCGATCGCCACCCAGTGGGTGCCCGCGAACCGCAGCACCACCTCGGGGCGGGGCGCCGGGGGCGGCGAGGTCGGAGTTCCGAGGCGCTCGAGGGCGATGTCGCTGCCCGGGCCGTAGCCGACGATCACGTCGCGGCCGGGGGAGAAGTCGAATCGCGCCGACCCGACCCACACGGTCAACGGGGAGGCTCTGAAACCGGAAGCCTCGGGCCGCATGGCCGCCACCTTTCGTCGCACCGGTCAGATCGACCTAGTGTCTACCCGCCGGCCGTCGTCCATCCACGTGGGTCCGCCCGTCACAGCGCGTTGCGGCGCCCCGCCAGCGACGCGTTGTCGAGAAGCCGGCGCAAGACCTCGACCGCGTCGGTCAGCACCTGGCGGTCGCCCGGCTCGAGCAACGCCAGTTGCGGTTCGATCGCGGCGGCACGGTCGGCGCGAACCGCGTTGAGCGTGCGCTTGCCCTGGGGGGTGATGCGGATGCGGACGGCGCGGGCATCCCCCGGGTCGACGGTTCGGGTGACCAGGCCGGCGTCCTCGAGCCGGCGCACCTGGGTCGTCATGGTCGGTTGTGAGCAGTGATCGACCGCCGCGAGGTCGCCGATCCGGGCTTCGCCGTGGGCTTCGATCGAGGCGAGCAGTCTGGCCTGCGCCGCCGGCAGCGGCATTTGGATGCGCTGGGTGGCCAGCCTGTTGAGCCGCGCCACCACGGCGAGCAGATCCGCTCCCAGCTGCTGGGCCTCGATGTTTGCGGTCTCGACAACTCTGTCCATGTGTCCATAGTTCCATAGCTTTGCTAAGCGAGGCGAAGACGCGCGGTCCGAATGGTGTCGGGAGTGTCGAGTGTGACGAACCGAGTTGGGACCACGGCCTGGCAGAATCGGTGAAGTGAAAGTCCGCGACCCCGTCCGTGCGCGCCGTCGGGGCGGACCTTTACATCCGGCCGAATTGGCCCAGGCCTCGGTCATGGGGGCGCTTTGCGCGGTGATCGCGATCATCGCCGGTGTCATCCCGTTCGCCCAAGGATTGGCGCTGCTGGGCACGGTGCCGATGGGGCTGCTGTCCTACCGTTACCGGTTCCGTGTGCTGGTGGCCGCGACGTTTGCTGCCGGAATGATCGCCTTCCTCATCTCCGGAGTGGGCGGCGCCGTGACGGTCGTCAACTGTGCCTACATCGGCGGCCTGACCGGATTCGTCAAGCGCAGGGGCAGGGGCACACCCACGGTGCTCGTCTCCTCCCTGATCGTCGGGGTCGCCGTCGCCGGGGCGACCGTCGGTGCGTTGGCCGTGCTGAACCGGTTGCGGCATCTGATCTTTGAGGTGATGTCGGCGAACGTGGACGGTGTGGTCGCGTTCCTGGACCGGGTGAATCTGCGATGGCTCGGCGCCGACGTCAAGCGGTGCTTCGACTTCGGGCTGCATTACTGGCCGTGGCTGATGCTCGGCTACGTCACCTATGGGGTCATGGTGTCGTCGTGGATCGGTTGGTGGGCGCTTTCCCGCCTGCTGGACCGGATGGGCAACGTGCCGGACGTGCACAAGCTCGACGCGCCGGACGAGCCGCCCGGCGCAGCGATCGGGCCCGTTCCGGTGCGGCTGGATAGGGTGCGGTTCCGCTACCCCAACGCCAGGCAAGATGCCTTGCGGGAGCTCAGCCTCGACCTTCAGGTCGGAGAACATGTCGCCGTCGTCGGCGCCAATGGGTCGGGCAAGACCACGTTGACGCTCATCTTGGCGGGCCGGCACCCGACGTCGGGCACGGTGCACCGCCCGGGCGCGGTGGGGCTCGGCATGTTGGGCGGTACGGCGCTGGTTCTGCAGCACCCGAAGAGCCAGGTCTTGGGAACCCGCGTGGCCGATGATGTGGTGTGGGGGCTGCCCCCGGGAACCGAGGTCGACGTCGACCATCTGCTGCAGGAAGTCGGTCTCGGGGGTTTTGCCGAGCGCGATACCGGCGGCCTGTCCGGCGGCGAACTGCAACGCCTCGCCCTGGCCGCGGCGCTGGCGCGGGAACCGGCGCTACTGATCGCTGACGAGTTCACCAGCATGGTCGACCAGAGGGGCCGAGAGGTCCTGTTGAACGTGCTGGCCGGCCTTCCCAAGCGGCATCGGACCGCCCTGGTGCACATCACGCATTTCGACAACGAGGCCGCGTCGGCGGACCGGACCATCAACCTCAGTGACTCCCCGGATAACACCGGCATGGTCGAGACGGTTCCCGCCCCGCTGCCTGCCACCGCGTTCCGGCGCGGCCCAAGCAAGCCGGTGCTGGAAATCGTTGGCGTCAGCCACGAATACAACAGCGGGACACCGTGGGCGAAGACCGCCCTGCGCGACATCAACTTCGTCGTGGAACAAGGCGACGGGATTTTGATTCACGGTGGCAACGGTTCGGGCAAGTCGACGCTGGCGTGGATCATGGCCGGACTGACCGTTCCCACGGTCGGCGCCTGCCTGCTCGACGGTGAACCGATCCGGGATCACGTCGGCGCGGTGGCGTTGTCGTTTCAGACGTCGAGGCTGCAATTGATGCGCAGCCACGTCGGCCTGGAAGTTGCTTCGGTGGCGGGCTTTTCGCCCCACGACGAAGGCCGGGTGATCGCCGCCCTGGCGGCGGTCGGGCTGGAACCCGCGATGGCCAGGCGGCGCATCGATCAGCTCAGCGGCGGCCAGATGAGACGGGTGGTGCTGGCCGGACTCCTGGCGTGCTCGCCGCGCGTGCTGATCCTCGACGAGCCGCTGGCCGGGCTGGACGTCGGGAGCCAGCGCGGCCTGCTGCGGCTGCTGGCGGATCTTCGCCGTCACCGCGGGCTGACCGTCGTCGTCATCTCGCACGACTTCGTGGGCTTGGAAGCCGTCTGCCCGCGAACCCTGCACGTGCAGAACGGCGCCCTGCAAACGGTGTCGGCCAGCGCGACGGCCGGGGGTGTGTCGTGACCGCACCTTCGTCCCCGACGCGCGGCAAGGAGCGGCGCACCGCGCGCCCGGTGGTGCTGTTGGTTCCGGTGCCCGGCGGGTCCGCGATCCACAGCCTGTGGGCCGGCACCAAACTTCTCGTGGTGTTCGGTGTTGCGGTGTTGCTGACCTTCTACCCGGGCTGGGTGACGATCGGGTCGGTGGCCGCGTTGGTGATGACGGCGATCTGGATCGCCCACATTCCCCGCGGTGCGCTCCCGTCGGTGCCGCGCTGGCTGTGGGTCCTCATCGCGTTGGGCTTCGTGACGGCCGCGCTGGCCGGTGGTAGTCCGGTGGTGTCGATCGCGGGGGTTCACCTGGGGCTCGGCGGGGCGTTGAACTTCCTGCGGATCACCGCGTTGTCCCTCGTCCTGCTCGGTCTGGGGGCGATGGTGTCCTGGACGACCAATGTCGCCGAAATCGCCCCGGCGCTCGCGGTTTTGGGCCGCCCGCTCAAGCTCGTGCGGATCCCGGTGGACGAGTGGGCGGTGGCCCTGGCCCTGGCGCTGCGCGCCTTCCCGTTGCTGATCGAGGAATTTCAGGTGCTCTACGCCGCTCGTCGATTGCGGCCCAACCACATGGCACCGACGCGTAAGGCCCGGGTCAAGCAGACGGCCGGCAACTCGATCGACCTGGTGGCCGCCGCCATCGTGGTGACGTTGCGCCGCGCCGACGAGATGGGTGATGCGATCACCGCTCGGGGCGGCATCGGCCAACTCTCAGCCGCTCCGGCCCGGCCGAAAATGGCCGACTGGTTGACGCTCGCGGTGACCATCGCGGTGGGCGGTGCCGCGGTGGCGATCGAGACGATATTCCACCTGACTCGCTGATCGTTCGCGTAGCGTGAGCGCGTGGCCGACATACGCCGGACTCGCTCGATCGCGGCCCGCATCGGCGACATCTGGGAAATCCTTGCGGACTTCGGGTCGATCAGTTCGTGGGCCGGCAACGTCGACCACTCGTGCATCCTGTTCTCCGGACCCAACGGATCCGCCGTCGGCACCGCCCGGCGCGTCCAGGTCAAGCGTGACGCGCTCGTCGAGCGCATCACCGAGTTCGACCCGCCCCGCGCCCTCGGCTACGACATCGAAGGCCTGCCCGCCCGAATCCGCAGGGTGTCCAACCGCTGGACGCTCGAATCGACCGCCGGCGACTCGGCCACCACCCTGGTCGCCCTCACCAGCACGGTCGAAATCGGGCCGCACGCAATGCAAAAGCTGGCCGAGCGCGCCCTGTGCCGCTTTCTGGCGCGACAGTCCGAACTGATGCTCGCCGGCCTCGCCGACCGATTGGAGCATGCCCGTGTCTGACCGCCCCGATGTCATCGTCATCATGACCGACGAGGAACGCGCGGTACCGCCCTACGAGGCCCCCGACGTGCTCGCGTGGCGCGATCGAACGCTGACCGGCCGCAAGTGGTTTGACGATCACGGTGTCAGTTTCACGCGGCACTACACCGGCTCACTGGCCTGCGTGCCGAGCCGACCGACCATCTTCACCGGGCAGTACCCCGACCTGCACGGCGTGACCCAGACCGACGGCATCGGAAAGACCGCCGACGACTCACGGATGCGCTGGCTGCGTGCAGGCGAGGTTCCCACGCTCGGAAATTGGTTCCGGGCGGCCGGTTACGACACCCACTACGACGGCAAGTGGCACATTTCGCACGCCGATCTCCTCGAGCCCCGGACCGGTCGGCCGTTGGCGACCAATGACGACAACGGGGTCGTCGACGCCGCCGCCGTGCGGCGCTATCTGGAGGCAGACCCGTTGGGCCCCTATGGTTTCTCCGGCTGGGTCGGGCCCGAGCCGCACGGGGCGGCGCTGGCCAACGCCGGTGTGCGGCGTGACCCGCTGATCGCGGGCCGGGTGGTCGCCTGGCTGGCCGACCGCTACGCCCGCCGCCGCGCCGGCGACCCCGCCGCCTTGCGGCCGTTCCTCCTGGTGGCGAGCTTCGTCAATCCCCACGACATCGTGCTCTTCCCGACGTGGTCGCGGCGGAGCCCGGTCAAGCCGTCGCCGCTCGACCCTCCCGCGGTGCCCGCCGCACCGACCGCGGACGAAGACCTGTCCACGAAGCCCGCCGCGCAGATCGCCTTTCGCGAGGCGTACTACTCCGGCTACGGCCCCGCGGCCGCGATTGACCGAACCTACACGCGCAACGCGCAGCGCTACCGCGACCTGTACTACCGGCTGCACGCCGAGGTGGACGGACCGATCGATCGCGTCCGGCGGGCCGTCACCGAAAGCGGTTGGGGCGAGGCCATATTGGTACGCACCGCCGATCACGGCGACCTGCTCGGGGCCCACGGCGGTCTGCACCAGAAGTGGTTCAACCTGTACGACGAGGCCACCCGCGTCCCCTTCGTCATCGCGCGCGTCGGCGAGCGCTGCACGCGACCACGGCAAGTCACGGCGCCGACTTCGCACGTCGACCTGGTTCCCACTCTGCTGGCGGCCGCAGGCGTCGATGTCGCGGCGGTCTCGGCAACGCTGGCCGAGTCGTTCTCCGAAGTGCACCCGCTACCCGGACGGAACCTGATGCCCGTCGTGGACGGTGCGCCGGCCGACGAGACCCGCGCCGTCTACCTGATGACCCGCGACAACATGCTCGAAGGGGACAGCGGTGCTTCGGGATTGGCGCGCCGCTTGCAGCAGACGGTCAATCCGCCTGCGCCGCTGCGCATCCGGATCCCGGCCCACACCGCCTCCAACTTCGAGGGGTTGGTTGTCCGCGTCGACGAGGCGACCGCCGCCGGTGCCGCAGGCCACCTGTGGAAGCTGGTGCGCACCTTCGACGATCCGAGCACCTGGACCGAACCGGGGGTGCGGCACCTGGCGGCCAATGGGCTTGGGGGAGAGGCGTACCGGACGTCTCCCCTCGACGATCAGTGGGAGTTGTACGACCTGACCTCGGACCCGGTCGAGGCGGTCAACCGCTGGGCCGACCCTGACCTGCACAGCCTGCGTCAGCACCTGCGGACGCAGCTCAAACACGCGCGGGCCGAATCGGTGCCCGAGCGAAACCGGCCGTGGCCGTATGCGTCTCGCCGGCCGCCTAGATCACGTCCGTCACGGCTCAAGCGCCTCTTCCGCCGGCGGACGTAACGCCAGGGCGGAAACTCGGCCCGAATTGCGCCATGGCGTTACGCGCGCCGCGCCGCTAGGTGCGCATCCTGTCGATGAGATTCGACAACACCACGATGCTCTCGCTTCTCTCGATGTCCGCGCTCGACCGGATGCGCTCGAGGGCGGCTTCCAGGTGCCGCATGTCGCGCGCCAGCACGTGCAGGATCGCATCCGACGTGCCGGTCACCGTCGCCGCGCTGGCCACCTCGGGGATGTCGACCCAGGCGGCGCGCAGCCGGTCGGGCGCGATCGTGCCGTGGCAGAAGACCTGCACGTAGGCCTCGGTGTTCCAGCCGAGTGCGTTGCGGTCGACGACCGTGGTGAAGCCCTTGATGACGCCGGTGTCCAGCATCCGGTCGACCCGGCGCTTGACCGCGGGCGCAGACAGATTCACCTTCTCGCCGATTTCGGCGAACGTGGCCCGCGCATGCTCGGTCAGTTCGGTCAGGATGCGGGAGTCGGTCTCGTCGAGGCGCTCCATCGCCCTCCGTTTCGGTCGTGCGCAACAAATCGATGCCAGCAGCAGTCTAACGCAATAAACCGCGCATAGACACGCAACAGCTAGCGTTTGATTGTGTACCGAGGCGCCAATACCGTTGATTTATGACGGAACAGTACGTCGCGGCGCCCGCGCCCTCCCCGGCGCGACCGGGGCACATTCGAACGCCAACCGCCCGCCGCTACGCGATGACGCCGCCGACGTTCTTCGCGGTCGAGTACGCGATCAACCCGTGGATGGACACCTCGACGCCGGTCGACGTCGGGCTCGCGCACGCGCAATGGGAGGCGTTGCGCGCGACCTACCGCCGGCTGGGCCACCGGGTGGACGTGATCGAGCCCGCGGCCGGACTGCCGGACATGGTGTACGCCGCCAACGGCGGATTCATCGCCGGCGACGTCGCGATCGTCGCGAAGTTTCGATTCGCGCAGCGCGCCGGTGAATCGCGCGCCTACGCCGACTGGATGTCATCCATCGGGTACCGGCCGGTGTCCACCCGTCATGTCAACGAGGGGCAGGGCGACCTGCTGATGGTCGGGCAAACGGTATTGGCGGGCTACGGCTTTCGCACCGACCGGCGCGCGCACCCGGAAATCTCCGCGGCGCTTCGCCTGCCCGTCGTTTCACTCGAATTGGTGGATCCGCGTTTCTACCATCTCGACACCGCGCTGGCCGTGCTCGACGACCACACGATCGCGTTCTACCCGCCGGCGTTCAGCGCCGCCGCGCAGGATCAACTGCAGGCGTTGTTCCCCGACGCGATCGTGGTGGGAAGCGCCGACGCGTTCGTGCTCGGCCTCAACGTCGTGTCTGACGGACGGCGCGTCGTCTTGCCCGCGGCGGCAACCGGATTCGCCGCGCAACTACGTGCCGCGGGCTTCGAGCCCGTCGGCGTCGACCTCTCTGAGCTCCTCAAGGGAGGCGGTTCGGTCAAGTGCTGCACATTGGAGGTCTTTCCATGACGATCCTCGCCCCGACTCCGACCGAAACCGATGCCGCCATCGAGCTGGTCGAACGCCATGCGGCGCACAACTATTCGCCGCTGCCGGTGGTGGCCGCCAGCGCGGAGGGCGCATGGATCACCGACGTGGAGGGTCGGCGTTACCTGGACTGTCTGGCCGCCTACTCGGCGGTGAACTTCGGCCATCGCAACCCGGAGATCACGGCAGCGGCCCACGCCCAGCTCGACACCGTCACGCTGGTGAGCCGCGCTTTCCATTCCGACACCCTTGGCCCGTTCTGCGCCGCTTTGGCCCGGCTGTGCGGCAAGGACCTGGTGCTGCCGATGAACTCGGGCGCCGAAGCCGTGGAGAGCGGTCTCAAGATCGCCCGCAAGTGGGGCGCCGACGTCAAGGGCGTCCCCGACGGTCGCGCAAACATCATCGTGGCCGACAACAACTTTCACGGTCGCACGATCAGCATCGTCAGCTTCTCCTCGGATCCCACGGCGCGGGACGGTTTCGGGCCGTTCACGCCGGGGTTCCGCTCGGTGCCCTTCGGCGACGCAGACGCGCTGGCGTGTGCGATCGACGACGACACGGTCGCCGTGCTGCTGGAACCGATTCAGGGCGAGGCGGGCATCGTCGTTCCGCCCGACGACTACCTGCCCGCCGTTCGCGCCGTGTGCAGCGAGCGCAACGTGTTGATGATCGCCGACGAGATCCAGTCCGGCCTGGCGCGTACAGGCCACACATTCGCCTGCGACCACTGGGGCGTGGTGCCGGACGTCTACCTGCTCGGTAAGGCGCTGGGCGGCGGCGTGGTCCCCCTGTCGGCGGTGGTCGCCGACCGCGAGATCCTGGGCGTGCTGCATCCCGGTGAACACGGCTCCACCTTCGGCGGTAACCCGTTGGCCGCCGCCATCGGCACCACCGTGGTGTCCATCCTGCGGCGCGGAGAATTCCAGGCCCGTTCGGCGGTTTTGGGGGCACACCTGCACGCGCGTCTGCGCGCACTGCTGGGTCACGGCGTGCTGGAGGTGCGCGGGCTGGGGTTGTGGGCCGGGGTCGACGTCGACCCGCGGCTCGGGACGGGCAAGCAGATCAGCCTTCGACTGGCCGACCGGGGCGTGTTGGTGAAGGACACGCACGGCTCGACGTTGCGGTTCGCGCCACCTTTGGTGATCGGCGAGCAGGAGATCGACTGGGCGATCGAGCAGTTCGCTTCTGTGCTGCGGGAGGCTGGCCCATAATCAGCTGATCGAGCAAGGAGGGGTAATTGCAACCCACGTCGATCAGCCTGAAGGAGCAGATGCTGCGGCGCCGACCGGTTGTCGGCACGCCCGTCGCGTACGGGGCCGCGGACCACCTCAAGCGGAGCATCGGCACTTTCCAGCTGACCATGTTCGGGGTCGGCTCGACGGTCGGGACGGGCATCTTCTTCGTCATGTCCCAGGCCGTGCCCGAAGCCGGCCCCGCAGTGATCCTCTCCTTCCTCATCGCCGGGGTCGCGGCCGGACTCGCGGCGATCTGCTACGCCGAATTGGCTTCGGCCGTGCCGGTTTCCGGGTCGTCGTACTCGTACGCGTACACCACCCTGGGCGAGGTGGTGGCGATGGGGGTGGCGGCCTGTCTGCTGCTCGAATACGGAGTCTCGACCGCCGCCGTCGCGGTCAACTGGAGCGGCTACCTCAACAAGCTGCTCGGCAACGTCTTCGGCTTCCAGTTGCCGCACGCGCTGTCGGCCGCGCCGTGGGATGCCAGGCCGGGCTACGTGAACGTGCCCGCGATCATCTTGATCGCGATGTGCGCGTTGCTGCTCATCCGAGGCGCCAGCGAATCGGCCAGGGTCAACACGATCATGGTGCTCGTCAAGCTGGGCGTGCTGATCATCTTCGTGATCGTGGCGTTCACGGCGTTCGACGCGCACCATTTCCACGACTTCGCGCCCTTCGGCGTTGCGGGAATCGGCTCGGCCGCCGGCACCATCTTTTTCTCCTATATCGGGCTTGACGCCGTGTCCACCGCGGGTGACGAGGTGAAGGACCCGCAAAAGACCATGCCGCGCGCGCTGATTGGGGCTCTGGTGACCGTGACGAGCGTGTACGTGTTGGTCGCGGTGGCCGCGCTGGGGACCCAGCGCTGGCAGGACTTCGCCGGGCAGCAGGAGGCCGGGCTGGCCACCATCCTCGACAACGTCACGGGCGGCAGCTGGGCCGGCACCATCCTGGCTGCGGGCGCGGTGATTTCGATCTTCTCCGTCACCCTGGTCACCATGTACGGGCAGACGCGGATCCTGTTCGCGATGGGCCGCGACGGCCTGCTGCCCACCCGATTCGCGCGGGTGAACACGCGCACGATGACGCCGGTGGGCAACACGGTGATCGTCGGCGTCGCGGCCTCCGCCCTGGCCGCCTTCATACCGCTGGACAAGCTCGCGGACATGGTGTCCATCGGGACGCTCACCGCGTTCGTCGTCGTCTCCGCCGGAGTGATCATCTTGCGCGTGCGCGAGCCCGACCTGCCGCGCGGCTTCAAGGTGCCCGGTTATCCTGTCACGCCCGTCCTTTCGGTGTTGGCGTGCGGATACATCCTCGCGAGCCTGCATTGGTACACCTGGATTGCCTTCGGTGGCTGGATCGCGCTCGCGTTAGTCTTCTACTTCGTGTGGGGCCGCCATCACAGCGCGCTCAACGCCGAAACGCTCGAGCGGGACGCGCTGTGACCGTCGTCGTGGGCTACCGGGCCGGCAAGGTCGGGCTCTCCGGGCTGCATCTGGGCGTGCGCATCGCGCGGACCCGCGGCACCTCGCTCACCGTGGCGACCATCGTGCCCAAGCCGTGGCTGACACCCTCGCGCGCCCGCGTCGACGCCGAGTACGAACTATGGGCCGACACCATGGCCGCGGAGTCGGCGAAGGAGGCCGCCCGGTTCATGGAAACGGTGGGCGACGGGATAGACGTCACGTACCTGCACCGCGCGCACGGATCGGTATCCGGGGGACTCCTCGAAATAGTCCACGAGGTGGACGCCGACGTGCTCGTGCTGGGGTCGTTGCCCAGCGGCGGGCGTGGGCAAGTGCTGATCGGCTCGACCGCCGACTGGCTGCTGCACGCCTCGCCCGTGCCGGTGGCGATCAGCCCGCGCAATTACCGATCGCACCAAGGCACGTTGACCCGGCTCAGCTGTGCCTATTCGGCCACCCCCGACTCGGTCGACGTGGTGAAGCGCTGCTATGACTTCGGACAGCGATTCGGCGTGCCGGTGCGAGTGATCACCTTCGCCGTTCGCGGCAAGACGATGTATCCCCCGGAGGTCGGGCTCGAGGTCGAGGATCAGGTGCTGGCGGCCTGGGCCGCCCAGGTGCGCGACATCCTCGAGGAACTCAAGACCGACCAGATCGTGAGCGAAGACGTTGCGCTGCAGGTGGTTACCGGACGCAGCTGGAAAGAGGCACTGGCGAAGGCGGATTGGCAGGAGGGCGAGATACTCGCGCTGGGCACCCGGCCGCGCGGTGACATCCGGCGGGTCTTCCTCGGTTCGCGCAGCGCCAAGATCATCCGGGAGAGCCCGGTGCCGGTGCTGGTGCTGCCCGGCTAGCGCTGCGCCGCGGCGTTGGCGGCCGCTTGGGCCTTGCCCAGGGTGGTCGCGACATCGCCCCGGCCCAGGAACATTTCATCGAAGTACGGCCGCAGGGCGTCGTTGCCGGCCGCGAAGCCCGCACCGCCGGGTGCCGCGATGCGCGGCCCGTTGAGCACGGCGAAGAAGGGCGTGACGTCGACGCCCCGGGCGGCCCAGTAGTCGAAGTAAACCGGTTGGGCCGACAGGACCGCCGGGATGGCCGCGCCCTCGCGCCCGAGGAACTCGTTGCCCTCCTTGCTGCCCATCCAGGTCAGGACCTGACGCACCGCTTCGGGATGCTTCGTCGCGGCATTGCCCGCCGCCGCAATGCCATTGGTGACGCTCACCCGGCCCACCGGGCCGGCCGGCATCATCGTCACGCCCCAGCGGAAGCGGGCATCGCGGGCCACCGGCGCCAGGTTGTAGGTGCCGGATTGGAAGAGCGCCATCCTGCCGGCCAGGAACTGGTTGCGGGAGAAGTCCCCGTTGTCGTTGGTGTCCGAGGCGGGCGGCGCGACGTGGTCGTCGTTGATCAGGCCAACCAGGTAACTGAAGGCCCGCACCGCACCCGGATTGTCGAACGCGAACTGGTCGCCGCGCTGGAAAATCCCGCCGGCCGAACCGATGTAGTTGAGGTAGATGCCCTGCGGGTCGTTGGCGGCGTTGTAGCCCCACTGCCGAACCCGTCGGGCGTCGAAACCGGCTGTGTTTCCGGCGTGTCCGTCCGCGTCCACCGTGAGCCGGGCCAGCATGGGCCGCAACGTGTCACCGCCGTCAGCGCTCCACCGCAAACCGCTCAGCTGGGCCGGTTCGACACCGGCCGCGGCGAGCAGGTCCGCGTTGTAGTACAGCGCGATCCCCGCATCGGTCAGCTGCGGCACACCCCACAGCACGCCGCCGCGGGTGAATTGGTCGACGACCGCCGAATCCCACGCCGAGGCGGACCCTGGCTTGAGGGCGGCGCCGATGTTCATCAGCCGGCCGCTGTCGGCGTAGGCGGCCAGGTAAGCGTTGGAGAGCCAGAAGATGTCGTCGGCGCTACCGCCGGCGACATCGGTGCGCAGCGTGTCGAAGTACGTCGAATACGACACCACGCTGGTGTGCACCACGATGTCGGGATGCGCGCGGTTGAACGCCGCGAAGGACTGCCGGTAGGCCGCGGCGATCTGGTCGGCCCAGACCCGCACCGTCACGACGACCTTGCCGCCCGGGGGCTGACCGGAGTAGTCGAGCAACACCGCGGTCGCGCCCAACAGAACAGCCACCAGGGCGAGCGCCCCGGCCATCAGCGTCGACACGCGAGGCCGGCTCATGATGTGCGCCCAGATTGCCGTGGTGGTCGTAAGGCGCCGAAAATCACAGCCCTGACCGCAATCTCGATGCGCGGCCTGGTCATTTGAGCCCCGAGACGACGATCGAAGCGACGATGTGACGCTGGAAGACCACGAACAGCGCGATCAACGGGACGATGGCGACCGTCGTCGCCGCCATCACCAACGTCCACTGGGCGTTGAACCGCGATTGCAAGTCGGCCGTCGCCACCGTGAGCACCCGCCACTTGTGCCCGCTGGTGATCACCAACGGCCACATGAAGTTATTCCACTGCGAAACCACCGTGATCAACGTCAGAGCAGCCAGGACCGGCCGGCTGGACGGGATGACCACGTGCACGATGACGTCCAACGTGTTGGCGCCGTCCAGGTGGGCGGCGTTGACCAAGTCGTTCGGGATGATGCGAAAGTGCTCGCGTAGCAGGAAGATCGCGTACGGCGAGCCGAACATGAAGGGCAGCACCAACGCCCAGAACGTGTTCCGCAGGCCGAGTTGGGCCATCATCAGATACAGCGGCACCACCGTCACCGTCCCCGGCACCATCAACGTCGCGATGTACACCCAGAACAGCGCGTCGCGCCCGGGAAAGTCCAACCGCGCGAACGCGTATCCCGCCAGCACCGAAAAGGTCATCTGGCCCAGCAGGATCACGGCGGTCATCAACGCGGTCACGGCGGCCGCCCGGCCGAATCCGGCTCCGCCCAGGTCGGCGTAGTTGGCGAGCGTGAACGGCCGCGGCAGCTGCAGGGGCGTGCCCGTGGCGAACTGGTGCGCCGAGGTGAACGAGGTGAGCAGGCCAAGAGCGAACGGCGCCAAGGTGATCAGCGCACCGAGGATGAGCCCGGCGTAGATGACGAGCCGCCTAGGTGAGGTCATAGCTGATCCGCCGCCGGAAATACAGGTGTTGCACCATGGTGACGCCGATCAGGATGACGAACAACACCACCGCCATCACCGACGCGCGCCCGATGGCCGCGGAGCCGAACGCCTCGGCGTAGATGCGGTGGGCCACCAGGTCGGTGCTGCCGCCGGGCCCGCCGCCGGTCAGCGCGTAGACCATGTCGAAAACCTGTGCGGTGCTGACGATCCCCGTTACGAGGACGAAGAACGTGGTCGGCCGCAGCATGGGCAGGGTGATGCGCCAGAACCGTTGCCAGGCGGTCGCGCCGTCGGTGCGCGCGGCCGCGTGGATGTCGTCGGGGATGGCCAGCAAGCCCGCCAGGAACGACAGCGAGACGTATCCGACGTTCGTCCATACGACGACGGCCGAGACGAGCGGCAGCGCGAAGCTGGGGTCCGACAGCCACTCGATGCTGTGGCCCAGCAGGGTGCTGACGGCGCCGTCGGTGGGAGCAAGAATCCAGCGCCACAGCACCGCGATCGCCAGCGGGGCGCAGATCCAGGGCAACACGTAGAGGGTGCGGAACAGGCCGGTGCCGGGAAGCTGGCGGGCCAACATCGACGCGGCCAGCAGACCCAGCACCGTCTGCGCCGGAACCACGATCGCCACGAAGAGGGCGGTGACGATCAGCGAGTTGGCGAAGGTGCGATCGGTCAGCACCGACCGCCAGTTCGACAGGCCTACATAGTGCAGCGGCCCGAGCAGGTCCCATCGGTACAGGCTCAACCAGATCACCACGAGGATGGGCAGCAGCAAGAAGGCGAGCACACCGAACAGGCTGGGCGCCAGCAGGGCATAGCCCAGCGCGGTGGAGCGAGGCTGTGTCCTCCGGACGCCGCTGGCCATGGAGGTAATTAAAGCGGGCGGCGCCCGGGTTTGGGGTGAACGGCCGTTACGGTGGAACGGTGACACCGAACCGGGGGATCGATGCCGACTTCCTCAACCTGCCCCGCCATGAGCTGGCCGATGCCGCGCTGTCATCGGCCACCGCGGCC
The DNA here is from genome assembly GCF_001667735.1 of Mycobacterium sp. E183. Classification (GTDB taxonomy): domain Bacteria; phylum Actinomycetota; class Actinomycetes; order Mycobacteriales; family Mycobacteriaceae; genus Mycobacterium. The sequence goes on from NZ_LZJN01000104.1 coordinate 16,927, forward strand.
GGTGCCAGCTACGCCGACCTGCGGGTTCACCGCATCGTGTCCGAGATCATCCAGCTGCGCGATGGTGAGCTGGAGACGGCGGTCGTCAACCGCGAGCTCGGGTTGGCCGTGCGGGTGATCGTCGACGGCACGTGGGGATTCGCCTCGCACGCGGAGCTGGCGCCGTCGGTCGCGGCCGAGACCGCGCGGCACGCCGTGCAGGTGGCCACCACCCTGGCGACGCTGAACCGCGAGCGCGTCGAGCTGGCGCCTGAACCGGTGTACGCCGACGCCACCTGGGTCTCGAATTACCGGACCGACCCGTTCAGCATCCCGGTGGCCGACAAGATCGACGTGTTGGAGGACTACTCCGGTCGGCTGCTCAGTGCCGATGGTGTCGACCACGTGTCGGCCATCCTCACGGCCGTCAAGGAACAGTCGTTTTACGCCGACACGTTCGGGTCGTCGATCACCCAGCAGCGGGTGCGGGTGCAGCCCTCGCTGGAGGCGGTGACCGTCGACGCGGCGGCCGGCAGCTTCGACTCGATGCGCACGCTGGCGCCGCCGACCGGGCGCGGCTGGGAAGTGCTGGCCGGCGACGAGGTGTGGAACTGGACGGACGAGCTGGCGCAATTGCCGTCGCTGCTCGCCGAGAAGGTCAAGGCGCCCAGCGTGATCGCGGGGCGCACGGACCTGGTGATCGACCCGTCCAACCTATGGCTGACGATCCACGAATCCATCGGGCACGCAACCGAATACGACCGGGCCATCGGCTACGAGGCCGCCTACGCCGGAACGTCGTTCGCCACGCCCGACAAACTCGGCACCATGCGGTACGGCTCACCGGTGATGAACGTGACCGCCGACCGCACCGTCGACCACGGCCTGGCGACCATCGGTTACGACGACGAAGGCGTGGCGGCGCAGAGCTGGGATCTGGTGCGTGACGGCATCTTTGTCGGCTATCAGCTCGATCGGGTGTTCGCTCCGAGACTTGGACAACCGCGGTCCAACGGCTGCTCGTATGCCGATTCGCCGCATCATGTGCCGATCCAACGGATGGCCAACGTGTCGCTGCAGCCGGCGCGCGAGGACGTCAGCACCGCCGACCTCATCAGCCGTGTGCAGGACGGCATCTACATCATCGGCGACAAGTCGTGGTCAATCGACATGCAGCGCTACAACTTTCAGTTCACCGGCCAGCGGTTCTTCCGCATCCGCGACGGCCGCCTGGACGGCCAGCTGCGCGACGTGGCCTATCAGGCCACCACCACCGATTTCTGGAACTCGATGGAAGCCGTGGGCGGCCCGTCGACGTGGCGGCTCGGCGGCGCATTCAACTGTGGGAAGGCCCAGCCCGGTCAGGTCGCCCCGGTCAGCCACGGCTGTCCGTCGGCGCTGTTCCGCGGCGTCAACGTGCTCAACACCCGGACCGAGGGCGGCCGATGATCCGCGCCGGCGACGATGCAGAACGAAGCGATGCTGAGGAGCGGCGCCGATGATCAGCGCGCAGCATGTCGTCAACCTCGTCCTCGAGGAGGCCGCCAAGCTCGGCGGCGCGAGCGAGACCATGGTGCTCGTCACCGACAAGGTGGAGGCCACGTTGCGATGGGCCGGCAACTCGATGACCACCAACGGGGTTGCGGTCAACCGCAGCATCACGGTGATCTCGATTGTCCGCCAAGGATCCGGCGCGCGCATCGGCACGATGGTGTCGGCCGAGGTCGATCCCCGGGTGATCCCCGAGCTGGTGGCGGCGTCGCAGGAGGCGGCCCGCTCGGCGCCCGAAGCCGGCGATGCCGCGCCGCTGCTGGCCGACACCGGGGTGCCCGCCGATTGGAACGCGCCGGTGCCCGGCACCGGGCCCCTGGTGTTCGCCGATGTCGCCGACTCGTTGAGTCGCGGATTCGAAGGCGCCGACCGGCTGTACGGCTTTGCGCACCACAGCGTTTCGACGACGTTCCTCGCGTCGTCGACGGGGGTGCGCCGACGCTACACCCAGCCCGCCGGGGCGGTGGAGATCAACGGCAAACGCGGCGAGGCAAGCGCCTGGGCGGGTATCGGCACGCCCGACTTCGTCGACGTGCCAATGGATTCGCTCCTCGAGGAGCTGTCGATGCGCCTCGGTTGGGCCGAGCGCACCGTGGAGCTGCCCGCGGGCCGGTACGAGACGATCATGCCGCCGTCCACGGTCGCCGACATGATGCTTTACCTGGCGTGGTCGATGGCAGGCCGCGGTGCGCGAGAGGGCCGCACCGCCTTTTCGGCGCCCGGCGGCGGGACGCGGGTGGGGGAGCGGCTCACCGAGTTACCGCTGACGCTGTTCTCCGATCCGATGGCGCCGGGTCTGGCGTGCACACCGTTCGTCGCGGTGAGCAGCTCGTCGGAGACGATGTCGGTGTTCGACAACGGCATGGAGATCGGCCAGGTGGATTGGATCCGCGACGGCGTGGTCAACGCGCTGGCCTACCCGCGCGCGACGGCCGCCAAATTCGACGCCGAGGTCGCGGTCGCCGCCGACAATCTGGTGATGACGGGCGGGTCGGCCGAGTTGGCCGACATGATCGCGGCCACGGAACGCGGACTGCTGCTGACCACGCTGTGGTACATCCGCGAGGTCGACCCCACCACGCTGTTGCTCACCGGGCTGACCCGTGACGGTGTCTACCTGATCGAGGACGGCGAGGTGACCGCCGCGGTCAACAACTTCCGCTTCAACGAGAGTCCCCTGGACCTGCTGCGGCGGGCCACCGAGGCCGGGACGAGTGAGAAGACCCTGCCCCGGGAGTGGGCGGACTGGGCCACCCGGGCGGCCATGCCGTCGCTGCGGATCCCGGACTTCCATATGTCGTCGGTGAGCCAGGCCCAGTAGGCGATTGCCGCTCGGCCGGCGGCGTTCTAGCGTGTGACGAATGGCGGCTCCGGTTTCGGTCCAAACAGATCATTTGGCGCGGTTGGTGGCCCTGTTTCCGGGCGCCCCGGCGGAGGCGCGCATCGCGGCGCTGATTCGGCGAGTCTGTGCCCAGACGTTGTCACTGCCGCCGCTGCCGGCGCCCGTCGAGGCGGGCGGGCCGGAATCGGACACCGAGGTCGTCGTGGCCGAGTTCGCCGAGCAGTTCAGCGCCGACGTGTCCGCGATCACCGGCGAGCAGCGGTCCCGGCTGGTGAAGCAGTTGGGCGACGGCGCCTTTGGCGTCGTGGTCTCGATGTATATCGCCGACTTCGTCCCGCGGGTGCGGGCGGGGCTGGAGGCTCTCGGCGTCGGCTCGGAGTACTTGGGCTGGGTGAACGGCAGCGCCGCGTGGGATCACACCACGAATCCGGCGAATCTGGTGTTCAACGATTTCTTGCCCGCGGTGGCCCGGATGCGCGCGCTCGACCCGGTCACCTCCGAGATGGTCCGGCTGCGCGGGGCGGCTCAGCACAACTGCCGGTTGTGCAAGTCGCTGCGTGAGGGCACGGCGCTGGACGCCGGCGGTTCGGAGACGCTCTACGACGAGATCGGTCGCTTCGAAGCCTCGCGGTTGCTCGACGACCGCGTCAAAGCAGCGCTGCGCTACACCGATGCGTTAATTTGGACCCCTGCGCACCTCGCCGTCGACGATGCCGCCGAGGTGCGCTCCCGGTTCTCGGATGCCGAGGCCGTCGAGCTCACCTTTGACATCATGCGGAATGCAAGCAATAAGGTCGCCGTCGCTTTGGGCGCCGATGCGCCCCGCGTCGAGCAGGGTACCGAGCGTTATCTGCTCGGGACCGACGGGCAGACCGTATTCAGCTGACTCGCGCCTGGGCTGCCACGGTCGACCGCCGCCCAGCCGCCAGGTGCGTAATCGCAGCTCAAAAAGCTTTTGGCTTGCGCATGCCGCCTCGGCTGGCGTGGATCGGACGACGGACGCAGGCCCGGTGCGAAGTAGCGAATGTTAACCATCCGTACACGGCCGCGCAAACAAAAGTTCTCCACTCGGGCCGCTGCTACTGGCTAAATTTATGTCCCGACACCAAAACTCATATGTGAACTCATATGTGCTGGTGATCTCAGATGGCAGCGCCGCCTGAGTTGATGACTATCGACCGCGTGACTGCAAGCCGTGGCCCGTTATCTCGGTTAGCAGTCACCACACGAAGGCTTGGTTGCGTCGGAGGGCGAGATCGCTCCCACGCAGAGGGAGGTCCGGAATGACAACCACCCGTTCGCGGTCGCGCATGCGAGCGTCATCGGTCTGGGCTGCCGGCGTCACGCTGGGGGCCTCGATGCTCGGCGGCGCGGTGCTGTCGGCACCGCAAGCGTCGGCGTCCTGCAATCTGAGTCCGAAAGACGACCAGTACATCCAGCTGCTCGCTCAGAACAAGATGGTGCACAACGCCGATTTCAGTGACTGCACCGAGGCCGCCGAAGGGCGGTGGTTCGCCGACCAGGTGCGCAACCACCCCAATCCCTTTGGGGAGGCGCAAGAGTTGGTCAACATGATCACGAATACGACCTCGATGAACCAAGCGCAGGCCGAGTGGGAGGTCGAGTCGGCCATCTACGTTTATGCACCCGACATGATCCCCAAGATCAAGGATCAGGCCGCGCACGCGGACTGGCCCAAAGAGTAGCGACTCGGGCTTCACCAGCTAACTCAATTTAGATCACCGATACCGCCCGTATCGGTGAGTTACGCACTGCATGTGATTGCTGATCGGCGGTAGTCATCGATCGCACGAGCGTTCTCCGCCGCGCAAAACCTGCAGCTCACCGAGGTTTTGGCTAACTGCTGTTCATTGATTGTTCGACGAACGCGTCGTTTGCCGCGTTTGGCGACGGTGGTACCCGACGTTTAGCGCGAAAGGACAGTTAGCAAATTCTACGAAGAGGGGGTCCGGAGAAGTGAGGATGACACGATCGCGCGAGCAGGTGTTGGCGGCGGGAGCCGCCGGGGTTGCGCTGGGAGCAGCGATGTTCGGTGGTGCTGTGCTAGGAGCGCCGCACGCGTCGGCGTCGTGCAACATGTCCCCGGCCGACGACCAGTACATCAAGCTGCTGGCGCAGAACAAGATGGTGCACAACGCCGACTTCAACGATTGCAGCGAGGCGGCAGAGGGACGGTGGTTCGCCAGCCAGGTACGCGCCAACCCCAATCAGTTCGGGGAGGCCCAGGAGCTGGTCAACATGATCACCAGGACGACGCCGATGAGCCAGAAGCAGGCCGAGTGGGAGGTCGAGTCCGCCATCTACGTCTACGCGCCGGACTTGATCCCGAGGCTCAAGGATCAGGCCGCGCGGCAAGCGCCCGGCCAGCCGGCGCCGATGTGATGCCCCGTCGAGCCCGCCGCCTTTTTCGAGGGCGGCGGGCTTCGAGCATGCCCGGCGGACGACGACCCCGCGTTGGGCTACCGTTTCCTACGGAACATCGCTAGGGGCGGTAGCTCAGTTGGTTAGAGCCGCGGACTCATAATCCGTTGGTCGCGGGTTCGAGCCCCGCCCGCCCTACTTCAGAGGTGTGATCGCGGACAGACCCCTGGCGAATGCGCGCTATCGTCTGCGAGTGACCATATCGACTCCGGTAAGCGCAGCGGTCGTGACATTGCTCGCGATGACGGCTTGCGCAACGGCGCCGGTCGGCGCCGCCGACCCGACACCCCAGCAGTCGCCGTTCCCGACAGGGAAGGCCGGCACCACCATCCATGTCACGGAATACAGCGCCGCGACCGCCGACGTCACGCTCAACAACGCGACCTGGGTCTCGTCCGGCTGCACCCTTAGCGGAGGCGGCTGTACCGTCATCGAGCTCACCATCGTCGGCAAGTCCGACACACCGTTCAGCTACGGCGAGACCTACGTGACCGCCGCGTCTTCGCCGTGGAGGCAAGACCCTTACCGGGACGCCGAGGGCGGCTCATCCGCTGTTGACTACCAGAAGATCAACAAGACGCCGCCCCTGCGCTCGGGCAGTGTCGCCAACGGCCAGACCGCCCACGGATACATCGCCTACGACGGCAATGTCAAGCAGGGCGACGTCTACATCGAGTTCAATGACCCCAACGCTCCGGCGGCGCCCACCCCATTAGCGGGTTGGAAACTGCACACCTAGCGCCGCAGTGCCGGTGATCGCTCTCGGAGATAGACTTTGGCGTCGGAGTTCCAGGCGGCCCCGTTCATGCTTGGTTCACAGCGACCGCCGATCGTGAAAGTCGGTGGTGCGGTGATCGAGTCGGGTAGCGACCGCGCGCTGGAGGTCATGCGTTCCGACGAGGAGGCGGCCAGGGGTTATCGGGAGTGGCTGGCTGCAGCCGAGCGGGCCGGTCAAAGAGTGCTGCGGCAGCCGGACGGTACCTATGTGTTGTGGCGGCGCGACGACGTCCTCGCGGCCATACGCGACGGCGAGGTATTCGCCAGCCGCCAGGGCGAGCTGATGCCCGGCAATCCGCCGTTCGGTCCGTACCGGAAGATCATGGTCGAGCAGTTGTTCACGCCCGGCAATTCGCGCGACATGCTCAGGCCCGTGCGGGTGATCGTGGAACGATGCGTCGACGCCGTCGCGGCGCAGCTGGACCGCTGCGACGGTGCGGGTGTCGCCGAGGTCGTCTGGCGCGCGGCATTCGTCACGGTCTGCGGGCTGCCGACCGACCTCGCCCCGGACGCGGTCAACGCGGAGCTGGTGGCCAAGATCCGCCGAGCGCCGCAGGGCGGCCCCGATGTGCTCAGCCTCCTGGCCACCGAACCGCTTTCCGACGATGAAGTGCTGGGGCTGATGGCCTCGGTGGGCCGCGGCCTCATCTTCGCGTCGTTCGCTATCCGGGCCGGACTGGCGGTACTGGCGCGCCAGCCGATGCTGCAGCAGGAACTACGCGAACATCCGGACCGGCAACGCCGGTTCATCGAGGAGCTGCTGCGGTTGGACGGCGGGGCGAAGACCGTTTCCCGCATCACGAGCCGCAGCGTGACAGTCGGCGAAACGACGATCCCGGCCGGGTCTCGCGTCGAGTTGTATGTCGGATTCGTTCACCGCGACGAGGCTGACGAGATGTCCGGCCAGGAGATCAAACTCGATGGCCCGCAGAGAAATTGGAGCTTTGGGGGAGGCCCGCACCGGTGCCCGGCGTCGCATCTCGCCCGGGACCTGCTGAGCGCGTTCTTCGAAGTATGGCTCGCCAAGATCCCGTTCTTCGGGTTCGACTGGGACAGCGGCGATGTGCCCAAGGCGTGGTATCCCAAACCCTACAGCCCGTCGCCGAGTGAGGTTTTCGACGGTTGGTTCCCGGTTCACGTGCCGCTCAGGTGGCGACCGGAACGGTGATCGGGGACAGGTGCTGCTGCGGCAGTGGCAAAGGCTATCGCGCGTGTTGCGGGCCGCTCCACGATGGCGAGCTACCGGCCCGAACGGCCGAGGAGTTGATGCGATCGCGGTATTCGGCGTTCGCCCGCGGTGACGCCGACTACCTGTTTCGCACGTGGCACCCGCGCACGCGCCCGTCGGACGTGACCGTCGACCCGGCCATCACCTGGACCGGCCTGAAAGTGACCGACACGGCCGCGGGCGGCCCGGAAGACAATCGTGGGGAGGTGGAATTCACGGCCCGGTTCGAGTCCGCGGGCCGCGCCGGCAGCCTGCACGAGCGCAGTCGCTTCGAGCGCCGCGCCGGGCGATGGTTCTACCTCGACGCCGTGGCGGAAGAGGCATAGCCGCCGGCGCGCCGGGCAACAGCGCCGCCTCGCGGACTGACCAGGCAATGTTGAGCGAGTGACGGGACTCGAACCCGTGTGTACGGCTTTGCAGGCCGCTGCCTAGCCACTCAGCCACACCCGCACGACCGCCACCATGCCAGCGCAAGCGGCCGTTGCCCAGCCATTTCCTCGCTCCGATTATTTCGACGGATAGCAGTGTCCGCCGCAGCATGAGTGACGATAAGTTACCCATATGCGCGGCGTTCGCCTGATTAGTGCGGTCCTGACCGTCCTCACGGTGGGGTTCTTGCCGGCGGCCCCCGCCGGTGCGCAGCCGCCGTCCAAGCTCACCGATCACATCACCGACAGCGCCGGAGTTCTGACGGATCCCGGTCGGTCGGCGGTGAGCTCGGCGATCGACCGGCTCTACCGCGATCGGCACATTCAGCTGTGGGTGGTCTACGTCGACAATTTCTCCCGGTTCAAACCCGAGAACTGGGCCGACCGAACCCGCAACGCCAGCGGGCTGGGTGGCAACGACGTGCTGCTGTCGGTGGCCACAAACACGAAGCTCTATGCCTTCTCGGTGCCGCCGCAAGTGCCGGGCCTCACGGATACCGAGCTGGACACACTGCGCAGCAAGCGAATTGACCCTGCGGTGAACGCGAAAGATTGGAGCGGCGCCGCGGTCGCCGCGGCCGACGGGTTGGACAAATCGGCGAGCACGTCGAAGCCGATCTGGCAGCTGATCGCGATCAGCCTCATCATCGTCGTGGTTCTGGTCATTGTGGTTCTCGCGTTCTATCGCGTGCGCCACCGCCGCGCCGCCCGTCGCGAGAGTCAGTCCGGCATCGAGGGGCGCGGCGACTCATCGAGGGACGCGCTGTCGAACGCGGACGCCCGGCTGCGTCAGATCACCGACTACGTCACTCGGCATGGCGCCAGCGTCGGCGCCGAGGCGCAGTCTCGATCCCAAGAGGCCAGGCGGTATTTGGCGGCGGCGTACGCCAAGGAAGCAACCAATGCCGCCGAGGCGATCGCCTACGCGAACCGGGCATCAACGCTGGCCGCCCAGGCGCAAACGCTGGCGAACGCCGACGTATTGGCGGCACACCGTCGTCGGGGTGGTGGCACCGCAGCTAGACGATGACGGGTGGCATCACCGACCGCCTCAGAAGCACCCGCTCACATGGACTCGCCGTCCGCCCCCGACGCAGACATTCACGGGCGGCGGTGGGGGCGGAAAATCCTGCGGCAGTGGCGCATAGGCGTCCGGCGGTGGCACATTGGCGTTGACGGTGTCGGCAATGTCCGTGCATCCGCTCACTGAAACACGTCGGCCGACGCTTGCGCACACGTCCGCGTTGGCCACCCCGGACGGCCGCACCACGGCGTACGTCTCAGGGATTGCGGCGAGGGCCAATACCGCTATCCCCCCTGCGGTCCACGACCGTGCCCTGACATTCATCGGCATCTCCTCGTTCTGACCGGCGGCGAATTAGGGGCCGCAACACGATTACGTGCCCGACCCGACTCAGGGAGTCGCGCCGCCCTGCCCGAGTAGCGGGGTCCACTGGCAACGCTGCCTGATATCGGCAAGCGGCTGACGGATGTTCTCAAGATCGGCCTGCTCCTGGGGGTTGGCGTTGAAGTACTGCTGCACCTCGTCGCGGATCTGGTCCTTGGGCCGATCCTGCAGGTCGGTGTAGAAGCCGTTCAAGTCCGGATGCGTGAACAGGTAGGTAGAGAGCGACGCGGCCACGCCAGCCGCGACGCCGGCGACGTCCGCCGCCGTGCAGTTGGCGGGTCGAGGCGCCGGATCAGCCGCGGCGGTCCCCGCGCCAGCGCATACCAGCGTGCCGCTGATCGCGCCTGCTCCGATCAGCCCGACCAGCAACCGGCGCGCTCCGTTCAAAGTGAGTCGAGGTGCAGTTGGCATGGTGTTAACTCTGGACCCGGATCGAGGTCGCTCACTCGGGCCGAAAGTCACTATTAGCGCGGCCAACCGTCACCCAGGAGCCGGAGACGGCGGACTGGCGGCCGGGGGCTGCAGACACCGCTTGGCGTCCGGGGCAATTCAGCTGGATGCGTCGGCGGGCAACAGCGAGCGAGTGATCCGACCGCTCTGGAAACGAATTTGATGTGCGGGACGGCGCAGTGCCTCAACCGCGGTGTCTGGGTGAACGATGACTCCGCCACCGGACGGAATCCCGAGCCCGGTGGCGGCTCCGTTCAGAGATTCGATCGTCCGCGACAGCCGAGCCCATTCGGTTCGCTCGTCGTGTGCGTCGACGACCATGGGAACGAGGTCGAACACGCCGAACAGCTCAGGTGCGGAAGATTGCGGCGTCTCGACGATTCCGTAGCGTCCCAGCTGGACCGCACCGGCCGAAACGCCCACCAGGAGCGCGCCGTGGGTATACCGGTCCAGAATCGCCCCTTTCATGCCGGTCTTCTCGAAGGTGTCCCAGCCCAGGCGCACGTCCCCGCCGGCGAGGATGATCAACTGGGCGCTCGCCAGGAAGTTGCGATCGTCGGGGCCGAAGGACGAATCGATCATGCGGCGAGTGGTGATTCCAATCGCATCCATGGCCGCCTCGAAGATCTCGTAGTACTCCGGACGATCTCCGTTGGAGGCGCCGATGTATGCGGCGCTCAGGGGGTTGGCTCGGGCCAATCCGTCGACGGCCGCCTCGAGGAGCAGCCGGTCCCGCTGTTTCCAAAAGAGCAGCTGACTGTCCGCCAGGAGATAGAGCGGTTGTTGTCGGGGCGCCGTGTCACCCACCGTCGGGCCTGATCGCGGTGACCTCGTTGAACCGCGCGAGGGCCGCGTCGAGGTCCGCCTCGTCGAAGATTTCGCAGCGGTCGATAAGGTCACCGTCGACCGTCTGGACTTCTATGCCCCGCCACTCGGCGTCGAACCCATCCTGTGAAACACCCTGAGCCACATGGGAGCAGACCATGCCGAGGTCAGTCAATCGATGGACGGCTTCGATGCGGAAGGTGAGGTCGGTGGTCAGTTGCCACAGCGAACGCAGGGATGCGTTCAGGCCGCCTTCCTCAAATATCCCCGGGCGTCGGTGATCGACATTCACCCAATCCGGCGTCGTCGGAAACAGCTCGCGCCGGTTCATCGCGGCGTAGGAGCCTGCGATGACCGACCAAGTGTGCGCGTGCGGGGCCGCTTCACCGGCGAGGTAGCGGGCATCTAGTTCTTCGAAGGCGGCGTCGATGTCGTCGGGATCAAAGAAGACGTGGGCCGAAATGCGCAGGTCCGCGTCGAGCTCCGCGACTCCAAGCATTTCGATGACGAACTCTCCATGCTCGAGGTCGGAGTTGAAAGATCGAACGATAATGAGGGCGAGCCGCTCCCCGCGAGTCGCAATGACCGTCAGCGTCACGTGTGCCAAGCCCTGGGCGAGGGCTTGCATGTTCGCGATGACGACGTCCCGACCGTCCCATAAGCCGACATTCACCACTCGGCGGCGGTCGTCGACAACGCTTTCGCCAGAGAGGATTTCGGCCACAGCTGCCCAGTCGCGAGCCGCCGAGTGCGCGAAGAGCCACTCTTCTGCCCGGCTTGCCGCATTCTCTAGGCTCGGTCTTGGCCGGCTCAGCTCGTCAAAGCGCGCGAGGGCGGCGTCAACGTCCACATCATCGAACATCTCGCAGCGATCGACCCTGTCTCCCCGGAAAGTGAAAAAGACGACCTCTCGCCACTCCGCGTCGAAGCCGTCCTGGGAGGTGCCATACCCGGTATGAGTAATGACGGCTCCAGCGTTTGTCAGCCGGTGCACCGTCTCGATGCGCATCTTGAGATCGGGTGCGACATCCCAGGTGGCTTGGACATACGGGACGATGTTGCCCGGCTCGAACGTTATGCCGCGCCGATGGTCGATGTTGACGAAATCCGGCGTGGTCGGCGGCATCTCGTGCCGGTTGAGCCCCGCGTACGTCTGCGCCATGAGCGACCACGTGTGCCCTTCATACGCCGCCTCGCCTGCGAGGTAGCGGGCATCGAGTTCTTCGAATGCGGCGTCTAATTCGTCGAGATCGAACAGGATGCGTGTCGCAATCCGGTTTTCGGCATCCAGCTCGACAATGCAGAGCAGCTCGACGTTGAAGTCTTCGGGCCCTTCGTCCAGCGAGAATCGCGTACGTCTGAGGAGAAGTCTTTCGCCGCGGGTCGCGATGATAATCGATGTGACGTGGGTGACCCCGATCTCGGAAAGGCTTCGCATGTTTGCGACGTCAGAATCTCGGCCTCGCCGAATGCCGGCGTTCACGGTCCGCCGGCGGTCGTCATTGGCCACGTCATCAGCCAGCATCGCCCCCAGGGCTTTCCAGTCACCTGCCGCGATGTACCCCCAGAACTGTTGATCGGCACGGGTTGCCGCGTTTTCCAATCGCCGCGGCTGCTGGTGCAGTTCGTCGAAGCGTGCGATGGCGGCGTCGAGTTCCGTCTCGTCGAAGACTTCGTATCGGCTGAGCAGATCACCTTCGAAGGTGAAGATGGTGATCGTTTGCCACTCGGCGTCGAAGCCTTGTTGTGAAGTCCCCTTCACCACTTGCGTGGCGACGGCTCCGAGTTCGGTCAGCCGATGCACACTCTCGACGTAGACGTGTACCTGCGGAAGAAGATCCAGATTGGCGCGAACAGTTGCGGCCAGATCGGCGCCCTCGATCGTCACGCCCCGGCGATGGTCGATGTATACGACATCCGGCGTCATCGCGGGAAGTTCGTGCCGGTTGAACTGGGTGTGGCCCTGGGCGACCAGCGACCACACGTGCGCGTGGGTGGCCGCTTCGCCGGCGATGTACCGGGCTTCGAGCTCGGCCACGGCGCCGTCGAAGTCGTCGGCATCGAAGATGGAGTGAACAATCATCCGGTTGTCCCCGTCGATCTCCACGACGCCGACCATATCCGCACTGATCTCCCCGGGCTCACATCCCAGGGCGGAGGACCAAATACGAGTGAGGGCAAGGCGTTGCCCGCGAACCGCGAGGACCGTCGAGACAATGCGCTCGAATCCGACCTCAGCCACTGCTCGCAAGTTTGCGATATTGATATCTCGCCCGCGTAGTACACCGGAGTTGACCACCCGACGGTTGTCTTGCGACACAGCATTTTCGGCGAGTACCTCGGTCATCGCGGTCCAGTCTCGCGTCGTGAGGCAGTCCCAAAACCGTTCGCTCACCTGGCTTGCCGCATTGACCGGGCGGTGCGACCGCGACTGCAGCTCATCGAATCGGGTAAGTGCGGCGCCGAGGTCCGCTTCGTCGAACACCTCGCAATGTTTGAGCATGTCGCCATCAACGATCAAAAAGAGGATCTCTCGCCACTCGGCGTCGAAGCCGTCCGGCGAGGTCCCGTTCGCAGCGTGGGTGACGACGGCGCCTTGCCGATTCAACCGATGCACCGCGGCAATTCGGATGGTCAGATCAGGCGTCTGATCCAACGCGCTACGGAGGAATTCGACCAGCTGGCCTGGCGCCCACGCCGCACCTCGCCGATGATCGACATCTGCGAAGTCGGTTGTCATCATTGGTAGTTGACGCCGGTTGATCGCTGCGTACGCCTCCACGATGGCAGACCATGTGCGCTCGCAGGCGGCCGCTTCGCCGGCGAGGTAGCGCGCATCGAGCTCAGAGAAGGCCGAATCGACGTCATCGGGATCGAATACGACGGTCGCGGCGCATCGATTGTCGTCGTCGATCTCGACGACACCGAGTGCCGCAGCTTGAAATGGTGCGGGTACTGCGTCTTGGCTCGCGAACGTGAAACGGAAGAGCACGAGGTTCTTTCCGCGAGTCGCAACGACGGCCGCGCGCACATCACTCATCCAGACCTCTGCGGTGGCCCGCCAATTCTCCATCTCGATATCACGACCGCGTCGGATTCCGGCATTGATGACGGAGCGGCGGTCGTCTGAGAAGAAGTCAGCCGCGATTAGTTCCGCCATGGCCTCCCAGTTGTGGCTGGCAAAATGTGTCAGGAACTGCTGGACGACCCGGCTTGCCGCATTCTCTGCCGAAGGTGGCGGCTGGCTGAGCTGATCGAACTGCTCGATCGCGGCGTCCAAGTCCGTCTCGTCGAAGAGCTCGCACCGCGTGAGTTGGTCGCCATCGACTACGAGTAGTTGAATCATGCGCCATTCGACATCCAAGCCGTCAGGTGAAAATCCTTGCGAGTCAATGGTGACGACCGCTCCGGCTTTGTTGAGCTGGTGCACTGTTTCGATCGTGACGCGGAAGTCCGGGGTGAGATCGAAGAAGTTTTGCAGAGCAGGGTTCAGCTCGCCGGACGCGAACGGCGTGCCCCTCCGGTGGTCGACGATGAGCCAGTCCACGGGGGTGAGTTCATGACGGTTGAACATCGCGTAGATGTTCGTGATCACCGACCACGTGTGCGCGTGAGCTCTCGCCTCGCCGGCGGAATACCGTGCCTCAAGCTCTGCAAAGGCAGAGTCGATGTCTTCCGGGTCGAAGGAGACGAGCGCGACGATCCGACCGTCCGTGCTTATTTCGATGATGGAGAATCCCTGCAGCTGGAACTCCGCGGTCGTCTGTCCTTGTCCCACGAAGAGGAAACGAAGGAGCGCAAGGTGTTCTCCACGGGTAGCGACGACGGACCGCCTCACGTTAGTGGCCAGGATGTCGGCAGTGCCACGCCAATTCGCTATCTCGGCGTCTCGGCCATGTCGATTCCCTAAGTTCACGACCCTACGGCGATCTTCTGAGGTCATGTCTTCCACGAGCAGCTGCGCCATTGCATCCCAGTTGGTGGCCGCATAATGCGCCAGGAAGTGCTCGGCCACCCGGCTCGCCGCATTCTCCAGCCGCTGCGTTGGACTGGTGAGTTCCTCAAACCTCGCAATCGCGGCGTCGAGGTCCGCCTCGTCGAAGACTTCGGAGCGGCTGACGAGGTCACCGTTGACCGTCACCAGGCTGATTCCTCGCCATTCAGCGTCGAAACCCTCGCGGGAGGTTCCATGCGCGACATGGGTGTAAACCGCTCCCGCGTCGCTCAGCCGATGCACCGCCTCGGGATAGGTTCGAATTCTTTGGTCGAGATCCCATCCCGCGCTGACGTATTCAATCAGCTCACCGGGGGCGTGAGCTGTCCCTCGGCGATGATCGACGCTCGCGAAATCGGCTGTGGTGGCTGGCAGTTCGTGTCGGTTGAGTGCGGCGCAGCCCTTTATGATGACCGACCAGGTGCGCGCATGGGCGGCCGCTTCGCCTGCAATGTAACGGGAATCTAGCTCTGCCAAGGCAGCGTGAATGTCGTCGGTATCGAAGAAGACGACTGAGGTGATCAACCCGTTGGAATTGAGTTCGAGCACGCCGACCACTTCGGTGAGAAATGCGTCGAGGCCGTCATCGCGATCGGCGAAGCGCAGGCGCATAAGGGTAAGTCGCGTGCCGCGAGTCGCCACCAGGGTTGCCGTCACGCTCGCGGGCCAGAGACCGGCGACTGTCCTCATGTCGGCGATCTGAGCGTCTTGACCATATTGGGGGCCCGCGCCTACAACACGACGGCGATCGTCGTATACGAGGTTGCCGTCCAGCATCGTCGCCATCGCGTCCCAGTCGCCGGCGGCGAAGAACGCCAGATACCGCCGACCGGCTTGGGTGGCGGCGTTTTCCAACTGGCGCGCCGGCAGGCTGAGCTGATCGAAGCGGGCAAGCGCGGCGTCGACGTCGGTTTCGTCGAAAAGCTCGGTGCGGCTGATCCGGTCGCCGTCAAAGGTCACAACGTCAACGACCTGCCACTCCGCATCGAAACCCTCTGGCGAGGTCCCGATGGCCACGTGCGTTAACACCGCGCCGAGATCGCTCAGCCGGTGCACAGCCGCCATGTAGATCCTGGACTGTGGCGAGAGTTCCCAACTGGCAAGGAGGTACGCGGCTAAATCACTCGGACCGATTGGGGCGAGTCGTCGGTGGTCGATGCTCACCCAGTCGGGCGTCACGGCAGGGATTTCCCGCCGGTTCAACGCCGCGAAGGCTTCGGTAATTAGGGACCAGGCGTGCGCGTGGGCGGCCGCGTCACCGGCGAGGTAGCGCGCGTCGAGCTCCGCCATGGCGGCGGCGTAGTCCTCGAGATCGAAGACGACCCGTGCCGACACCTTCCCGTCGGCGTTGAGCTCGAAAACGTCGTACACATCGGTGTGAAACGCCTCCGGCCCCGTGTCCCGACCCCACGTTTGACTACGGCAGAGCGCCAAGCGGTCGCCTCGGGTGGCGATGACGTCAGACGTCATGGTTTTGACGCCGATTTCGACCGTTGCCGCCATCTCTTCGAGAGTGGCCTGACGGCCTTCTCGGGTACCGGAATTCACCGTCCGACGACGGTCGTCATTGGAAATGTCCTCGGCCAGAAGGCCCGATATCGTGTCCCAATCGCGCGCCGCAAAAAGCGTTTCCAAGCGTTTGTGCGTTTGGCTTGCCGCGTTCTCGAGCTGCACTGTCGGCTGGCCCAGCTGGTCGAACCGCGCGAGCGCGAATTCCAGGTCTTCCTCGTCGAATAACTCGCAGCGGTTGATCGCGTCGCCTTCGACGGTCAGAAGGAAGAGTTCCCGCCACTCGGCTTCGAAGCCCTCCTGTGACGTTCCGTGCGTCACGTGGGTGAGTATGGCTCCGAGCTCGGTAAGTCGATGGACGGCCTCGATGTGGGTCGCGCCGTCTTGAGCGAGCTGCCACGCGGCGCGGACGTAGGCGATCAGGTCACCGGGTGCGAACGCCGCCCCCCTGCGATGGTCGATGCTGACGAAGTCCGCTGTTGTCGCCGGCATCTCGAATCTGTTGAGCGCGGCGTAGGCCTCCGTGATCACCGTCCAGGTGTGCGCGTGGGCGGCGGCGTCGCCGGCGAGGTAACGCGCGTCGAGTTCGGCGAGGGCGGCATCGACGTCGTCGACGTCGTAGACAATTACCGCCGTAATCCGCCCCCCGGAATCGACCCCGACGATGTTGAGGGCATCGTTTTGAATCGTCTCTGGGTCGCTGCCCGACGCGCGCATCCGCAAGAGCGTGAGCGACGTGCCGCGGGTCGCCAGGACCTGAACCATCTTCAGCGTGAAGCCGACATCGACCAACGCCCGCACGTCTTCGATCCCGGCACTGCGTCCAAGCCGGAGACCGGCATTCACCACACGCCGGCGGTCGTTGTAGAACAAATCGTCGGCCACTATCGCGGTGATCGCGACCCAGTCGCGAGCCGCCAGCAGATGCATCAGGCGCTCGTAGGTTTGGCTCGCCGCGTTTTCCGGCCGTGGTGCGGACCGAGTGAGCTTCTGGAACGTGTCGACCGCCGCGTCGAGGTCCGTCTCTTCGAAAACCTCTACCCGACTGATCATTTCGCCGTCGACCAGCATCAGGTCGACGCCGCGCCATTCCGCCGTGAAGCCGTCGCGTGATGTTCCATGTCCTGCCCACGTGAAAACGGCGCCGAGGTCGTTGACGCGATGCTCTGTTTCGACGTAGATGTCGAGCTGTTGGTCGAGATCCCAGCCCGCACGGATGTACTCCAGACCCTCACCGGGCGCAAACGTCGCCACCCGACGGTGGTCGATAGTCACCGCGTCCGATGTTGCGGCCGGCAGTTCGCGCCGATTATGGGCAGTGAGAGCCCCGGTCACCACCGACCATGTGCGCGCGTACGTGGCCCCTTCGCCGCCAATGAAGCGTGCGTCGAGTTCGGCGACTGCGGACTCGATGTCTTCGAGGTCGAACGTGGCGACGTTCGCGATCCGGTCATCGGCATCGATCTCGACGACGTTGAGGGCGTCGTTTTCAACGGCCCCGGGGTCGCGGCCGGAGGCCCGAGTGCGGGCGAGCACCAGACGCTTCCCGCGGATCGCCACGGCGCTCACCATCGAGATCGTGAAGCCGACTTCGGCGGCCGCCTGCAGATCTCGCACGACTGCACTTCGACTGTATTGAGTCTCGGCACTCACGACCCGCCGGTGATCGATGCCGACGTAGTCGTCGGCGACGGTGTCCGCCAGTGCATCCCAGTCGCGGGTCGCGAAGTGCGACCAAACATGCTCGAACACCAGGGCCGCCGTGTTCTCCAAACGCCGCGTGGGGGGCCGCTCCGCTTGGAACCGGGCTTCGAGCTCGGCCATTGCGGTATCGATGTCGTCGATGTCGAACCAGACGTGCAGCCCGATTCGTCCGTCATCGTCGAGGCCGAACAATTGCAGCGAGTCGTCGCGCGGCGCACCGGGACTGGTGTCCGCCATGTGCACTTCCAATCGCGTGAGCGCCAGCCGCTCACCGCGCACGGCGATAGTTGCGTGACCGTGCCATACACCGCCCAGCGCGCGCGTGCTCCTGACGACATCGTTGACCCATTGGGAAGGCGTGACCACTGTGCGGGGGAATCCGACGACCTTGCGCCGACTCTCGAGGACGATCTCGGGCGCGAGTCGTCGCTCAGTTTCCTCCCAGGCTTCCCGGTCGATTGCGGCGTCCATTTCGCGCACCGAGCGGACGCATTCGTTGTCAAGTTCGACGGACGGTGGCGCTTCTTGCGGCGCTTGGGGAACCGCGACGACACGATCGCCGACCAGGCCGCGCGCCCGGTCGGCAAGCGCGGCAGCGCCCTTGCGTTCGTACAATTCGACTGCCCGCTGTGCGGCGGCACGCGCACCCGCGACGTCGCCGGCCGCACCCAAGGCGGTTGCCAGCGCAAGGCATGCGTCGCCGTGATCGACCAAAGCGTCGGTGCGCTCGGCCAGCGCGACGGCCTCCTGGGCCAGCCGCCGCGCCTCGTCGTGGTCACCGCCGCGCGACAGCAGCCGTGCTCGAAGCGTGCGCCAGGCGATCGACGCCTTCAACGCGTGACCGGCCAGACGCTCGCTCTCCGCACACAACTCGTTCGCCTCGGCATCCCGGTCGAGCGCCAGGCACGTGCGGCCCAGCAACGCCGCGGTCTCGGCGGTGTCGGCATCGAGACCCATGCGACGAAAACCGTTGTAGGCCTTGCGCAGGTACGCCTCGGCCGCGGCCGGCTCCTCGACCACCAGCTCGACGATTCCGGCGAATTGCTCGACCTCGACGAGGGCATGGCGCAGGCCGAGCTCGGTGACCGTGCGGCGGGCCGAGTCGATCATGCGTCGCGCCGCCGCGGCCCGCCCGCGGAAGGCCTCCAACACCGCCTGGCAGCGTGTCGACGTCGCCTCGACCGCGGGCGAGTCGGTGGTGATGCGCAGCAGCCGCACCACGTCCAGGCACCGGCCTCCTGCGCGCGGCACCGGGTTGGGGCCCCAGAGCGCGGCGAGTGGCGCCTGGGCCAGCACCGCGTTCACCCGGCGGTGTTCGCGGGCGCGCCGCGCCGCGGTGAGGGCGTCGTCCAGGGCGATCTCACAGTCGCCGATCCTGCCCAGCCGGGCCAGGCACCCGGCACGAACGGTGTGCGCCTTCGCTTCTCCTGCGGCATCGCCCAATTCCGCCAGTTTGTTGGCGGCGGCGCCCACCGCGGCCTCGACCTCGTCGAGCCGCTCGGGGTGAATCAGCATCGACAATTGGCCGTCGAAGCATGTCGCCCATGCCGCGAGTTGGGCGGAATCGACCGTGGCCGTTTGCAATTGAGCGACGGCACGGGCTGCCGACGCCACGTCACCCGCGGCCAGCAGGGCCTCGCAGCGCGCGGTCAGCAGTGCGGCAACCTGGTCGTCGCGGTCGGGCAGCTCGTCGTCGATCTCTTCCAGGGCGTGCAATGCGCGGTCGTAGAGGTCGGCCGCGCCCTCGTAGGCGAGCCGCGTCATCGCCTGATCCGCCGCGCGCCGGCAGTATTCGACCGCCTTCGCCGCGTTGCCCGCCCACGCGCATTCGAAGTAGTGATACGCCAGTTCGGCGAGCAGTTCCTCGTCGGCGCCGGGCTCGCTTTCCAACGTGGTGGCGATGCGCTGGTGCAACCGCATGCGCCGCACCGACGGCAATTCGGCCAGCAGCGACTGCCGAACCAGCGCATGGTTGAACCGGTACCGGCCGCCGGGCTCTTCGATGACGATGCCTGCCTTACACGCCTCGTCGAACGCATCGACCAGGTCGTCGCCGACCACGCGTTCGACCAGTTCCAGCGCGAACCGGCTCCCGACGACAGCGGCTGCGGCGAGCGCCTTGTTGGCCTCTGCCGGAAGCCGCGAAAGACGGCGGCTCACCGCCTCGCGCACCCCCTGGGGCAGGGTGCTCTGGTCCCAGCGGCCGCCGCTTTCGTCCACGTGGCGCAGCGCCTCGATGAGGAAGAAGGGGTTGCCTCCGGTGACCGAGGCCAATGCCCGGGCCAGCTCTTCGTCGTTGTAGCCGGCCTCCGCGACGTAAGCGGTCACGTCGTCCTCGTCGAGACCGCTCAGCGCCAAACGGCTGGCGGTGCCGTCGCGGTGCAAGTCGGCGAGCATCGCGGCCAGCGGGTGGGCGCGGTCGAGATCCGTGCTGCGATACGTGCCGATGATCTGCAGCCGGGCCTGCTCACCGAAACGCAGCAGATGCCGCAACAGCAGCAGCGTGGGCTTGGCCGCCCAGTGCAGGTCGTCGAGGATCAGCACGACGGGCGCGCGCGCGGAAGCCATCGCCAGCAGCGCGACGACCGCGTCGAACAGCGCATAGCGTTCGGTGTCCGGATCGGCCCGCGTCGGTGCCGCCAGATCGGGGAGGACATCGGTCAGCCCGGGAATGAGCGTGAGTAGCGCCTCCACGCCACGCAGCCCGCGGAGCCCGCTTGCACCCAGGCACGGCACCAGCGAACGCAGCGCTTCCGCGAAGGGCTGGTACGGGGCGCCGAGGTCCTCGTCGCATCGGCCGTAGATCACGAGTGCGCCCTGGTCGTGGGCCTGCCGGGACCACTCGCCGGCCAGGCGTGTCTTGCCGACCCCCGGTTCCCCGGCGATCAGCATCGCGTTGGTCCCCCCGGCGAGCGCGGTCTGCCAGCCCGAAGCCAGTCGCTCGAGCTCGTGGCCCCGCCCGACGAACGGGCCGCGCCCGGCGAGCACCGCAGGCAGGCTGGGGCGTTCCAGCGGCGGCTCGGCGGGAGCCGCCGGACCGGGGTCGTCGGCGGTGAGCAGTTGAAGCTCGAAAACGTGTTCCGGGCGCGCCAGGTTGCGCAGTTGGCGAGTTCCCAGGTCGGCCAGCACAACGTCGTCGGGCAGCGAGTCGATGACGAGCTCCGCCGTCGCGCCCGAGCACAGGATCTGCCCGCCGGCGGCCAGCGACCGCAGGCGAGCGGCGCGGTTGACGGCGCGACCGAAGTAGTCGCCGTCGCGGAGCTCGACCTCCCCGGTGTGCAAAGCCACGCGGATACGCATGGGCTCACGCAGCGCCCACGGCTCGTGCACGATCGCGTCTTGAAGCTCGATAGCCGCGGCGGCAGCCGCCGAGGGCCGATCGAAAACCGAGAACGTCGCGTCACCCTCGCCGCGCGTCTTGATCAGCCGCCCCCCGCGCGACGTCACGACCTGTTCGACGAGCTCGTCGTGTCGTGCCAGTGCCACCGCCATGGCCGCCGCGTCCGCCTCCCACGCGGCCGTCGACCCTTCGATGTCGGTCAGCAGGAAGGTGACAGCACGAGTGACCGACGAAAGCTGCTGTGCGGCAGGTGTTTCCAGCGAGGAGTCTTGTGCGACGATCGCGGCCTCCAGCCGGCGGAGCTCGGGGCCGGGGTCGACGCCCAATTCGTCGGCCAGCAGCGCGCGCGCACGCTGGTATGCGCCAAGCGCTTCGCCCTGCCTGCCGGCGCGATACAGCGCGAGCATGAGCTGGCCCCACCGCCGCTCACGCAGCGGCGCGTCGGCGACGGCGGCCTCGAGCTCCCCGATGATCTCCGCGGCCCGGCCGGTCGCGAGCAGCGCGTCGGCGCGATCCTCCACCAGCGCCGCATGGCCCTCGATCCACCGCGTTTTCTCGGAGGTCCCTCGCCGGCTGTCGGGCAGCTCCGGGATCCCGCGCCAGAGGGCAAGTGCCTCCTCGAACCGGGCCACCGCCTGGCCGATGTCACCGGCGGCGGCGGCGTCGCGTCCCAGCCGGGCGGCCGACTTGTACCGCGCGGCGTCCACCTGCGTCTCGGCCAGGGTCCAGCCCGCGCCCGCCGTCAAGACGAAGCCGTCACCCAGCGCGCGACGCAAGGACGAGATGTGGGTTTGCAGCGCCTTGGCCGCGGTGCGCGGTGGGTCCTCGCCCCAGAGCAGTTCGACCAGCGTGTCGGCCGCGACGACGGACCCGCCGTGCAGCCCCAGCATCGAAAGGATCGCGCGGGGTTTGGCGCCCGGGATGACGACGGGCGCCCCGCCTAGCCGAACCTGCAGAGGTCCCAAAACCCCCAGTTCCACCGATGGAAGCGTACTCACATCAGTCATCGTCGGTGCGGCGATTCAATGCATGGTCAAGATCGAGTAAAGCTCGCTTCGCGCCGAAGCCCACCGCCACCCTAGGGCCGGCCAGTCTGAACCGTTAGGTTTGTATCCATGGGCAATGAAGGGGGAGGTGGTTCGGCGTTCACCTGGCAGGGCCGGCGTGAGTTGGTCAGCCAGATCCATGAGCAGCTCGACGAGCTGGTGGAAGCCCGCGACCAGATGGAACAACTGGTTCGGGTCATCAGCGAAATCGGTTCGGACCTCGACCTCGACGTGACCCTGCACCGAATCGTCAAGGGGGCGATGGAGCTGACCGCCTGCCGCTACGCAGCCCTGGGCATCCGCGCTCCCGATGGCGCCTTCGTCTCATTCGTGCGCGCGGGGATCGACGACGACACGGCGCGGCTGCTCGGTGAGCTGCCGGTCGGTGAGGGTCTCCGGCTCGCCGACGTGAGTGTCCATCCGCAGGCCGGCGCGCTGCAAGACCACGATCCGCCGGTGCGCGCGCTGCTCGGGATCCCGATCACGGTTCGCGGAGCGGACTTCGGCAGCCTCTACCTGGCCGACGACGTGGCCGGCCGCGCGTTTTCCGACTCCCAGGCGGCCGCCGTGCGGGCCCTGGCGACCGCCGCGGCGGCGGCCGTCGACAACGCGCGCCTGTTCGAGCGGGAACGCGAATCCGCCAAGTGGACGAAGGCCAGCCGCGAAATCACCACCGCCCTGCTGTCCGGCGACCCCCAGACCGGGCCGCTCCAGCTGATCGTGAACCGGGCGCTGGAGCTGGCCGGCGCCGAACAAGCGATTCTGCTGGTTCCGAAGGAGCCCGACCTGCCCGCCGACGAGGTCAACACCTTGGTCGTGGCCGCCACCGCGGGTCGATACTCCTCGGAGGTGATCGGTCGTCAGGTGCCGATGGACGGCTCCACCACGGGCGGTGTCGCGCGGCGCGGCCTACCGCTCATCACCGACTCCTTCCAATACCCGATCGAGGGGTTCACCGACGTCGGTGAACGCTCCGCGATCGTGATGCCGCTGATCGCCGACGGCGCGGTGCTCGGCGTCATCGCCGTCGCCCGGGACCCGCAGCAGTCGCCCTTCGGCGACGATTACCTCGAGCTGGTCAGCGACTTCGCCCGGCACGCGGCCATCGCCCTGGCGCTCGCGGCGGGCCGCGAACACGCTCTCAACCAGGAACTCGCACAAGCGGACAGCGTCGATGAGGCGGTGAACGCCGCGGCGGAGGAACTGCGCCGGCTGTGGCGGGCCCGCCGCGTCGTCGCCGTCACCTTCCCGGCTCAGAATTCTTCCACCGGAACCGCCTATGGCCCACCGCAAGTCGTGTCTGTCGGTGAGGCCGCGCAGTGGGAAGACCTGCCGCCCCATACCCAGCGCATGCTCAGCCAGCTGCGTGAGGGCGACCTGCTCACGCCCAGCACAGGGGAGCCCGGGACGGCGGGCATCGCGCTGCAGCACCCCGAGGGCGTACTCGTGGTCTGGATCGATCTGGCCGAACGTCGGTCGTTCACCCTCGAAGACCAAACCCTGCTGACCGTGCTGGCGGGCCGGCTCGGCCAGGGCCTGCAGCGCGTCCATCAGGTCGATCAGCAGCGCGAAACCGCCTTGGCGCTGCAGCACGCGATCCTGGGTCCCGCTGATCTGCCACACGGGTTCGCCGTGCGGTATCAGGCCGCCAGCCGGCCCCTGCAGGTGGGCGGCGACTGGTACGACATCGTCGAGCTCGACGACGGCCGAATCGCGATGGTCGTCGGCGACTGCGTGGGGCATGGCCTGGCCGCCGCGACCGTGATGGGGCAGGTGCGCAGCGCGTGCCGGGCGTTGCTGTTCGAAAACCCAAGTCCCGGGGCGGCTCTCGCCGGGATGGATCGCTTCGCGGCGCGGCTGCCCGGCGCGCAATGCACCACCGCGGTCTGCGCGGTGCTCAACCCCGAGACCGGCGAGCTGGTGTATTCCAGTGCCGGGCACCCGCCGCCCATCCTGGTCCACGCGGACGGCACCACCCAGATGCTCGACGACGGTCACACGATCGCATT
>NZ_LZJN01000105.1 GCF_001667735.1 Mycobacterium sp. E183
ACGATCTCGCGGCTCGTGTCGGCGCGCCCCTGGTGTTGCGCGGCGTCGGAGTCCGGCGGGTCGCCGCCGACCGCGGCGTTCCGATCGAGCTGCTCACCGACAACGTCGAGGAGCTCGTCTCCCGCGAAGACGTCGACATCGTCGTGGAGTTGATGGGGCCGGTGGAACCGGCGCGAAAGGCCATCCTGCGCGCGCTCGAGCACGGCAAGTCGGTCGTCACCGCGAACAAGGCGCTGCTGGCGACCTCCACCGGGGAGCTGGCGCAGGCCGCCGAAAACGCCCACGTCGACCTGTATTTCGAGGCCGCGGTCGCGGGCGCCATCCCGGTCATCCGCCCGCTCACCCAGTCGCTGGCGGGGGACACGGTGCTGCGGGTCGCCGGCATCGTGAACGGCACCACCAACTACATCCTGTCCGCGATGGACAGCACCGGCGCCGACTACGACACCGCCCTGGCCGAGGCGAGCGCACTTGGCTACGCCGAGGCCGACCCCACGGCCGACGTCGAAGGCTACGACGCCGCGGCCAAGGCCGCGATCCTGGCGTCGATCGCCTTCCACACCCGGGTGACCGCCGACGACGTCTATCGCGAGGGCATCACCAAGATCACCCCGGCCGACTTCGCCTCCGCGCGGTCGTTGGGTTGCACCATCAAGCTGCTGTCCATCTGCGAGCGCGTCACCACCGAGGACGGTCAGGAACGGGTGTCGGCCCGCGTCTACCCGGCGCTGGTGCCGCTGTCGCATCCGCTGGCCACGGTCAACGGCGCGTTCAACGCGGTCGTGGTCGAGGCCGCGGCGGCCGGGCGGCTGATGTTCTACGGTCAGGGCGCGGGCGGCGCCCCCACCGCGTCCGCGGTCACCGGCGACCTGGTGATGGCCGCCCGCAACCGGGTGCTGGGCAGCCGTGGGCCGAAGGAATCCAAGTACGCCCAACTTCCTGTCGCCCCAATGGGTTTGATCTCCACCCGCTACTACGTCAGCATGAACGTCGCCGACAAGCCGGGTGTGTTGTCCACGGTGGCGGCCGAGTTCGCCAAGCGTGAGGTGAGCATCGCCGAGGTTCGCCAGGAGGGCGTGGTGGACGAAGGCGGGCGGCGGGTGGGAGCCCGCGTCGTGGTCGTCACCCACAGCGCCACCGATGCCGCGCTCTCCGAAACCGTCGACGCGCTGGCGGATCTGGATGTCGTGCAGGGCGTCACCAGTGTGCTGCGACTGGAAGAGACCGGCCGATGAGCGTCCCGCGCACCGCCGTGCACCAGCCGTGGCCGGGGTTGATCGCCGCGTACCGGGACCGCCTGCCGATCGGCGATGACTGGACGCCGGTCACCCTCCTCGAAGGCGGCACCCCGCTGATCGCGGCGACGCGCCTTTCCGAGAAGACCGGCTGCACGGTGCATCTCAAGGTCGAGGGCCTCAATCCGACCGGCTCGTTCAAGGACCGGGGCATGACCATGGCGGTCACCGACGCACTGGCGCGCGGCCAGCAGGCCGTGTTGTGCGCGTCGACCGGCAACACCTCCGCGTCGGCGGCGGCGTACGCCGCCCGCGCCGGCATCACCTGCGCGGTGCTCATCCCGCAGGGCAAGATCGCGATGGGCAAGCTGGCACAGGCGGTCATGCACGGCGCCAAGATCATTCAGATCGACGGCAACTTCGACGACTGCCTGGAATTGGCCCGCAAGATGGCCGCCGACTTCCCGACGATCGCGTTGGTCAACTCCGTCAACCCCGTACGCATCGAGGGCCAGAAGACGGCGGCGTTCGAGATCGTCGACGCGCTGGGCGCCGCGCCGGACGTGCACGCCCTCCCGGTCGGCAACGCGGGCAACATCACCGCGTACTGGAAGGGCTACACCGAATACCACCACGACGGCGTGATCGACAAGCTGCCCCGCATGCTGGGCACCCAGGCGGCCGGGGCCGCGCCCCTGGTGCACGGCGCACCGGTCAGCCACCCGGAAACGATCGCGACCGCGATACGCATCGGTGCGCCCGCGTCGTGGGCGGCCGCGGTCAACGCGCAGCAGCAGTCCAACGGCCGGTTCCTGGCCGCCACCGACGACGAGATCCTGGCCGCGTACCACCTGGTGGCCGAGAGCGAGGGCGTGTTCGTCGAACCCGCGTCGGCGGCCAGCATCGCCGGTCTGCTCAAGGCCGTCGATGACGGTTGGGTGGCGCGCGGGTCGACGGTGGTGTGCACGGTGACCGGCAATGGCCTCAAGGACCCGGACACGGCGCTGAGGGATATGCCCACCGTGTCCCCGCTGCCCGTCGATCCGGTGCTCGTCGTCGAGAAGCTGGGGCTGGCGTAAGAAATGACGTCCCAGATGCTGCCCGCCGGGCTGGTGGCAAGCTCCGTGGTGTCGGCGTCCAGCGCCAACCTGGGTCCCGGTTTCGACAGCATCGGCCTGGCGTTGCGTCTCAGCGACGAAATCGTGGTGGAGACAACCGATTCCGGGCTGGAAGTGCTGGTTGAGGGCGAGGGCGCCGCGCAGGTGCCCCGGGGCCCCGAACACCTGGTGGTGCGCGCTATCGAATGCGGGCTGCGGGCCGCGGGCGTCCGGGCCGCGGGCCTGGTGGTCCGCTGCCGCAACGCCATCCCACACTCCCGCGGTCTTGGCTCGTCCGCGGCGGCCGTGGTCGGCGGCCTGGCGGCGGCGAACGGCCTTGTCGCGCAGTGTGATTCGAAACCGCTGAGCGACGCGCAGCTGATTCAGCTGTCCTCGGAGTTCGAGGGCCACCCGGATAACGCCGCCGCCGCCGTGCTGGGCGGTGCGGTGGTGTCCTGGATCGACGCCTCCGGTGACCGGCCACGGTATGCGGCGGTGCCGCTGCGGCTTCACCCCGACATCCGCCTGTACGCGGCCATACCCCAGCAGCGTTCCCTGACCGCGGAGACCCGGGTGCTGCTGCCCGCCCAGGTGAGTCACGACGACGCGCGGTTCAACGTCAGCCGCGCCGCCTTGCTGGTGGTAGCGCTGACCGAACGCCCGGACCTGCTGATGCCGGCCACCGAAGATGTGCTGCATCAACCCCAGCGCGCCCCGGCGATGCCCGGTTCCGCGGAATATTTGCGCCTGTTCCGGCGTCATAACGTGTCGGCGACACTTTCCGGGGCGGGTCCAGCACTGATCGCGCTCAGCACAGCGCCGGAGTTGCCCTCGGAAGTGGTGGAGTACGGGGCCGCCAATGGATTTGCCCTCACTGAGATGACCGCCGGCGAAGGAGTTCGCTGGAGCCCGGGCGTCACAGTCCCCGGTTGATCCACAGCGTGGCCGGAGGGTTTGCTTGCTTCCAACAAAGATGCGGGCTATCCTCGGTTCCGTCCAGCAATCGCAGCATCTGCATCTGCATCCATACTGCCTTGCCGCTAGGACACACCAATTCTTCTCGTGAACGAGGTTCGCCGCTTACTCCGCCGACTAAGGCGATCACCGTTGCACAGTCGATATTTGGGCGCACTCGGCGATTTGCTGAATGCAACGAAACCCCCGGATGACCTGTTCAGCGGGGGAAGAAAGGAAATCCGTGACCGATACGGACCTGTTCACGGCTGACGCGAGCACCGACAGCAATGAGGTGTCGAACGCCGTGACCCCAGACACATCCGACGGCAAAATCAATGCCCCTGTTGGCTCCCTGTCCACCATGGTGCTTCCCGAACTGCGCGCGCTGGCTAACGAAGTCGGCGTCAAGGGGACGTCGGGCATGCGCAAGAACGAACTCATCGCCGCCATAAAGGAAATCAGGGGACAGTCCAACGGGACTTCCGCCCCCGCGGCCCCCGAGGAGAGCGGCAAGTCCGACACCGCCGCCCCCGAGGCGCCGGCCGGCGAGGACCACCAGAACGGTTCGACCACCGAAGCGCCCCGACGCGAACGGCGCAGCGCCTCCCGCGAGCCCGGCGCCGCCCGCGGCGGCGACGACTCCGACGGCGAACGCACACGCAATCGTGAGGGCGGGGCCGCCGGCGAGGGGGGCACCCGTCAGGGCGGCAAGCGTGACTCCCAGGGTGAGGAGCGCGGCCAGGATTCCGGCGGCGACCAGAGCGGGGATCAGCAGGGCTCGGGCGGCCAGCAAGGTCGAGGCGGCTCGAACCAGCAAAACCAGCAAGACGACGACGGCGAGGGCCGTCAGGGCCGCCGTGGGCGCCGCTTCCGCGATCGCAGACGCCGCGGTGAGCGGTCCGGCGAAGGGGGCGACACCGAGCTGCGCGAGGACGACGTCGTCCAGCCGGTCGCCGGCATCCTTGACGTGCTCGACAATTACGCGTTCGTCCGCACCTCCGGTTACCTGGCCGGTCCGCACGACGTCTACGTCTCGATGAACATGGTGCGGAAGAACGGCCTGCGCCGCGGCGACGCGGTGACCGGCGCGGTCCGCGTGCCCAAGGACGGCGAACAGCCCAACCAGCGGCAGAAGTTCAACCCGCTGGTCCGCCTGGACAGCGTCAACGGCGGTCCGGTCGAGGACGCGAAAAAGCGCCCCGACTTCAGCAAGCTGACGCCCCTGTACCCCAATCAGCGGCTCCGCCTGGAGACCACCCCGGATCGGCTGACCACCAGGGTCATCGACCTGATCATGCCGATCGGCAAGGGCCAGCGCGCCCTGATCGTGTCCCCGCCCAAGGCGGGTAAGACGACGATCCTGCAGGACATCGCCAACGCGATCACCCGCAACAACCCGGAATGCCACCTCATGGTCGTGCTTGTCGACGAGCGGCCCGAAGAGGTCACCGACATGACCCGCTCGGTCAAGGGCGAGGTCATCGCCTCCACCTTCGACCGGCCGCCGTCGGACCACACGTCGGTCGCCGAGCTGGCGATCGAACGCGCCAAGCGGCTCGTCGAGCAGGGCAAGGACGTCGTAGTGCTGCTTGACTCGATCACCCGCCTCGGCCGTGCCTACAACAACGCGTCACCCGCGTCGGGCCGGATCCTGTCCGGTGGTGTCGACTCCACCGCCCTGTACCCGCCGAAGCGATTCCTGGGTGCGGCACGAAACATCGAGGAAGGCGGATCGCTGACGATCATCGCCACCGCGATGGTCGAGACCGGCTCCACCGGTGACACGGTCATCTTCGAGGAGTTCAAGGGCACCGGTAACGCCGAGCTCAAGCTGGACCGCAAGATCTCCGAGCGACGGGTCTTCCCGGCGGTCGACGTGAACCCCTCCGGTACCCGCAAGGACGAGCTGCTGCTATCGCCGGACGAGTTCGCGATCGTGCACAAGCTGCGCCGCGTGCTGTCGGGCCTGGACTCGCACCAGGCCATCGACCTGCTGATGTCCCAGCTGCGCAAGACGAAGAACAACTACGAGTTCCTGGTGCAGGTCTCCAAGACCACGCCGGGATCGATGGACAACGACTAGCCGGCGGTGGACCGGTCGGTCACGACACATAAACCACGAGCAGGACACGCCCACAGACCCCGCAATGGTTTATGTCTCGCGGCAACCGCCGGCCATAGCCGCCGCCCCGCCCCAGCCACGGGAATGCCACAGCGAACCCCGTTGTTTTGGGGGACAGTGGTTGACCTGGCATAATCGACGCTCGACAAGATCGAAGAGGACAGCATGAAATCTGACATTCACCCCGCTTACGGGGAGACCACCGTGCACTGCGGGTGCGGAAACACCTTCACCACCCGCAGCACCAAGCCCGGCGGCAACATCGTCGTCGAGGTGTGCTCGCAGTGCCACCCCTTCTACACCGGCAAGCAGAAGATTCTGGACAGCGGCGGCCGGGTGGCGCGCTTCGAGAAGCGGTACGGCAAGCGCAAGGGTGCCGCGGCGGACAACACCGACAAATAGCTGCATTGCCGACGCCCGAACTGTGCACGAAGCACAGGCCGGGCGTCGGTTTGCGTTTGCGGCAATGGGATGCGGCTGAACGGGGCAGGAGGTGAGAGGTGACGCAGCCGATGCAGACGATTGACGTGCTGCTGGCCGAACACGCCGAGCTCGAGCAACGGCTGGCGGATCCCGACCTGCACAGCAATCCCGCCGAGGCGCGCAAGGCCGGTCGCCGGTTCGCCCGGTTGGCCCCGATCGTCGCCACTTATCGCAAGCTGGAGTCGGCGCGCGGCGATCTGGAGACCGCGCGGGAATTGGCCGCCGACGACGACTCTTTCGCCGACGAGGTGACCGAACTCGAGTCGCGGGTCGCCGAATTGGACACCCAATTGACCGACATGCTGGCCCCGCGCGACCCGCATGACGCCGACGACATCGTGCTCGAGGTGAAATCCGGTGAGGGCGGCGAAGAATCCGCATTGTTCGCCGCGGACCTGGCCCGGATGTACATCCGCTACGCCGAGCGACACGGCTGGAACGTCACCGTGCTGGACGAGACCACGTCGGATCTCGGCGGCTACAAGGACGCGACGCTGTCCATCGCCAGCAAGGGTGACTCCGCCGACGGGGTGTGGTCGCGAATGAAGTTCGAGGGTGGGGTGCACCGGGTGCAGCGCGTCCCGGTGACGGAATCCCAAGGCAGGGTGCACACTTCGGCGGCCGGCGTGCTGGTCTATCCCGAGCCCGAAGAAGTGGGTGAGGTCCAGATCGACGAGTCGGATCTGCGCATCGACGTGTACCGCTCGTCCGGCAAGGGCGGGCAGGGTGTGAACACCACCGACTCCGCGGTCCGCATCACGCACCTGCCCACCGGGATCGTGGTGACCTGCCAGAACGAACGCTCGCAACTGCAGAACAAGACGCGCGCGTTGCAGGTGCTGGCCGCTCGCCTGCAGGCCCTGGCCGAAGAACAGGCGCTGGCCGACGCGTCGGCCGATCGAGCCAGCCAGATTCGGACCGTGGACCGCAGCGAACGAATCCGCACCTACAACTTTCCGGAGAACCGGATCACCGACCACCGGATCGGTTACAAGGCGCACAATCTCGATCAGGTGCTCGACGGGGACCTCGACGCGATGTTCGATGCGTTGGGCGCCGCCGACAAACAATCCCGGCTGCAACAGGCATGAGTGCCGTGCGGCGCGCGATCGATTCCGCTGCGGCGACGCTCGCCGAAGCGGGGATCGCCTCCGCCCGTTGGGATGCCGAGGAGCTGGCCGCGCACGTGACGGGAACCGAGCGCGGCCGGCTGGCCCTGCTCGATTCGCCCGGCGACGACTTCTTCAGCCGCTACCGCGATGTCGTGGCCGCGCGCTCGCGGCGGGTGCCGTTGCAGCATCTCACCGGGACGGCCGCGTTCGGGCCGCTGATGCTGCAGGTCGGCCCCGGCGTCTTCATACCGCGCCCGGAAACCGAAGCCCTCTTGGCGTGGATCAGCCAACAACGCCTCCCTTCCCGGCCCGTGATCGTCGACCTGTGCACCGGATCCGGCGCGTTGGCGGTGGCGCTGGCCCAGCACTACCCCGGGGCGCGGATCATCGCCGTCGACGACTCGGAGGCCGCCCTCGAGTACGCCCGGCGCAACGCGGCGGGCACCGCGGTCGAACTCGTGCGGGCCGACGTCACCGTGCCCCGCCTCCTGCCGGAACTGGACGGCGGTGTCGACGTGGTGGTGGCCAACCCGCCCTACGTCCCCGACGTCGCACCCGTGGAACCTGAAGTGGCCCAACATGATCCACACCACGCCGTATTCGGCGGCCCGGACGGGATGGCGGTGATCG
Source organism: Mycobacterium sp. E183 (assembly GCF_001667735.1). Taxonomy (GTDB): domain Bacteria; phylum Actinomycetota; class Actinomycetes; order Mycobacteriales; family Mycobacteriaceae; genus Mycobacterium. The sequence goes on from NZ_LZJN01000105.1 coordinate 7,637, forward strand.
GCCCGATCGTCGAGCTGGCCGGGCGCTGGCTCCGTCCGGGTGGCGTCTTCGTCGTCGAACACGACGACACCACCTCGGCGGAGACCGTCGAATTGGTCCGCAGGACAGCGCTTTTCGGAGAAATCGCGAAGCGTAAAGACCTGGCCGGCCGGCCGCGATTCGTGACGGCCCGAAGGAGTGGCGCCGGTGAGTGAAGTCTTCGACTGCGCCGATCCCGACCAGCGTGCGCGCGGAATCGCCTCGGCGGCGGGCGCCATCAAGGGTGGCCGCCTGGTCGTCATGCCGACGGACACCGTGTACGGCGTCGGCGCCGATGCCTTCAACAGCGCCGCCGTGACGGCCCTGCTCTCCGCGAAGGGCCGCGGCCGGGACATGCCGGTCGGCGTGCTGGTCGGCTCCTGGCACACCATCGAGGGCCTGGTCTACACCATGCCGGGCGGGGCCCGCGACCTGATCCGCGCGTTCTGGCCGGGCGCGCTGAGCCTGGTGGTGACGCAGGCGCCGTCGCTGCAATGGGACCTCGGCGACGCCCGCGGCACCGTGATGCTGCGGATGCCGCTGCACCCGGTGGCCATCGAGCTGTTGCGCGAGGTGGGACCCATGGCGGTATCCAGCGCGAACGTTTCCGGCCGCCCGCCCGCGGTCGACGCCGGCGAGGCCCGAGAACAGCTCGGCGACCTCGTCGACGTCTACCTCGACGCGGGGACGGCCGAGCAACAGGCTGCTTCGACGATCGTCGACCTGACCGGTGCCGCCCCGCGCATCCTGCGACCCGGTCCGGTGAGCGCCGCACGGATCGCCGAAGTGCTCGGAGTGGATCCCGAAAGCCTGACCGCCCAGGCCTGACCGGAGCGGTTCTGTCGTTGCCAGGTTGGTGCAGTACGGTCTCGACGTGTCCAGCGACCCGGCCAGCGACGTAGCCAACCTCGCCAATGGCCTGCTCGCCCTGGCTGACCGCGGCGCCGGTGTCCCGCTGCGCGAGCTTGCCCTCGTGGGGCTGACCGCCGCGATCATCACCTACTTTGCGACCGGTCCCGTGCGGGTGCTCGCCACCCGGCTCGGGGCCGTCGCCTATCCGCGGGAACGCGACGTGCACGTGACCCCGACCCCGCGCATGGGCGGGCTGGCGATGTTCCTCGGTGTCATCTCGGCCGTCTTCCTGGCGTCGCAGCTTCCTGCGCTGACCCGCGGCTTCGTCTATTCGACGGGCATGCCGGCGGTGCTGGTGGCCGGCGCGGTGATCATGGGCATCGGGCTCATCGACGACCGCTGGGGCCTGGACGCCCTGACGAAGTTCGCCGGCCAGATCACCGCGGCCAGCGTGCTGGTCACCATGGGCGTGGCCTGGAGCGTCCTCTACATCCCGATCGGCGGAGTCGGCACCATCGTGCTGGACCAGGCGTCGTCGATCCTGCTCACGTTGGCGCTGACGGTGTCCATCGTGAACGCGATGAACTTCGTCGACGGGCTGGACGGACTGGCGGCGGGGCTCGGGCTGATCACCGCGCTGGCGATCTGCATGTTCTCGGTCGGCCTGCTGCGCGACCACGGCGGTGATGTCCTCTTCTATCCGCCCGCCGTGATCTCCGTGGTGCTCGCGGGGGCTTGTCTGGGATTCCTGCCGCACAACTTTCACCGCGCCAAGATCTTCATGGGTGATTCCGGTTCGATGCTGATCGGCCTGATGCTCGCCGCCGCCTCGACCACCGCCGCCGGCCCCGTCTCACAGAACGCCTACGGAGCGCGCGACGTGTTCGCCCTGTTGTCACCGTTCCTGCTGGTGGTCGCGGTCATGTTCGTGCCGATGCTGGATTTGCTGCTGGCGATCGTGCGCCGTACCCGCGCGGGCCGCAGCGCGTTCAGCCCCGACAAGATGCACCTGCACCACCGCCTGCTGCAGATCGGCCATTCCCACCGCCGCGTGGTGCTGCTGATCTACCTCTGGGTGGGCATTGTCGCGTTCGGAGCGGCCAGCACGATTTTCTTCAATCCGCGCGACACCGCCGCGGTGATGCTGGGCGCCATCGTGGTCGCCGGCATCGCGACCGCGATCCCGTTGATGCGCCGGCGGGAAGAGTACGAAGACGACGACTACGACAGCTAGTAGTAGTGGGGTTCGCCGTATGGTACGGTGCAGGTAGAAGCCCAAAAAGCCGCACAGATTGCCGGTCCGTCGGACGCCGTTTCGATCGGGTCGGCTGAGGACTCGCGTCGGGTGATACCCCTTGGGTTGATCCACTGTGACGTGCGATACGCTCGGCGGGCCACCGATCAGTCGGTCGGGGGACTCCCGCTCTACCAACTTGGGATTGAGGTGCTGCAGTGACGACACCAGCGCAGGACGCGCCGTTGGTGTTCCCCTCTGTTGCGTTCCGACCGGTCCGCCTGTTGGTGCTCAGCATCGCCGTCACCGCGGCGGCCGTCGTCGCCGCCGGACTGACCGGTCACCTCATGATCGGGGTGTTCTTCGGCGTCGGGTTGCTGCTTGGTTTGCTCAATGCCCTTCTGGTGCGTCGTTCCGTCGCGTCGATCACCGCCAAAGAGCATCCGATGAAAAGCACGATGGCGCTGAATTCGGCCACCCGGCTGGCCGTCATCACCGTCATCGGGCTGATCATCGCCTACATCTTCCGGCCCGCGGGCCTGGGCGTCGTGTTCGGCTTGGCGCTGTTCCAGATCTTGCTGGTGGCATCGACGGCTCTTCCGGTCTGGAAGAAGCTGCGCGCCGGCGACTGGGCAGACGACGCGGGCGGCGCGCTGGCGGGATCGGAAGGAACGGAAGGAAAGAACGGCACCGATGACTGAGACGACGTTCCTGGCCGCCGCGATCGAGGTTGGCGAGCACAACCAAGCCAAGTGGCTCGGGTTGACCGTCAACACCGACACGATCCTGTCGACCGCGATCGCCGCGGTGATCGTTTTGGCGCTTGCCTTCTTCCTGCGCGCGAAGATCACGTCGACCGGCGTCCCCAGCGGTGTGCAGTTGTTCTGGGAAGCCATCACCGTCCAGATGCGCGATCAGATCGAGAGTGCGGTCGGGATGCGGATCGCGCCATTCGTATTGCCTTTGGCCGTCACCATTTTCGTGTTCATTCTGATCTCCAACTGGCTGTCGGTGCTTCCGCTGCAATACACCGACAAGTCCGGGCACACCACCGAGTTGCTGAAGTCCGCGGCCGCAGACATCAACTACGTTCTGGCCCTGGCGCTGTTCGTGTTCGTCTGCTACCACGTGGCGGGCATCTGGCGCCGCGGCATCGTCGGCCACCCGCTCGCCGTGCTCAAGGGCCACGTCGCGTTCCTGGCGCCGATCAACCTGGTCGAAGAGCTCGCCAAACCGATCTCGTTGTCGCTCCGACTTTTCGGCAACATCTTCGCCGGCGGCATCCTGGTCGCGCTGATCGCGCTCTTCCCCCCGTACATCATGTGGGCGCCCAACGCGATCTGGAAGGCTTTCGACCTCTTCGTCGGGGCGATCCAGGCGTTCATCTTCTCGATCTTGACGATCCTCTACTTCAGCCAAGCCATGGAGATCGAGGAGCATCATGACTGAGACCATCATGTATTGCTTTGTCCCACACACCATTACAGAGGCCTGGTAGACCACTACCAGCTATCAAGGAGGATAAAAATGGCTCTGGACCCCCAAGTCGCTGCCGCTGCGCTCATCGGCGGTGGACTCATCATGGGCGGTGGCGCGATCGGCGCCGGTATCGGTGACGGTATTGCCGGTAACGCGCTGGTCTCCGGCATCGCCCGCCAGCCCGAGGCGCAAGGTCGGCTGTTCACGCCGTTCTTCATCACCGTTGGTCTGGTCGAGGCCGCGTACTTCATCAACCTGGCCTTCATGGCGCTGTTCGTCTTCGCCACACCCGTCGGCACCTAATTCGCTGTGATGGGTGACGCGAGTCTGAGCGTTCTGGCATCCAGCCAGGTGATGGCCGAGGGAGGCAACAACTTCCTCGTTCCCAACGGCACGTTCTTCTTTGTGCTGGCCATCTTCCTGATCGTGCTGGCCGTCATCGGCACCTTCGTGGTGCCGCCGGTCATGCGGGTGTTGCGCGAGCGCGACAACATGGTTGCCAAGACGGCCGCCGACAACAAGAAGGCGACCGAGCAGTTCGACGCCGCCAAGGCTGACTATGAGGAAGCCCTGACGGAGGCCCGGGTCCAGGCGTCGTCGTTGCGCGACAACGCCCGCGCCGAAGGCCGTAAGGTGGTCGAAGACGCGCGCGCCCGTGCCGAGCAGCAGGTGATGTCGACGTTGCAAATGGCATCCGAGCAATTGAAGCGGGAAAGAGACGCCGTGGAACTGGATTTGCGCGCCAACGTGGCGGGCATGTCGGCGAAGCTGGCCAGCCGGATCCTCGGCGTCGAGGTGGCCCCGGCCACCACGGCCGCGTCCGCAACCGGGAAATCTGGACGGTAATCGCGCATGTCGACTTTCATCGGGCAGTTGATCGGATTCGCGGCCATCGTGCTTCTGGTCGTGCGGTACGTCGTGCCGCCGGTGCGTCGTCTGATGGCCGCTCGCCAGGAGGCCGTGCGCCAGCAGCTGAAAGACTCTGCGGCAGCGGCGGATCGGCTGAAAGAGTCGACCACGGCCCATAGCAACGCCGTGGAATCCGCCAAGTCCGAAGCCGAACGGCTCGTCGAAGAAGCCCAAACCGACGCCGGGCGCATCGCCGAGCAGTTCCGGATCCAGGCCGACTCGGAATCCGAACGCATCACCACGCAGGGCGGCCGCCAGGTCGAACTGCTGCGGACACAGCTCAGCCGCCAGCTCCGCCTGGAACTCGGCCACGAGGCGGTACGCCAGGCGGGCGAGTTGGTGCGGAACTATGTCGCGGACCCGGAACAGCAGTCCGGCACCGTCGATCGGTTCCTGGACGACCTCGAAGCGATGGCCCCGGCGCCCGCCGAGGTCGAGTACCCACTGTTGGCAAAGATGCGCTCCGCCAGTCGGGTGGCAGTGGCCGGCCTGGCGGAGCGGTTCGGCGACATCGCCAAAAACCTTGACAACAAAGCGCTTTCTACCCTCTCGTCGGAGCTTGTTTCGGTCGCCGAAATGCTGGACCGGGAGATCGTCGTCACCCGGTACTTGACCGTGCCCGCCGAGGACGCGGCCCCCCGCGTCCGGCTGATCGAGCGGCTGGTCTCCGGCAAGGTTTCCGACGCCACGCTCGACGTCCTGCGTCTGGCCGTGTCGGAACGCTGGTCGGCCAACTCCGATCTGGGCGACGCGATCGAGCACATCTCGCGGCAGGCGTTGCTCGAAGTCGCCGAACGGGAGAACAAGGTCGACGACGTCGAAGACCAGCTCTTCCGGTTCGCCCGCATCCTGGACGCGCAGCCGCGACTCGCCATCCTGTTGGGCGACTACGGCGTGCCCGTGGAAGGCCGGATCGACCTGCTGCGCAAGGTGCTTGACAGCGCCAGCGGCAGGGTCGACCCGATCGTCGTGGCGCTGCTGACCCAGACCGTCCAACTGCTGCGGGGCGAGTCGGCCGAGGAGGCCATCCAGTTCTTGGCGAAAGTCGCGGTGGCACGCCGCGGCGAGATCGTCGCGCAGGTCAGTGCGGCCGCCGAACTCAGCGACGCCCAGCGGTCTCGCCTCACCGACGTGCTCGGCCGCATCTACGGCCATCCGGTGACGGTGCAGCTGCAGACCTCCGAGGAGCTGCTGGGCGGCCTGCTCATCTCCGTGGCGGACGAAGTGATTGACGGGACACTCGCTTCGCGCCTCGCCGCTGCCCAGGCCCAATTGCCCGACTGACCCAACCACTCCCCATAACCACACGCGAACCACGATCAAGTAGGAAGACGAAAAGCCATGGCCGAGTTGACAATCTCCGCTGATGACATCCAGAGCGCCATCGAGGAGTACGTAGGCTCTTTCACCTCCGACACCTCCCGCGAAGAGGTCGGCACCGTCGTCGAGGCCGGGGACGGCATCGCGCACGTCGAAGGCCTGCCCTCCGTCATGACCCAGGAACTGCTCGAGTTCCCGGGTGGGGTCCTGGGCGTCGCGCTGAACCTCGACGAGCACAGCGTCGGCGCGGTGATCCTGGGTGACTTCGAGAAAATCGAAGAGGGCCAACAGGTCAAGCGCACCGGCGAGGTGCTGTCCGTTCCCGTCGGCGACGCCTTCCTGGGGCGCGTCGTCAACCCACTCGGTCACCCCATCGACGGTCGCGGAGACATCGACACCGACATTCGCCGCGCGCTGGAGATCCAGGCGCCGTCGGTGGTGCAGCGGCAAAGCGTGAGCGAGCCGCTGCAGACCGGCATCAAGGCCATCGACGCGATGACCCCGATCGGTCGCGGCCAGCGGCAGCTGATCATCGGCGACCGCAAGACCGGCAAGACCGCCGTCTGCGTCGACACCATCCTCAACCAGCGCGAGAACTGGGAGAGCGGCGACGAGAAGAAGCAGGTCCGCTGCGTGTACGTGGCGATCGGCCAGAAGGGCACCACGATCGCCTCGGTCCGGCGGGCGCTCGAAGAGGGCGGCGCGATGGACTACACCACCATCGTCGCGGCCCCGGCTTCGGACTCCGCCGGCTTCAAATGGCTTGCGCCGTACACCGGTTCGGCGATCGCCCAGCACTGGATGTACGACGGCAAGCACGTGCTGATCGTGTTCGACGACCTGAGCAAGCAGGCGGAGGCGTACCGCGCGATCTCGCTGCTGCTGCGCCGTCCGCCGGGCCGCGAGGCCTACCCCGGTGACGTGTTCTACCTGCACTCGCGCCTGCTGGAGCGCTGCGCGAAGCTCTCCGATGACCTCGGGGGCGGCTCGCTTACCGGTCTGCCGATCATCGAGACGAAGGCCAACGACATCTCGGCCTACATCCCGACCAACGTCATCTCGATCACCGACGGGCAGTGCTTCCTGGAATCCGATCTGTTCAACCAGGGTGTGCGTCCCGCCATCAACGTCGGTGTGTCGGTGTCCCGCGTGGGTGGTGCGGCTCAGATCAAGGCCATGAAAGAGGTCGCCGGCTCGCTGCGTCTGGACCTGTCGCAGTACCGCGAGCTGGAATCGTTCGCGGCCTTCGCCTCGGACCTGGACGCGACGTCGAAGGCGCAGCTCGAGCGCGGCGAACGGCTGGTCGAGCTGCTCAAGCAGCCGCAGTACCAGCCGATGCCCGTTGAGGAGCAGGTGGTTTCGATCTTCCTGGGTACCGGCGGTCACCTGGACTCGGTGCCCGTGGAGGACGTCAGGCGCTTCGAAACCGAACTGCTGGACCACATGCGGGCCTCGGAAGAGAACTTCCTGGCCGGCGTCCGCGACAGCGGCAAGCTCTCCGAAGAGGGCGAGAACCAGCTGACCGAGATCATCAACAACTTCAAGAAGGGCTTCGCGGCCACCGGCGGCGGCTCGGTGGTGCCCGACGAGCACGTCGAGCCCCTGGACGAAGAAGACCTCGAAAAGGAGTCGGTCCAGGTCAAGAAGGAGAAGCCGAAGGACAAGAAGGACGCCAAGAGCGGCTCCGGCAAGGACAAGAAGTAGCTAACAATGGCTGCCACACTTCGCGAACTACGCGGCCGGATTCGCTCGGCGGGGTCGATCAAGAAGATCACCAAGGCCCAGGAGATGATCGCGACGTCGCGCATCGGCAAGGCGCAGGCCCGGCTCGAAGCGGCCAGGCCCTACGCCTTTCAGATCACCTCGATGCTGACCACGCTGTCGTCCGAAGCCGCCCTGGACCACCCGTTGTTGGTCGAACGGGAAGAACCCAAGCGGGCCGGCGTCCTGGTGGTGTCCTCCGATCGTGGGCTGTGCGGCGCCTACAACTCGAGCATCTTCCGCCGGTCCGAGGAGCTGTTCTCCCTGTTGAGGGAGGAAGGCAAGACCCCGGTCGTATACACGGTTGGCCGGAAGGCGCAGAACTACTTCAAGTTCCGCAACTGGGACATCACCGACTCGTGGACCGGCTTCTCCGAGCAACCCAAGTACGAGAACGCCGCGGAGATCGCCGAAACCCTGGTCGAGACGTTCATGAAGGGCGCCGGTGACGACGAGTCGGCCGACGATCAGGGCGTCGACGAACTGCACATCGTCTACTCGGAATTCAAATCGATGATGTCGCAGGCCGCGGTGGCTCACCGCATCGCTCCGCTGGTCGTCGAGTACGTCGAGGACACCGAGGAACTGCACACGTTGTACTCGTTCGAGCCGGACGCGACAACGCTTTTCGAGTCGCTGCTGCCGCGGTACGTGACGACCCGCGTCTACGCCGCGCTGCTCGAATCGGCGGCGTCGGAGCTCGCGTCGCGCCAGCGGGCGATGAAGTCCGCGACCGACAACGCGGATGACCTGATCAAGGAACTGACGCTGATGGCGAACCGCGAGCGGCAGGCTCAGATCACCCAAGAGATCAGCGAAATCGTCGGTGGTGCAAACGCACTCGCCGACGCTCAGTAGCACACGAGGAAGAGAAGAAGAATATGGCTGCTACTACTGGAACCGCAGAGAAGACCGACAAGTCCACCAAGTCCGAGACCAGCGGCCGCGTGGTGCGGATCACCGGCCCCGTGGTCGACGTCGAGTTCCCGCGTGGATCCGTACCGGAACTGTTCAACGCCCTCAACGCGGAGATCACGTTCGAGGAACTCAAGAAGACGCTCACGCTGGAGGTCGCACAGCACCTCGGCGACAACCTGGTCCGCACGATCTCGTTGCAGCCCACCGACGGGCTGGTCCGTGGCGTCGAGGTGACCGACAGCGGTAAGCCGATCTCGGTGCCGGTCGGCCAGGACGTCAAGGGCCACGTCTTCAATGCGCTGGGCGACTGCCTGGACAAGCCGGGATACGGCGAGGACTTCGAGCACTGGTCGATCCACCGTAAGCCGCCGGCCTTCGAGGAGCTCGAGCCCCGCACCGAGATGCTCGAGACCGGGTTGAAGGTCGTCGACCTGCTCACCCCGTACGTGCGTGGCGGCAAGATCGCGCTGTTCGGCGGTGCCGGCGTGGGCAAGACCGTGCTGATCCAGGAGATGATCAACCGTATCGCCCGGAACTTCGGTGGTACTTCGGTTTTCGCCGGCGTCGGCGAGCGTACCCGCGAGGGCAACGACCTGTGGGTCGAGCTCAAAGAGGCCGACGTGCTCAAGGACACCGCGCTGGTGTTCGGTCAGATGGACGAGCCGCCCGGCACCCGTATGCGGGTGGCCCTGTCGGCGCTGACGATGGCCGAGTGGTTCCGCGACGAGGCCGGCCAGGACGTGCTGCTGTTCATCGACAACATCTTCCGGTTCACCCAGGCCGGATCCGAGGTCTCCACGCTGCTCGGCCGGATGCCGTCCGCGGTGGGTTACCAGCCCACGCTGGCCGATGAAATGGGTGAGCTGCAGGAGCGCATCACCTCGACGCGGGGCCGCTCGATCACCTCGATGCAGGCCGTCTACGTGCCCGCCGACGACTACACCGACCCCGCGCCGGCAACCACGTTCGCCCACCTGGACGCGACCACCGAGCTGTCGCGTTCGGTGTTCTCCAAGGGCATCTTCCCGGCGGTGGACCCGCTGGCGTCGAGCTCGACCATCCTGGACCCGAGTGTGGTCGGCGACGAGCACTACCGCGTCGCTCAGGAAGTCATCCGAATCCTGCAGCGGTACAAGGACCTTCAGGACATCATCGCCATCCTCGGTATCGACGAGTTGTCCGAAGAGGACAAGCAGCTGGTGCAGCGCGCGCGGCGCATCGAGCGGTTCCTCTCGCAGAACATGATGGCGGCCGAGCAGTTCACCGGCCAGCCGGGTTCCACCGTGCCGCTGAAGGAGACCATCGAGGCGTTCGACCGACTGTCCAAGGGCGACTTCGACCACATCCCCGAACAGGCCTTCTTCCTGATCGGCGGCCTGGACGACCTGGCCAAGAAGGCCGAAGGCTTCGGCGCCAAGTTGGACTCCTGAGGACCGAGCGCTAAGGCTCTGAAAGGCTCTGTGGCATGGCCGAATTGAACGTCGAGATAGTCGCCGTCGACCGCAAGATCTGGTCGGGTGAGGCAACGTTCTTGTTCACCCGCACCACCGTCGGCGAGATCGGCATCCTGCCCCGGCACATCCCGGTCGTCGCCCAGTTGGTCGACGACGCGATGGTACGCGTCGAGCGCGAAGGCGAAGACGATCTGCGGGTCGCCATCGAAGGCGGGTTCCTGTCGGTCACCGAGGAGACGGTGACCGTGTTGGCCGAGTCCGCCGCGTTCGAGTCCGAGATCGACGAAAGCGCCGCCAGGGAGGATTCGGAGTCCGACGACCCCCGGATCGCGGCGCGGGGGCGCGGCAGGTTGCGCGCCGTCGGCGCGATCGACTAGCCGCCTCGGACAAGACGATGAGCGCGCCCATGGTCGGCATGGTCGTGCTCGTTGTCGTCCTGGCGGGCGCGGTTGTCGCGCTGAGCTATCGGTTGTGGAAGCTGCGCCAGGGCGGCACCGCGGGGATCATGCGCGACATTCCCGCGGTCGGGGGCCACGGCTGGCGGCACGGCGTGATTCGTTACCGCGGCGGTGAGGCCGCGTTCTACCGGCTCTCCAGCCTGCGGCTGTGGCCGGACCGGCGGCTCAGCCGCAGGGGAGTGGAGATCGTGGCGCGGCGCGCACCGCGCGGGGACGAGTTCGACATCATGACCGACGAGATCGTCGTGGTGGAGCTGCGTGACACGACGCAGGACCGCAGGACCGGCTACGAGATCGCCCTGGACAAGGGCGCTTTGACGGCGTTCCTGTCGTGGCTGGAGTCCCGCCCCTCGCCGCGCGCCCGTCGTCGCAGCGTCTAGGGCTTGGCGCCAAGCTAACTCGCGCTGGGCGCGCCGCCACCGGGTTTCCAGAGCACGTCGCCGTCGGGGTTCGCCGCGCGCGCCAGGATGAAAAGTAGATCCGAAAGGCGGTTCAGGTACTTCGCCGGCAGGACGTTGACCTGCTGCGGCGCGGCGTCGATGGCCGCCCACGCCGACCGTTCCGCGCGACGGACGATCGTGCGGGCGACGTGCAGCAGCGCCGAAAGCGGCGAACCACCAGGCAGCACAAAGGAATTCAGCGCCGGCAGCTTCTCGTTATATTTGTCACACCAGCCCTCGAGCCGGTCGATGTAGGGCTGGGTGACCCGAAGCGGGGGATGCTCGGGGTTCTGCACCACCGGCGTCGACAGGTCCGCGCCGGCGTCGAACAGGTCGTTCTGGATCTGCCGCAGCACGCCTGCGATTTCCTCGTCGGGCTCACCCAGGGCGATCGCCACCCCGATCGCCGAGTTCGCCTCGTCACAATCCGCGTAGGCGACCAGGCGGGGATCGTTCTTGGAGACCCGCGAAAAGTCGCTCAACCCCGTCGTGCCGTCGTCACCGGTCCGGGTATAGATGCGGGTCAGGTGTATCGCCATGAGCAAGACGGTACTGCGGTGCGCGGCGGCGCCGTGGCTCGGCTCACGCCTTGACTCGCCCCTCGCCGCTTCGCGGCTAGGGGTGCCCCCACCTCGCTCCGCCGCGCGGAGCGCATCATCGTCACGCGGGCTGACTGACAACCCGATACCGCTTCACTAGACTGACGCGGGTGGCAGAGCGATTCGTGGTGACCGGCGGCAACCGGTTGTCCGGCGAAGTCGCAGTGGGGGGCGCCAAGAACAGCGTGCTCAAGCTGATGGCTGCGGCGCTGTTGGCCGAAGGCACCAGCACCATCACCAACTGCCCCGACATCCTCGATGTGCCGTTGATGGCCGAGGTGTTGCGCGGCCTGGGCGCCACCGTCGAGCTCGACGGCGACGTCGCCCGGATCACCTCACCCGACGAGCCGAAGTACGACGCGGACTTTGCCGCGGTGCGACAGTTCCGGGCGTCGGTCTGCGTGCTCGGGCCGCTGGTCGGCCGCTGCAAGCGGGCCCGGGTCGCGCTGCCGGGTGGTGACGCGATCGGGTCCAGGCCGCTGGACATGCATCAGGCGGGGCTGCGCCAGCTGGGCGCCCAATGCAACATCGAGCACGGCTGCGTCGTCGCCCAGGCCGACACGTTGCGCGGTGCGGAGATCCAGCTCGAGTTCCCGTCGGTGGGCGCCACCGAAAACATCCTGATGGCCGCCGTGCTGGCCGAGGGCGTCACGACGATTCACAACGCCGCGCGCGAACCCGACGTCGTGGACCTGTGCACGATGTTGAATCAGATGGGCGCGCAGGTCGAAGGTGCCGGTTCGCCGACGATGACCATCACCGGCGTCCCGCGGCTACACCCCACCGAGCATCGCGTGATCGGGGACCGCATCGTCGCCGCCACCTGGGGTATCGCCGCCGCCATGACCAGGGGCGACATCTCGGTGACGGGCGTCGACCCGGCCCACCTTCAGGTGGTGCTGCACAAGCTGCACGACGCCGGCGCGACGGTCACCCAAACGGACAACAGCTTTCGGATCACCCAGTACGAGCGGCCCAAGGCCGTCAACGTCGCGACCCTGCCGTTCCCCGGATTTCCCACCGACCTGCAGCCGATGGCGATCGCGCTGGCGTCGATCGCCGACGGGACGTCGATGATCACGGAAAACGTCTTCGAGGCGCGTTTCCGTTTCGTCGAAGAAATGATCCGGCTGGGTGCCGACGCGCGCACGGACGGCCACCACGCGGTCGTGCGGGGCCTGCCGCAATTGTCCAGCGCCCCGGTGTGGTGTTCCGATATCCGCGCCGGCGCCGGCCTGGTGTTGGCGGGGCTCGTCGCCGACGGTGACACCGAGGTTCACGACGTCTTCCACATCGATCGCGGCTACCCGTTGTTCGTCGAAAACCTGGCGATTTTGGGAGCGGAGATCGAGCGGGTAGAGTAACCAAAGTCAGTGCCCCGCAGGGGCGGTCGCCACACCAGGCGACCGACACCCCGGGCGCTTGACTCCCTCGCTGGATTGGTACTAGCCTGGCACGGCTGCTCCCGAAACGGTCTTCCGAAGACCAAAACTGGGAGTTGACTCCACTGCCGGACTTGTATTAAGCTGGCAGGGTTGCCCCAAAACGGGCGAAACAAGTGTTGTTTGAGAACTCAATAGTGTGTTTGGTCTTTTTATTTGTTGTTGTTTTTTTGGCCATACCTAGCACTCCCCGTGTGTGGGTATGGCAATTTTTGATGCCAGTTATTTGGTGTCTTTTTGTTAGGTCAGATTTTCTCTGATTTGAAATTCACCTCGTTCTGCGAGGAGATTTTGTTTGGAGAGTTTGATCCTGGCTCAGGACGAACGCTGGCGGCGTGCTTAACACATGCAAGTCGAACGGAAAGGCCTCTTCGGAGGTACTCGAGTGGCGAACGGGTGAGTAACACGTGGGCAATCTGCCCTGCACTTCGGGATAAGCCTGGGAAACTGGGTCTAATACCGGATAGGACCACTTGGCGCATGCCTTGTGGTGGAAAGCTTTTGCGGTGTGGGATGGGCCCGCGGCCTATCAGCTTGTTGGTGGGGTGATGGCCTACCAAGGCGACGACGGGTAGCCGGCCTGAGAGGGTGTCCGGCCACACTGGGACTGAGATACGGCCCAGACTCCTACGGGAGGCAGCAGTGGGGAATATTGCACAATGGGCGCAAGCCTGATGCAGCGACGCCGCGTGGGGGATGACGGCCTTCGGGTTGTAAACCTCTTTCACCATCGACGAAGGCTCACTTTGTGAGTTGACGGTAGGTGGAGAAGAAGCACCGGCCAACTACGTGCCAGCAGCCGCGGTAATACGTAGGGTGCGAGCGTTGTCCGGAATTACTGGGCGTAAAGAGCTCGTAGGTGGTTTGTCGCGTTGTTCGTGAAATCTCACGGCTTAACTGTGAGCGTGCGGGCGATACGGGCAGACTAGAGTACTGCAGGGGAGACTGGAATTCCTGGTGTAGCGGTGGAATGCGCAGATATCAGGAGGAACACCGGTGGCGAAGGCGGGTCTCTGGGCAGTAACTGACGCTGAGGAGCGAAAGCGTGGGGAGCGAACAGGATTAGATACCCTGGTAGTCCACGCCGTAAACGGTGGGTACTAGGTGTGGGTTTCCTTCCTTGGGATCCGTGCCGTAGCTAACGCATTAAGTACCCCGCCTGGGGAGTACGGCCGCAAGGCTAAAACTCAAAGGAATTGACGGGGGCCCGCACAAGCGGCGGAGCATGTGGATTAATTCGATGCAACGCGAAGAACCTTACCTGGGTTTGACATGCACAGGACGCGTCTAGAGATAGGCGTTCCCTTGTGGCCTGTGTGCAGGTGGTGCATGGCTGTCGTCAGCTCGTGTCGTGAGATGTTGGGTTAAGTCCCGCAACGAGCGCAACCCTTGTCTCATGTTGCCAGCGGGTAATGCCGGGGACTCGTGAGAGACTGCCGGGGTCAACTCGGAGGAAGGTGGGGATGACGTCAAGTCATCATGCCCCTTATGTCCAGGGCTTCACACATGCTACAATGGCCGGTACAAAGGGCTGCGATGCCGCAAGGTTAAGCGAATCCTTTTAAAGCCGGTCTCAGTTCGGATCGGGGTCTGCAACTCGACCCCGTGAAGTCGGAGTCGCTAGTAATCGCAGATCAGCAACGCTGCGGTGAATACGTTCCCGGGCCTTGTACACACCGCCCGTCACGTCATGAAAGTCGGTAACACCCGAAGCCAGTGGCCTAACCCTTGGGAGGGAGCTGTCGAAGGTGGGATCGGCGATTGGGACGAAGTCGTAACAAGGTAGCCGTACCGGAAGGTGCGGCTGGATCACCTCCTTTCTAAGGAGCACCACGAAAAGCACTCCAATTGGTGGGGTGCGAGCCGTGAGGGGTTCCCGCCTGTAGTGGGCGGGGGCCGGGTGCACAACAGCAAATGATTGCCAGACACACTATTGGGCCCTGAGACAACACTCGGCCAGTCCGTGTGGTGTCCCTCCATCTTGGTGGTGGGGTGTGGTGTTTGAGTATTGGATAGTGGTTGCGAGCATCTAGACGGATGCGTTGCCGGCAACGGTGGCGTGTTCGTCAAAATGTGTAATTTCTTTTAAAACTCTTGTGTGTAAGTAAGTGTCTAAGGGCGCATGGTGGATGCCTTGGCATCGAGAGCCGATGAAGGACGTGGGAGGCTGCGATATGCCTCGGGGAGCTGTCAACCGAGCATTGATCCGAGGATTTCCGAATGGGGAAACCCAGCACGAGTCATGTCGTGTTACCCGTATCTGAATATATAGGGTGCGGGAGGTAACGCGGGGAAGTGAAACATCTCAGTACCCGTAGGAGAAGAAAACAATTGTGATTCCGTCAGTAGTGGCGAGCGAACGCGGAACAGGCTAAACCGCATGCATGGATAACCGGGTAGGGGTTGTGTGTGCGGGGTTGTGGGATTGATATGTCTCAGCTCTACCTGGCTGAGGGGTAGTCAGAAAGTGTCGTGGTTAGCGGAAGTGGCCTGGGACGGCCCGCCGTAGACGGTGAAAGCCCGGTACGCGAAAACCCGGCACCTGCCTTATATCAACACCCGAGTAGCAGCGGGCCCGTGGAATCTGCTGTGAATCTGCCGGGACCACCCGGTAAGCCTAAATACTTCTTGATGACCGATAGCGGATTAGTACCGTGAGGGAATGGTGAAAAGTACCCCGGGAGGGGAGTGAAAGAGTACCTGAAACCGTGTGCCTACAATCCGTCAGAGCCTCCTTGTGGGGTGATGGCGTGCCTTTTGAAGAATGAGCCTGCGAGTCAGGGACACGTCGCGAGGTTAACCCGTGCGGGGTAGCCGCAGCGAAAGCGAGTCTGAATAGGGCGCATCCCCTTTGGGGTGTAGTGGCGTGTTCTGGACCCGAAGCGGAGTGATCTACCCATGGCCAGGGTGAAGCGCGGGTAAGACCGCGTGGAGGCCCGAACCCACTTAGGTTGAAGACTGAGGGGATGAGCTGTGGGTAGGGGTGAAAGGCCAATCAAACTCCGTGATAGCTGGTTCTCCCCGAAATGCATTTAGGTGCAGCGTTACGTGTTTCACCACGGAGGTAGAGCTACTGGATGGCCGATGGGCCCTACTAGGTTACTGACGTCAGCCAAACTCCGAATGCCGTGGTGTATAGCGTGGCAGTGAGACGGCGGGGGATAAGCTCCGTACGTCGAGAGGGAAACAGCCCAGATCGCCGGCTAAGGCCCCTAAGCGTGTGCTAAGTGGAAAAGGATGTGCAGTCGCAGAGACAACCAGGAGGTTGGCTTAGAAGCAGCCACCCTTGAAAGAGTGCGTAATAGCTCACTGGTCAAGTGATTGTGCGCCGATAATGTAGCGGGGCTCAAGCACACCGCCGAAGCCGCGGCAACCGCAAGGTTGGGTAGGGGAGCGTCCCCCATGCAGCGAAGCCACCGGGTAACCGTGTGGTGGAGTTTGGGGGAGTGAGAATGCAGGCATGAGTAGCGATAAGGCAAGTGAGAACCTTGCCCGCCGTAAGACCAAGGGTTCCTGGGCCAGGCCAGTCCGCCCAGGGTGAGTCGGGACCTAAGGCGAGGCCGACAGGCGTAGTCGATGGACAACGGGTTGATATTCCCGTACCCGTGTGTGGGCGTCCCTGACGAATCAGCGGTACTAACCACCCAAATGGTGGTCTATCAATCCCTTCGGGGTGCGAGGATCGCCGGCTGCGTGGGACCTTCGCTGGTAGTAGTCAAGCAATGGGGTGACGCAGGAAGGTAGCCGTACCAGTCAGTGGTAATACTGGGGCAAGCCTGTAGGGAGAGCGATAGGCAAATCCGTCGCTCATTAATCCTGAGAGGTGATGCATAGCCGGTTGAGGTGAATTCGGTGATCCTCTGCTGCCAAGAAAAGCCTCTAGCGAGCACACACACGGCCCGTACCCCAAACCGACACAGGTGGTCAGGTAGAGCATACCAAGGCGTACGAGATAACTATGGTTAAGGAACTCGGCAAAATGCCCCCGTAACTTCGGGAGAAGGGGGGCCGGAATACCGTGAACACCCTTGCGGTGGGAGCGGGATTCGGCCGCAGAAACCAGTGGGTAGCGACTGTTTACTAAAAACACAGGTCCGTGCGAAGTCGCAAGACGATGTATACGGACTGACGCCTGCCCGGTGCTGGAAGGTTAAGAGGACCCGTTAACCGTAAGGTGAAGCGGAGAATTTAAGCCCCAGTAAACGGCGGTGGTAACTATAACCATCCTAAGGTAGCGAAATTCCTTGTCGGGTAAGTTCCGACCTGCACGAATGGCGTAACGACTTCCCAACTGTCTCAACCATAGACTCGGCGAAATTGCACTACGAGTAAAGATGCTCGTTACGCGCGGCAGGACGAAAAGACCCCGGGACCTTCACTACAACTTGGTATTGGTGTTCGGTACGGTTTGTGTAGGATAGGTGGGAGACTTTGAAGCAGTTACGCCAGTAATTGTGGAGTCGTTGTTGAAATACCACTCTGATCGTATTGGACACCTAACGTCGAACCCTTATCGGGTTCACGGACAGTGCCTGGCGGGTAGTTTAACTGGGGCGGTTGCCTCCTAAAATGTAACGGAGGCGCCCAAAGGTTCCCTCAACCTGGACGGCAATCAGGTGTTGAGTGTAAGTGCACAAGGGAGCTTGACTGCGAGACTTACAAGTCAAGCAGGGACGAAAGTCGGGACTAGTGATCCGGCACCCCCGAGTGGAAGGGGTGTCGCTCAACGGATAAAAGGTACCCCGGGGATAACAGGCTGATCTTCCCCAAGAGTCCATATCGACGGGATGGTTTGGCACCTCGATGTCGGCTCGTCGCATCCTGGGGCTGGAGCAGGTCCCAAGGGTTGGGCTGTTCGCCCATTAAAGCGGCACGCGAGCTGGGTTTAGAACGTCGTGAGACAGTTCGGTCTCTATCCGCCGCGCGCGTCAGAAACTTGAGGAAACCTGTCCCTAGTACGAGAGGACCGGGACGGACGAACCTCTGGTATACCAGTTGTCCCACCAGGGGCACCGCTGGATAGCCACGTTCGGACAGGATAACCGCTGAAAGCATCTAAGCGGGAAACCTTCTCCAAGATCAGGTTTCTCACCCTTTTAGAGGGATAAGGCCCCCCGCAGACCACGGGATCGATAGGCCAGACCTGGAAGCTCAGTAATGAGTGCAGGGAACTGGCACTAACCGGCCGAAAACTTACCAACACACAATCGCAACCACTAGTTCAGTCCCAGCGGCTATTGTCGTCGGGCGCTCTGAACACCACACCCCCCACCGAAACCAAATTTAAATAGAGTTACGGCGGCCACAGCGACAGGGAAACGCCCGGTCCCATTCCGAACCCGGAAGCTAAGCCTGTCAGCGCCGATGATACTGCCCCTCCGGGTGGAAAAGTAGGACACCGCCGAACATACACAAAAACACCCCCGGCAACGGGGGTGTTTTTGCATTTCTCGGTACGGCGCATTCCTAGTCGAACAATGTCAAGGCCGCATTCACCGACGCGCGTTTCTTCTCCAATGCGAGCAGCGTTCGCTTGCGGTCGAGCCCGCCGCCGTAGCCGGTCAGGCTCCCATTGGCGCCGATGACACGGTGACAAGGGACGACGATCGCGATGGGATTGTGGCCGTTCGCCAATCCCACGGCGCGCGCGGAGCCCGGGGCGCCGATCTGTTCCGCGATCTCTCCGTAGGACCTGGTTTCGCCGTAAGGAATTGTCTGAAGGGCCTTCCACACGCGCCGCTGGAATTCGGAGCCGCGCAACTCGAAGTCGAAATCGAACTCGGTGAGTTCGCCGGCGAAATATGCGTTCAGTTGGTCGGTGGCCTCGTTGAACGCCGTGGCGTTCGGTGCCCAGCCGGTTCGGCTGGGCTCGTAAGTCTGGTCGACCATCCGAAGCATCGTCAGAACCGAGTCCTGACCGGCGAGGGTCAGCGGCCCGATCGGGCTGTCGATGGTGCGGTACTCGATCATGCTGTCTCCTTCTGGGGCTCCTGTGGTGGCCATTGGTTAACCGGATGCTCGAGGGTGGTCCAGAGGTACTGGGTGGCGTAGGAGCGCCAGGGGCGCCACCGGGCGCCGTGCCCGATCAGGGCCCGTTCGTCGGTCGGTAAGCCCAATTGCCTGGCGGCCATCCGAAGCCCAAGGTCGGTGGCGGGGAAGGCATCCGGGTCACCGAGCCCACGCATCGCGATCACCTCCGCGGTCCATGGGCCGACTCCGGGCACCTCCAGCAATTGTCTGCGGGCGGCCTCCCAGTCGCTGCCGCTGTCGAGGACGATACTGCCGTCGGTGAGGGCGGCGACCAATGCGCTCAGGGTCCGTCGCCGGGTCTTGGGGACCGCCAAGTGGATGGGGTCGATCTCCGCGAGTTGCTCCACGGACGGGAAGGTGTGGGTCAGCCCGCCGTCGGGGTCGGCGATCGGCCGGCCGTAGGCCGCGACCAGGCGGCCGGCGTGGGTTCTGGCCGCCTTGGTCGACACCTGCTGGCCCAGGACTGCGCGCACGGCGAGCTCGGCCTCGTCCACGGTGCGTGGAATGCGTTGTCCGGGGGCCTTTCCCACGACCGGACGCAGGTGCGGGTCGCCGGACAGCGCGTCGTCCACCGCCTCGGGATCGGCGTCGAGATCCAGCAGTCGCCTGCAGCGGGCGATCGCCGTCGTCAGGTCGCGAAAGTCATCGAGCACCAGCACGCAGCGGACGTGATCGACGGCCGGTGTCAGGGTGGTGACGGCGCTGCCGAACGGGAGACGCAGGCTCCGTCGATACGCGCCGCCGCGGATCTCCTCACAACCGGGCACGGTGCCGGCGGCCAGGTGGCCGAAGACGCCCTCGTAGGCGAACGGGGTGCGGACCGGCAGTCGCAGGCACACGGCCCCCGGCGAAGCGGTGCCGGTCCCGGCCCGCCCCGCCGCCCGCCGACGCAGCTCCCTCGGGGTGCTCTCGAAGACAGAGCGCACCGTGTCGTTGAACTGCCGGATGCTGGAGAACCCCGACGCGAACGCGATGTCGCCGAATGGCAGGTCCGTGGTCTCGACAAGCAGCCGGGCCGTCTGTGCCCGCTGGGCGCGGGCCAGCGCGAGCGGGCCGGCGCCGACCTCGGCCTGCAACAGCCTCTCCAGCTGGCGGGTGGTGTAGCCGAGGTGCGCCGCCAGGCCGCCGACGCCTTCGCGGTCCACGGTGCCGTCGGCGATGAGACGCATCGTCCGGGCGACGACGTCGCCCCGGACATTCCATTCCGGTGACCCGGGCGAAGCGTCGGGCCGGCACCGCTTACACGCCCGGAATCCGGCCCGCTGGGCGGCGGCCGCGGTCGGGTAGAAGCGCACGTTGCGGGCGAACGGCGGCCGCACCGGGCAGCTGGGCCGGCAATAGATGCGGGTGGTCAACACCGCCGTGACGAACCAGCCGTCGAACCGGGCGTCCTTGGACTGGACGGCGCGGTAGCAGCGTTCGAAGTCGTCGTGCACGCTTCTAAGACTTACACCCGCCCGGTGACAAAACTGGCGGAAAAGCGACATGGCAGTGGGAGCCCACCTACGGGCCGTCGTGCCGCACGGCCGCGGCGGCGGCGATGAAGTCGCGGGCCGGGCGGGACAGCGGCCGGCCCGAGTCCCAGATCATCCCCACGTCGCGGTACGCGTCGGCGTCGGCCAGTGGCAGCACGCTCAACGCCGCCGCGGATTCGCTGCCGTCGATGGGCATCAGGCCGACACCCAGCCCGGCGGCCACCAGGCCCGCGGTCGTGGTGAGGTTCGCCGCCTCCAGCACGATCCGCGGCTGGAATTGTGCCGCGGCGCAGAGCTCGTCGAGCAGCCGTCGCATGCCGAACCCGGGGTGCATGGCCACGACGGGCTCGTCCGCGAGATCGGTCATGGACACCGCGGCATCGCCCTCGAATCGGTGACCACGTGGCACGGCGACACCGAGCCGCTGCCGAAACAGGCTGCGCCAGGCGAGAGTTGGCCGCCGTGGCCGCGGGGACACCACCCCGACGTCGACGCGCCCGGCCAGCACCAGCTCGCCGATCGATTCGGCGGCGCCCTCCTCGAGCGCGAAGGCCACGCGGGGTGAGGATTCCTTGAACCGGGCGATCAGGCGCGGCACCACCGTCGCCCCGAACGAGCCGAGGAAGCCCACCCGGATCTCGCTGACGGCCGGGTTGGCCAGGTCGTCAATCGCGCGCCTGGCCGAGTCGAGCTCCAGCTGCGCGCGCCGGGCATGCTCGTAGAAGATCCGGCCATACGTGTTGAGGGACAGGCGTTTGCCGCGACGATCGAACAGCGCCACGCCCAGCCGCCGTTCCAGACGCGCGAGCATCCGCGTGAGCGTCGGCTGGGCCACGCGAAGCTGTTCGGCGGCCGCCGTGACGTGTTCCAGCTCCGCAAGTGTGACGAACCACTCGTAGTCGTCGCCCGCCACGCACACCATCCTCAACTTATGTCTTTCGAGCATATTAAACCTGCGAATAATTCATTTCCTTCGCTTTGCGTCGGCGCGCAGGATTGAGGGCATGCCCCAAGGCCCCTCCACCGCCGTAGCGCACCGAGCCGGAACCCGCGGGTACCGGCGGCTGACCGCGGCGCTCTGCGGTGCCGGTCTGGCCAGCTTCGCCGCGATGTACTGCACCCAGGCGCTGCTGCCGGCGCTTTCGGCGTCGTATCGGATCGGTCCGGCCGCGGCGGCGCTCACGGTCTCGCTGACCACGGGGATGCTGGCCGTCTGCATCATTCCCGCCAGCGTCCTGTCCGAGCGCTACGGCCGCATCACCGTGATGTTGACCTCGGGGGTGGCGTCCAGCGTGATCGGGCTCCTGCTGCCGTTCAGTCCGACGCTCGGCGTGCTGCTCGTCGGCCGCGCCGCGCAGGGCGCCGCGCTGGCCGGGATACCCGCCGTCGCGATGGCGTTCCTCGCCGAGGAGGTGCACGCCTCGTCGCTCGGGTCGGCGATGGGCCGCTACATCGCCGGAACGACGGTCGGCGGGCTGGCCGGACGCCTCGTCCCCTCGTTGGTCATCGAGGCGAGCGATTGGCGGGTCGCGCTGCTGGTGTGCTCCCTGACGACACTGGCCGGCACGGTGGTCTTCGCCGCCCTGGTGCCGCGGTCTCAGTTCTTCGACCCGAAGGAGACGAGCGTGCGGGCCAGCATCCGGAACCTCGCCGCGCATCTGCGAAACCCGTTGCTGCTGAAGCTGTTCGCGGTGGGGTTCGTGTTGATGGGTGGATTCGTGACCGTGTACAACTACCTTGGCTACCGATTGACCGGGCGGCCGTTCGGCCTGGCGCCGTCAGCGGTCGGCCTGCTGTTCCTGCTGTACCTGGTCGGCACCTGGACGTCGGTGGCGGCCGGGCGGCTCGCCGACCGCAGGGGACGCCCACTCGTGCTGCGGGCCGCCCTGCCGGTCACGGTGACGGGCCTGCTGCTGACCGTGCCGCACGCCCTGCCCGCGATCGTGGTGGGGGTCGGCGTCTTCACGGGTGGTTTCTTCGCCGCGCACACCGTGGCCAGCGGCTGGGTGGGCGCGGTGGCACGGCGCGACCGCGCGGAGGCGTCGGCGCTGTATTTGTTCAGCTACTACTTGGGCGGGTCAGTGGCCGGTGCGATCGGCGGCGTCGTGTACGCGGTCGGCGGCTGGCCGGCGACGGTCGGTTTCGTCGGCGGGCTGCTGGTGGCCGGCTCATGCCTGGTGGCGTTGTTGGTGCGGGAGGGCGACCCCCGCACCAACAACCACCTCGTTGCGGCCTTGGCGGCCGCTGACTGATGCACCCGGCAGGCGGCTAGGGGCCGGGAGGGGTCCCGACGCAGACGCCGCCGGCGCAGGCCCCCGCGCCGCCGGGTCCGGCGGACGCACCGGCGCCCGGCACACCCGCGCTCGCGCCGCCTGGGCCCGCGCCGGCGCCCGAGCCACCCGGGCCGGCCGTCGTGGCGCCCCCGGGTCCGGTCTCGGGACCGCCGCCCGGGCCGGCCGGAGTCGTCGCCGCCGGTGCCGTCGTGGTGACGCTGGCGGGCGTGGTGACGGAGGTGGTGACGGTCGAGGTCGAAGTCGTCGGGTTCTTGTTGTCTTTGCCCGAGCCGCAGCCCGCGGTCAACGAACTCAAGGCGATCGCCACGGCGATCCCCGCGGCGAGGGAAGCACGCCGCGCAGTTCCACTAGCCATGTCAACACCAATCTCTGAAAGGGGCGATGTCCTTAGTCCCCTTACCCACTCGGGTCGGAAATCAATCCATCAGGCCGGCGGGTCGGCGGGCGTGGCGAGCCGGGTGGGCTGCTCATACCCGCGAAGAGTCACGGTCTCGCCCAAAGTCCAACGGCCGCGCTCGTTCTCGCTCGCGCCTTCGAGGGCATCGGCCGTCGCCAGCAGTCGACCCGGGTACGACTTGGCGAGTTCGCAGAGGCGGGCCGCCTCGTTGACCGGACCGCCGATCACGGTGTACTCGAAGCGTTCCCGGGCGCCGACGTTGCCGGCCACCACCTGCCCGGCCGCCACGCCGATACCGGCTTGGCACTGCGGCATTTCGTCGACGAGCCGCTCGGCGATGGCGCGCGCCGCGGCCAGCGCCTGGTCTTCCGGGCGGTCCAGATGGTTCGGGGCCCCGAAGATGGCCAGGGTCGCGTCCCCCTCGAACTTGTTGACCAGACCGCAGTGTCGATCCACTTCCTCGACAACGATGCCGAAGAATTGATTGAGCACCGAAACGACTTCCGCCGGAGGCCGGCTGGTCACCAGTTGGGTGGAACCGACGATGTCGATGAATACGACTGCTACATGGCGTTCTTCGCCGCCCAGCTTCGGTCGCTCGCGTTCGGCGGCCAGGGCGACCTCGCGTCCGACGTGCCGGCCGAACAGGTCGCGAACCCGTTCGCGTTCGCGCAGCCCGTCCACCATCGCGTTGAAACCGCGTTGCAGCTCACCGAGTTCGGTGCCGTCGAAAACGACGAGGTCGCCCCGCAGATCGCCGCGCTCAACCCGGCGCAACGCCGCGCGGACCACGCGCACCGGAGTTGCGGTGAGCCAGGCCAGAATCCACATCAACAGGCAACCGAAGATGAGCGTGGCGATCGAGACGATCAGCACACCGACGGCGAATTGCGTTTCGGTCAGATTGCGCATCAAGGCTTGAAAGCCCGCCAGGAAGCCGATGCCGAGAACGGGCAGGCCCGAGCCGAGGAACCAGACCACCATGGTCCGGCCCATGATCCCCGAGGCGAATCGACGCGGTGGTGGCCCCGCTTCGAGCGCCTGAGCCGCCGCCGGGCGCAGCGCGAACTCTGCCAGCAGATAACTGCCGGTGGCCACCAAGATCCCGCAGATGCCCACCGCGATGAGGAAGCGCGGGATGAAGAGCGTGTTGACTAGGCCATAGAGCGTGGTCAGCACCACCGCCCCGACACCCCACAGGATGAGATCGAAGCGGGCGATTCGCCATGGGGCCAGGAACGTGTTTCGTTCGTCTTCCCGGTTCGGCGCGCGCTCCTCGATCGCCCAGCGGAGCGATACGACGGTCCTGCGGGTGATCCAGTAGGTGCCCACCGCCAGCGCCAGCGCGATGTAGGCCGGTGATGCCGCGAAGGTTATCCACCATGGCGCGTCAAACACACTCGGTTGCGGGATGGCGACGGTCACCAGGAGCAGGGCGACGCCGATGCCGATCAGGTTGGCGCCCAGCACCAGTACAGTCAGGATGACCTGGATGCGGACGCGGCGACGTGCCTGGCTTTCTGACACCCGCCCCAACAGCAGGGAGCCGTACGCCGGGGTCTCCGGTAGCCGGCCGCTCTGACGCGTGACCGTCTCGAGCACCCGCCCGATGCGTTTCGCCAAGCTCTGCGTGGCCGACATGGTGGCGCCAGCCTAATTTGTCGGCCACGCTCTAAGGTGAGTCGGGTGCGTCTAGTGATCGCCCAGTGCACTGTGGACTACGTCGGCCGGCTCACCGCGCATCTTCCCTCGGCCCGCAGGCTGCTGCTGTTCAAGGCCGACGGATCGGTCAGCGTGCATGCCGATGACCGCGCCTACAAACCGCTGAACTGGATGAGCCCGCCGTGCTGGCTGACCGAGGAGCCGGGTGAGCAGGCCCCCGTGTGGGTGGTGCAGAACAAGGCCGGCGAACAGCTGCGGATCACCGTCGAGGATGTCGAGCACGACTCCAGCCACGACCTGGGCGTCGATCCCGGGCTGGTCAAGGATGGGGTCGAAGCCCATCTGCAGGCGTTGCTCGCCGAGCATGTGCACCTGCTCGGCGAGGGGTACACGCTGGTTCGTCGCGAATACATGACCGCCATCGGGCCCGTCGACCTGCTCTGCCGTGACGAACAGGGCGGTTCGGTGGCGGTGGAGATCAAGCGGCGCGGCGAGATCGACGGGGTCGAACAGCTCACCAGATACCTCGAGCTGCTCAACCGCGACAGCGTGCTCGCGCCGGTGAAGGGCGTGTTCGCGGCCCAGCAGATCAAGCCACAGGCGCGCACACTGGCCATCGACCGTGGGATCCGTTGTGTCACACTGGATTACGACAAGATGCGCGGGATGGACAGCGACGAATACCGGCTGTTCTGAGCCTCCCGGCTAGGCTGGCGGCATGGCCCGGCGCCGCACACCGCCACGTCAGCGGTGGCAGTCATCGCCGCCCCCGCCTGCCCGCCGGGTGGAGGTCGGGCCCGACGGCCACGAGTACGAAGTCCGTCCGGTCGCGGCCGCCCGTGCGGTCAAGACCTACCGTTGCCCGGGCTGCGATCACGAAATTCGGGTCGGCACCGCACATCTGGTGGTGTGGCCAACCGATCCGACCCTCGGTGGAGGCCCAGGACTCGTCGAAGATCGGCGGCATTGGCACACCCCGTGCTGGAGCCACCGCGCCACGCGGGGCCCAACCCGGAAGTGGTCTTGATCAGGCGGCCGGTTCGACCAGCTCGATGAGGACGCCGCCGGCGTCCTTGGGGTGGATGAAGTTGATCCGCGAGTTTGCCGTGCCGCGGCGCGGGGCCTCGTAGACGAGCCGGATGCCCTGCGAGCGCAGGTGCTCGATCACGCTGTCGAGGTCGCTCACCCGAACCGCCATCTGCTGGATGCCGGGCCCGCGCTTGTCGAGGAACTTGGCGATGGTCGAGGAGTCGTCGATCGGGGCCATCAGCTGGATCTGCGCCGTACCGGTGGGCGCGCCGCGCACGGCCAGCATGGCTTCGCGGATTCCCTGGTCCTCGTTGACTTCCTCGTGCACCAGGATCATGCCGAGGTGGTCGCGGTACCACGCGATTGCCGCGTCCAAGTCGGCGACTGCGATGCCGACGTGATCGATCGCCGTCACCAGCTCGGTGGCCAGGACCTGACGGGCGTCAACTTGATCGGTCGTCATCACATAAAGGTAACCTGGCGGCAAAGACTGCGCTTCTCCGGGAGGCCGGATCGGCCGTCCACGGACCTTTGGGAGGTTGTTATGACGACGTCGGTGATCGTTGCTGGAGCGCGCACGCCGATCGGCAAATTGATGGGTTCGCTGAAGGATTTTTCGGCCAGCGATCTGGGTGCCATCGCGATCGCCGGCGCGCTGGAGAAGGCCAACGTGCCCGCGTCGGCTGTCGAGTACGTGATCATGGGCCAGGTGCTGACGGCCGGCGCCGGCCAGATGCCCGCGCGGCAGGCGGCCGTAGCGGCCGGCATCGGCTGGGACGTCCCGGCGCTGACCATCAACAAGATGTGCCTGTCCGGCATCGATGCCATCGCGCTGGCTGACCAGCTGATTCGAGCCGGTGAGTTCGACGTCGTGGTGGCCGGTGGGCAGGAGTCGATGACCAAGGCGCCGCATTTGCTGATGGACAGCCGGGCGGGCTACAAGTACGGCGACGTCACCGTCCTCGACCACATGGCCTACGACGGCCTGCACGACGTCTTCACCGACCAGCCGATGGGCGCGCTCACCGAGCAGCGCAACGACGTCGACAAGTTCACCCGCGCCGAGCAGGACGAGTTCGCTGCTCGGTCGCATCAGAAGGCGGCGGCGGCGTGGAAGGACGGCGTCTTCGCCGACGAGGTCGTTCCCGTCAACATCCCGCAGCGCAAGGGTGATCCGCTGCAGTTCACCGAGGACGAGGGGATTCGCGCCAACACCACCGCCGAGTCGCTGGCCGGCCTCAAACCGGCCTTTCGCAAGGACGGCACCATCACCGCCGGGTCCGCGTCGCAGATCTCCGACGGGGCCGCGGCCGTGGTGGTGATGAACAAGGCCAAGGCGGAGGAACTGGGGCTGACCTGGCTGGTCGAGATCGGTGCACACGGCGTCGTCGCCGGGCCGGACTCCACCTTGCAATCGCAGCCGGCCAACGCGATCAAGAAGGCGCTCAGCCGCGAGGGCATCACCGCCGACCAGCTCGACGTGGTCGAGATCAACGAGGCGTTCTCCGCCGTCGCGCTGGCCTCGACCCGCGAACTCGGCGTGGATCCCGAGATCGTGAACGTCAACGGCGGCGCGATCGCCGTGGGGCACCCCATCGGGATGTCGGGCGCGCGGATCACGCTGCATGCCGCCCTGGAACTGGCCCGCCGCGGCTCCGGCTACGGCGTCGCGGCCCTGTGCGGCGCGGGCGGGCAGGGTGACGCACTGATCCTGCGGGCAAAGTAAGCGGGCCGAGAAGCCGGAGCGCGCCGACGCCCTCGGCGACGTTGCTGGACCGACGCGCGTGGGAAGTTTTGTGATCTTCGTCATATCGTCCCCCGCGGCCGTCTCCGGGCGCGATTTTCGGGCCGCGGCACCGGGCCCACGCGTCCGCGCGACCGGGTGGATGGGGCACCGATGCGCATGACAAACTTGACGGTGTGACGCGTCCGCGACCCTCGATCGGCCCCGCGATGGCCGGCGCTGTCGACCTATCCGGCCTCAAGCAGCGGGCCCAGCAGCAACCGCCCGGCGGCGGGACCGGCGGCGGCGCAACGCCGGCCGCCGAGGGCGGCCCCGGAGGCACCGCGATCACCGAGGCCAATTTCGAGGCCGAGGTCCTGCTGCGGTCCGAGGAAGTGCCCGTCGTGGTGCTGCTGTGGTCCCCGCGCAGCGACGCGTGCGTCCAGCTGCTGGACACGCTGTCCGGCATGGCCGCCCAGGACAACGGACAGTGGTCGCTGGCGACGGTCAACGTCGACGTGGCGCCCAGGGTTGCCCAGATATTCGGTGTCGACGCGGTGCCTACCGTCGTGGCTTTGGCCGCCGGGCAGCCGATCTCGAGCTTCCAGGGCATGCAGCCGCCGGATCAATTGCGCGGCTGGCTGGACCAGATCCTTTCGGCGACGGCCGGGAAGCTCAGGGGCCCAGGCGGTTCCGCCGCTGCCGACGAAGTCGACCCCGAGTTGGCGGCCGCCCGCGAGCAACTGGAGGCCGGCAATTTCGAGGGCGCCCGAGCGGCGTATCAAGCAATTTTGGACGCCAATCCGGGCAGCGCCGAGGCCAAGGGCGCGATCCGGCAGATCGACTTCCTGATGCGCGCGACCGCGCATTCACCGGACGCGGTGGCCGCGGCCGATGCGGCACCGGCCGACATCGAAGCGGCCTTCGCGGCTGCCGATGTCCAAATCCTCAACCAGGACGCGAGCGCGGCGTTCGAGCGCCTGATTGCTCTGGTGCGCAGCACATCCGGGGACGAGCGCACTCGGGTGCGCACCCGGCTGATCGAGCTGTTCGAGCTCTTCGATCCCGCCGATCCCGAGGTCGTCGCCGGGCGGCGGAACCTCGCCAACGCGCTCTACTGAGGTCGCCGGCCGCGGCCGTCGGGTGGTTGCGGCGAAAGCGGCTCGTGCTGAGCGGCCCCGGTCTACTCGGGCTCGAGCCACAGGGCCGAGTTGGGCGGCAGCACCAGCACCGCGGAGGCGGGACGCCCGTGCCACGGGTCCTCGGTGGCATCCACCCCGCCCATGTTGCCGATGCCCGTCCCGTTGTAGTCGGTGGCGTCGGTGTTGAGCACCTCGCGCCAGCGCCCTGCGGACGGCAGCCCGAGCCGGTAGCCGCTGTGCTCATTGCCCGCGAAGTTGAAGATGCACGCCATGACGGATCCGTCGCTGCCATAACGCAGGAAGCTGAGCACGTTGTTGGCCGAGTCGTTGGCGTCGATCCAGGAGTATCCGTCGGGGATGGTGTCCTGGCTCCACAGCGCCGGGTGGCTGCGGTAGATGGCGTTGATGTCACGCACCAGACGCGCGACGCCGTTCGAGAAGCCCTGCTCGTCGAGCTGCCACCAGTCCAGACCGCGCTCCTCGGACCATTCGGCGCGCTGGCCGAATTCCTGTCCCATGAACAGCAATTGCTTGCCGGGATGCGCCCACTGATAGGCGAGCAGGCTGCGCAGCCCGGCGGCCTTGACGTGGTTGTTGCCCGGCATCCGGCCCCACAGGGTGCCCTTGCCGTGCACGACCTCGTCGTGGCTGATCGGCAGCACGTAGTTCTCGCTGAACGCGTACAGCATCGAGAACGTCATCTCGTGGTGGTGGTAGTTGCGATAAATCGGGTCGCGGCTGATGTAGTCGAGCGTGTCGTGCATCCAGCCCATGTTCCACTTCATCGAAAAGCCCAGGCCGCCAAGGTTTGTCGGGCGCGTGACGCCGGGCCACGACGTCGACTCCTCGGCGATGGTGACGATGCCGGGCGCGCTCTTGTGCACCGTGGCGTTCATCTCCTGCAGGAACTGAACGGCCTCGAGGTTCTCCCGCCCGCCGTAGATGTTGGGCGTCCAGCCGCCCTCGGGGCGTGAATAGTCCAGGTACAGCATGGAAGCCACCGCGTCCACCCGCAGGCCGTCGACGTGGTACTCCTCGAGCCAGTACAGAGCGTTCGCCACCAGGAAGTTGCGCACCTCGGCGCGTCCGAAGTCGAAGACGTATGTGCCCCAGTCAAGTTGCTCGCCACGCTTGGGGTCGGCGTGCTCGTAGAGCGGGGTGCCGTCGAACCGTCCCAGCGCCCACGCGTCCTTCGGGAAGTGCGCAGGCACCCAGTCCACGATCACGCCGATGCCGGCGTGGTGCAGCGCGTCGACCAGTGCCCGGAATTCGTCGGGCGTGCCGAAACGGGACGTCGGCGCGTAGTAGGACGTGACCTGGTAGCCCCAGGATCCGGCGAAGGGATGCTCGGCGACGGGAAGCAGCTCCACATGGGTGAAGCCGTGCTCCACCACGTAGTTGGTCAGCTCCTCGGCGAGCTGCCGGTAGCCGAGGCCGGGGCGCCACGAACCGAGGTGCACCTCATAGGTGCTCATCGGCTCGAACACCGGATTGCGTTGGGCGCGCTGTTCCATCCACTCGGCGTCCTGCCAGGTGTACTTGCTGCGCGTGACACGGGAGGCGGTGTGCGGCGGAACCTCGGTGGCGAAGGCCATCGGGTCGGCCCGCTCGGTCACGACCCCGTCGGCGCCGTGCACGCGAAACTTGTACAGACCGTCGGGGGGGAAGTCGGGCCAGAACAGCTCCCACACTCCCGACGAGCCCAGCGACCGCATCGGAGCGTCGCTGCCGGTCCAGCCGTTGAACTCGCCGATCAGGCTGACGCCCTTGGCATTGGGCGCCCACACCGCGAACGACACGCCGTTGACCACGCCGTCTGCCGTGGTGAACGAGCGGGGATGCGCCCCAAGGACTTCCCAGAGCCGCTCGTGTCGACCCTCGCCGAACAGGAAGAGGTCGACCTCGCCCAGCGTGGGCAGGAAGCGGTACGCGTCGGCGACCGTGTAAGGGTCGGCGCCCTCGTATTTGATCTGCAGCCGGTAGTCGATCAGGCCGGTGAACGGCAGCACCGTGGCGAACAACCCGGATTCGATGTGCTCCAACGGAAACCGGTCGTCTCCGACGAGTGCGACCACCTCGGCCGCATGCGGCCGGAACGCCCGGATGACGGTGTGGTCGGCATACTCGTGGGCGCCCAGAATGCCGTGCGGGTTGTGCTGCGTGCCGGCCAGGAGGCGGCCCAGGTCGGCCGGGTCGGGGGCCAGGTGCGTCCTGGCCAGTTGGTCGGCTTGGCTCATCTCACAATCCCTCCGGTCCGTTAGGTGGCCTGCGGAGCAGCTTCATTCGCGCGTCCTGCGGGATGAGTGGCATGTTGATCACATGCGCGACCGCTCGCGCAGGGTCGATGCGAACGTAGTTTGCTTGCCCCCATTGGAATTCTTGGCCGGTGATTTCGTCGCGCACCCAAAATCGTTCGTAGGGCTCCATACCCAAAGCCGCCATGTCCAAAAACAGCGTGGCCTCTTCGGCCCCGAACGCGTTGAGCGTCACCACCACCAACACGCAGTCGCCGGTCGCCGGGTCGAACTTGCTGTAGGCCAGCAATGCGTCGTTGTCCACCGCGTGGAAATGAATGGTGCGCAGCTGCTGCAGCGCCGGATGCAGCCGGCGAATCGAGTTGAGCAGGGTGATGAACGGCTCCAGCGAGCGTCCCTCGGCCAGCGCACCCGCGAAATCGCGGGGCCGCAGTTCGTATTTCTCCGAGTCCAGGTACTCCTCGCTGCCCTCCCGCACCGCGCGGTGTTCGAACAGCTCGTATCCGGAATACACGCCCCACGCCGGACCCATCGTCGCCGCCAGCACCGCGCGGATCGCGAACATGCCGGGGCCGTTGTGCTGCAGGCTCGCATGCAGGATGTCGGGCGTGTTGACGAACAGGTTCGGCCGCCGGAAGTCCGCCGCGGCGGCGATCGCTTCGCCGAACTCGGTGAGCTCCTGCTTGGATGTGCGCCACGTGAAGTAGCTGTAGGACTGGGTGAACCCGAGCTTGGCCAGACCGTACTGGCGGGCCGGCGGCGTGAACGCCTCCGAGAGGAAGAGCACGTCGGGGTCGATGCCCTTCGCCTGGGCGATCAGCCACGCCCAGAAGTTCGGCGGCTTCGTGTGCGGATTGTCCACCCGAAAGAACTTGACGCCGTGGTCCATCCAGTGCCGCACGACACGCAGCACCTCGTCGTAGAGGCCCGCCGGGTCGTTGTCGAAGTTCAGTGGATAAATGTCCTGATACTTCTTCGGCGGGTTTTCCGCGTAGGCGATCGTGCCGTCGGGCAATTCGGTGAACCACTCGCGGTGGTCGCGCGCCCAGGGGTGGTCCGGCGCGCACTGCAGCGCCAGGTCCAACGCCACCTCCATGCCGAGTTCGCGCGCCGCGGCGACGAAGGCGTCGAAGTCCTCGAGGGTGCCCAGTTGCGGATGGATGGCGTCGTGGCCGCCCTCGTCACTGCCGATCGCCCACGGCGAACCCACATCTGAAGGGGCGGCGGTCGGAGAGTTGTTGCGCCCCTTGCGATGTACCTTGCCGATGGGGTGGATCGGCGGCAGGTAAACGACGTCGAACCCCATCGCCGCGATCCGCGGAAGCTGGGCGGCCGCCGTGGCGAACGTGCCGTGTACGGGCTTGCCGTCGGCGTCCCAACCGCCGGTCGAGCGGGGGAACATCTCGTACCAGGAACCGAAGCGGGCCATCGGCCGGTCCACCCACACTCCGTACTGCTCGCCGCGGGTGACGAGATCGCGCAAGGGGTACTCGGCCAGGATCTCGTCGATTTCGGGCGCCAGGGCCAACGCGGTCCGGGTGACGGGGTCACCGGGAGCGCGCAATGCCGCCGCGGCCGCCAGCAGCGGCTCACGCTTCGTGCGCGGTACCCCCGTGGCCGCGCGCTCGAACAGCCCGGCCCCGACCAGGAGGTCGTTGGACAGTTCCGTCTCGCCCTGGCCGGCCTCGAGCTTCGCGACCAGGCCATGCCGCCAGGAGTGGATCGGGTCGCCCCAGCCGTCCACGCGGAAGGTCCACAGGCCGACCCGGTCGGGCATGAATTGCCCGTGGAAGACGTACGGCTCGAGGCCCAACGTCATCGGCAGCAGCAGCGGCTTGACTCGTTGCTGGTCCACAATGCCGTCGACTTCGGGCGCGGCCTTGACGGGGGCTTGAACCGCTTTGATTCGGCGCGTTTCGGTTACTTGCGGATAGCGCGGCCCCAGGTAGCGCACGACCAGCGTCGCGGCGACGGCCTCGTGGCCCTCCCGCCACACCGCCGCGCTGACCGGGACGATCTCACCGACCACGGCCTTGGCGGGGTACGCGCCGCATGAGACGACGGGTTGGACGTTATCGATCTCGACACGACCAGGCACAACACTCCGTTCCGATTTGCCCGTTCCTCCCCGGCCCGATCTCTCGGGCCGCGGAGTCGCCGGCAGAGTTCCGACTAGCCGACTTCATCTCGGTCCGCTCCCTCGGACTCGGACCGCGTCGTCGTCGGCTGGTTCCGATTGTGTGCGGGCAAACCGCGTGTGCTTCGTCGCGGAATGCCTCTCGTCTGGCGAAATTTCCTGTCGTGGGGAACTTCCTCTGCGGGGAAGCGCCGTTGCGGCCCCAATAACTAACCGATACCCACCCTAGTGTCCGGTCACACCCCCGGCGGGAAAAGCCGTCTACCGCCCACGTGCGCGGCGCGAAATCCTCAGTAAGGTAAGGATGCGTGAAAGCCCTCCGCCGCTTTACCGTCCGTGCTCACCTCCCCGAACGGCTGGCCGCGCTGGACCAGTTGTCGACCAACTTGCGATGGTCGTGGGACAAGCCGACCCAGGAGCTGTTCGCGACCGTGGACACGGACCTGTGGGAGCGGTGCGGGTCTGACCCAGTGGCGTTGCTGGGCGCGGTGAATCCGGCACGGCTCGACGAGCTGGCGCTGGACGAAAACTTCCTCGGCCGGCTCGACGAGCTGGCCGCCGACCTGAACGATTACCTGTCCCGGCCGCTGTGGTACCAGCAGCGACAAGCCGACGGCGTGGCGATGCCGACGGCCATCGCCTATTTCTCGATGGAGTTCGGCGTCGCGGAGGTGCTGCCGAACTACTCGGGCGGTCTGGGCATCCTCGCCGGGGACCACCTGAAGTCGGCCTCCGACTTGGGGGTGCCGCTGGTGGCGGTCGGCCTGTACTACCGGTCGGGGTATTTCCGCCAGTCGCTGACCGCGGACGGCTGGCAGAACGAGACCTACCCGTCGCTCGATCCGCAGGGGTTGCCGTTGCGGCTCCTCACCGATTCCACCGGGGATCCCGTCCTGGTCGAGCTGACGCTTCCCGACTCCGCCCAGCTGCACGCGCGGATCTGGGTCGCGCAGGTGGGGCGGGTTCCGCTGCTCCTTCTGGACTCCGACGTCCCCGAGAACGAGCACGACCTGCGCGGCATCACCGACCGGCTCTACGGCGGCGACCAGGAACATCGGATGCGCCAGGAGCTGCTGGCCGGCATCGGGGGCGTGCGGGCGATCCGCGCGTTCACCGCCATCGAAGGCCTGCCGGCGCCCGAGGTGTTCCACATGAACGAGGGGCACGCCGGGTTCCTGGGCGCCGAACGCATCCGCGAGTTGATGACCGATGCCGGACTCGACTTCGACACCGCGCTGGCCGTCGTGCGGTCCAGCACGGTGTTCACCACCCACACCCCGGTTCCCGCGGGCATCGACCGGTTCCCGATCGACATGGTGCGGCTCTACTTCGACGGGCATGTCGAGGAGGACCCCGGGAAGAGGACCGAGAAAGCCGGTGGCAAGAACGCCCCCGCGTTGTTGCCGGGCGTGCCGACTGCCCGCATCCTCGCGCTCGGCGCCGAGGACGACCCGACCAAATTCAACATGGCGCACATGGGTTTGCGGCTGGCGCAACGGGCCAACGGCGTCTCGTTGCTGCACGGTGAGGTCAGCCGCGCCATGTTCAACGAGCTGTGGCCCGGGTTCGACTCGGACGAGGTGCCGATCGGGTCCATCACCAACGGGGTGCACGCGCGCACCTGGGCGGCGCCGCAATGGCTGCAGCTGGGGCGTGAGCTGGCCGGTTCCGATTCGTTCGGCGATCCGGGCGTCTGGCTGCGGCTGAATCAGGTTGATGCGGGCCACCTCTGGTGGATCCGCTCGCAATTGCGGTCGTTGCTGGTCGAGGACGTCCGGCGGCGGCTGCGCAAGTCCTGGCTCGAACGTGGCGCATCGGACGCCGAATTGGGTTGGATTGCAACGGCATTCGACCCCGATGTGCTCACCATCGGGTTCGCCCGACGGGTGCCGACCTACAAGCGGCTGACGCTGATGCTGCGCGATCCGGAGCGGCTCGAACGCCTGCTGCTCGACGAGGACCGGCCCATCCAGCTCATCGTCGCCGGTAAGTCGCACCCCGCCGACGACGGCGGCAAGGCGTTGATCCAACAGGTGGTTCGCTTCGCCGACCGCCCGGAGGTGCGCCACCGCATCGCGTTCCTGCCCGACTACGACATGTCCATGGCCCGGCACTTGTACTGGGGATGCGACGTCTGGCTGAACAACCCGCTGCGGCCGCTGGAGGCGTGCGGCACGTCCGGGATGAAGAGCGCGCTCAACGGCGGCCTGAACCTGTCCATCCGCGATGGCTGGTGGGACGAATGCTACGACGGCGAAAACGGTTGGGAGATACCGTCCGCCGACGGTGTGGCCGACGAGGCCCGCCGCGACGACCTGGAGGCCAGCGCGCTCTACGACCTGCTCGAGCAGGCCGTCGCGCCCAAGTTCTACGAGCGCGACGAGCACGGGGTGCCACCACGGTGGATCGAGATGGTGCGGCACACGTTGCAGACGCTCGGCCCCAAGGTGCTGGCCTCGCGCATGGTGCGTGACTACGTCGAGCGGTATTACACGCACGCGTCGCAGTCGCTGCGCAGGACCGTCGGGCCCGCCGAGGACGGCGAGGACGGCGGTGAGTTCGGCGCCGCGCGCGAGGTGGCCGGTTACCGGCGGCGCGCCGAAGAGGCGTGGCCGAAGATCACCATCACCGATGTCGACAGCACCGGGCTGCCGGACACGCCGGTGCTCGGCGCCAAGCTGACGCTGACCGCCACCGTGGCCCTGGACGGCCTCGCGCCCGACGAGGTCACCGTTCAAGGGGTGGTGGGCAGGGTGGACGCCAGCGACGCGCTGCTGGATCCGGTCACGGTCGAGATGTCGTACACCGGGACCGCCGAAGGCGGCAACCAGGTGTTCTCGACGACGCTGTCGCTACCGCTGGCGGGGGCGGTCGGGTACACGGTCCGCGTGCTGCCCCACCACCCGATGCTCGCTTCCAGCGCCGAGCTCGGCCTGGTCACCCTGGCCCGCTGAGCTCAGGCGGGCTGGCTTTCCGAGGTGGTGCGCAGCCGCTCCAGCGCGGCGCGGACCTGGGCCGGGTCGGTGGTCTGCCAGAACGGCGGCAGCGAGGCGCACAGGTAGCCGCCGTAGCCGGCGGTGACCATCCGCGAGTCCAGCACTGCGACCACTCCGCGGTCGGTGACGCGCCGCAAGAGCCGTCCCGAGCCCTGGGCCAGCAGCAGCGCGGCGTGGCTGGCGGCGACGGCCATGAAGCCGTTGCCGCCGCGCGCGGCCACCGCGCGCTGCCGCGCCCCCAGTAGCGGGTCGTCCGGCCGGGGAAAGGGGATGCGATCGATGAGCACCAGCGAGAGCGACGGACCCGGCACGTCGACGCCCTGCCACAGCGACAGGGTGCCGAACAGCGACGTCTGCGGGTCGGCGCTGAACTGCTCGACCAGCGCCGAGGTGCTGTCGTCGCCCTGACAGAGCACCGGCGTCGACAACCGCTGGCGCATGGCCTCCGCGGCGGCCCGCGCGGCGCGCATCGACGAGAACAATCCCAGGGTCCGCCCACCCGCCGCGGTGATCAGCTCCTCGATCTCGGTCAGCTGTTCGGCGGAACCCGTGCCGTCGCGGCCCGGTGGCGGCAGGTGGGCGGCGACGTAAAGGATCCCCGCCTTGGCGTGGTGGAACGGCGAGCCGACGTCGATGCCGCGCCAGCGCGCGTCCCCGGTGTCCGCGGCGGTCAGCCCCCACGCCGCCGCCATGGCGTCGAAGGACCCGCCGATGGCCAGGGTCGCCGACGTCAACACCGTGGTGGAACGGGAGAACACCCGGTCGCGCAGCAGGCCGGCGACCGACAGCGGGGCCACCCGCAACACCGGGCGCGTGGCGCCCCTGTTGTCCTCGTGATCCAGCCACACCACGTCGGTGCGATCGGGGATCGCCGGGGCGAAGGACGTGAGGACGCGCGAGGCGGTGTCGGAGATCTCGCTCAGCGCCGCCACCGCTTCGGCGCGGGCCGCGGCGGCTTTCGCGTCGCTCGTGCCGTCGATCGCCGAGCGTGCCGCGCCGGCCGCGTCGCGCAGCGTGGTCAGGTAGGTGGCCAGCTCGTCGTCGAGGCGGTCGATGCGGCCCGGTGTGGCCTCGTGGATCGCCGCGGCGAAGTTGGCCGTCGTCGCCTCCAGGCGTTGTGTGAGTTCTGGATTCACCAGCCGGGCGATTCGGCGCGCCGCCACACCCAGGGCGGCCGGCGTCAGCTCGGCGGTTGCCACCGAGGTCACCCGGTCGACCAGCTCGTGGGCCTCGTCCACCACCAGCAACTCGTGCTCGGGCAGCACGGCCGATTCGGCGACGGCGTCGATGGCAAGCAGCGCGTGGTTGGTCACCACGATGTCGGCGGCGCCGGCCCGGCCGCGCGCCCGCTCGGAGAAGCACTCGGCGCCGAACGGGCAGCGTGCCACGCCCAGACATTCGCGCGCCGAAACGCTGACCTGGGACCAGGATCGTTCTGGCACACCGGGTTTCAGGTCGTCGCGGTCGCCGGAGTCCGTGGTCGACGCCCAGGCGGTGAGGCGTTGGACGTCGCGGCCCAGGGCGGTGGCCGCCATGGGATCGAAGAGCTCCTCCTGCGGCCGGTCGCCGGTGTCATCCTCGGCCTCGGCGCCGCCGTTGTGAATCTTGTTCAGGCACAGATAATTTCGGCGACCCTTGAGCAGCGCGAATTGCGGGCGGCGGGGGAGCGCATCGGCGAGCGAATCGATGAGCCTGGGCAGATCGCGATCGACGAGCTGGCGCTGCAGCGCGATGGTCGCCGTGGACACGACGACGGGCGAGTCGTCGTCGATGGCACGGACGATCGCCGGCACTAGGTAGGCCAGCGACTTTCCGGTGCCGGTGCCGGCCTGCACGACCAGATGCTCACCGGTGGCGAACGCCCGCGTGACGGCGTCGGCCATCTCGAGCTGGCCGCTGCGCTCACTGCCGCCGAGCGCGGCCACGGCGAGGGCCAGCAACTCGGGCACGGACACTTCGGACGTGGCTATCCTCTTTGCTCTTCGGTGCTACGGGCGGGCGGCGGGGATCTGCGTCGTCGGGATCGCGGGCTCGCCCTGCGACAGATTCAAACCCTCCCACGGCAGACTGCGCAGCCCGGAAGCTACCAGCTCTCGCGCCGCGGCCACATTCGGTTTGGCCACCACGTCGCCGCCGCGCACCAGCGGGACCGTCAACGCCCGATACGGTTCGGTGACCGAGGGCGGGCGGCCGGCGGGATACACCACTTCTTCGGTGACGGTGCCCGACGAGCGGGCCAGGCGCAGCGCCTCCTTGCGACCGCCACGGGATTCCTTGTGGCTGCTGCGCTTCTGCACCGGCATGCCGTCCACTTCGACCAGCTTGTAGACCATGTTCGCCGTCGGTGCGCCCGAACCCGTCACGAGCGACGTGCCGACGCCGTAGCTGTCGACCGGTTCGGCACCCAACGCGGCGATGGAGAACTCGTCGAGGTCGCCGGAGACCACGATCCGGGTCCCGGTGGCGCCCAGCCGGTCGAGCTGGTCGCGGACCTGGCGGGTCAGCACGCCCAGCTCGCCGGAGTCGATGCGCACCGCCCCGAGCGCGTCCCCGGCGGCGGCCACGGCGTTGGCCACGCCGGCGGTCACGTCATAGGTGTCCACCAGCAGGGTGGTGCCGACGCCCAGCGCGTCGACCTGAGCGCGGAACGCGGCCAGTTCGGTCACCTCGGCGGGTTCGCCGCTCGCGTGCAGCATCGTGAACGCGTGCGCGGAGGTGCCCTCCGCGGGGATGCCGTATCGGCGCTGGGCCTCGAGGTTGGAGGACGCGGCGAAGCCGGCGATGTAGGCGGCGCGCGCCGCGGCGACCGCGGCGTGCTCGTGGGTTCGCCGTGAACCCATCTCGATCAGCGGGCGGTCCCTGGCCGCGCTGACCATCCGCGCCGCCGCCGACGCGACCGCCGTGTCGTGATTGAAGATCGACAGCGCCAATGTCTCCAGCACGACGCACTCGGCGAACGTGCCGGTCACCGACAACACGGGCGAACCGGGGAAGTACAGCTCGCCTTCGGCGTAGCCGTCGATGTCACCCCCGAAACGGAAATCCCGCAAGTAGCGCAACGTATCCGGATCGAGGAATTGGCCCAGCAACTGGCACGCCTCGTCGCCAAAGCCGAATTGGGGCAACGCCTCGAGCAGCCGCCCCGTGCCGCACACCACGCCGTAACGGCGGCCGTCGGGCAGCCGGCGTGCGAACAGTTCGAAGGTCGTCGCGCGGTCGGCGGTGCCGTCTCGCAGCGCCGCCGCCAGCATCGTCAACTCGTACTTGTCGGTTAGCAGCCCAGTTACGACCGGGTCATTCATTCCATAACGGTATCGGCTGCCGTCGGGGGCTCGGAAACCTCACGTCACCCTCGGTATCGTGTAGGCCATGGTTGTAATGTCAGCGCCCGCTAAGCCGGGCACTACAGGACAACGTGAGTCCGCCCCGTTAGACGTCACGGCGAGTCCGTGGGTCACGATCGTGTGGGATGACCCGGTCAATCTGATGACCTACGTGACGTATGTGTTCCAGAAGTTGTTCGGCTATAGCGAGCCGCACGCCACCAAGCTCATGTTGCAGGTACACAACGAGGGCAGGGCGGTGGTGTCGGCCGGTAGCCGGGAATCCATGGAAGTCGACGTCTCCAAGCTGCATGCCGCCGGGTTGTGGGCGACGCTGCAGCAGGACCGGTAATCGGCGAGGGCCCCGGCGATTACCTGTGCGCAAATGGAAGCGCGTCGAGACCGCGGACGGTCCCAGTTTTCGGTCCGCGCTGGCGGCTCACGAAGCCGCCCTGCTGAAGAACCTGGCAACGGCCATGGTCGGGTTGCTCGACGAGCGTGAGTCCTCCACTCCCGCAGACGAACTCGAGGAGATCACCGGCATCAAGACGGGAAACAGCGAACCGCCGAAGGATCCGACCCTGCGCCGGCTGCTGCCCGATTTCTTCCATCCGGACGACGCTGATCCGTCCGGCCCCGACGCCGCGGAGAGCCTGAACGCCGCGCTGCGCAGCCTGCACGAGCCCGAGATCATCGACGCCAAACGTCTTGCCGCGCAGCGGTTGTTGGATACGGTTCCCGATGGCGGCGGCCGGTTCAACCTGAGCGAGGAGGACGCGAACGCCTGGGTCGCGGCGGTCAACGACATCCGGCTGACGTTGGGGGTCATGCTCGAGGTCGGGCCGCAAGGACCGGAGCGCCTGCCCGCCGACCACCCGCTGGCCGTGCACTTCGACGTCTACCAGTGGCTGACCGTCCTGCAGGAATACCTCGTTCTGGTGCTCATGGGGCCCCGATGAGCCCCGATGGCGGCCGGACGGACGCCATCACCGACGTCGGGGGCATCCGCGTCGGGCACCACCAACGACTCGACCCCGACGCGACCATGGGCGCCGGATGGGCCTCCGGCGTCACCGTCGTGCTGACACCGCCGGGGACCGTGGGCGCGGTCGATTGCCGCGGCGGTGCGCCCGGCACGCGGGAGACCGACCTGCTCGATCCCGCCAACACCGTCCGGTACGTCGACGCGGTCTTGCTCGCCGGCGGCAGTGCCTACGGTTTGGCGGCCGCCGACGGCGTCATGCGCTGGCTGGAGGAGCGCGAGCGCGGCGTGGCGATGGGCGGCGGTGTGGTGCCCATCGTGCCCGGCGCGGTGATATTCGATCTGCCGGTCGGCGGCTGGGACTGTCGCCCGACGCCGGAGTTCGGCTACCTGGCCTGCGAAGCCGCCGACGTTGCGGGGGCGCCGGCCGTCGGGAGCGTCGGCGCGGGTGTCGGGGCGCGGGCCGGGGTGCTCAAGGGCGGCGTCGGGACCGCCTCGACGGCGCTGCCGTGCGGGGTGACCGTCGGCGCG
The DNA here is from genome assembly GCF_001667735.1 of Mycobacterium sp. E183. Lineage (GTDB taxonomy): Bacteria > Actinomycetota > Actinomycetes > Mycobacteriales > Mycobacteriaceae > Mycobacterium. Next base: position 48,497 of record NZ_LZJN01000105.1, read on the forward strand.
GTGGTCGTGGTGAACTCCGCCGGCGACGTCGCCGACCGGGCCACCGGCCTGCCGTGGATGGCGGACTTGGTAAGGGAGTTCGGGCTGCGGCCACCGCCGGCGGAGCAGATCGACGCCTTCGCGCAGTTGCCCACCGCGGCGAGCCCGCTGCAGAACCCGCTCAACACCGTCATCGGGGTGGTGGCGACCGACGCGGCGCTCAGCCCGGCCGCGTGTCGCCGCGTCGCCGTCGCCGCCCAGGACGGACTGGCCCGCGCCATCCGCCCGGCACACACCCCGTATGACGGCGACACGGTCTTCGCGCTGGCGACCGGGGCGGTCGAGGTGCCGCCGACGGCAGACTCGCCCGCCTCGTTTTCGCCGGAGATGCGGCTGGCCGCGGAGGTGGGTGCCGCGGCGGCCGACTGCGTGGCGCGGGCGGTGCTGGCCGGCGTGTTCGCGGCGGGTTCGGTGGCGGGGATACCGACCTACCGGGGCGTGTTGTCGGGTGCGTTCGCCCCATGACGGACTCGCGCCGTCGGCGCCGGTAACCTGCAGCTATGGGTAAGACGACCCCGAAGGGACGTCCCGGCGCACCGGCGGGCCAGGCGAAGCGGCCCACGTGGATGGTGGGCGGGGCCACGATCCTGACCTTCGTCGCGCTGCTCTACCTCATCGAGCTCATCGATCAGCTGACTCGGCATTCCCTGGACGAAAACGGCATCAGGCCGCTCGAGGCCGACGGGCTGTGGGGGATCGTCTTCGCCCCGGTCCTGCACGCCAACTGGCAGCATCTGATGGCCAACACGATCCCGCTTCTGGTGCTGGGCTTCCTGATGACGCTGGCCGGGCTGAGCCGGTTCGTCTGGGCCACGGCGATCGTGTGGATCCTCGGCGGTTTCGGCACCTGGCTGATCGGCAACGTGGGCAGCTCCTGCGGGCCGACCGATCACATCGGGGCCTCCGGCCTGATCTTCGGCTGGCTGGCCTTTTTGCTCGTGTTCGGGATCTTCGTGCGCAGGTTCGCCGACATCGCGATCGGATTGGTGGTGCTGTTCGCGTACGGCGGCGTGCTGCTGGGCGCCATGCCGGTGCTGGGCAGGTGTGGGGGCGTGTCGTGGCAGGGTCACCTCTGCGGCGCCATCGCCGGTGTCATCGCCGCGTATTGGTTGTCCGCACCGGAACGCAAGGCCCGCGCGAAGAGGAAAGCCGGCGCCACGACGCCGCGCCCCCAGACATGAGCTCGCCGTTGGCGCCCGTCGGGATCTTCGATTCCGGCGTCGGGGGACTGACCGTCGCGCGGGCCATCATCGACCAATTGCCCGACGAGGACATCGTCTACGTCGGCGACACCGGCCACGGGCCGTACGGTCCGCTCACCATTCCCGAGGTCCGCGCGCACGCGCTGGCGATCGGCGACGACCTGGTGGGCCGCGGCGTCAAGGCGTTGGTGATCGCCTGCAACACGGCGTCGGCGGCGTGCCTGCGGGACGCCCGCGAGCGCTACGACGTGCCGGTCGTCGAGGTGATCCTGCCGGCGGTGCGCCGCGCGGTCGCCACGACGCGCAACGGTCGCATCGGTGTCATCGGCACGCGGGCGACCATCAACTCGCACGCCTACCAGGACGCGTTCGCCGCCGCCCGCGACACCGAGATCACCGCGGTGGCCTGTCCGCGCTTCGTCGACTTCGTCGAGCGCGGTGTGACCAGTGGCCGCCAGGTGCTCGGGCTGGCGGAGGGCTATCTGGAGCCGTTGCAGCGCGCCCAGGTCGACACCCTGGTGCTCGGCTGCACGCATTACCCGCTGCTGTCCGGGTTGATCCAGCTGGCGATGGGCGAGCACGTGACGCTGGTGTCCAGCGCCGAGGAAACCGCCAAGGAGGTGCTGCGGGTGCTCACCGAGCGCGACCTGCTGCGCCCGCATGACGCGCCACCCGCGACCCGGGTCTTCGAAGCCACCGGCGACCCCGAGGCCTTCACCAAGTTGGCGGCCCGGTTCCTGGGTCCCGCGGTCACCGGTGTGCAACCCGTTCACCACGTGCGGATCGACTAATGCGATTGATGGCGACCCACTTCGCCCGGCTTCGCCGCGCTCGTGATCGCCATGTGCGATTGTTGGCGACCCACTTCGCCCGGCTTCGCCGCGCTCGTGATCGCCACGTGCGGTTGATGGCGACCCACTTCGCCCGGCTTCGCCGCGCTCGTGATCGCCATGTGCGGATGACGAGATTCTCATCACATGAATGCGGCGATGTTTTCGTCACGGTCGCATCGGGCATGGCACAGTAGTGTCCGTGCGAATAACCGTGCTCGGCTGCTCGGGCAGCGTGGTGGGGCCGGATTCGCCCGCGTCGGGATATCTGCTCCGGGCACCGGACACTCCGCCGATGGTCATCGACTTCGGCGGCGGTGTATTGGGCGCGCTGCAGCGCTACGCCGATCCCGCCTCCGTGCACGTGCTCCTGTCACACCTACACGCCGACCACTGCCTCGATCTGCCCGGCCTGTTCGTATGGCGGCGCTATCACCCGTCCCGCCCCGGCGGCAAGGCGTTGTTGTACGGCCCCGGTGACACCTGGTCTCGACTGGGCGCCGCCTCGTCACCGTATGGCGGCGAAATCGACGACTGCTCAGACATTTTCGACGTTCGGCACTGGGTCGACGGCGAACCGGTGACCTTCGGGTCGCTCACGGTGACGCCGCGGGTGGTGGCCCACCCGACGGAGTCCTACGGCATGAGGATCACCGATTCAACCGGCGCTTCGTTCGTCTACAGCGGCGACACCGGCGTGTGTGACCAGTTGGTCGAGTTGGCTCGCGACGCCGACGTCTTCCTCTGCGAAGCCTCCTGGACGCACTCGCCGGACCGGCCGCCCGCCCTGCACCTGTCGGGCACCGAGGCGGGCAGGACCGCGGCGCAGGCCGGCGTTCGCGAGCTGTTGCTCACCCACATCCCGCCGTGGACGTCGCGTGAGGACGTGATCAGCGAGGCCAAGGCCGAGTTCGACGGCCCCGTCCACGCGGTGGTGTGCGGCGAAACGTTCGACATCCGCCGCTCTGAAAGGGTCTGAGCGCCCCGCGTTAGGGTTGGCGTCGTGACCAGAAGAGAAGACGGCCGCCTCGACGACGAGCTTCGACCCGTAGTCATCACCCGCGGATTCACCGACCACCCGGCTGGGTCGGTGCTGATCGAATTCGGCCACACCAAGGTCATGTGCACCGCCAGCGTCACCGAGGGGGTGCCGCGCTGGCGCAAGGGGTCGGGTCTGGGGTGGCTGACCGCGGAGTACGCGATGCTGCCGTCGGCCACCCACACGCGCTCCGACCGCGAAGCCGTGAAGGGGCGCCTGTCCGGGCGCACCCAGGAGATCAGCCGGCTGGTCGGGCGCTCGCTGCGGGCCTGCATCGACCTGGCGGCGTTGGGGGAGAACACCATCGCCGTCGACTGCGACGTGCTGCAGGCCGACGGCGGCACCCGCACCGCCGCCATCACGGGCGCCTTCGTCGCGCTGGCCGACGCCGTGACCTACCTTGCCGCGGCCGGCAAGCTCTCCGACCCCCGGCCGCTGTCGTGCGCCATCGCGGCGGTCAGCGTCGGGGTGGTCGACGGCCGGATCCGGGTGGACCTGCCCTACGAGGAAGATGCGCGGGCCGAGGTCGACATGAACGTCGTCGCCACCGACACCGGAACCCTCGTGGAGGTGCAGGGGACCGGCGAGGGGGCGACGTTCCCGCGCTCGACGTTGGACAAGCTGCTCGACGTGGCGCTGGCTGCCTGTGACAAGCTGTTCGCCGCCCAGCGCGAGGCGCTGGCCCTGCCGTACCCGGGCGAGCTCCCCGAGGGGGCTCCGCCGCCGAAGGCGTTCGGCAGCTGACCGGGTCAGATGGTGCTGACCCGCGGCGCCCGGCTTCGCCACGGTTGCGATCATCGCGGCTGCTGGTCGCCAGCCGCAACCGCAAAAAGCTCGCCGAACTGCGCCGGGTGCTCGACGCGGCCGGGCTGACGGGGTTGACGTTGGTGTCTTTGGACGACGTGCCCGCCTTCGCGGAGGCGCCCGAGACGGGCGCCACTTTTGAGGACAACGCGTTGGCCAAGGCTCGCGATGCGTTCGCCGCGACGGGCTTACCCGCGGTGGCCGACGACTCCGGTCTGGAGGTGGCCGCGTTGAACGGGATGCCCGGCGTGCTCTCGGCGCGCTGGTCGGGTAACCACGGCGACGACGCCGCCAACACCGGGCTGCTGCTGGCGCAGTTGAGCGACGTGCCCGACGACCGGCGCGGCGCGGCCTTCGTCTCCGCCTGCGCCCTGGCCGGGCCGTCCGGGGAGGTCGTCGTCCGCGGCGAGTGGTCCGGGACCATCGCGCGGGAACCGCGGGGCGGCGGCGGTTTCGGCTATGACCCGGTTTTCCTTCCGGCCGGGTCCGACCGCACCGCGGCGGAGCTCAGTCCCGAGGAGAAGGACGCGGTCTCGCATCGCGGCCGCGCGCTGGCGTTGCTGGTGCCGGCGCTGCGCGAGTTGGCCTAGGCGTCCGCCCGCATCGTGTGTCGCGCGGTCGAGCGGCTTCCGTCGCGGATGAGGTCTACAAGTCGAAGCGGGCCTTCACGTCCCTGGTCTGGACTTGCTCGACGATGATCCCCAGCAGCGGGATGGTGCCGGCAAGGAGGACACCGATCGTCTTGGGTATTGGCCAGCGGACCTTGACGGCCAGATTGAAGGCGGTCAGGACATAGATGAAGTACACCCAACCGTGCACCACTTCGATCCAGCGGATCTCGTGGTGCAGGACAAGGTGCGAGACGATCTCGTAGCACAGTGCGATCAGCCAGAGCCCCGTCGCCCACGCCATGACCCGGTAGCCGAGCAACGCGCTGCGGATCTTCTCCACGGGGAATGCCGACGCCTGAGGTCCAGGTGTCTCCGGTGTGGTCATGCGGTGGTCCTGTTCTGCTTTTGGGTGTCTTGTTTGGCAAGCTCGGCCAGGTAGGCGTTGTACTCCGCCAGCGCGGGATCGTCGGACGGCTGTTGCATCGGCTTGGGGCGTTCGGGCAGCAAGCCGGAGGGTATCTCGGTGAGTTCGGTATCGCGCCGAGGCTCGGGCGGCATCTCTTCGTAGCGCACGTATTTGCGGTATGCGTACACGCAGAACCAGGCGAACAACGGCCACTGCAGCGCATAGCCGAGGTTCTGGAACGTGCCGGAGACCGACTGGAACCTGGTCCATTGCCACCAGCCCAGCGCCAGGCAACCACACGCCGCGACGATCACCAAGGCGATCAGGGCGGGCCTGCGACGACGCGTAGTGGACACCCCTTGACGGTACCGCTCACGACTTGGCTCCGACGAATACGTCGAGGCGCGCCACCACCGGGCCGGTCCCCGCACTGAGCGGTACGATCGGCACGCTGCGGGCGTGGTGGAATTGGCAGACACCCCGGCTTTAGGTGCCGGTGCTCGAAAGAGCGTGGGGGTTCGAGTCCCTCCGCCCGCACCATCTGTTCGCCTTCGGCGGGCGTTAAACCCTCCCTGCGGGGTACGTGCAATGCACGGGACACCAGGGAGACGCCATGGCCATCGGAAACGACGAAACAGTTACCGCCAAAGATGTCGAGCGAGCCGAACGACGGGCCGCGGAAGCGCGGGAACGCGCCGCGCATGCCGGGCTCTCGGCCGCTCGCAGCTTGGAGGAATCGGCCCTGCAGCACGAACGAATCGCGCGGGTCCAAGACCGCAGCGTCGAACAACGCGTGTCTGACGTGGGTGCACACCAGAAATCGGCGGTTCACCATCGCGAGTTCGCGGCCGAGGACCGCAAGCTGGCCGAGCTGAAAAGGAGTGAGTCCGAGGCCGACCTGGCCCTCGACGCGGACTACTAGGCCTGCAGAAAGCGGGCACGAACCTCCGGCGGCGGCAGCGGACACGTGTCGTATTTGCCGAAGATGCGATAGCGGACGTCCGCGATCCGGTCGTAGAGCCAGTCGCGCAGGGGAGCCGGGATGATGCGGGCGGCCCCGAGCAGCTTCCACGGACCGCCAAGGTAATCCACCACGCGCAGGGCGGCCGCGGACCGGACGGCGACGCGTTCTCCCGGCTGTTCGGGTTCGTCGACGAACACCACCGAGTCCACGTCTTTGACGGCCGGGTGCCGGGCAAAGACCTCCTGGGCGAAATCGCTGTCCAGGGGCGCGAAGCGCAGCGTGCCGTGGGGATCGAACCGAAGTATCGTCCGCACCGCTGAGTTGCAGACGCCGCAGACCCCGTCGTAGAGCAACACCGGCGGAACCGATTCACCGCTCACACGTCCAGGCTACCGATCGACCCCCGGCAGCCCGAGTTTGACCTTTGGTAAGGCAACCCTTAGTTTGTGGCGGTAACGTATTCAGCGGAGGTTCCGTCCGGCCGGCCGCTCCTGAAGTCCGTCGCGAAGCCTCAGCGCCGCGGGAAAGGACCGCCGATGGCACGCGGGTTCCAGGGCGTGATGTTGCGCAGCTTCGGCGCTCGCGACCACACCGCGACGGTGCTCGAAACCGTCCAGATTGCACCGCATTTCGTGCGGGTGCGGATGGCGTCGCCGACACTGTTCGAGGACGTGGATGCCGAACCCGCCGCGTGGCTGCGGTTCTGGTTTCCCGACCCCGACGGATCCAACACCGAGTTCCAGCGCGCCTACACCATCTCCGAGGCCGACGCCACGAACTGCCGATTCGCGGTCGACGTCGTGCTGCACGAGCCCGCAGGCCCGGCGTCGAAGTGGGCGCGCACCGTGGAACCCGGCGCGACGATCGCCGTCATGGCGCTGATGGGCTCGTCGCGCTTCGACGTGCCACCCGAGCAGCCGGCCGGCTACCTGCTGATCGGTGACTCGGCGTCGATCCCCGGCATGAACGGGATCATCGGAGTCGTCCCCAACGAAGTGCCGATCGAGATGTATCTCGAGCAACACGACGACCATGACGTCCTGATCCCGATCGCGCCGCACCCCCGTCTGAAAGTGCACTGGGTGGCCCGCCGCGACGAGAAGTCCCTTGCGGCGGCGATCCATAACCGCGACTGGTCCAACTGGTACGCGTGGGCCACACCCGAGGCCACGGTCCTCAAGCACGTCCGCACGCGACTGCGCGACGACTTCGGTTTTCCCAAGTCGGAGATTCACGCCCAGGCCTACTGGAGCGCCGGCCGGGCGATGGGCATCCAGCGCGGCGACGAGCCCGCATCCGTGAATGAGCCCGCACACGAGCAGGTTTCGCCGCCAGGACCGACCTCGCAGACGCCCGCCCCCGCAGCGCGCGGCCACTGGCGCGCTCAGGGGGCCGGCCGGTTGCTCGCGCCGTTGCGCTCGGCGCTGATTCTTTCCGGGGTGCTGCAGGCCGTCATCACCATGGTGCAGCTGGCGCCGTTCGTCCTGCTGGTCGAGCTGGCCCGCCTGCTGGTCACCGGGGCGCCCGCATCCCGACTCTGGAACGTCGGGATCGCGGCCGTTGCGCTGCTGGGAACGGGCGCCGTCCTGGGCGCGGCGCTCACGCTGTGGCTGCACGTCGTCGACGCCCGGTTCGCCGCCGACCTGCGGTCGCGGTTGTTGCGCAAGCTATCCCGATTGCCACTGGGCTGGTTCACCACGCGTGGATCGGGCTCGATCAAGCAGCTGCTGCAGGACGACACGCTGTCGCTGCACTATCTGGTCACCCACGCCATCCCGGACGCGGTCGCGGCGATCATCGCCCCGGTGGCGGTGCTGGTCTACCTCTTCGCCGTCGACTGGCGGGTGGCGCTCGTGCTGTTCCTGCCCGTGCTGGTGTACCTGGTGTTGACGTCGTCGCTCACGATTCAGTCGGGCCCGCGCATTCCGCAATCGCAGCGCTGGGCCGAGAAGATGAGCGGCGAGGCCGGCGCCTACCTGGAGGGCCAGCCGGTGATCCGCGTCTTCGGCGGCGCGGCCGCCTCCAGTTTCCGCCGCCGCCTGGACGAATACGTCGAATTCCTGGTCTCCTGGCAGCGGCCGCTCGCCGGCAAGAAGACGCTGATGGACCTGGTCACCCGGCCCTCCACCTTCTTGTGGCTCATCGTGCTCACGGGCACCCTGCTCACCGTCACCGGGCGGATGGATCCGGTGAATCTCGTGCCGTTCCTGTTGCTGGGCACCACATTCGGGGCACGCCTGCTGGGTATCGCGTACGGAGTGGGCGGCATCAGCGCCGGCATGCTGGCCGCCCGGCGCCTGCAGAACACACTCGACGAGCCCGAACTCGCCGTGCGGCCGCAAGACGGGTCCGGGGATCCGTCGGCGACGGTGGTGTTCGACGGCGTCAGCTTCGGCTATCGCCCGGGCGTCCCGGTGATCCGCGACGTGTCGCTGACGCTGCGGCCCGGCACCGTCACCGCCCTCGTCGGCCCGTCCGGGTCCGGCAAGTCCACGCTGGCCGCCCTGCTGGCCCGGTTCCACGACGTCGAAGAGGGCGCGATACGCGTTGGGGGGCAAGACATCCGGTCGATGGCCGCCGATGAGCTCTACGAGAAGGTCGGCTTCGTCCTGCAGGAGACGCAGCTGGTGCACGGCACCGTCGCCGAGAACATCGCGCTGGCCGTCCCGGATGCCGCCGCGGCGCAGATTCAGGAGGCGGCGCGCCAGGCCCAGATCCACGACCGCATCATGCGATTGCCTGACCGCTACGACACGGTGCTCGGCGCGGGAACGGGGTTGTCGGGCGGGGAACGGCAGCGGTTGACGATCGCGCGGGCAATCCTGGCGGACACCCCGGTCCTGATCCTCGACGAGGCCACCGCGTTCGCCGACCCCGAATCGGAATACCTTGTGCAGCAAGCGCTTAACCGGCTGACCCGGCATCGCACCGTCCTGGTGATCGCCCATCGGCTGCACACGGTCACCGGAGCCGACCAGATCGTCGTGCTCGACCACGGCCGGATCGCCGAACGCGGCACGCACGACGAGTTGCTGGCCGCCGACGGCCGATACCGGCGGCTGTGGGAAGGCGGCCGGCGTGACCCGGTTGCCGCCACCACCGCTCGGGAGGGGACGCGATGATCCGCACCTGGTTGGGGCTGGTGCCCGCGGATCGCCGGGCCGGGGTCATCGCCTACGCCGCGCTCGCGTTGCTGTCCGTAGTGGTGCGGGCGGCGGCCACCGTGCTGCTGGTGCCGTTGGTGGGCGCCCTGTTCGACAACCCGCACCGCGCGCTCGGGTGGCTCGCCTGGCTCACGGCCGCCACCGTCGTCGGATGGGTGATCGACACCGCGACCGCGCGCATCGGCTTCGATCTCGGGTTCGCCGTCCTCGACCACAGCCAGCACGACGTCGCGGACCGGCTGCCCGGCATGCGGCTGGACTGGTTCACCGCCGAGCACACCGCGACGGCGCGCCAGGCCATCGCCGCCACCGGGCCGGAACTGGTCGGCCTGGTCGTCAACCTGCTGACGCCGCTGATCTCCGCCATCCTGCTGCCCGCCGCCATCGCGGTCGCCCTACTCCCGATCTCGTGGCAGCTCGGCGCGGCCGCGCTCGGCGGCGTGCCGCTGCTCTTGGGTGCGCTGTGGGCCTCAGCGCGACTGACGCGGCGCGCCGACGCCGCAGCCGACGAAGCCAACGGCGGGCTCACCGAGCGGATCATCGAATTCGCCCGCACCCAGCAGGCGCTGCGGGCCGCACGGCGGGTCGAACCGGCGCGCAGCCTGGTCGGCGACGCGCTCGCCGCGCAACACGGGGCGTCCATGCGCTTGCTGTCCATGCAGGTCCCGGGTCAGCTGCTGTTCAGCCTGGCCAGCCAGCTGTCGCTCATCCTGCTGGCGGGGGCGACCGCGGCGCTGACGGTCGACAGGGCCCTCTCAGTGCCCGAGGCCATCGCCTTGATCGTCGTCATCGTGCGCTACCTCGAACCGTTCACCACGATCAGCGAATTGGCGCCGGCCCTGGAGAGCACCCGCGCGACGCTCGACCGCATCCGGTCGGTGCTCACGGCGCCACTGATGAGCTCCGGGCCCGCCACGCTGCCCGTCACCGCGGCGGCGCCCCGCATCGAGTTCGACGACGTCGAGTTTCGGTATGGCGATGCGACCGCGCCGGTGCTCGACGGGGTGAGCTTCACCCTGGCGCCGGGCAGCACGACGGCGATCGTCGGCCCGTCCGGATCGGGGAAGAGCACCATCCTGGCGCTGATCGCCGGACTGCACGAACCGACCCGCGGCCGGGTCCTGATCGACGGCGTCGACGCGGCGACGCTGGACGCCGAGACCCGCCGGGCGGCGAGCAGCGTCGTGTTCCAGCATCCCTACCTGTTCCACGGGTCGATCCGGGACAACGTGTCCGCCGGCGACCCCGGCGCCGGCGATGACCGCTTCAAGCGGGCCGTGACCCTCGCCCGCGTCGACGAACTCATCGGCCGGTTGCCCGAGGGCGCCGACACGATCGTCGGCGAAGCCGGCTCGGCGCTGTCCGGGGGCGAACGCCAGCGGGTCAGCATCGCGCGGGCGCTGCTCAAGCCGGCCCCGATATTGCTGGTCGACGAGGCGACCAGCGCTTTGGACACCGAGAACGAGGCCGCGGTGGTCGACGCGCTGACACTCGATCCGCGGGCGCGCACCCAGGTGATCGTCGCGCACCGGCTGGCCAGCATCAGTCACGCCGACCGTGTCCTGTTCCTGGACGACGGTCGAGTGGTCGAGGACGGAACTGTCGGCGAATTGCTCGCGGCGGGTGGACGTTTCGACGAGTTCTGGCGCCAGCAGCACGAGGCCGCCGAATGGCGCATTCTCGCCGACTAATGTGAAGCAGTTGACCGCAACTCTTGCGGTATGCCTTACAGTTTGTCAGTCGGACGGGGCCGTCCGGGTACAGGAGGCGCGCTGTTCATGAGTGCTGTGGTGTCGATTCCGCGGTATCCCGCCGACGTAACCCCGCAATGGTTATCGGCCGCGCTGAGCGGACGCGGCACCCCCGTCGAGGTCACCGACGTGGACGTGACCCCGATCGGCACGGGGCAGACCGGCGCGACCTATCGGGTGACCGCCCGCTACGCGACCGAGGCTGTCGACCTTCCGCAAACGTTCGTGATCAAGCTGCCGTCGCAGAACGACACCGTGCGTGACCGGGTCGTCCTCGGATATCGCAGCGAGTGCGCGTTCTATTCGTCCGTGGCGGAGCGGGTGCAGGTGCCGACGCCGCAGTGCTTCTATTCCGAGATCACCGACGACGCAATGGACTTCGCGTTGCTGCTCGCCGATCAGGCGCCGGCCGTGCAGGGCGATCAGCTCGCCGGCTGCGGTGAAGCCGAAGCGCGACTCGCGGTCACCGCCCTGGCCGGCCTGCACGCGCCCAGCTGGTGCGATCCATTCTGGCTCGATTTCCCGGGCATCGCCTTCGGCAGGCCGGACGAGGCCGGCGCCGGCGGCATGGGCGAGGTGGCGAAGATGAGCGCCGACATCACGCTCGACAAGCTCGGCGACCGGATGAGCGCCGACGACCGCGAGACCTTCAGCGCGGCAATGGGTCTGGTGACGCCGTGGTTGCTGTCCGAGTACGACCGGTTCGCCCTGCTGCACGGCGACTACCGCCTGGACAACCTGCTGTTCGACCCGGACCGGACCCGGGTCAGCGTGGTCGACTGGCAGACGCTCGGCGTCGGGCTGCCGGCCCGGGATCTGGCCTATTTCACCGCGACCAGCCTCAATCCGCAGCTGCGCGCGACCATCGAAGAAGAGCTCGTGGGTGACTATCATCGCGCGCTGGCGGCCGGCGGCGTCACCGGCTACGACCGCGAAACATGTTGGCGCGACTACCGGCTCGGGGTCCTGCAGGCGCCGCTGATCTCGGCGCTGGGTTTTGCCTTCGCCGCCGCTACCGAGCGGGGCGACGACATGGTGCTGGCCATGCTCGCCCGAGGGTGTCAAGCGATCCGCGAGCTGGGAACGCTGGACCTGATCGGCTGAGACCTCTACAGGTCGCCGGTGAAGTCCGCGCTGAGCCAGCGGTCGGGGCGAATGGTGAACATCACCTCTTCCACGCCCTCCATGCTTTGGACGAAGGCGCGGCCGCCCTCCTCGCCGAGGTAGCGGATGGCGACTGACTCCTGCACGTCGGTGGGTGCGGGCTTGGCGGTGTCGACAATGGAGCCCTCGACCACCACATATTGATACGGCGGTTCCTCGCGCTGGACCACCAGCGTCACCTTGCCCGCCCGCTCGATGAGCCGCGCCTTGCGGCTGGACGCCCCGGTCATGATGCGGATGTTCCCACCCGGGGTGTAGTCGTACCAGATGGGAACGCTGGCCGGCGGCCGGCCGTCGGCGGCGTCGACGGACAGGACCGCGACATGCAAGCCGGCCAAAAATTCCTGACGTTCGCTCTCGGTGAAGTGCCTCATGTCGCCTCCAAGCCAAAAAGCCCGGTCATCTATTCCCCCCGGAACCGCTCAGTATTGCGTCGAGCCCTGATCGACCGGAATCCGGGCGGCGGTGATCTTGCGCGACTCGTCGCTGGCGAGCCAGCACACGGTGTCGGCGATCTCCTCGGGCTCGGCCATCCAGTCGGGCAGGAACGGCGTGAGCACGTTGGACAACTGCGGGTTGGTCTCCATGGCTTTGCCCACCGCGACGGCCATGTCGACCGAGCCCATCGGCGTGTTCACCGGCCCGGGATGCACGCTGTTGACCCGGATCGAATGCTTGCCCAGTTCGGCGGCGAAGGCCCGGGCCATCCCGGTGACGGCGTGCTTGCTGGCGGTGTAGTGCACCATGAACGGCTGCATCTTCATGCCGGCCGCGGAACTGATCAGGATGATCGAGCCGCCGCGACCGCCTTCGATGATCTTGTCCGCGCCGGCCATCACGGTGTTCCAGGTGCCGGTCACGTTGATGTCCATGACGGCGCGGAAGTCCTCGGGTGTGATCTCGTTCCAGGCCTGCGGCGCCGCGACGCCGGCGTTGGCGACGATGATGTCCAACCGCCCGAGCGCGGCGACGCCGTCGTCGACCGCCTCGCGGAGCGCCTCGAAGTCGCGGGTGTCCACGATCGACGCGATGATCCGCCGGTTGGTCTCTTCGACCAGGCGAACGGTCTCGTCAAGGTCGTCGGGAGTCGCGGGGTCGTAGGGTACGCAGGACGGCAGCTTGCCGGCGATGTCGACGCCGATGATGTCGGCGCCCTCCCGCGCCAGCCGGACCGCGTGCGCCCGCCCCTGGCCGCGGGCGGCCCCGGTGATGAACGCGACCCTGCCTTCGAGCTTGCCTGCCATTAACGCTCCTTCGTTGTGGTCGTGCGCTGCGCCGCTTTGACGAGATTGGATCCGATGATCAGCCGCTGAATCTCGCTGGTGCCCTCGTAGAGCCGCAGCAACCGCACATCACGGTAGATGCGCTCGACCGGGACGCCATGCATGTAACCGCTGCCGCCGTGCACCTGCACCGCGAGATCGGCCACGTTACCTGCCATTTCGGTGCAGAACAGCTTGGCCGCCGACGGCGCGACCCTGCGGTCTTCCCCGGAGACCCAGAGTCGCGCGGCCTCGCGCACCAGCGCGCGGCCGGCGAGCACCCCGGTCTGTTGGTCGGCGATCATCGCCTGGACCAACTGGAACTGTCCGATCGGCGTGCCGCCCTGTGTCGCGGTGGCGGCGTAGGAGACGGATTCATCGAGCGCGCGTTGCGCGGCGCCCACCGCGAGGGCGGCGATGTGGACCCGGCCCCGTGCCAGCGAGGTCATCGCGGCCCGATAGCCGATGTCTTCGCTGCCGCCGATCAGTGCGCCGCCCTCGACCCGGACGTCGTTGAAGCCGACGTCCGCGGTCCACGCGCCTTCCTGACCCATCTTGGCGTCCTTGCTGCCGACTTCGACGCCCGGCGCGTCCGCGGGGACCAGGAATACGGCGATCCCGGGACCCTGGTCGTCGGCCGGCCGGGTGCGCGCGAACACCACGAACAGGTCGGCCACGGGCGCATTGGTGATGAAGCGCTTCTGCCCGGAGATAATCCAATCACCTTGCTCGCGAACGGCTTTGGTTCGCAGTCCGGCCGGGTTCGATCCGGCCCCCGGCTCGGTCAACGCAAAGGATGCGACGACGTCGCCCGACGCCATCGATTCCAGCCAGCGGGATTTCTGCTCGTCCGTGCCGAAGCCGACCAGGACCTGGCCGGCGATGCCGTTGTTGGTGCCGAACATCGAGCGCAGTGCCAGCGAGGTGTAACCCAATTCCATCGCCAACTCGACGTCTTGCATCAGGTTCAGGCCGAGGCCGCCCCACCGCTGCGGGATCGCGTACCCGAATAGCCCCATCTTCTTGGCCTGGTCACGTAGGTCGTCGGGCACCCGATCCTCGGTGAGGATCTCCTGTTCGCGTGGGACCACGGCCGTGCGGACGAAGTGACGGGTCTGGGCGAGGATCTCCCGAAAATCGTCGTCGGAGACCTCGGGTTGTTCGGCGGTGGTCATGGTCGGATGCTCCTACTTTGGCACCTCGTTGGTGGCGGACAACTCAGCCGCGAGCGGCCGGCGAGTGTGACGGCCCGGATAGGGAACCCGGCACCGGAGCAGATCCTATATGAAATATGATATTCGACTGCCGGGGCGTCCCGGGGACCAAAGCAGAGGGAGGCGGGAATCAGGTGTCGATGCTGACAGGTCAGACCGCGGTAATCACCGGCGGCGCGCAGGGCCTGGGTCTGGCCATCGCGGAACGCTTTGTCGCCGAGGGGGCACGAGTTGTGCTGGGCGACGTGAATCTCGAAGAAACCCAGGTCGTGGCGAAGCAGTTGGGCGGCGACGACGTCGCGGTGGCGGTCCGATGCGATGTGACGCAGGCGTCCGACGTCGAGACCCTGATCCAGACCGCCGTCGAGCGTTTCGGCGGCCTGGACATCATGGTGAACAACGCCGGGATCACCCGGGACGCGACGATGCGCAAGATGACCGAGGAGCAGTTCGACCAGGTCATCGCCGTGCATCTGAAGGGAACCTGGAACGGTACCCGGTTGGCCGCCGCCGTCATGCGGGAGAACAAGCGGGGCGTCATCATCAACATGTCCTCGGTGTCGGGGAAGGTCGGCATGGTCGGCCAGACCAACTACTCGGCCGCCAAGGCGGGCATCGTCGGAATGACCAAGGCGGCCGCCAAAGAGTTGGCCTACCTGGGCGTCCGGGTGAACGCGATCGCCCCCGGTTTGATCCGCTCCGCGATGACCGAGGCTATGCCGCAGCGCATTTGGGATTCCAAGGTCGCCGAGGTGCCGATGGGTCGGGCCGGCGAACCGAGTGAAGTCGCCAGCGTGGCGCTGTTCCTGGCTTCCGACCTGTCCTCGTACATGACCGGGACCGTCATGGAGATCACCGGCGGCCGGCATCTATGAGCGCGATGCGCGAGACGGTCATCTGTGAACCCGTCCGGACCCCGATCGGCCGCTACGGCGGGGTGTTCAAGTCGCTGACCGCCGTGGACCTGGGGGTCGCCGCGCTGAAGGGCCTCCTCGAACGAACCGGGATCTCGCCCGACGCGGTGCAGGACGTCATCCTCGGCCACTGCTATCCGAGCAGTGAGGCGCCGGCGATCGGACGGGTGGTGGCGCTGGATGCCGGGCTGCCGGTCACGGTGCCCGGCATGCAAGTCGACCGCCGCTGCGGGTCGGGCCTGCAGGCGGTGATCCAGGCGTGCCTGCAAGTGGGCAATGGCGACCACGATCTCGTCGTCGCCGGCGGCTGCGAAAGCATGAGCAACGTCGCGTTCTATTCCACCGACATGCGCTGGGGCGGAGCGCGTACCGGTGTCCGGGTGCACGACGGGCTGGCGCGTGGCCGCACCACCGCCGGCGGTCGGCATCACCCGGTGCCGGGCGGCATGCTGGAGACGGCCGAGAATCTGCGCCGCCAGTACGGCATCGCCCGGCTGGAGCAAGACGAGCTGGCGGTGCGGTCGCACCAGCGCGCGGTTGCCGCGCAGAAGGACGGCGTGCTGGCAGAGGAGATCATTCCCGTTGCGGTGCCTACCCGCCATGGCGAGGAGCTGATCGATACCGACGAACATCCGCGCGCCGACACCTCGGTCGAGTCGTTGGGCAAGCTCAAACCCGTGCTGGCGAGCGAGGATTCGGAGGCGACGGTCACCGCCGGCAACGCCAGCGGGCAGAACGACGCGGCGTCGATGTGCGTGGTGACCACGCCCGAAAAGGCGCGCGAATGCGGTCTGACGCCGCTGGTCCGCCTGGTGTCGTGGGGGCTGGCCGGCGTCGCTCCCCACATCATGGGCATCGGTCCGGTGCCGGCCACCGAGGCGGCGCTCGGCAAGGCCGGCCTGCGGCTGTCCGACATCGACGTCATCGAACTCAACGAAGCCTTTGCCGCGCAAGCGCTCGCGGTGATGCGCGAATGGAATTTCGGTGCCGCCGACCACGAGCGGACCAACGTGCAGGGATCGGGCATCTCGCTGGGCCATCCGGTCGGTGCGACGGGTGGCCGGATGCTGGCCACGCTGGCGCGCGAGCTCAACCGCCGCGAGGCGCGCTACGGGTTGGAGACCATGTGCATCGGCGGCGGCCAGGGCCTCGCCGCGGTGTTCGAGCGGGTCGCCCCGACGTGACCGGCCCGCTGAGCGGTCTCACGGTCGTGGAGGTGTCCAGCTTCGTCGCCGCCCCGCTGTGCGGCATGACGCTGAGTCAGCTTGGCGCCGAGGTGATTCGGGTCGATCCCATCGGCGGTGCCTCCGACGTCCAGCGCTGGCCCTTGGCGGCCGACGGTACATCGATCTACTGGACCGGCCTGAACAAGGGAAAGCGCTCTGCCGCCATCGATCTGCGTTCCCCGGATGGGCAGGACCTGGTTCAGCGGCTCATCGTCGAGGGAGACGGCGTGGTGGTGACCAACGCCGCCGGGCTGTCCTGGCTCGGTCACGACGCGTTGGCCGCCAAGCGTTCCGACGTCATCCACGTCCAGCTGCTCGGACGCGGTGACGGTTCTACCGGCGTGGATTACACGGTCAACGCCGGCATCGGATTCCCGCTCGTCACCGGTCCGGCCGAGCACGCCGGGCCGATCAACCACGTGTTGCCGGCCTGGGACGTGTGCTGCGGCCTGTACGCCGCGCTCGCCGTGGTCACCGCCGTCCGCCGGCGGGACGAATCCGGGCTGGGCGCGCGGATCACCCTGGCGCTGGAGGACGTCGCGCTATCCATTGCCGGAACCCTCGGACTACTGACCGAGCCGCAGGTCACCGGGACCCAGCGACAACGGCTGGGCAACGCCATCTACGGCCAGTACGGGCAGGACTTCGCCAGTGGTGACGGCGCAAGGTTCATGGTGGTCACCTTGACCCGCAGGCATTTTCGCGATCTGGTCGACGTCACGGGCACCGGCGCCGCGGTGTCGGCGCTCGCCGATGCGCTGGGCGTCGACTTCGACTCCGAGGGCGACCGCTACCGGTACCGTGCCGTCCTGTCCGGTCTGTTCGCCACCTGGTTCAGCAGTCATGCGGCCGACGAGATCACGGCCACGCTGTCAAAGACCACGGTGCTCTTCGAGCGCTACCGAACCTTCGCGGAGGTCGCCGCGGGCCCCAAGGTGACCGCCAACCCCATGTTTTCCCGGTTGCACCAACCCGGTCTGGGCGACTATTTCGCCGCCGGGCTGCCGCTCGCATTCGACGGCGAGCACCCCGCCGGCGCGGCCGCGCCCGCCCTGGGGCAAGACACCGCCGAGGTTCTCCAGCGGCGCCTGGGATTGACATCGGCCGACATCGAACGGCTGACGGACGCGAACACGATCGACCGGCGCAGAAGCCCGAAACGGAAAGACGACGCATGACCAGACTCGCCCAGACCCTCGGACTGACGGAATTCCAGACCGAAATCGTCGCCGCCGTGCGGCAATTCGTCGAAAAGGAAGTCATCCCCAACGCCGCGGAGCTCGAACGCGGCGACACCTACCCGCAGCACATCGTCGACCAGATGCGCGACATGGGTTTGTTCGGCTTGATGATTCCCCAGGAGTACGGCGGCCTGGGGGAGTCGCTGCTGACCTACGCGCTGTGCGTCGAAGAGCTGGCCCGCGGGTGGATGAGCGTGTCCGGCGTCCTCAACACCCACTTCATCGTGGCCTACATGCTGCGCCAGCACGGAACCGACGCGCAGCAACAGCGGTTCCTGCCACGCATGGCGACCGGTGAGACGCGTGGCGCCTTCTCGATGTCGGAGCCGGAGCTGGGTTCCGACGTGGCCGCGATCCGGACTCGGGCCCAGCGCAATCCGGATGGCAACTACACGATCAACGGGCAGAAGATGTGGCTGACCAACGGCGCCACGTCCACGCTGGTGGCCGTCCTGGTGCGCACGGACGAAGGCTCGGACAAGCCGCACCGCAATCTGACCGCGTTCCTCGTCGAGAAGCCGGTCGGCTTCGGTGAAGTCGTTCCCGGGCTGCAGATTCCGGGCAAGATCGACAAGCTGGGCTACAAGGGCATCGAAACGACGGAGATGATCTTCGACGGCTACCAGGCCGGTGCCGACGACATCCTCGGCGGCATCACCGGGCAGGGTTTCTTCCAGATGATGGACGGCATCGAGGTCGGCCGGGTCAACGTGTCGGCGCGCGCCTGTGGCGTCGGCATCCGCGCCTTCGAGCTCGCGGTCCGCTACGCCCAACAGCGCCACACCTTCGGCAAGCCCATCGCCGAGCATCAGGCCATCGCGTTCCAGCTGGCCGAGATGGCCACCAAAGTCGAAGCGGCGCACCTGATGATGGTCAACGCGGCGCGGCTGAAGGATTCGGGGGAGCGCAACGACGTCGCCGCCGGGATGGCCAAATACCTGTGCAGCGAGTATTGCACCGAGGTCACCCAGCAGAGCTTCCGGATCCACGGCGGCTACGGCTATTCCAAGGAGTACGAGATCGAGCGGCTGATGCGGGATGCGCCCTTCCTGCTGATCGGGGAGGGCACCAGCGAGATTCAGAAGAACATCATCAGCAAACGGCTGCTGGCCGAGTACCAGGTGTAGTGATGACGGTTCCGGATTTCGCCGCGCGGCCGCAGCTTTCGGACGATGTCGCGCGCTTGATCCGCCAGCGGATCTTCGATGGCACCTACGTCGCCGGGTCCTACGTCCGCCTGGATCAACTTGCCGCCGAGCTGGGCATCAGTGTCACTCCGGTGCGGGAAGCGCTGTTCGCTCTGCGCGCGGAAGGTTTGATCGACCAGCGCCCCCGGCGCGGCTTCATGGTGCTGCCGGTGACCGGTCGCGACGTCACCGACGTCGCGAACGTGCAGGCCCACGTCGGTGGCGAACTGGCTGCCCGTGCCGCGATCAACATCACCGACGACCAACTGCGCGAACTCAAACAGATCCAAGCGGAGCTCGAAGGCGCCTACGCCGGTGACGATGACGAACGGACGGTGCGGCTGAATCATCAGTTCCACCGGGCCATCAACGTCGCCGCCGATTCGCCGAAACTTGCCCAGCTGATGTCCCAAATCACCCGCTATGCGCCCGAATCGGTGTTCCCCGCCATCGAGGGCTGGCCGGAACAGTCGATGAGGGACCATCGCCGGATCCTGTCCGCGCTGAAGAAACGCGACGAAGAGCTCGCCCGCGCGGCGATGTCACAGCATCTCGCCGCGGGCGCGGTCCCGCTGATCGACCACCTCACCGCGCGTGGCGTGGTCGTCGACGGGAGCCCTCCGGCCTCGGGATAAGTGTTGTTTCCCGCGCCCGCCTCGGCATATTCTCCCCTGAGAGGGGGCGACAACATAAAGCGAGGAAAAGTGCCCCGAACGATCCGTACGTCGGCTCTCTTCGGTGTAGCCGTGGTCGTGATAGCTCTCGCACCGCCGGCCGTCGCCGACCCACTGGACCCGATACCCGGCAACGGTGTCTTTGTCGTGGGCCCCGACATCGCGCCGGGCCTCTATCACACGGGCGGCTCGGGGTCGGCCTTCGGCGTCTGGATCAACAACGTGCCGACCCAGGACTCGATGTGCTCGTGGTTCACCTACAGCACGCCGGACGCGAACAAGGAGCATGTGCTCCAGACGAACACCTCGATCGGCCCGATGTACGCGAACATCAACACGGCGGTCAAGGCTTTCGAGTCGCAGAACTGTCAGCCCTGGACGCGGGTCTCCTAGGGCGTCTCGCCGGAGCACGCACGGGTGTCGTGGTTCTTGGCGCGAAAGGCGTTGCGATAGCTCTGCGGCGCCACCCCCACCAGCCGGCGGAATTGTTCGCGGAAATTGGTCACTGATGCGAAACCGACTCGGTGCGAGATGGATTCGACGCTGTCGGAGCTGCGCTCTAGCAGCTCCCCGGCGTGCTTGATCCGGACGCTGTTCACCCACTGCATCGGCGTTTGTCCCGTTTCCGTCTTGAACCGCCGGTTGAGAGTTCGCTCGCTGGTGGCGGCCTGCCGGGCGATGTCGCGCAGCGTCAGTGGCAGGTGCGCGTTGCCCTCCAGCCAGACCAGCAGGCCATCGAGTTCGGTGTCGGACCTTGCCCGGTGGCGGATGACGAACTGAGCCTGGTCGCCGGTGCGGTGAAGGGGCGTGACCGCCAACCGGGCGGCGTCGGCGGCCGCCGCCGAGCCGTAGTCGCGCGCAACCATGTGCAGACACAAGTCGAGTCCCGCGGACGCCCCGGCAGAGGTGAGAACCTGGCCTTCGTCGACGTAGAGCGCGGCGGCATCGAGTCTGACGGCGGGATGCACGGCGGAAAACAGGTCGGCGGCCGACCAATGCGTGGTGGCGCGTTTTCCATCCAAAATCCCGGCGGCGGCGACGGTGAAGGTGCCGCTGCAGATGGAGGCGATGCGAATCCCCTTGCCGTACGCCGACTTCAGTGCCGCGATGACGTCCTCCCGCGTCGGCACTGTGACGTCGTTGCGCCCGGGCACCACGATGGTATCGGCGTTCGCGAGTTCCGCCAGACCGCAATCGGTGGCGATCCGCACCGGTCCGGCCGGAACGACGGGGTCCGCGCCGCAAACCCGAACGCGGTACCCCGGCGCGCCGGTCGGGAGGCAGACACGACCGAATACCTCGATCGCGATCGCCAGATCGAACGCGATGACGTCCGGCTCGGCCAGGATCGCGACGGAGTGCATGGGTTGGCAATATACCGGTCCATAGTGTCAATCCAGCCACTGGTTTTGCCGGGTGCGGCCGATGACCATGACGGGATGCACGCACAGATCGTCTTGTACGACGGGTTCGACCCGCTTGACGTCATCGGGCCCTTCGAAGTCCTGTCGGCGGGCAGCGACCGTGTGGGAGGTGACTTGACGGTGACGCTGGTGTCGGCGGAGGGGCCGCGCAGTGTCATCGGCGGCACTCGCGGTTTGGCGCTGGCGGCCACCGCCGCGCTCGATCCGTCGGAAAGCGGCTGCGTGATCGTGCCCGGCGCCAGCGGCCCCATCGCCGGTGATCCGGACGACGGGGTCGAGACCATCCCGGTGCTGCTGGCCCGAGCCGCGCAGACCGAGCTGACACCGTTGTTGCGGAAGGCGTTTGACAACCCGGAGGTGACGGTGGCCGGTGTCTGTGGCGGATCCGTCGTGATGGCGATGTCCGGCCTGATCGAGGGGCGCCACGCGGTGACTCATCAGCTGGGCCTGGGGCTGCTCGAAGCCGCGGGGGTGCATGCGGTGGCTGCTCGCGTGGTCGACGACGGCGACCTGATCACCGCGGGCGGTGTCACCTCGGGGCTGGATCTGGCCTTACACCTGCTGGACCGGTGGTACGGCCCGCGGGTCGCGCACGCCGTCGAGGAGCTTTTCGAGTACGAGCGTCGGGGCACGGTCTGGCGCCCGACGGGACGAGAACCGGCGGAGGCGTAGATGGGCATGGACGGCGACTGGGACGTAACGATCAAGACCCCGATCGGGACTCTCGCGGTGCGGTATGCATTCGCCGAGTCGCCGGGCGGACTGACGGGTACGGCGACGTACAAGGGCGAGACGGTTCCCTTGCAGGACTTGACGAGTGGCGCGGCCGCCGAGGGCACGCGATTGACCTGGCGGCAATCGGTCACCAAACCGATGCGGCTCAACCTCGCCTTCGACGTCGTGGTCGACGGGGATCGGATGGCCGGGCATTCCCGCGCGGGCCGGTTACCGCGGTCGGCGGTCTCCGGTATCCGCCGCTGATCCGGACGCCTCGATCAGCATCGCTCGCAGCCGACCGGTGTCGACCTTGCCGGTGCCCCCGCGCGGGACGTCGCCGTCGGATTCCAACAACAGCCACGCCGTCGGGACCTTGAACGCGCTCAGCAGCTTTCGCGCACAGCGACTCAGGTGATCGGCGGACACGGCCCCGTCGCACACCACGGCCGCGCCCACCCGCTGGCCCGCCGTTCCGGGCACGCTGGTGACAAAGGCGCTGTGGACACCCTCGATGCTGCGCAGCGCCCGTTCCACCTCGCTCGGGTAGACGGTGGCGCCGCTGACCTTGAACATGTCGTCGGAGCGCCCGTGGTAGAACAGAAATCCCTCGTCGTCCAGGCGGCCCAGGTCGCCGGTGGGATAGAAGCCGTCGACGGTGAACACGTCCTCTCGGCTGCGACCGCAGATGCCCCGCAGTGTGTGCGGTCCCCGAATCTGGATCACGCCCACCGTGCCCGCGGGTACGGGCTCTCCGCTGTCGGCGCCGACGATGCGAACCTCCATGCCCGCGAACGGCTTTCCGCAACTGCCCCAGGCCGGCGTGGGCATGTCGGTGTCGGCGGCATAGCCGCAGTACGGGCCGAACGCCTCGGTCATGCCGAACAAGACGGCCCGTGCGCCGGGCTGCGCCCGCTGTTCGGGCGGGAGCAGCGCCTGCAGGCTGCCCGGCCGCAGGGCCGACAGGTCGGCGTCGAGGTTGGCCGCGTGCCGCGCGAGCGTCTCGGCCTGGTCGGGCCAGCCGCGGAACAGCGTCACGCGCTCGGCCTCCAGCAGCCGCAATGTGGTCTCCGGCCGCGGTATCTCCTCGGTGACCAGGGTGGCGCCGGACAGCAGCGTCGACAGGATTCCGCTGCCGAAGCCGCCTACCCAGAAGAACGGCATCGGTAGATACAGCCGGGTGTCTGCGGTGATGCGCCGCGCGGCCAGACCCGCCCGTACGGCGCCCAGCGCGCTGCCGTGAGAATGCATGACGCCCTTGGGCGCCCCGCTGCTGCCGGAGGTGAACATGATGGCCAAAAGGTCGGCCGCCGTGACCGTCAGCGTCATGGCGTCGACGAGTCGGCGGGCCCGGTCGCCGGCGGTGACCTCGGCGAGCCCGTCGGCCGTCCAGACGTGGCGCAGAGCGGGAAGCTCGGTCCGCCGGGGCAGGTCGTCGAGGTAGCGGCGCCCACGGAACTGCTCGACGCCGATCAGGAATTGCACCGCGGCGGCCCGCAGTTGGGTGGCCAGTTCGCCCGCGGCCAGCAGGGTACTCAGCGGAACCAGCACGGCGCCGATACGGGTCAGGGCGAGGGCAACCTCCACCCAGCGGGCGCCGTTGGGCATGAGCAGCCCGACCCGGGTGCCCTTGGTAACGCCGGCATCGACGAACACCGCGGCGAGATCCCTTGTCGCCGAGTCAAGTTGACGGTAGCTGGTTCGCGACGTCGGATCGATCACCATGGGCTTGTCGCCGTAAAGCGCGGCGCGCGAACGCACCAACTCGTCGATGGTTGCCTCGTCAGGCATCGAGCAGCTTTTTCAGGTGCCGCCGGTCGACTTTGCCACTGGAGAGCAGCGGCACCTGGTCGCGTGACACGGCCAGGAACCGGCGGGGGATCTTGTATGCCGACAACTCCGCCTTCAGCCGGTCGCGCAGCGCCGCCGCGTCGAAGGCGACGCCGTCGGGCACGACCACGACCGCCCCCACCAGTTGTCCGCGCTGCGCATCCGGGACGCCCACGACATGGGCGGTCAGCCCGCCGGTGACCTTGGCGATTGCCCTTTCCACCTCGTCGGCCGAGACATTGGCGCCCGCCGTCTTGATCATCGTGCTGAGCCGGCCGACGTAGTAGAAGAAGCCATCGGCGTCGGTTCGGACCAAATCCCCGGTGCGGAACCAACCGTCGGCGTCGAAGCAGTCCTCTCGGCTTCGCCGGTAGTAGTGCTGCATCACGTACGGTCCTCGGATGCAGAGTTCCCCGACCTCGCCGGCAGCGACCGCTGATCCGGTTTCGGTGTCGACGATCTTGGTGTCGAAGCCGGGCGCCGGCTTGCCGAACGATCCGCGCCTGGTCTCGGGTTGATCGGTCTCGTCGTCACTGATCAGCCGACGCTGCCGGCTTCGGTCATGCCCAGCATATTGTGCCGCAGCTCCGGGTCGGCCGGTCGAACCTCGGGCGCCATGATGGGGTACAGGTTGCCTCGCCGCATCGATGACAGATCCCGGCGCGGGAAGCTCGGATGGTTCGCCAGGTGCGCGATCCCAGCGATGAAACCGTTTGTCAAGGTGGGTTTTTCGGCTTCCAGTAGGTCCAGCGTCTTACCGGGATCCTCCGCGTTGGAGCACACCAGCGTCGAGCCGGCGACCAGGGTGGCAAGCAGTCCGAAGGCGAGACCGCCGATCCAGAAGAACGGCGAATTGCAGAACAGCCTGTCGTCGGCCGTCAGACCGCGAATGTCGTTGAGGTTGCGCTGGTGTGCCAGCAGCGCGCCGTGCGTGTGCACGACACCCTTGGGGGCGCTGCTGGAGCCCGACGTGTACACGATGGCCAGGGGATCGCAGCCCCGCACATCGGCTTGCGTCGCCGCCAGCAGCTCGGGGGCCACGGTATCGGCCAGCCGGTAGAACCGGTCGATGTCGCGGACTCGCCGCCCCGCACCGCGGTGGTGGCTGATGCCGACCTGCCGCAGTTGCGGGGCGGCCGGGACCATGAGCCGGCAGTCGGATTCGAGATCGGGGTCCGCCAGCACCTGCCCGAGCCGTTGCACGTAGTCGTGGCCGCGGAAAGTTGCGGCGCTCAGGAGTATTTCGACGTCGCTGTCGAGCAGTTGTTGGTGCATCTCACGGGCGGTGACGAAGGTGGAGAAGGGAATCACCACGGCGCCGATGCGCGCCGCCGCCAGCATCGCGATGACGAACTCGACGCCGTTGGGGTAGAGCAGGCCGACATGGGTGCCCTTGCCCGCGCCGGCCGCGATCAGCCCGCGAGCGAGGTTCGCCGAACGCGCCTCGGCTTGGCCATAGCTGATGCGGTCGCCGTCGCAGATCAGTAGGGGATGTTCTGCGCGCGCACGGGCCCGTTGTGTCAGGACCTCGGCGACCGTCGGGCCGTCACCGGGCATGGTCACCGTGTGCGGCGGCGGCACCGAAGAAACGCCGGACCGCGCCCAGGTCAGCTTTGCCCGACGGCGTCCGCGGGATGGTGTCGACGATCACTATCTCGGTGGGAATCTCGTAGCGCGCCAGCCGTGTTCCGAGGTACTCCACGAGCGCGTCGGCGTCGACGGAGGCGGGCCTGCGCAGCTCCACCACCGCGACCGGCGTCGCCCCGAGGCGTTCGTCGGACCGGCCGACCACCGCCGCACCCGCCACTGCGGGGTGGCTCTCCAGGGCGGTGCGGACGTCGTCGGGCATCACCTTGAATCCCCCGCGGATGATCGCCTGGTCGGCACGCCCGACAATCCAGACGAACCCGTCCGCGTCGATGCGCGCCATGTCCGTGGTCCGCATCCACTGGGCCGACGGCCCCAGCTGGCCTGGCTTGACCTCGAGCAGACCGACCTGGTCGGCCCCCAGCGGCCTGCCATCGTCCGCGACCACCCGCAGCTGCGCACCCGGGTTGGCGCGGCCGACGCTGCCCCGTTTGGCGGCCCAATACCGTTGGTAATCCGGCAACGTCCAGCCCGCGACACCGCCACCGAATTCCGTTGCCGCGTAAGAGGTGAGCACGGGAATGCCGTATTTGGCGGTGAAGGCGTCGGCATCCTCGGCCGTCAGGGGGGCCGTGCCGCAGGTGACGGCGCGGATGCTCTCCAGATCGGCGCGCGGCACATCCGAGTGCAACACCGTGCGCAGCGCCGCGGGAACCAGCGATACCGTGCGCGGTCGGTGTCTTCGCACCGCGTCGGCCCACGCGTTCAGCTCGAAACGTTCGAGGAGCGCGAATGGTCGTGCGTCGGCGATGCATTGCAGCACCCGGAACACCCCGCCGATGTGCACCAGCGGCGAGTTGACGATCGCGACCCCGCGGCGGAGCCCGGTGGGCGCCGGGGTGCGCTCGGGTTCGGCGCCCATCACGCTGCGCGCCAGCACGTCGTAGCCGAGGTCGATCCTCTTGGGCGGGCCCGTCGTACCGCTGGTCAACATCCGTACCGCCACCCCGGTCCGCGGGTGGGCCTCGGGCGCCGGATGAATCGTCGGGCGGCCGGTCGGGGGGTCGTCCAATAGGCCCGCAATCGCCACCGTCGTGGCGTCGGTCGCCGGGGGCAGCAGTGTCGTCAGGTCGTCGTCTTCCCCGATGATCAGCGGCAGTCGCAGCCCGGCGAGGTCGGCCTTGGTGCGCTCGTCGCCGCGAGCCGGGTTGACGACGACGACCGTCCCGCCGCCCAGCAGCGCCCCGAGAAAGGCCGCCACGTGACCGGGCCGGTTGCGCAGCAGCATCCCGACGCCGGGTCCGCGATCGGCGACCAGGCAGGCGATGCGCTGTGCCCTGGCGCCGACGGCGGCCCAGGAGATCCATTGGGCGTCATACTCGATGGCGTGCGCGTCGGGCCGCAGGCCGAGGACATCCGCGATGCGTTGACTGAGTGCGTGCGCGGGCATCAGCGGGTCTTCGGTGTGCGCGTGGCAGCTTCGCCGCCGGCCTTCTGGGCGGCGAGTTCGGCGGTGCCGAGCGGATTGCCCAGCCGGGTGTAGATCAGCCCCTGCTCCAGGGCCGCCCGATACGGCTTGTCGAGCGATTCCCAAATCGCCTTCACCGTGCCCTGAGTCGCGGTCGGAGGGTTCGCGGCGATGGTCGCGGCGATCTCGTGGGCGCGGTCCCAGAGCCGGTCGGCGGGGACCACTTCCGAGACCAATCCGATCCGCAGCGCGGTGTCGGCGCCGACCCGCTCGTCGTTGCCCATCAGCGCGATGCGCAGCGTCTCGCCCAAGCCGATGCGCCTCATCAAGCCGATTGGCTCCAGGGCGCAGACCAGGCCGGCCGATACATGCGAGTCGAAGAACGTGGCATCCTCCGCGCAGATGACCACGTCCGATTCGTTGATGAAGTAGAACGCGCCCGCGGTGCACATGCCCTGAACCGCGCACACGACGGGCTTCCACATCTTCTGCCACTTCGGGCTGAGCGATTCGCCGGGATCCTCGTGATTCCATATGTTTTCGGGCTGGCCGTAGGGAGTCTTGATATCCAGCCCGGCGCTGAACGCACGGTCACCGGCTGCCCTGAGGACCACGGCGTTCACCGAGTCGTCGAGTTTGACTGTGCGCCAGGCGTGGGCCATCTCCGCACACATGGTGCGGTTGAACGCGTTCAGCTGCCCCGGCCGGTTCAGCGTGATCGTCGCGACCCGGTCGGTCTCGTCGACCTCGAGGAGGATGGTCTCGAACGTCATCGGCACTGCCAATCCGGCTTGCGCTTCTCCACGAAGGCTCTGGGCCCTTCGGCCGCGTCCTCGGTGCGCAACACGCGCTCGCGGAACGTTTCGGCCATGATCTCCGCCTCGTGCAGCGGAACATTGAGGCCCTTGACGATGGCCAGCCGGGTACCCCGAACCGCCAGCGGCGCATTGGAGTTGACGACGTCGGCGATCTCTCGGGCCCGCTCGAGAAGCCGGTCGTGCCCCACGATCTCGCTGATCAACCCGAGCTCGTAGGCGCGTTGTGCGCTCATCCGCTCGTGCTTGCCCATCAGCGCCATGCGCAGGGCGATCGAGCGGGGCAGCACGCGCGCCACCCGCACCATCTCGCGTCCGGCGACCAGCCCGATGCTGACGTGCGGATCGAAGAATGTGGCCTGTTCCGACGCGATCACGATGTCCGACGTGGTGACCCAGTCCATGCCGGCGCCGCAGCACAACCCGTTGACCGCGGTGATCACCGGCTTGGCCGCCGTGCGAAACGGTGGGGTGCCTTCCTGCGGCGCCTCCCATTGGTCGTAGGTGGACAGGTACGGGCGCTCGTAGATCACCTTGCCGTCTTCGGGAATGGCCGTGACGTCAGCGCCCGTGCAGAACGCGCGGCCCGTGCCGGTCACGATGGTCAGCCATACCTTGTCGTCGTTCTCGGCCTCGTCGTAGGCGGCTCGCAGTTCGGTGATCATGTGCGGGCTCAGGGCGTTGAGGGCATCCGGACGGTTCAGCGTGATGGTGGCGGTGTGCCCGTCGACGTCGTATGTGATGGTGTCGAACGAGTCAGTAGGCATCCTGCTCCCTCATCTGCCCTGGAATCTCGGTGCGCGCCGCTGCCGAAAGGCTTCCAGGCCTTCCCTGAAATCGACTGTCCGGCAAGATAGTTCGAGGTTGAACAATTCCTGGGTCATCGATTGGCTGAGCGTCGCATGCTGGCCGAAGCTCAGCGCCTGCTTGGCCAGTCCCATTGCCACCGTCGGCCCGGAGGCCAGCCGCTCGAGCAGCTCGCCGGCGGCGTCGTCCAGCCCGCCGGGGCTCACCGCCCGGTGAATCAGTCCCCAGTCGGCCGCGTCGACGGCGCCGACCTGCTCGCCCAGCAACAGCATTCGCTTCGCCCGCGTGAGGCCGACCAGGCGGGGCAGCAGCCAGGTGGCACCCGAATCCGGGCTGAAGCCACGGTCGGCGAAGGGCTGCCAGAACACCGCGTCGGTGGCGGCAACGGCGAAGTCGGCGGCCAGCGCGAGGTTGCAGCCGAATCCCGCGGCCCAGCCTCGCACGCTGCACAGCACCGGCAGCTGGATGCTCGCGACGAGCTCGATCACGCGGTGGGCGCCCTGGGGTATCCGCCGCACCAGATCGCCCGTGCGGGGCCGCGGCCGGTCGTTGGTGGCGACCCAGTCGACGCCGGCGCAGAAGTCGTCACCGCCACGGATGTGGATCGCCCTGAGCGAATCGTCGGTGGCGGCAGCCGTCAGCGCCTCCACCAAAGAGCCAATCATGGCTTCATTCAACGAGTTACGTCGGGACGGACGATCAAGCGTTAGCCGCAGCACGGCGCCGTCTCGGTGCACTGTCACCGAACCGTCGGCGCCGGCCGCGTCGGCCCCATGACTCACCGTCGAATCCGGCCTTTCTGCCGATACGGTTACCCATACAGTAGGCAATACGATTGATACGCTGTATAAGTTAGCAGGGTACGCTGCCGCCGGAAATAGCCGGGCCGGAAACCCGACCGAAAAGAGATGAAGCATGGCCTTGCAGGAGGGCGGAGCCCAGCGGCGGGCCGCACCCGAGTCGGCACGGACCGGCGATGCCAGGTTCGGCGAAGCGCCGCTGCCGCAGACCGTGGCCGCCGCCGGCGCCATGCGGCGCCTGAGCTCGCTGCTGGTCTCACTCGAGCATCCCCATCCCTCGGTCGACACCATGGTGGCGAAGTTCGCGGAGTGGGAGCGCGAGCTGTCCGCGGTGGCGCCGCGGGACAACGCGCCAAGGATCGGGGACGTCGCCGACGATTCCCGGCGCGTCTATCTCAACCACGCCACCGACATCGGCGCCTACAACCCGTGCTTTCCGGAGTACCGGTTCGACGACCTCGATGCCGACAAGGCGACCGGGCGGGTCAACTTTCCCCTGGTGTACGAGGGCCCGCCGGGATTGGTGCACGGAGGCTTTCTCGGCGTTTTCTTCGACTGCGTCATTCAGCACCACAATTGCGTCACGGGTCTGTCCGGTAAGACGCGGTCGCTGACGGTGACGTTTCGCCGGCCGACCCCCATATCGACCGAGCTACGGTTCGACATCGCTCGCTCGCAGATCGAACGCGGGATCGCGTCGACGGCGCGGTTGCTGCTCGACGGCGAAGTGCTCTGCAGCGGCGAGGTGAACACGTTGGCCTCACCGCCGGAAAAGCTCGCCGGGTTTCAATTCGGCAGGCGGCGAAAGGAGTCCGATAGATGACCGCCCCCAGCGCCCCGGACGATCGCGTACTGTTCGAGGTCGACCGCGACCGCCGCATCGCGACGATCACGCTGAACAATCCGGCCCAACGCAATTCCTATGACGCCGCGATGCGCGAGGCGGTCGCCCGATGCCTGGACCGGGTGGCCGAAGACGACGACCTGACGGTGGTGCTACTGCGCGGGGCCGGGGGCGTCTTCTCCGCCGGGGCCGACATGAACAATGCGTATGGCTGGTACGGCAAGCCGAGCCAACCGGACGGCGATGACGCGTCAGCCAAGCGCCGCCCCAGCCAGCGTCGGCGACTCACCGTGGACCGCAAGTCTTTTGGCTTCTACCACAACTTCATGGGTTTCCCGAAGGTCACGGTGGGCGAGATCGCCGGGTATGCGCTGGGCGGCGGTTTCGAGATGGCGCTGATGACCGACATCTCCGTGATAGCGCGCGACACGAAGATCGGCATGCCGGCGACCCGCTTCCTCGGCCCCGCGCTCGGGAGCCTGCACATGTTCTTCCACCGGCTCGGACCGGTGCTGGCCCGGCGCCTGCTGCTCACCGGCGACGTCATCGAGGCGAGTGAGCTCGAGCATCTCGGAATCTTCACCGACACATGCGATCCCGCCGCGGTGCCCGCCCGGGCGCGGTACTGGGCCGAGAAGGCGGCGAAGATGCCCGCCGACGGGGTCGTCATCGCCAAGGAGGCGTTCCGTCTCGTCGAACAGAGTCAGGCATACCAGGGCGAGGAAGTGGCCAGCTATCTCTTTCACGCCTTCGGCACCAACCTGCAATTCGGGCCGGGCGAGTTCAACTTCGTCAAGACCCGCGCCCAGCACGGGACCAAGGAAGCGTTCCGGCTCCGTGACGAATACTTCGACGTGCCGGAACCCGAGGTGTGATAAGCCGATTCGGTGTCGGGCTAGCGCGCCGGGGCCTTGGGGCGCGCCCGCGACCCGGGCGCCTTGGCCGCCTTGCGCGCCCGTGACGGCGCCGCCTTGCCGCCTTTCGCCCCCTTGCCCTCCTCGATCAACCGGCCGGCGTGATCGAGGATGCAGCCGAGGCCGTACTCGAAATTGGTCTCGTCGGGGGCGCCGATCCGGTGACCGATCCGGCTGACCTGAGCCAGCAGCGGGGTCTTCTCGGGGTCGATGGCGACGGCGTCCTCGATCGCGCGCGCGCCCTCGCCGGAGGATTGGTTCTTTTCGTACAGCCGCTGCAGCACCACCGATCCACGGACGTGCACCGAGACCGCCGAGTAGGTGTCGAAGGCATCCTCCGGCGACAGGCCGGCCTCGACCAGGTTGGCGATCGCCTTCTCCATCTCCTCGGCGCCCAATCGCGCCGCCTTCGGGCTGAGCGCGGCCCGAATCAGGATCAGGTCGCACAGAATTGGGTTGCCCATGAACGTTTTCCGCATCAGGCGCGCATGGTTGCGCAACGTCTCGCGCCAGTCGCTGGCCTCGACGTAGGGGGTGGCGAACACGTACTTGCTCAGCGCGCGATCGGTCATCGCGTTGAGCAGGTCGTCCTTCTTGCGGAAGTACCAGTAGATGCTCGTAACGCCGACGCCGAGGTGTTTGCCCAGCAGCGGCATGCTCAAGTTGTCGATGGACACTTGCTCCGCGAGTTCGAATGCGCCACTGATGATGTCATCGGGATTGATGGATCCGCGTTCGCGTCGTTGACGCTTGTCGGCGATAGCCTGCTTTGCCACTACGGGCACCTCCATCACGATGTATCCTGTGCATGCGGTCGGAGAGCCGTGCCAACTCACCTGCGCATACGTAGGCGTGTCGCCGCTCGACGATGGCCGTCAACCGGGCTTCCGTGCGCTTTTCCATCTGCTACTGTAATACCTATCGTAGGCTTTTTGGTAACGAAGGCTGGACGGGCGAAGGTGACCGGGCACAAGCCATTGAACGAGTCACCAGATGAGCCACGGGAATTGCCATGGATCTAGGCCTGGCGAATGCCGCCACGGTGGTCGTCGGTGATAGCCGCGGGATGGGTTTGGCGGCGGCGCGCTGTCTCGCCGACGAGGGCGGCCGGGTGGCGTTGGTGGGCCGCAGCCGGGAGGCATTCGCCGAACTCGCCGGGTGCAACTCGCACGTAACCGGGGCCAACATATGTCGACGGCGGTGCGGACTTCACCTGACCGCCCGGATCGAAGGAACTCGGCTGAGGAGATAGGGGTCGACTGTGGCGACGGCACGTGAGGCACGCGCCTGGGCGCGCGGGGCATTGCGGGGAATCGGCGACTCCCTCTACACCCCGTTCTGCGGCCCGGACGGCGACGACATCGACTGGGAGGCATACCGGACGCTGGTCCGCTACTGCGTCGGCGACCTCGGACACCCGATGTTGTGGTGCACCAGCGGGCTCTCCGAATTCTGGTCGTTGACCCTCGATGAGCGAAAGCGCTTGCTGGAGGTGGCAATCGAGGAGGGACGCGCCGCCAACCCCGACGTCGTCGTGCAGGCGTGCACGGCGGCCCTCTCGGCGAAGGACTGTCTGAACCTGACCCTGCACGCCCAGGAGGTCGGCGCCGACATCGTCTACATCCAAACGCCGATGATGGAGGTGCATGGCGGCGAGGGCGTGTTGCGATTCTTCGAATACATCGCCTCGCGCACCGACATCGCACTGGGCATGTTCAACTCGCCGTCGTCCGGCTACGTCCTGACCGCGGCCGAAAGCGCGCGGATCTACGACGAGGTGCCGGCGGTGTGCGCCACCAAGGAGGGTGCCTTCCGGCCGGCGAACAGCCGCCTACTGCACGAGTTGGCGCCCGGCCTGGTGCTGTGGGAGTGCGACAAGACGGTGTATCGCGCGGGATGGCTGCGTGACGGGATCGTCTGCCCCGCGCAACTGGGCACCACCGGCTATCTGTTCGACACGCCGCAGCGGCGATTGTTCTCTCAGTACTGGGATTTGGTGCAAAGCGACAAGCTGCTGGAGGCGATGGACTTCGGCCGCGAGTCGGGCCTGGACCAGTTCGACCTCGACGTCGGATCCTGGTGGACCTGTTACCCCGGACGGCCCGACTACTTCACCCACTGGGGCGGCGCATTCAAATACGCCGCTTCGCTACTGGGCCTGCCGATCGGCGCCTACCCGCATTCGCGCCCGCCGCAAGCGGAGTTGCCGCCCGAGGCCAAGTCGCAGATCGAGGAGGCTTATCGCCGCCTCGGGCTCATCGGAACGTAGTGACTCGGCAAAAGGGTTGCGCCACAAGTCGACTGACGAGCAAGGGTCCGGTCACCACCGGTGACCGGACCCTTGTCATCCCCTTGTTCTTACTGCTGTTCGGCCTTCTCGCGCGCCTCCGCGGCCTTGGCCTTGCCGCGCGCCTTCTCGGCCGCGGCTTCCTTCTTCGCCGCGCTGCGCTGCGCGTCGGCCTTGTCCTGCTGAGCCTGACCCTCGTTGACCAGATCGTTGCGGCCGATGATCGTGCCGACGATCTCCTTGGCCTTTCCGAAGACAGCCTCGACGATGCCCTGGATGGCCTCGATCGGACCGCTCTTGATGTCCACCATGGCGTTTCCCCTCCCTGCTAGTGGGTGTCCTTAGTCGCTTTCCCACATCGGCGGTCGAAGAAAACGTGGTGGGGACGTGGTGCTCGCCACAATGGGCGGATACAGGCACCGGTCCGCCGGTCCGTATACCGCGGTCGACCGCTCGGCTCAGCAAGCCGAAACGCGCTGTTCGGCCGGGGTTCGGGGGGCTGGGCGGCGGTTGTGGAAAACAGTACCGATAGGTATACAGTATGCGTACAAATGCCGCGGAATTCGTGGGCGACCGTGAGGAGGTACGGGGGTAGATGTCCGGCAGCGACGACGCTTCCGAGGACGCGGTGCTCTACGAGGCGACCGCCAGCGGCGTCGCGGTTTTGACGTTCAACCGCCCGGACCGCCTCAACGCATGGGGCCCGGACATCGCCGCCGGGTTCTACGACGCGATCGACCGGGCCGAACAGGACCCGGCCGTCCGGGTGATCGTGCTGACCGGGCGGGGCAAGGGTTTCTGCGCCGGCGCATATCTGGGCACGCCGAGTTCCGCACCGAGCTACGGCGACACGATGGAGAAGGCGAGCCAGACCAACCTCGCCGACCTCGTGGGCGAACGGCCACCGCATTTTGTGACCACGCTGCGCAAGCCCGTGATCGCGGCCATCAACGGCGCCTGCGTCGGCATCGGCCTGACCCAGGCGCTCATGTGCGACGTCCGGTTCGCATCCGCCGGCGCCAAGTTCGCCGCGGTCTTCGCCCGCCGCGGACTGATCGCCGAGTTCGGCATTTCCTGGATCCTCCCGCGTCTCACCACGTGGGGCGCCGCGCTGGATCTGCTGCTGAGTGGCCGCACCTTCCTCGCCGAAGAGGCGGCCGAGCTCGGCCTGGTCAAGGAAGTCGTCGCGCCCGAAGATCTGATGAAGCGTGCGCTGGACTATGCGGAGGACATCGCCCGCAACTGCTCGCCCGCTTCCATGGAAGTGATCAAGCGACAGGTGTACGGCGACGCCACTCGCGACGTGGTCGATGCCACCTCGCGCGCCGAGGTGTTGCTGCACGAGGCGATGCCGCGGCCGGACGTCATCGAAGGCATCACCAGCTTCCTCGAGAAGCGGCCCCCGCAGTTTCCCTCGCTCAACTCGACCGACGCCTAGCGTTCGCCGGGGATGCCGGAAAGGAAGATCATGGCCAGTTTGGGTTACCAGGCGATCGACGTCGACAACCACTACTACGAGCCTCTGGACGCTTTCACCCGCCACCTCGACAGGGCGTTCAAGAGCCGCGGCGTCCAGATGGTCACTCAGGGCAAGCGCACTCTGGCGGTTATCGGCGGTCGAGTCAACCACTTCGTGCCGAACCCCACGTTCGACCCGATCATCGTGCCGGGTTGTCTGGATCTGTTGTTCCGCGGGGAGATTCCCGAAGGCGTGGACCCGGCATCCCTGATGAAGGTCGAGCGGCTCGCCGACCACCCGGAGTACCAGAATCGTGACGCCCGGGTCGCGGTGATGGACACTCAGGACATCGAAACCGTGTTCATGCTGCCGACTTTCGCGTGCGGGGTCGAGGAGGCGCTCAAGGGCGACATCGAGGCGACGATGGCGTCGGTGCACGCGTTCAACCTGTGGCTCGACGAGGACTGGGGCTTCGACCGACCCGATCATCGCATCATCGCCGCGCCGATCATCTCGCTGGCCGATCCGGCGAAGGCGCTGGAAGAGGTGGAGTTCGTGTTGGGGCGCGGCGCCAAGCTGGTGCTGGTGCGGCCGGCGCCGGTGCCCGGCTTGGTCAAGCCGCGGTCGTTGGGGCATCCCAGCCATGACCCGGTGTGGGCCCGGCTGGCCGAGGCGGGAGTCCCGGTCGGATTCCATCTCAGCGACAGCGGCTATCTGCACATCGCGGCGGCGTGGGGCGGCAAAGCGACGTTCGAGGGTTTCGGCGCGAAGGATCCACTGGACAACGTGCTCCTCGACGACCGCGCCATCCACGACACGATGGCCTCGATGATCGTGCACGGCGTGTTCACCCGCCATCCGAAACTCAAGGCGGTCAGCATCGAGAACGGATCCTACTTCGTCCACCGGCTGATCAAGCGGTTGAAGAAGGCGGCCAACACTCAGCCCCGTGACTTTCCCGAGGACCCGGTCGAGCAGTTGCGCAACAACGTATGGATCGCCCCCTACTACGAGGACGACCTGCGCGAACTGGCCAAGGTGATCGGCATCGACAAGATCTTGTTCGGTTCCGACTGGCCGCACGGCGAGGGCCTCGAGACGCCGGTTTCGTTCACCGAGGAGCTCACCGACTTCAGCCCTGCCGAAATCCGTAAAGTGATGCGCGACAACGCCCTTGACCTGCTCGGCGTCCCGGTCGCCTCGGCCGTCTAGCCGCTTCCCGCTATGAGCGAATGGACCGTGGGCGCCGTTCTGGACGCCATCGCCGACGTCGTGCCCGACCGCCTGATGACCGTATGCGGAGAACGCAAGAGCACGTTCGCCGAATCGGCGCGCCGCACCAATCGATTGGCGAACTACCTCGAGGACAAAGGGTTCGGTGTATACGCCCCGCGTGATGAGCTGCAGCGCTGGGAATGCGGTCAGGACCGGATCGCGCTCATCATGTACAACGACCTTTACCCCGACATGGTGATCGGATGCCTCAAGGCGCGCACCGTCCCGGTCAACGTGAATCACCACTACTCGCCCCGGGAGATTCGCGAGCTGCTCGACTACGTGCGCCCACGGGGCATCATCTACCATCGCTCGCTCGGCGCGCGGTTCGCCGACGTGCTGCCCCCGATCGGCACGGAGTTGCTGATATCCATCGACGATGGCAGCGCCGTTCCCCAACTGCCGAAGGCGATCTCGCTCGACGACGTGCTGGCCGCCGCCAGTCCCGACCGCGAAGATGCGGGATCCCCGGATGACCTCATCATGATGTGCACCGGCGGAACGACCGGACGCCCGAAGGGTGTGCTGTGGCGCCAGAGCGACATGTACGTGTCGTCGATGGTGGGCGCCGACCATGCCAGCGTCACCGAGATCCACGACAAGGTCGCCGGGGGCGGGCAGCCGTGGTTCGCCGTTTCTCCGCTGATGCACGCGGCCGGCATGTGGACCGCCTTCGCCGCGCTCTGCGCGGGCTTGCCGGTGGTGCTCTACGACGACCGCAACAAGCTCGACGTGCGGTCGGTGTGGGAAACCGCCGAGCGGGAGAAGGTGGGCATGATGACCATGGTGGGCGATGCGTACGCCGGGCCGCTGATCGAGGAGCTGCGCACGCGTGCCTACGACCTGTCCTCGTTGCAGGCGATCGGCACCGGAGGGGCCGCCACCAACGCGAAACACAAACGCGCGCTGATGGAATGCCTGCCACACATCACGATCATCGAGGGCTACGGGTCTTCGGAGAGCGGGAACATGGCGTTCGGTCACAGCCGCGAAGGGAACGCCAGCGAGACGTTCCAGCCCAGGGAGGGCGCTACCGTCGTGTCGGCCGACCGCAGCCGGTTCCTGCGGCCGGGTGAGCAGGAGGTCGGCTGGGCCGCCAGGACCGGCCGCATCCCGCTCGGTTACTTCGGCGACCCCGAAGCCACGCAGCGGACCTTCCCGGAGATCGATGGCCGGCGGGTGGTGGTACCGGGCGACCGCGCATCTTTGGAAGCCGACGGGACCATCCGCCTGTTCGGTCGCGATTCGCTGGTCGTGAACACCGGGGGTGAAAAGGTTTTCGTCGAAGAGGTCGAGGAGGTGCTGCGCGCGCTTCCCGGCATCGTCGACGCCCTGGTGGTGGGCCGGCCAAGCGAGCGGTGGGGGGAGGAGGTTGTCGCGCTCGTCGCGACCCGACCCGATGCCCACCTGAGCCGGGACGCCCTGCACGGCGCGTGCACGACGCAGCTGGCGCACTTCAAGGCGCCCAAGGCCTTCATCTTCGTCGAACGGATTGAACGCCTCGGCAACGGCAAGCCCAACTACCGATGGGCCAAAGAGCGAGCCAGTCAACGAGATCCGGTGATCGCGCTCGTCCCATCCGATCCCGAAGGAAGTCGTGAACACCAAAGCGATTGATTGCCTGGTGAACGTCCACTTCGGGGAAGCCGAATCTCAGCCGACGTGGATGCTCAAGGTCAGGGACGACTACTTCAAGGGTCCCGAGTCGATGTTCGCCCCGGTCGACCTCTCCGAGCTGCTCGCCGAGATGGACGAACAGGGCGTACAGCAGGCGATCCTGATGGACTCGCTCGCCAACCCGTCCACGACCGCGCGCAAATTCGTCGAGGCCAGGCCCGAGCGGTTCGCGCTGGCCATGGGCGGTGTCAACCTGCTGCGCCCGGTGCGGTCGCTGCGCGAGCTGACCGCGGTCGCGGCGGACCTCCCCGTCGCGTATGCCGTAGTGGGGCCGAGCTTTTGGGGTGACGGCCAGTACCCGCCCAGCGACGCCGTGTATTACCCGCTCTACGCAAAGTGCGCGGAGCTGGACCTTCCGCTGTGTGTGAACACCGGAATTCCGGGACCGCCCATACCCGGCGAGGTCCAGCACCCGATGCACCTGGACCGGGTGTGCGTGCGCTTTCCCGAGCTGCGGCTGTGCATGATTCACGGTGCCGACCCGTGGTGGGACGTCGCCATCCGATTGCTGCTCAAGTACGCCAACCTGCGCCTGATGACGTCGGCGTGGTCGCCCAAACGGCTGCCGGAGAGCCTGCTGCACTACATGCGCACTCGTGGCCCCAACAAGGTGATCTACGCGTCCGACTGGCCGGTGTTGCCCATGCGCCGGGTTATCCCCGAAGCCCGCGCGCTGGATCTTCCCGCCGAGGTACTGGACAACTACCTTTACAACAACGCGCGAGACTTCTTCTTCGGGAAGGACGAGTAACGATGGACCGCTTCGAACTACGCAGGCTGGATTACAGCTTGTCCGACGATCACGTCGCCCTGCAGGCGGCCTACAAGCAGTTCTTCAAGACCCACTGTCCGATCGAAACGGTGCGTGCCGCAGAGCAATCCGGTTTCGACAAGAGTCTCTGGGAGAGGTTGTGCGGGATGGGCGCCACCACGATGGCGCTGTCGGAGTCGTGTGGCGGTGACGGCGCCACCCTGGTCGATCTCACCCTGGTGGCCGAGGAGATCGGCCGGTCCCTCGCGCCGGTTCCGTGGATCGACCACGTCTGCACCGCGCGGCTGCTGGGGCGCCTCGGCGCGCTGGGGGAGGGCGCCGCCGGGATAGCCGAGGGCGAACAGCTGGCCGCCCTGGACCCGCGGATCGACGATGGGCGCGGTCCGCGGTTGATCCCCTCGGGGTCGATCGCCGATCACATCGTCGTCCGCGACGGCGACCAAGTCGTGCGCCTGACCTTTGGCACCCGTCCGGCGAAGGTAGACAACATCGGCCGGCTGCCGATGGCCTGGGTGGACCCAGCTGCGGCGGACGCCCGTGAGGTCGTCGCCGAGGGGCCCGAGGCACTAGCCGCTTACCGGCTGGCCCTGGACGAGTGGCGGCTGCTGACCGCGGCGGCGCTCGTCGGGCTGGTGGAGGAGACCATGACCATCGCGGCCGAATTCGCCAAGACCCGGTACACGTTGGGGGTGCCCATCTCCACGCTGCAGGGGATTTCGCACCCGCTCGCGAACATGGCCATCACCGTGCAAGGCGGCCGGAATCTGGCCCGACGCGCCGCCTGGTTCCTGGACAACGAACCCGACGAACGGCCCGAATTGGCGCCTTCCGCATTCGTATTCATGGCAGAGGAGGCCGCCAGGGCGGCGACGATGGCGGTCCACATTCAAGGCGGGCTGGGCGTTTCCGCCGAAGCCGCGGCGACGGCGTATCTGGTGCGGGCCCGGGGCTGGCCGCTGGCCGGCGGCGATCCGGGCGCGACGGCACAACGGGTGGCGCAGATCGTGGCCGCCCGCGAGGGCGCGGCGCAGCCGGCATAGGAAGGAGCGGCACTGTGGATTTCTCGCGCGTCGAACTGTCCGACGAGGACGAGGCGTTCCGCGACGAAGCGCGGAACTTTCTGGGCACGCACATGACCGAAGAGATCAGGCGCCGGGACCGGGAAACGGGCGACAATTTCGACGAGGGCCTGCACCTGAAGTTCGGCGCCGCAGGCTATTTGGCGGCGGAGTGGAAACCGGAATCCGACGGCGGTTTCAGCCGGGTGCGGCGCCGCATCTGGGAGTTGGAGAAGCGGCGCGCACACGTTCCCTGGGTGACCTGGGGGACCACCGCGATGGTGGCTCGTTCGGTGGACAAGTTCGGGTCGGCGCAGCTGCGCGACGAGGTGTTACCGAAGGTCTTCAGCGGCGAGGTGAGGCTGTGCCTCGGCTACACCGAGCCCGAGGGCGGCTCCGACATCGCGACCTGCAAGACCCGCGCGGTCCGCGACGGCGACGGGTGGATCATCAACGGCTCCAAGATGTTCACGACCGGGGCCCATAACTGCCAGTACGTCTTCCTGATCACCAACACCGCCCCGGAGGCGCCGAAGCACAAGAGCCTGACCATGTTCCTGGTGCCGCTGAAGTCGCCGGGCATCGACATCCAGGGCATCCGCACCGTGGACGGCGACCGGACCAACATCGTTTACTACAGCGATGTCCGCGTGGACGACAAGTACCGGCTGGGTGAGGTGAACGGCGGCTGGACGGTGCTGCGAGAACCGCTCAACGTCGAGCACGGCGCAGTCGCCGCCGCCCCCGACGGGCTGCAGGACACGTCAATCATGATGCACCAGGCCGGATTTCTGTCTCAGGCGGTGGACAAGGCGGCGGCGAGCGTCACGCGGCCCGACGACGACGGGCGCCGGCTCGTCGACGACAAGTCGGTCGCGTACCGCCTGGGCCGGTGCGTCGCCCGACTGGAGACGGCGCTAGCCACCCCGAGCATCTTCGGCCGGGTCGCCATCGCGCAAACCATGCGCGACATCTCCCCGGAACTCATGGACCTCCTCGGCGCGTCCTCGGCGCTGCCCTTCGGGACGCAAGGGGCCGCCGACGACGGCAGCGCCGAATACGCCTACCGATTCGCCCCGCTGGTCGGCATCTACGGCGGCACGCTGGAGGTGTTCCGCAACATGATCGCGCAGTACATGCTGGGTCTGGGTAAGCCGGCGTACGGGCCGCCGGCCAAGAAGGTCGGTTGATAGCGCGCCGAACGTGCACTCAGGGCGAGAAATCGGCCAATTCTTCGCCCTGAGTGCACGTTCGGCGAAGTTTCAGGTCGTCACCGCGGCGGTCGCCGGCGTTCTTCATGCGATAGCACCCGAGTCCTTCAGTTCCTCGATGCGGTCCCAATCCATGCCGAGCTCCATCAACACCAGCTCGGTGTGCTCGGACGCCTGTGGCGCGCGCGTGGTCACCAGCGGCTCGTGGTTGAACTGCACCGGACCGCGCACGACGCGGAAAGGCTTTCCGCCGCTGGCGAGCTCGACCTCGCTGACCATGTCGTTGGCCAGGGCCTGCTCGTCTTCGACCAGGTCGAGCAGGCTCTGGAACGGCGCCCACTGGCCCTTCATCGTCTTCAGGTGTTGCCGCCAATAGTCGAAGGGCTTGCCGGCGAAGGCCTTTGCGATCAGCTCGGCCGCCGCGCCGGCATTCTGAATCAGCGGCAGCACATCGGAGAAGCGGGGATCGTCGGCCGCCTCGGGGATGCCGAGATGCTCGAATGTGTCTCGGATCAAGCCGGTCGGACTGATGATGCACAGGTTGATGGTGCCGCCGTCGGAGGTTGCGTAGTTGCCCATGAAGGGGTTCACCGACATCGCGCCCGCGGCGCCCGGCATCGGGGTGCGCATCACCTGTCCGGTCTCCATGCCCTGCGTCACGCTCGCTCCCGCCGCCCACCAGGCGGTGCTCAGCAATGACACGTCGAGCTCGACGGCTTCGCCGGTGCGCTCGCGATGCAGCAGCGCCGCGGAGATGCCACCGGCGATGAACATGCCGCCGATGGAGTCACCGAACGCTGGAATACCCTGCCCCAGTGCGCCGCCCAGCTCCTCGGGGGTTAGTGCGTACCCGATGCCGCTGCGCGTCCAGAACGCCGTCCCGTCGTAACCACCCACGTCACGCTCGGCGCCCTTGTCGCCGTACGCCGAACCTCGCGCGTATATGATGTTCGGGTTCACCGCGCGAATGTGCTCCACGTCGAACTTGTGCTTCTGCCGCTGCGCCGGCATGTAGTTGGTGAGGAACACGTCAGCGGTCTTGGCCAGCTCGTAGATCACCTCCTGGCCGCCCGGCGTCGAGACGTCGATCCCGACACTGCGCTTGCCCCGGTTGGGATGTTCCATCAGCGGATGCCGCTCCGGATCGAGTTGGATGCCACCCATGTTGATGAAGCCGCGTTGGGTGTCGCCGCGCAGCGGGTGTTCGACCTTGATGACGTCCGCGCCCCAGTCCGCGAGGATCGCCCCCGCCGCCGGCACGAACGTGAATTGCGCGAGTTCCAGGACCCGGAAGCCCGACATAACTTTGACCATTTTCTCAGACCCTACTTTGCGTCGAACGTCACGGGAAGCGAAGTCGGCGAACGGAACGGCTGGCCGTGGATGTGGGGGTCGTCCTCGGTCAGCAGGCTGACGTTGGTCACTCGATCCAGCAGGCACTCGACCGCGACGCGGGTTTCCAACCGCGCGAGGTGCAGGCCCAGACAGGTGTGCTCACCGGCGGCGAACGAGATGTGCGGCAGGGGCTTGCGGAAGATGTCGAATTCCTCCGCACGCTCCCAGCGCCGCTCGTCGCGGTTCGCGGACCCGATGCACACGCCGATCACAGACCGCGCCGGGATCTCGACCCCCTCCAGCTCGGTGTCTTCGGTGGTGAAGCGCTGCACGGTGGTGAGCGGTGTCTCGTAACGCAACCCCTCCTCGATCGCCTGCGGCAGCAGCCCGGGGTGGTCCCGCACCGCGGCGAACTGGTCCGGATGGGCGAGCAGCAGGTAGAGCAGGTTGCCCGACGAGCGGTACGTGGTCTCCAACCCGGCCGGCAACAGCAGCCGCAGGAAGGAGTAAATGCTTTCGTCGCTTAGCCTTTCGCCGTCGATCTCCGCCGTCACCAGGTCGCCGATGATGTCCTCGGTGGGTTCGGACTTGCGCCGTTCGATCTGCTCGACGAAGTAGTCCTTGAGCGCCGCCGACGCCTCGAAGGCGCGTTCGTAGTCGACGTGGTAGCTGATCAATTGCACGGCGCGCTTGCGGAAGGTCGGCAGATCGTCGGCGGGCAACCCGAGCAATCGGGCGATGACGCGAGTGGGAAATTCGAAGGTGAAGTTCCGGACCAAGTCGGCTTTGCCGGTGTGGATGAACTCGTCGATCAGCGCGTTGCAGATGGGCCGGACGATGGTGTTCTCCCAGCGGGCCAGCGCCTTGGATTTGAAAGCGGCGGAGACGAGGTTGCGATGGTCGCGATGCTTCTTGCCTTCCATCGCCAGGATGGTCGGCCCCATGAAGAGCCCGATCGTCTTGTCGTATGGCGCGGAGCTGAAAGTCCGGCCGTCGCGGAACACCGTGTTCACCGCATCGAAGGACACCGCGGAGTACTCCCGCTTGGGCATCAGCGACTCGGGCGTCTTGGAATAGTCCATCACCGTCCCGCGGAACACCCCGGACTCGAGACGCTTGCGGGCGAAGAACGGGTAGGGATCGCGCAGGCTGACGGTCTCGTCACTGCTGCGAACGTCGGTCGTCACGTAGCACTCCAGCATCTCCAGCAGAAACGGGGCAGGCCTCGCGTAAGATCGTACTGTAATTCTTACAGTAGACAATATGGGCGGGGCTGCCCGGGTCGGGCGAGTCAGCGGCGACTGCCGAGATGCCCGTGGATTGCGAACTCAGGCGCTATCCCTTACTTCGCGACCGCAGAGCCGTTCAACTCCCCGCAGGAGTGCGGAGTGGTCGAGGCTTCCGTCGCCGTTGGCCCGGGCGGCGGCCATGAGTTGCGCGACGAGGGAACCGACAGGGCTGATGGCGCCGACCATGCGGGCTGCTTCGGCGAAGATGCCGAGGTCTTTGTGGTGCAGGTCGATGCGGAAGCCGGGCGTGAAAGACCTGCTCAGCATGTTGTGGGCTTTCTGATCAAGTACCGCTGATCCGGCGAGGCCCGCGCTGAGGACACTGATCGCCGCGTGAGTGTCCACACCATGCGCTTCGAGGAAGACGAGCGCCTCGGCAAGGAGTTGTATGTTGCCCGCGACGATGAGCTGGTTGGCGGCCTTCAACGTCTGCCCTGAGCCGCAGGGTCCGACGAGTGCGGCGTGGGCGCTGACCGCTTGCAGCACTGGTTGCGCCGCCGCGAAGTCCTCAGGGCTGCCGCCCACCATGACCGAGAGTTCGGCGTTGATGGCGCCAACCTGGCCGCCCGAAACGGGGGCGTCGATCATCCGGAGACCGCGCTGGCGCGCCCGGCTGGACAGCGTGCGTGTGACCTCGGGCCGGATGCTGGAGAAGTCGATGATCAGCGCACCCGGTTGGGCCGTCTCGAAAACTCCACCGTCGGCGGTTAGCACGGCTTCGACGTCGGGGGAGTCGGGCAGCATGAGGGCGACGATGTCGGCGTGCTGGACCGCGTCGGCGATGGAGTCGGCGGCAACACCGCCGGCGGCGACGAGGTCGGAAACTCGGTGACGCGATCGGTTGTATCCGGTCACCTGATGACCCGCGCGGACGAGGTTGACCGCCATGGGACTGCCCATGATTCCGAGACCGATGAAGGCGACCGCACTCACTACGACCCTCGCTT
This sequence comes from Mycobacterium sp. E183, assembly GCF_001667735.1. Classification (GTDB taxonomy): domain Bacteria; phylum Actinomycetota; class Actinomycetes; order Mycobacteriales; family Mycobacteriaceae; genus Mycobacterium. The sequence goes on from NZ_LZJN01000105.1 coordinate 92,702, forward strand.
TTCTTTGATTCAACCGATTCGGAGCGGCAGAACCGCGTCAGGTGGGAAAGAAGCTCGATAGCGCGGCGGCGGTCTCGTCGGGCAGCGTTTCGGGGATGAAGTGCCCCGATGGCAGCGTCGTCGCGGTGACAGTTGCAGCACATTGGGCTTGCCAGAGGGCGTGAGCGTCGAACAGGCGATGCACTGCTCCGTTCTCGGCGGTCAGAACCTGTGTGTCGCAGGCGATCCGATGTCCGCGATCGCGACTGTGTTGATCGTGTTCGAGGTCGATGCCGGCGCTGGCCCGGTAGTCCTCGGCGGTGCTGTGCAGCGTCTCGGGAGTGCAGAAAGCGCGTTCGTACTCGGCAATCACCTCGCGTTCAAGGTAGTCGTCGTTCCCGCCTGATAGTTGTCGTAGCACGATGGCCAGGTAAGCGGCCGGGTTGCCTCCGATGAGAAGTTCGGGCAGTGGGGCGGCCTGAATGAGCAGGAACCAGTGAAAGTAGGCGGTCGCGAACTCTTGGTTGGTGGCCCTGTACATGTCGAGGGTGGGGGCTATGTCGATCAGAGACAGCTTCCTGACTCGGTGTGGGTGATCCAGCGCCAGGCGGGCCGCAACGCGCGCCCCGCGGTCGTGCCCACAGAGGTAGAACGAGTCTCGTCCGAGCTGATCCACGACCGCGACGAGGTCGTTGGCCATGGTCCGCTTGCTGTAATTGCTGTGATCGGGTAACCCGACCGGTTTGGCGGAGGCCCCGTAGCCGCGGAGGTCGGGTATGACCAGGAAGTAGCGGTCCCGCAGCCGGCCGGCGATGTGGCGCCACATCAAGTGGGTCTCGGGGTAGCCGTGCACGAGCAGTAGTGCGGGTCCGCCAGGGTTGCCGCCCCACCGGGCGTAGATAGCCGTTCCGTCGATATCGAAGGTACCGGCGTCGAATCCGGGGAACCAGCGCGAGTCCGCTTGTGCGACAGTCTGTTTTGGGTTTGGGCGGTCGCCGGGTTGGGCGTTGTCGATCATGTTCAGTGCGGCTCGGCGGGTGCACCCGACGATCTCATGACAATGGCCCTTTCGTGAGTGATGCGAGGTGCGAAACCGGAACTCCGGTGTGGCCGATGGTCACCGGCTGATGTGTTCCAGGAGGTGCTTGGACCACATGTCAGGTGACTCCAGTGGGCTGAAATGGCCGCAGTTGTCAAGGTACTCGAGGGTGAAGTCTTCGTAGAAGTCATCCAGGGTGTCGCTCCATGCCTGTGGGAACAGGGGGTCCTGGTCCGGCCACAAGATGGTGATGGGCTTGGCGAACCTGTCTTCCCGTGCCGGCGTCGTCTCGTTTGCGTAGAAGGTGATCGGATTGCCCTCAGGGTTGCGGAACCACAGGACGCCGGCCAGGAATGCCCCTGGTGCGCAGTGGTTCTCGGTTAGGTGGTCAAGGAGGTCGTCGACAACGGTCGATCCGGGCGCCGACCAGTTCACCAGGTTTTCCTTGAGTGCAGCGCGGACGGCGCCGGGCTTGCCGTCGATGATTTCTTCGACGAGTTCCGACTTGTAGAAGATGGCGTGCACGAACGCGTTCACCGCGTCCTCTTCGAGAATCCGCCGCCCGACGCCCAGGGTGGGCGGTGCGACTACCAGCGATCGCACCAGATCGGGCCGGGTCGATGCGACCGTCTGGGCGGTGAAGCTGCCGATGTCGTATCCGCCCAGCACGGCATTGCTGATACCCAATTCTTCGAGCAGGGCAATGACGCTGCCCACCTGGCGACTGAGTGCGTAGGCCGTTGGATCGCTCAGGTGTTTGTCCGACTTGCCGTAACCGCGCAAGTCGATCACGGTGACATCGGCGTGCTCCACCAGTTGCGGCATGACCCTGGAGTACTCCCGGTGGTCGCCGGGGTTGCCGTGAATCAGGACGACCGGGACACCTTGCCCGGAGCGCTCGTAGTAGAGCTTGAAACCGTCGTGTTCGCTCGAGTAGGGCACGGAACCAATCCTTCCTGTCGGCGCACCAGCGCCTCGCGATCCGCGACGGTGCTGCTCCGAAAAGGGTTTACCCGGAGCCGGTTCGGGGCTCTCCGTAGTGATCGTAAAAGCTGGCCCGAGGTCAGATCGCCAGCTGGCTGGAATCGATCGCCTTCTGACTCATTTTGCCCGCCGGGACGCTCGTCAGCCGCCGGAAGGGACGCGGTCCGCGGTGCCTGCTCGCAGTCGCAGCGAGACGCCACCTAGTTGGTCAGCCCGCATTGTCGGTCAGTACCGGCATGTGTGTCGACGGTCCGGAAAGCTTGCCGGTACGCCTGGGGGCTGACGCCGACGATGCGCCGGAATGCGGGACGGAGCGACACCGCGGTGGCCAGACCTACCTGTCGCGCAATGGCGTCGACGGTCAGCTCGGTGCGCTCCAAAAGATTCTGGGCGCGCAGGATCCGTTGGTGCAGTAGCCATTGCAGCGGCGAGACCCCTGTTTGGACCCGGAAGCGGCGATCGAAGGTCCGCCGACTCAGGCCGGCTCGTGCGGCGAGCGCGTCAATGTCCACATGCTGCAGATGAGCGATGGCGTATTCCATCACCCTTCCCAATTCGACGTCTTCGGACCGGAGGGGGACCGGGCGATCGACAAACTGTGCTTGGCTGCCGCATCGTGCGGGCGACAGGACGAGATGACGGGCTATCGCCGTGGCCGCGGCGGCGCCCCAGTGGCGTCGCACGACATGAAGGCAGGCATCCAGACCAGCTGCCGTCCCGGCGCTGGTGACAATGTCGCCGTCGTCGATGAAGAGGACCGAGGGGTCAACGCGCACCGATGGATACCGCGCTGCCAGCGTGGGTGCATGGAACCAGTGTGCGGCGGCCCGCCGGCCGTCGAGCAGACCGGTGGCTGCGAGGACGAACGCGCCCATACACAGGCTCACGATCAAGGCGCCGTCGGCGTGTGCTGTGCGGACTGCTTCCAGTGACCCTGGGGGTGGGGCGTCATGAGGACTGCGCCAGCCGGGTAAGACCACAATCCCGGCGCGGTCCAGGGCCTCTAGCCCATGCGGTGGATCGAATCCAACACCGTCGCTGGTGCGCATCCGACCGGTTTCGCCGGCAACCGGTAGCACGGTGAATGCGGGAGCCCCGGCAGGATTCATGCCGAACACGCTCATCGGCACCGATGTCTCGAACATCGACGCCCCGTTGAACATCAGCACGGCGATGGTGCGCAGGCTTCGGCCTCCGCCCACGCGGCGAGCACCGGTCGAATTAATGCCGCCCGCATCGCGCGCGATCCCAACGCTGTCCTCACGCCGCGTCGGGAGTTGATGCGTTACCGGTGTGGTGAATAGTGGCCGTGACGTCGGATGCGCGGAGGTCAGCGCAGCCGGATGTCGACTGCGATTGCCCGGCCGCGGCGGGGCGGTGGGCGGGGAACTCCGCTCGATTCGGTCTAGAGTGAATTCCATAGCATGTGTCCGGTCACTTTGGTTGCGCTGCAACGTGTTTGAGTGCGGCCGGTTTGTTGGTCTCGCCGGCAAGTCGTGGGTGGTGATGTATCCCGCGTTCGAGTTGCGTCTCACCGTGGTCCCCGTGGTTCCTCCCCAGGCCCAGCTGTGTCCCTCGTACCTTCACCGATCGCGCTCCCCGCCCACCCGGTCACGTCGTCGCGGCCCTGCAACGCGGAGGCTCTGATGGCTTATGTTTGCGCGCGAAACCGTCTCAGTGTGTGCCGGGGCTGCACGACGTTGTGCCTCCGCTGCAGACGGCCGGGGCGGACCTTGCCGAAGGGTGATGGCGCCGAACCCGGGGCAGCAGTGGTGCGCCGCGCAGAGCGCTCCAACTCACGCCGCCCGGAGGGGCGAGGCGGTTGCCGCGCAGACCGACGTCGCAGCTGGCGTGGTGCAGCTGTGCCCCGCGGGACCCTTACTGCGGTGTGGCAGAAGAAAACTCCGTCTCAGCGCCGGCACGCAGGCGGTGACCGCGCCAGTCCCGCGGGGACAGTCCGTATGCGGCGCGGAAGGCGCGGCTGAAACTCGACATGTCGGAGAATCCGTGCCGGCGCGCGACACTGGCGATGGTCACCGTCGCGTCGCTCCGGCCCAGCTCGTGGCGCGCGGCTTCCAACCGCCGGGTACGGATGTACTCGGCCAGGCTGATGTTGGCGTCGGCGCACGTTTTGTACAGATGCCGCACCGAGACGAAGTGTGCCGCGGCGATGCGTTCGGCGTTGAGCTCCGGATCACGCAGATGTCGAGACACGTAGTCCAGAATCCGGACGACCAGCGTGTTGGCGAGGGGTTCGGCCGCGCGCTCTGCATAGCCCAACTGGGTCGTGATCACCGCGCGAAGCAGTTCGATGCTCGGGTGCGCGACGAGATCGCCGTTGACCGCGGTGAACAGGCTCGGATCGGCGGCCACACGCCGGAGGTGATCGAAGGTCAACGTGGCCAGCGGATGCTCAGGGATAAGCGGCACGGCGCACGCTTTGCGGATCAGTTCAGTCGGCAAAGCGAGCGCGGAGTGGGGGATCTGGAAGAACTCCCCGCCCATGCCCTCGGCGTTGAGCAGTGTGTAGGGGGCGCTGGAGTCGTACAGCGCCATCGCACCGGGGTGCAGAACCGCCTCCCTGTCCTCCTGCACCACCATCGCGGTACCGGCGAGCTGCAGATTGACGAAGACCGTGGGCTCGGCGCCATCGCGCGCCAGCGCTGGTGTCCGGACCACCCTGTTGGCGGTCGTCTCTCCGACACAGACGGTCAGGTCACCGAGCGGAGTGACCAGCCCATGAGCGGTCGCGCCCGGGCCGTCTTCCACCCAATGCCACTCGACGGACACCATGGCCGCGCCCATGGCCCAATGCATGTAATCGGAGCGTTCCACCGGGTCGACGGCGTCGGTATCGAGGACGATGGCCATGGGGAAGACTTCCTTTCACCTGGCAGGTGAGCGCTCCCGTTGCGTGATCGCAATCCTAAAACCGGACCCGCGAGGCCGCCAAGCGTCGGGCCAGGCGCCGTCGCACGCGTCGCCCGCCGCGGTGTCCCCGGCATTCCGCTAACACGGAATGCCGCTCCTCGGAGCCCGTGGCCCGATGGTGTTCGGCGTGCCGTCGAGGAGAACTGGTCAATCACCGATCGATTCCAGCCAGGAGCGATTAACCAAACGCGAGCGCTTCTACCATCGCCTTCAAGAGTCCGGAAGGCCTCCGTAGCAGCCTTCTACCGTGGAGGGGGACAGCGATGCCCACGTTCAACCACAACATGTTCGACCACGCGGATGTCCGGATCCATTACGTGACCGTGGGCACCCCGCCGAGTCACGGTGGCGACGATCGGGCCTTGGTGCTGCTGCACGGCTGGCCCCAAACCTGGTGGGAATGGCGCCATGTCATGGGGCCCTTGCACGAGGACGGCTGGTTTGTCGTCGCTCCCGACTACCGAGGCGCCGGGGGGTCATCCAAGCCCGCCGGCGGTTACGACAAACAAACCATGGCAGGCGACATCAAGGCCCTGCTCGACCATCTCGGTGTGCAGCAGCCCATCACCTTGGTAGGCCACGACCTCGGGCTGATGGTCGCCTACGCCTACGCCTGCCTGTACTCGACCGGCGTCGAACGTCTTGTGCTCATGGAGGCGCCGATCCCGGGGACCAATGCGTATGAGAGCGTGGCCACCACCAACTACAGCTCAAATAGACTCTGGCACTTTCACCTACACGGCGCGGCCGACAACGTCGCCGAGACTCTGATCGCTGGCAGCGAATTCCCTTATCTACGTTCGTTCTACCAGCGCCTGAGCGCCAATCCCGACGCGATCTCGATATCGGACGCGCAGCGGTACGTGGCTGACTACACGGCCCCCGGAGCCATGCGTGCGGGCCTTGAACTGTTCCGCGCCTTCGAGCAGGACGCGTCCGACAACCGACGCATTCTGGCGGAGCAGGGCAAGCTCACGCTGCCAGTTCTCGGACTCGGCGGGACCGCGAGCTTCTTCGTACCGATCGCCGAGGCCATGCTCTCGGAGGTCGCCGACAACGTCACGGTCCGGCCAATCCAAGATTCGGGACACTGGATCGCCGAGGAACAACCCGAGACGCTCCTGTCGTGCCTGCGCGAATTCATCGAGACAACCGGCGGTACGAAGGGACGCGCGGCATGATCATCTTGAATGTCTTCTTCGACGTGGCGCAAGCGCACGAAGCCGAGTTTCTGAAGCTGTTGAACCACATGGTGGTCGAGTCCAACAAGGAAGACGGCTGCAGCCTGTATCAACTGTGGCGCAACGCCCATGATCCTTACAGCTACGTCCTCGTCGAACATTGGGCCTCGCAAGAGAGCCTTAACGCCCATGGCAAGACGTCACATTGGATCGACTTCAACGACACCGTCAACGGATACTTGAAGTCCGATTACGAGGAACACCACTACACCGAGATCCCGCGCTGAGCCCTGGGCCGCGAGCGCGGGTGGAGACCGCTACAGCGCATACAGCGCCGGCAGATTGACGACGATCGCCTCCTGGCTGCTGCGGGCAATGACCAACTCCGCCGGCGTGTTTGGATCGGGGTTCTCCTCACGGTGGGGCAGATGTGGGGGTACGAAGACGTAATCGCCGGGATCGGTCCGGACCCGAACCTCGCGCTCCCCGTCGAAGAACACAAACTCCGGATGGCCGCTGCGGACGTAGATCATCGTCTCGGAATCACCGTGGTGGTGGTTGGCCGAGGCGCTGCCCGGCGACGCCAAGGTTTCTCCCATCCACAGCTTCTCGCTACCCACCGTGGATCCACTCAACGCGGCGAAGCGCTGCATGCCGTCCGTCTGCGCTGTGGTGCCATCAAGTTCGGTTGACTTGACGTGGCGGACGCGATTGCGCGGTACATGCTGCTGGGCATTGGGGGTGAAGTCGGGATGAAAACCGTCGGGGCCGGTCATGCAGTCGAGCGTAGACCTCCGGAGCGGTTCAACAATCGCTCCGCCCGGGACGAATTCGAGACAATCAGCGATCAAATCAGGTCATTGTCAACGCATTTGCGGTGGAGACCGCGACGGACGGCGCCAAGCGGCGGTCGACCTTCGCTGTCAGCCGTTCACCGCCTGCTCGCGCGCCCACCGGTAATCCGCCTTGCCCGACGGGCTGCGCTCGATTGCCGCCCGGAACACGATCGCCTTGGGCAGCTTGTAGCGGGCCAGCGATTGCCCGGCGTGGGCGACCAACTCCTCGGCGTCCGCATGAGCGCCCTCGGCCAGCGCGACGACGGCGACGACCTCCTGCCCCCACCGCTCGCTGGGCCGTCCGGCGACGACCACGTCGGCCACCGCGGGGTGCGACGCGATCGCGGTCTCGACCTCCTCGACGAAGATCTTCTCACCGCCGGAGTTGATCGTCACCGAATCGCGGCCCAGCAGCTCGATCTTGCCATCGGCTTGGTGACGGGCCCGGTCGCCGGGAATCGCGTATCGCACTCCGTCGATGACCGGAAATGTCTTGGCGGTCTTGGCGGCATCGCCCTTGTAGCCCAGTGGGACGTAACCGCGTTGCGCCAGCCAGCCCATGCCGTCGTGGCCGGGCGCCAGGATGGTGGCCAAATCCTCGGCCGCCACGAACGTGTCCGGTCCGGCGTTGAAAGTGCCCGTAGACACCGCCCCGGAAGTGGACATGTGGTGCATCTGCGCGCCGGTTTCGGAGGACCCGACACCGTCGACCACGATGGCGTTCGGCAGGACTTCGATCAACCGTTGCTTGACGAACGGGGTGAGCAACGCGCCCCCATTGGCCACCACGGCCAGCGACGACACGTCGGCGATCCCCTTCTCGATGGCGGCGACCAACGGGCGGGCCATCGCGTCACCGACCACCGTCACCACGCTCACGCGCTCGCGCTCGATGGTGCGGACCACCTCGTCGGCGTCGAGACGATCGACGACCGAGGGGAAGACGACAGACTGCCCGGTGGTGATGGCCGTCATCACGCTCCACTGGGCCGCGCCGTGCATCAGCGGGGGCAGGATCATCAACTTGGTGCCGGGGCCCGCCAGCACGCCGGCCGCGATCTCCTCGACGGACCCGAACGGCTCGCCGGTCATCAGGTTGCGGCCGCCGAAAGAGGTCATGAAGATGTCGTGCTGGCGCCACAGCACGCCCTTGGGCATTCCCGTCGTCCCGCCGGTGTACAGGACGTAGAGGTCGTCCGGTGAATTCTGCACCGGTGGCGGTTCGGGTGCGCAGGACGCGAGGGCGCTCTCGTAATCCACTGCGCCGTAAATCAAGTCGTTGCCGGAGTCGTCGGCGATCTGAATCAGAACCCGCAGCTGCGGGAGGTCCGGCAGGATTTCGGCCACCCGTGGCGCGAACGCGGCATGGTAGATCAGCGCGGTCGCCCCCGAATCCGCCAACAGATACTGCAGCTCGCTCTTGACGTATCGGAAGTTGACGTTGAACGGGGCGACTCTGGCCTGGAAGGAGCCCAGCAACGCCTCGACGAATTCGTTTCCGTTGTAGGCGTAGATGCCGAGGAGGTCCTGGCCGGTCTCGTGGCCCGGCAGGCCGGCGCGTTCGGTGTGGCACCCGAGCCCGCGGGAATGCAGGTAAGCGGCGAGGCGGTGGGACCGCTCGATCACCTGTGAATAGCTGTACCGCCGTTCACCCTGAATCAGCAGCTCCCGGTCGGGAATCGCGGCCGCAACGGCCGCCGCGACGGCGGGGACGGTGAATTGTGTTGCTGTGTCGGACATCAGGCCTCTCATGGCTGGTGGGGGAGGAGGCGGACCATCAGGCCGTTGGCCTCGGTGAGCAGCGTGCCATCAGCGGCCGTCATCGTAGCGGAGATGAAGATCTTCCTGCCCTCGATGTCGGTGATGCTGCCGTGGGCGCTCAGCGGCTCGTCGATCGGCGTGATGTTTCGGTAGTCGACATGCAGGTACGCGGTCCGGGTGGGGGGAGTGCCGGCGGTGGAGACCACCATCCCGAACAGCCAGTCGTAGAACAGCGGGATCATGCCGCCGTGCACGGCGTTGTTTCCGCCGACATGCGCGCGGGTGAAGTGGCCCGCCATCGTGACGCCATCCGGACCGGATTCTGAGATCGTCCAGGGTGGCAAGAGCGGGTGGCCGAGGCCGGGGAGTTCGATGACGCGGCCCGCCGGCGCCATGCCTTCGGGCACCTGGTGGCCGTCCAGCAGGGCGCAGGCGTCTTCGACGAGCCGGGCCGCGGCGGTCCATGCCGCGGCGTCCGGGTTGCTGGCGAGGGTCAGATCCTGCAGGCGGCGCGTCGCGGCGACGAATCGGCCCAGCCCGGGGGGCGCGTGTTCGGCCGGCTTGATGTCGGGGAATCCGCCGCGAACCCCGGGTGCGGTGTCGGTCATCGCCGCGTCCACACGCTGAGCAACTCGTCGGTGGTGGTGATGGTCGCGAGCAGCGACAGTGTGTTGGCGATGATGGCCTCTCCGTATTCGGTGGGTATGCCGGCAACGGCGTCCCGGGGAACGATGACGCGATAGGCGGCATTGACCGCGTCCATCACGACGTTGGGGATGGCGATGTTCAGCGACACCCCGACGACGACGATGGTCGACACCCCGAGATTCCGCAGGATCGCGTCCAGGTCGGTGCCGCCCATCGGCCCGACGCCGTGCCAGCGGCTGAGCACCAGATCGCTTGGCTCCGGCCCTAATTCGGGTAACACGGCCGCCCCCGGGGTGCCCGGGGCGATGTCGACCTGGCCGTGCCCCATGGCGAAAATCTTGGCGTTGTGGTTGGAGCCCAGCCCGTCGGGGCGTCGTTGCACCAGGCAGTGCACGACGCGTACCCCGGCCGCCCGGGCCGCCGGCAGCAGCCGGACGATATTGGGCAGCGCGACCCGGCGTGCCTCCTGCGCCAGCATCGCCAAACCGGCGTCGGGGCCGATGACCGCCCCCTGGCACTCCTGCGTGACGATCGCGGTGCGCGCGGGCGCCGCGATGTCGGCGAGTTTCGGTGTCATGCCGGCACTTCGTAGAACTGTCTGGCCCATTTCCGCAGTGCCATATACCCTTTCGCGTCGGCCTTGGACAACGCCGGGTTCTCCACGTACTTCTGGTAGCGCCAGATCTGCAGATCGTCGAACACGGTGGACAGGAACTGCTTTTTGATGATGTCGCGCAGCTTGCCCTGCGGTACGTCGGCGGTGTCGCCGGGGACCCGTGGCCACCAGATCGAGTAGAACAGGTCCGAACACTCGTCGTCGACCGGCGTGCAGGTGAAGATCAGCCGATGGTTCTGCGCCCCCTCGAAGACGCTGATCGCCCCGCCCAGGCCGAACAGGTGGCTGTGGAACCGCAGCGCCAGGTCGTCGGGGTCGTCGCTGCGCGCGTCGGGCCACCCGGCCACGAACTGCCACTCGTGATCCACGATCTTCCAGTCCAGCACCCTCGGGGTCACCGTGGCGTGGTGCACGTATTCGAAATGGGCGCTGTCGGGGGCGTTCTCCGCGACGATCTGCGGATGCACCGGTTCGCGCTCGGTGCGCCGGGAGAACTCCGGATACGCGCGGTAGTAGGCCGCCGGGTCGGTCTCGAACTGCGGAAATTTTCCGAAGATGTCCGGCATCTCCCACTGCGGCTCCTTGCCGTCGGGCTGGTGCCAGATGAACACGCAGTCGTGTTGCTCGCACACCGGGTACACCCGCAGCCGCAGGGCGCGGTTTGGGCGGTCCGGTTGGTAGGGGATGTACCGGTTGGTGCCGTCCGGACCCCAGCGCCAGCCGTGGAAGGGACACTCGACGCAGTCGCCGAGCACCTTGCCGCCGTGGCCGATGTGGGCGCCGAGGTGTTTGCAGTGCCCTTCGAGGACATGCAGCTCGCCGGATTCGTCGCGGTAGGCGACCAGGTCCTCACCGAAGTACTTCAGCGGCCGCACCTCGCCGACGGGGAACTCGGGGGACCACCCGACCATGAACCACCCGGTGACCTTCCAGGTGAAGGGGACTTTCACGCTGCAGCCTCCGATTGCCTGATACTAAGTCCGTTACAGTATAGATTTCAGCAGTCCGGTCCGTGCACGGCAAGGAGTGAAGTGACTGAAGCGGCTGACATCCGGGTCGACGTCGTCGTCATCGGCGCCGGCGTCTCCGACCGCACGCCATGTCGAAGGTGACGCGCGGACTGGGGCTCGCCAAGGAGGCGACCCGCGAGCTCGGCATGCTGCTACCCCGGACGGTGGCCGGCCTGAACGAATCGACCGGCTGGGCTCCGGTGTCGCCGCGAGGCGTGCGGCAGTTCGGCGAGGTCATGTTGGACGAGCTTGTGCTGAGCGGCTTTTCACTACTCGGCGGCGGCCCGGCGGCGATGCGGCCGCTGTCCGGCTGCACGGCGGCGGCCGAGGAGTTGTCGGCCCTGGGCATCGACCGTGCGCACGGGGAACCGGTGCCGCTGCGCGCAACCTCCGTGCGGCGGCGACGCGTCGGTAATTTGGCCTACGAGCGGCTGGCGTTCGAGCACGATCCGGCGTTGCCGCCAACGTTGCAGGCCGAAGGCCTGGGCGGGCCGGCCAGGGCGGTGGTGCACCTGTGCCGGCACGCTGATGGCCCAAGACCGTGGCTCATCTGGGTGCACGGCGCCGGTCAGGGTGGCACGGAAGACCTGCTGTTGACCCGCATCGGCCGGATACATCGCCAATTGGGTTTCAACGTCGCATTGCCGGTGCAGCCCGGTCACGGCTGCCGGCGCCGGGAATGGCCCGCGTACCCCGACATGGACCCCCTGGGCAACGTCGCCGGCATGATGCGCTCGGTGTCGGAGATCCGAGCGCTGGTGCGCTGGGCACAACCGCAGGCGAGCGCCGTTGTGGTGGCCGGTGTTTCGATGGGCACTCCGGTCGCGGCGCTGGTGTCGCACCTGGAGAGGCAGGTCGACGCGGTGGCGCTGTATACGCCGATCCTGGGGCTGAACGCGATGATCGCGCGGCACTTGGGGCGCTGGGGGTCGTCGCGGGACGAATTCCGCGACCTGCTGGCCTCTCCGGAGGTGGCGAAGCTGACCTCGGTGATCGACCCGTTGCGGGTGGATCCGGCACCGCCGCCGCATCGCCGGCTCATCGTCGGCGCGTGGCACGACCGGATGGCGATGCGCGATCCCACGGTCGAATTGCAGGAGCGCTGGGGTGGCCGGCTGTACTGGTATGACGGCAGCCACGTCGGGCACATCTTCTCCCGGCGGGTGCAGAAGGTGACCGAGGGGTTCCTGCGCGAGGTGGCCGGCTGATGGGGGCTCCGCGCTCGGCACGTGAGGTGGTCGAGCTCTACAACCTGGTCGTCTGGAACGAGCAGAACCTGACCCTGGCCGAAGAACTGTTCGCCGACAAGGTGATTCGGCACGGGGTGGGTGAGGCGCACACACTCACCCGCGAACAGGCGGTCAGCCGGGTGAGGGACGTCTGGGCGATGTTCGACACGTTGCGCTTCGATCTGAACGTCGTCGCCGCCGGCGACGACGGCCAGCACGTGGCCATCGTCTACGACTCGTCGATGACTACCAAGGACGGCACCATAACCAACGTCGCCAGCATCGAGGTGTTCCGCGTCGTCGACGGAAAGATCACCGAGGTCTGGAATTGCGGCTACCAGCAAGGAGTTTGGAGTTGAATGAGCGCACTCTCGATGAGTTGGGCTACTACCTGCTGGCGGGTGCCGGCGGAGAGGGGCCGGCGACGCTGATCGACGAGGCCCGCCGCGGCGAGGAGCTCGGCTTCGGCACCGCGTTCATCTCCGAACGCTGGAACGTCAAAGAGGCGTCATCCCTGACGGGGGCCGCGTGCGCCGTGACGACCCGGATGCAGATCGCCACCGCGGCAACCAATCACAACACCCGCCACCCGCTGATCACCGGGTCGTGGGCCACCACCATGCACCGGCTCTCCGGCGGGCGCTTCACGCTGGGGATCGGCCGGGGCATCGCGGCGATCTATGGGGCCTTCGGCATACCGGCGGTCACGACCGCGCAGATGGAGGACTGGGCCCAGGTCATGCGCCGCCTGTGGCATGGCGAACTGATCTTCAACCACGACGGACCGATGGGCAAGTACCCGATCCTGTTCCTCGACCCTGACTTCAACGAGGACATCCGGTTGGCGCTGGTGGCTTTCGGGCCCAACACCCTCGACCTCGGGGGCCGGGTGTTCGACGACGTCATCCTGCACACCTACTTCACGCCCGAGACGCTGCAACGCTGCGTCAAGACCGTCAAGTCCGCGGCGGAGAAGGCCGGCCGCGATCCGGACAGCGTGCGGGTGTGGTCGTGCTTCGCCACGGTGGGTGATCACCTGCCCGAGGAGCTGCGGCTCAAGAAGACTGTCGCGCGTCTGGCCACCTATCTGCAGGGCTACGGCGACCTGATGGTGCGGACGAACGAGTGGGATCCGGCTGTGCTGCAACGCTTCCGGGAAGACCCCGTGGTGACGTCGATCGCGGGCGGGATCGACCACAAGGCCACGGCCGAGCAGATCGAGCACATCGCGACGCTGATCCCGGACGAATGGCTGGAGCCGTCGGCCACCGGTTCGGCCCGGCAATGCGCGGACCGTGTTCGCAAGGAATTCGACTACGGGGCCGACGCGGTGATCATGCACGGCGCCACGCCGGAGGAGCTCGAGCCTGTCGTCAGCGCGTACCGGGCGGTGGATTAGCTCCGCGAGGGTGCGCAGTTGTACGCCGATTGCGGCGTGTCGCCGTACCAACACGCACGCTCGCGACAGAACCTCAGGGCAGGATGACGGTCCGGCTGACCGGCTCCGCCGCGGCCTGTCGGCTGGACAGCCCGCGAAGCAGTGCACCGAGTAGGGCATCACGGGTCTCGCGGGGATCGATGAGTTCGTCGAATCCCAGATGTTCGGCCGAGCGATACGACGCCTGCAACTCGGCGTCACGCAGCTTCGCGGTGATGTCCTCGCCGGCATGGGTCGCCCGGCCCAGCGCGGCCGCGCTCATCGCGCCCATGGTCGCCCCGGGGTAGGCGAACGTCGCGCTCTGGTGGTCAAAACCGAGCAGCGACATGACCATCGAGCCGAATCCGTATGCCTTGCGCAGGGTGACGTGCAACTTGACCGTGGTTGCCGCCGTCTGCGCGGCGAACATCCGCGCACCGGCGCGCAGCACCCCGCTGCGTTCGGACCGACTGCCGGGCAGCATGCCGGGGTTGTCGGCAAGGAAGACGATGGGCAGGTGGAACGAGTCGGCCACCATGATGAAGTGCGCCGCCTTGTCCGCCGCGTCGGCGTCGATGGAGCCCGCGAGCACGTTGGGCTGATTGGCGACGACCGCGACCGGGTGGCCACCGAGATGGGCCAGCGCGCAGATGATCGCCTTGCCGTACCGCGGCTGCACCTCGAACCAGTCGGGCCGGTCGAAGACCACGTCGAGCACGGCGCGCATGTCGTAGACGCGGCGGTTGTCGCGCGAGACGATGTCGAGCAGTTCGGGCGTCGCGCGCTGCTCGCCGGCCTCGTCGGGCGGTAGCTGCGCCGGGTAGGACCACGCGCTCGGCGGGAAATACGACAGGTACCGCCGAATGTCGGCGATCACGGCCTCGTCGTCTTCGGCGACGTTGTGGATCACCCCGCTCGGCACGGCGGTGCCGGGCCCGCCGAGATCCTCCTTCGAGATCTCCTCTCCGGTGGACTCTTTGACGACCGGCGGGCCGGCGGTGAAGATCGCGCCCTGCGCGCTCATGATCCGGAAGTCGCAGACCGGGGCGACGAGCGCGCCGTGTCCGGCCGAGGGGCCGAGCACGGCGGCGACGGTCGGCACCCGGCCCGAGCACTGCGCCTGTGCGAGCAGGTCGGTGGGGGCGCGGCCGTAATGTCCACCGCCAGGTCGGAAGCCGGCGCCTTCCAGCAACATCACCAGGGGAACCTTGTCGCGCAGCGCGAGTTCGGCGATGCGGTAGCGCTTGGAGTTGCCGCCCGGTCCGATGCTGCCGGCCATGGTGGTGAAGTCCTCCGAGCCCAGCATCACCGGCGAACCGTTGATCAACCCGGAGCCGACGACCAGGCCGTCGGCCGCGATCTCGCCGCCGACCAGCGTCCCGATTTCTCGGAACGTCCCCGGGTCGAGGAGGCGCTCGATGCGCGCCCGGGCGTCGAGCTTGCCCTTGCCGCGGTGCTTGTCGAGCCGTTCGGGACCACCCATGCCCCACGCACGCTCACGGCGCCGCCCGAGATCGTCGAGCGTTTCTCCCCAGTCCTGGGCTTTCGACATGCCTCTGTCCTACCTCATGCAAGTTTCGTCTGGTGAGCGGATCTGCAGGGTCACATACTGGATTGCTTACTGTAAAGTTACCCGCATGGCCGACGCCGCCCGACTCAAGGTCGACGGGGGCATCCCCAATCAACTCGCTCGCGCGGCCGACGCGGCGGTCGCCCTGGAACGGCAGGGCTACGACGGCGGATGGACGCCCGAAACCAGCCACGACCCATTCCTGCCGCTGCTGCTGGCCGCCGAGCACACGAAGCGGCTGGAAATCGGGACCAACATCGCCGTGGCGTTCGCCCGCAACCCGATGATCGTCGCCAACATCGGTTGGGATCTGCAGGCGTATTCGAAAGGCCGGTTCATCCTCGGGCTGGGCACTCAAATTCAGCCCCACATCGAAAAGCGGTTCAGCATGCCGTGGAGCCACCCGGCCCGGCGCATGCGGGAGTTCGTCTCGGCGCTGCACGCGATCTGGGACGCCTGGCGCGACGGCGGCAAGCTGCGTTTCGAGGGCGAGTTCTACACCCACAAGATCATGACGCCGATGTTCACCCCCGAGGCGCAGCCCTATCCGACGCCGAAGGTGTTCGTCGCCGCGGTCGGTGAGGTGATGACCGAGATGTGCGGCGAGGTCGCCGACGGACACCTGGGCCACCCGATGGTGTCCAAGCGCTACATCACCGAGGTCACCGCGCCCGCGCTGTTACGCGGCCTGCAGCGGGCCGGCCGCCGGCGCGCCGACGTCGAGTTGTCGGCCGAGGTGCTGGTGGCCACCGGCGAGAGCGACGCCGAGCTGCAGACCGCGACGGCCGCGGTGCGCAAGCAGATCGCCTTCTACGGATCGACGCCGGCCTACCGCAAGGTTCTCGAGCTGCACGGCTGGGGCGACCTGCACGCCGAGTTGAACCGGCTGTCCAAGCAGGGGGAGTGGGACGCGATGGCCAAGCTGATCGACGACGAAATGCTGGCGACCTTCGCGGTCGTCGGGCAGGTCGACGAGGTCGGCGCCGCGCTGCGAGACCGCTGTGAGGGTGTCGTCGACCGCGTCCTGCCGATCTTCATGACCGCTTCGCAAACCTGTATCACCGCCGCGATGAAGGAGTTTCGCCAGTGAGCACCACGACGATGGACGACGCCGGGAAGTTGTTGGCCGATCCACTGGCGTACACCGACGAGGAGCGGCTGCACGCGGCGCTGGCTCACCTGCGCGCCAACGCGCCGGTGTCGTGGGTCGAGGTGCCGGACTATAAACCGTTCTGGGCGATCACCAAGCACGCCGACATCATGGACATCGAGCGCGAGAACATGTTGTTCACCAACTGGCCGCGCCCGGTGCTGACCACCGCCGAGGGCGACGAGATGCAGGCGGCCGCGGGCGTGCGCACGCTGATCCACCTCGACGATCCGCAGCACCGGGTGGTACGCGCGATCGGATCCGACTGGTTCCGGCCAAAGGCGATGCGCGCGTTGAAGGTTCGGGTCGACGAGCTCGCCAAGATCTATGTCGACAAGATGATGGCCGCGGGTCCCGAGTGTGACTTCGTCCAGGAGGTGGCGGTCAATTACCCTCTGTTCGTGATCATGTCACTGCTGGGCCTGCCGGAGGCTGACTTCCCCCGGATGCTCAAGCTCACCCAGGAATTGTTCGGCAGCGACGACTCCGAATTCAAGCGCGGCAGCTCCAACGAGGACCAGCTGCCTGCGTTGTTCGACATGTTCCAGTACTTCAACGGGGTCACCGAGGCGCGCCGCGAACACCCGACCGACGATCTCGCCTCCGCGATCGCCAACGCCCGCGTCGACGGGGAACCGCTGTCGGACATCGACACGGTGTCCTATTACCTGATCGTGGCCACCGCCGGTCACGACACCACCAGCGCGACCATTTCCGGTGGGCTGCAAGCACTCATCGAGAACACCGACCAGCTCGAGCGGCTGCAGGCGAATCTCGACCTGATGCCATTGGCCACCGAGGAGATGATCCGCTGGGTCACGCCCGTCAAGGAATTCATGCGCACCGCCAACGCGGACACCGCCGTGCGCGGAGTGCCGATCGCCGCGGGCGATTCCGTGCTGCTGTCCTATGTGTCGGCCAATCGCGACGAGGACGTGTTCACCGACCCGTTCCGCTTCGATGTCGGGCGCGACCCCAACAAGCACCTGGCCTTCGGGTACGGCGTGCACTTCTGCATGGGCGCGGCCCTGGCCCGTATGGAGGTCAACAGCTTCTTCACCGAGCTACTGCCGAGGCTCAAATCCATTGAGCTGATCGGTGATCCGGAGTTGGTCGCCACCACCTTCGTGGGCGGCCTGAAGCACCTGCCGGTGCGGTACTCGCTGGCCTGACTTTCCCAGCTCTATTCGCGGCAGACAGCCATCAGCGCTGAATGGCCCTCGCGTCGATGAGCGCCCCGCTTATCGCGTGATCGCTACACTCCGGCGTGGAGGTCTCGCAATGACGCGCAGGACGATTGTCATCACGGGTGCCAGTGACGGCATCGGTGCCGCTGCGGCTCGTCGCCTCAGTCGCACCGGCGCCCAGATCGTCGTGGTGGGCCGCTCCCAAACCAAGACCGCCGCGGTGGCCACCGAATTGGGCGCGGACTACTTCGTCGTCGACTACGCCGACCTGTCCCAGGTGCGGGCGCTGGCGGACAAGTTGCGTTCGCAGTACCCGCGCATCGACGTTTTGCTCAACAATGCGGGCAGGATGGCCAGCAAGATCGAGCTGACGTCGGACGGCTACGAACGCACCTATCAGGTCAACTACCTGGCGCCGTTCCTGTTGACCACCCGATTGCTGGATGTGCTGCTGGAGTCCCGCGCCACGGTCGTCAACACGACCAGCTCGTCGCACAAGCTGGTCTTCCGTGCCACCGTCGACGACCTGGAGAACACCGCCAGCCGCCGCCCCGCCGCTGCCTACGCGTTCTCAAAGTTCGCAATCGTGTTGTTCACCAAGGAATTACATCGGCGCTACCATGACGCCGGTCTTTCCGTCGCGGCCGTGCATCCCGGCAACGTCAACTCCAACATCGGCATTGCCTCGGGTTCGCGATTTCTCGTGTTCATGCAGCGGTATACCCCGGCGGTGCTCTTCATCTCGAGCCCGGACCAGGGCGCCGACCAGGCGGTGCGGCTGGCGTCGAGCGCGCCCGTATCGGAGTGGACGCCCGGCGCCTACTACGCCAAGCGCAAGATCGCCAAGACCAGTCGCCTGGCAAACGACCCGCGATTGGCCGCCCAGCTGTGGGAGCGCACCGCGGCCAGGCTCGGCTGACGATTCCGCGCGCGGGTGATCTTCGATACTCATTAGTATCTAACCGATACTGACGGGTATGCTACTGCACATGTCGCCCGTCAAACCGCATCGCACCCGCCCCACCCGCAGCGAGGTTCGCGACCGGATCCTGGATGCGGCGTCGAAGGTGTTCGCCGCCGAGGGTTTCGCCGGTGCCACCATCGACGCGATCGGTCAGGCCGCGGGCTTCACCAAGGGCGCGGTCTACTCCAACTTCGAGTCGAAGGACGAGCTGTTCCTGGCCCTGCTCGACCGCGAGTTCGAGCTGCGGGGCGAGCAGATCGCGATAGCGCTCGACCGCAGCGACGGCGACACCGCCGCGGCCGCGCGTGAGGTGAGCCGGTCGGTGCTCGACTCGGTCCGCGACCATTCCGACTACTACGTTCTGCTCGTCGAGTACTGGCTGCGCGCCCAGCGCGATCCGCAGCTTCGGGGGCGCCTGATCGAGCGGCGTCGCGCCGCTGTCGACCAGGCGCTGCACATCGTCGAATCGACCGACACCGTGCCGGGCGACCGGCGGCTGACCGACATCGCCCAGCTCGTCGTCACCCTCAACCTGGGCGTCGCGATGGAAGAGGTGCTGCGTCCCGGAACCATCAACCCCGATCTGCTCGCGCAACTGATCACCGCACTGCTGGAATCGATTCCGGCTTGAAGGAGATCAGGGAAAGTCACACCATGGATGCCAAAGACGAACCGGACGACATCGCACCGGTGATCACCGCCGCCGGATTGGGGGTCGACGGTGAGCACGGACCGCTGTTCTCGGGGGTCGACCTGGCCCTGACGCCGGGGTTCCACGCCATTCAGATGCCCGGGGGCCCGGGTCAGACAACGCTGTTGTTGACGATCGCGGGACGCTTCAAGGCCAGTCACGGCTCGCTGAGCGTGCTCGGCGAAACGACGCCGCGCGCGATCCGCCGCCGGTGCGCGATAGCGGCCTTCGACGACATCGATGAACTCGAAGAGTCGGTGACCGTGGCGACCGTACTCGCCGAGCAACGCCGGTGGCTGGCGCCGTGGTATTCGCTGGTGCCGCCGCAAGCCGGTCAGGCCGGGCTGACGGAGGTCTTCGGCGACATGCCCCCGCCGTCTTCGGACACCTACATCGTCGAATTGTCCGACCTGGAAATGTTTTTGCTGCGGATCACGCTCGCGCTGCTGTCGAATCGTCCGATTCTGGTGGTCGGCGACCTCGAGCAAGTGCGCGACAACTCCCGGCGAGCGATCGCGGTGGAACGGCTCGGCGTGATCGCCCAGCAGCGCACGGTCGTTGTCGGAGTCACCAACCCGCTCGGCACCGACGCACCCGAGCACGAGCTTCACGATCGCCGCGTCCTGACCGGAGGAGATTGACGATGTTGGCTGGACTTGCATTCGGCTCGGAGATCAAGCGTTTCGGTCGCAGCCGTTTGACGCGCGTGGCGATCGTGGTGCTGATGCTGCTGCCGCTGGTGTACGGGGCGCTGTACCTGTGGGCGTTCTGGGATCCCTTCGGCCACACCAACAAAATGCCGGTGGCCCTGGTCAATTCCGACCGCGGCGCCGTCGTCTCCGGCGAGCAGTTCAACGCCGGCGAGGAGATCGCCAAGAGCCTGACCGCGGACGGCGGGTTGGACTGGCACGTCGTGGACCTGGCCGAAGCGCGCAACGGAGTCGACCACGGCAAGTACTACTTCATGGTCGAGCTGCCACCGGACTTCAGCGCGGCGATCGCGTCGCCGGTGACGGGGCAACCCAAGAAGGCCAACCTGATCGCCGTCTACAACGACGCCAACAACTACATCTCCACCAGCATCGGCCGCACCGCCATCAGCCAGGTGCTCAACGCGGTGTCCAGCCGAATCTCCGGCCAGGCCGTCAATCACATGCTGTCCGTGGTGGTTACGTCGGGCGCGGGCATCAAGCAGGCCGCCGAGGGCGCCGCTCGACTCGACGACGGGGCCGGGCAGCTGGCCGCCGGCCTCGACACGGCCCGGTCCGGCTCGGCGCGCCTCGCCGCCGGGGCCCAGCAATTGTCCGACGGAATCAACCAGGCCACCGACCCGCTGCTCGCGGTGACCCGGGCGCTGTCACAGGTCGGCGGCGACACGCAGCAATTGCAACAGGGCGCTGCCGCGCTGCAGCAGGCCAACGACCAGATCGGCGCCATCGCCACCGCACAAGACGGTGCCGCTGACGCGCTGTCGCCGGTGATCGATCAGCTCGCCGCGCGCCAGGATCCCTTGGCGAACAACCTGCGCAGCATCCAGGATCAACTGCGTGGCCATCAGTTCACGCCGCAGATCCGCCAACGCCTCACCGACGCGCAAAACGCCGCGATCGCGATGACCTCCGCCCTGCGCACGCCCGGCAGCCCGCTGGGTTCGGCCCTCGACCAGGTCGGCAACAAGGGGCAGGAGCTGACGAACAAGCTCACGCAGCTCCGCGACGGCGCCCAGCAGCTGTCCTCCGGCAACGCCGAGTTGGCAAGCGGCATAGTCAAGCTCGATGACGGGGCGCACCAACTCAAGGCGGGATCGGCCGAGCTGGCCGGCAAGCTCGGCGAGGGGGCCAACCAGCTGCCCAACTGGACGACTCAGCAAAAGGACGCGGTCGCAGACACCATCGGTGGGCCGGTGCAGCTCGCAGCCTCGCACGAGAACGCCGCACCCAACTTCGGCACCGGCATGGCCCCGTTCTTCCTGACGCTGGCGCTGTTCTTCGGCGCATTGGTGCTGTGGATGGTGCTGCGGCCCTTGCAGAGTCGCGCGATCGCCGCGGAGGTGCTCGAAATCCGGGTGGTGCTCGCCAGCTATCTGCCCGCGGCCACGATCGCGCTGTTCCAGGCGATCGTCCTCTACTGCGTGGTCCGGTTCGCCCTCGGCATGCGTGCCGTGCACCCGGTCGCGATGCTGGGGTTCATGATCCTCATCTCCGCCGCATTCGTGGCCGCCACGCAGGCGATCAACGCGCTCGTCGGCCCAGCGGTGGGACGGGTGCTGATCATGGCCCTGCTGATGCTGCAGCTGGTCAGCGCCGGCGGCATGTACCCCGTGGAGACCACTTCGCGGCCCTTCCAGGTCCTGCACCGCTTCGACCCGATGACCTACGGCGTCAACGGGCTGCGCCAGCTCATCCTCGGCGGCATCGACGGACGGCTCTGGCAAGCGATCACCGTGCTGGTTGCGATAACGGCTGTCGCGCTGGCAATCTCATCGCTGTCCGCACGGCGAGATCGCCTGTGGAACCTCACCAGGCTGATCCCGGCGATCAAGATGTAGGCAAACGTTCCGCGTCAACAATCGACGTTGCATGATGGTGGGCAAGCTCTGCAATCGAGAGGAAGCCCATGTTAGGTGTGCATCATTCGGCGATTTGCACCTCCGATGTCGAACGGTCGCTCCGATTCTGGTGCGAAGGCCTGGGACTGAGCGAGTTGATGGATTACGACTTCGTCGGCGATTGGCCGGAACTGTTCGGGGCCGGGAGCGATCGGCTGCGATCGGTGTTTCTCGGCGATCCGCAGACATCGGGCAGCGGGTTTGTCGAACTGGTGGAGGTGGCCGGCGCCCTTGAGGCACTGCCGGATTCGACCGCGTTACGGCACGGGTTCATGTTGCTCTCACTGCAGCGTGAAGTCGACGAAACGCTCGCCGCTTTGGCTGCATTGGGCTTCACCGACGGCGTGCGGCGCATCGATGTCGTGGCCCCGGACGGAAGGACCGTCGCGATGGCGGTGATCGAAGCGCCGGACGGGGTACTCGTTGAGCTGATCGGGCGGGCGAAATGAGCACCGCGCTGGTCACGGGCGGTGCGTCCGGAATCGGGCGTGAAGTTGCCGGACGGTTGCGCGATGCGGCTCACGACGTCGTCGTGTGGGATCTCGCCGATGCGGACATCGTCTGTGACGTCAGCGATCCCGACGCCGTGTCGGCCGCGATGGAAGAATCGGTGAGCGAGCATGGCGCGCCCACCCGGATCGTCACCTGCGCCGGGGTCGGTGCTTCGGGGCTGTTGCTCGAACAGTCGCCCGCGGAATGGAACCGGGTGTTGGGCGTCAACCTCACCGGCACCTGGCTGACGATCCGTGCCGGGGCGCAAGCGATGGTCGACGCCGGGGTGGGCGGCTCGATCGTCGCGGTTTCCAGTATCAGCGGCACCGTCGCCGACCGGGACATGGGCGCCTACTGCGTGTCGAAGGCCGGGGTGGACATGTTGGTGAAGGTCGCCGCCGTGGAATGGGGCGTGCACGGCATCCGGGTGAATGCCGTCGGGCCGGGCGTCACACGCACACCGATGCTGGCCAAGCCCGAACAGCTCCCCGGCTGGGTGGAGGCACTGTCCGAACGCACGGCGCTCGGCCGGCTGGGGGAGGCAGACGACGTGGCCGGGGCGATCGTGGGCCTCCTCGAGTTGCCCTGGGTGACAGGACAAATCGTGCACGCCGACGGCGGCCTGGCCCTACACAGTCCGATTGACGCCTACGGCCAAGTGCAGCGACTGCGCACGCTCACCCGGCCCGCCCCAGCATCAGAGTGACTTGGCGCAGCAGCGCGGTCCGAAATTTATCCGCCGTCGGGTTTCGAAAGTGCAAGGTCCGGGGAACCATGGCACCGGCAAGCCAGACCAGTAACAGGTCGACGACATCGTCGGGGCTGGCGATGGGCGCGAAGGCCCCCGAGTCGCGGCCCTCGGTCACCGCTTTCACGAACGGTGCGCGGTAGCGCGCCCAGCCCTCCTCGCTGTAGTCACGCAATTCCGCGTCGCGCATGCTGGAACGCCAGACCTCAATTAACAATTGGTGATTGCTCAAAGGAGTGTTGAGGTTTCGATCGATCATGGTAACCAGGCGATTCCACGGATCCCGCTCGGCCTCGGCGACGGCCTCGAGCGCGACCGCCTCGACTTCGGTGGCGTGCCTGATGGCCTCGATAAGCATGTCCTCACGTGAGCCGAAGTAGTTTTGCAGCGTGCTGATGGCCATGCCGCTGGCCGCCGAGACATCGGCGAAGCGGGTGTTCTCGTACCCACGTTCGGCCAAGACGGTTGCGACCGTCTCGGTCACCTCGAGTCGACGCGCTCCGCCCGCCCGGCGAGTTCGCCGCTGCATAGTCATGGCTGTATGGTACGGCTATACCGACAGAATGCAATCGCCATTCAGCCCGCGCCGTGGGGCGGGATGTTGTGGTTGAGGCGAAACCTGTTGTGCGGGTCGTACTTCGTCTTGACCACCCTGAGCCTGTCGTACACCCTGGGCTCGTAGGCCTTGCGGGCGCGTTCCTCGGTCGCGTCGCTGGGGCCCTGGAAACTGGGGCTGGCCAGCTCGTGCAGCCACGGCTTCAGCGCGGTGAGAAGCTCGGAACCGCAGTGCATGTGATGCACCGCGTCGTGCCCGGGTGGCACGACGGTCAGACCGAAGAAGGCAAAGGCTGCGTCCCGCGCACCCACGGCGTTGGGGAACGGCGCCGGCTTGCCGAAGGCGCCTTGCAGGTGTCGGATGTCAACGATGTTGATGGGGCTGCCGGAGTCCGGCCCGACGACATCGACGATCGCGGCGACGGTGTCTTCGGTCAGCTCCCGGAGCAGGCCGAAGTGTTCGACCGCCGCCGCCGGGTCCGTCGGATCATTGCTGATCGACGCGAATTCGGTGTAGGGCATGCTTCGTACGGTGTCCGCCAGCGCGGGCGCGACCTGGCGCATCGAATCGATCAGCCGGGCCCCGACGGCATCGTCTCCGGCGAAGGAGACGCGTAGTGAGATTGTCAGCTGGCCCTGCATGAAGGGCGGAAGGCCGGGCAGGGGAGGCAGATTCAGCAGAGCCAGGCTCGTCGACAGCTCGTCGGGCGCTGTGGCCGTGAGCTCCCGGTAGGCGTCCAGTACCCGGCGGGCGTGACGGCCCGAGTAGAGGATGGATCCCGCGTAGAGCGTCGTCACGGGAAAGAGGGAGAACTCCATCGCCGTCACGACCCCGAAGTTGCCCTTGCCGCCCAGCAATGCGCCGAATAGGTCGGCTTCGGAGTGCGGGGACACCCGGCGCAACTGGCCGTCGCCGGTCACCACGTCGATGCGGGTGACATGGTCGGCGGCCCAACCGTATTTGCGTCCCATCGTCAGACTGGCGCCGCCACTGAGGGTGTAGCCGACGACGCCGACGCCGGGTGAGGATCCGGGCAGCGGAGCCAGTCCGTACTCGGCGGCGGCTTCCACCAGCGCCCCGAACCGCACGCCGGCGTCGACTCGCGCCAACCGGGTCTCGGCGTTGATCGCGATGCCGGACATCCTTCTCGTGGTGATCATCAGCGTGTCGCCGTCGGCGGCGAGCGATGGTCCGTGCCCGGTATTGAGGACGGCGATCTTGAGGCCATGGCGCGCCGCGAACGTCACCGCCGTCGACACGTCGCCGGCACTGGCCGCACCCACCGCGACGGCGGGGCGATGCTGCACGGCCGTGTTGAAGACCGCCACTTCCTGCGTGTAGCCCAAGGTCCTCTCCGTCTCGACCGGACCCTGTACGGCAGCTTGCAGTTCAGAAAGTTTGTCGCCCCACTTCTCCACGGGTGGTCCTTTCAATAGGTACAGTGATACGGTATCACCATACCGATCTTTCGGATGGGCGATATGCGCTAGGTCACAAGGAAGAAGGGTGCGGGTGTATCGCGGATTGCGACGCGTGTGGCGCAGATCAGATCGGCATGGGAACGAATTTGCCGGAGCGATAGTCCGAAACCTCATCTCCTCAGCGGCGCTACTTGCCATCGCGGCGTGGCTCGCCTGCGCGCTGATCGGATCTGATGCAAGACCACCTACCGGCGTCGGCTACGAAGTGATAGCGCAAACCTCAACCGAGGGACGAACATTCGTCGTTCGCGATACCACGATTGCCCCCGGTGGTGCCATAGGTTGGCACTGGCATCCGGGCACCGTGATCGCGGTGGTGAAGCAAGGTACCTTGTACCACTACGGCAACGACTGCACCGTCGATGGCATCTACCGGCCGGGCGACTCGTTTATTGAGCTCAGTGGTCCGGCCCATGTGCACGATGGCCGCAATCGCGGAACGACTTCGGTAGTGCTCGAGCTGCTGCTGATCGATCCGGTGGGCACGTCACCCGCCGAGGCGGCTGACCCACCGCGAGCCTGCAGATGATCTGGACCGGCGGTGATTCACCCGACTCCGTAATCGATGATGCCCCGGATGATCTTGCCGTTGCGGAGGTCGTCGTAGGCGTCGTTGATCTCGTCGAGGCGATAGCGGCGGGTGATCATTTCGTCGAGCTGAAGCTGCCCGGTCTGATAGAGCCGGGCGAGGCGGGAGATGTCGGCCCTCGGGTTGCACGATCCGAATATCGTTCCGGCCAGCGTCTTGTTCATCAGGATGAAGTCCTGCAGGTCGATCTTGACCGACCGCGTGAGCTGTGACGTCATTCCGGTGAGCACGCACGTCCCGCCCTTGCGGGTGAGCTGCAGCGCGTCGCGGACGTCGGCGGCGGTGATCAGCGAAGGCGAGACCACGACGGCGTCGGCCATGACGCCGTAGGTCAAGTCCCGCACCATGTCCTGCGCCTCGGCGATCGTGGCCGCGCTGTGGGTGGCCCCGAACTGCAGCGCCGATTTCTGCTTGAACTCCACCGGGTCCACGGCGACGATCTGAGCGGCGCCGCTGATCCGCGCGCCCTGGATCGCGCCAGTCCCGATCCCGCCCGCACCGATGACCACGACGGTGTCCCCGCCGCGTACACCGGCACGGTTGGCGGCCGAACCATAGCCGGTCGGAATGGCGCATGACAGCAACGCGCTCGGAGCCAGCGGCAGGGTCGGCTCGATTTTCACCAGCGAATTCGTCGACACCACAGTGTGTTCGGCGAATGCCCCGACCTTCGCCAGATGCCCCAGTGGCCGGCCGTCGGCGGTGTGATGACGGAAGGTGCCGTCGGTGGGCATTCCCGGGGTGAGGGTGAAAGCGCCGACGTCGCAGATGTACTCCATGCCGGTCGCGCACCAGCGGCACTGCCCGCACACCGCGACGAACGACATCACCACGTGGTCGCCGGGCGCGAAATCCGTTACCCCCTCGCCTACTTGCCGCACGATGCCCGAGCCCTCGTGGCCGCCGATCGTGGGAAACATCGTCGGCAGGCCGAGCGATCGCATCACCTCGTTGGGCGCCGACATGTCGCCTTTGAGGATGTGGTCGTCGGAGTGGCACAGCCCGGCCGCCGCCATCTCGACCAGCACTTCGCCGGCCCGGGGTGGGTCGAGCTCGAATT
This sequence comes from Mycobacterium sp. E183, assembly GCF_001667735.1. Taxonomy (GTDB): domain Bacteria; phylum Actinomycetota; class Actinomycetes; order Mycobacteriales; family Mycobacteriaceae; genus Mycobacterium. The sequence continues at coordinate 119,429 of NZ_LZJN01000105.1, forward strand.
CCTCGACCGACCACGGCCCGCCGACGTCGTGCAGGAGCGCTCCTCTAGTTTTCAAGCGGCCTCCTCATGCGACCGGGGAGAAGGTGACCGGAAGCTTGTTGGGGGAGCGGAAGGTGAGCCCGACGATCTTGGACTCCTGGCCGGTCCCGTCGTCGGCCACGAAGGTCAGATCCTTGACGCGATCGAACAGGCTGTTCAGCATCACCTGCGTCTCGAGGCGGGCGAGATGCATGCCGAGGCACATGTGGATGCCGCCGGCGAATGCGATGTGCGCCTGGCGCGGCCGGCGGATGTCGAAGGTATTCGGGTCGGTCCAGCGGCTCTCGTCGCGGTTGGCCGATCCCATGCACATGTCGATCTGCGCGTCGGCCGGGATTGTCTTGCCGCCGATCTCGACCTCTTCGGTCGTGGTCCGCATGACCATGGTCAGCGGGGTTTCATAGCGCAGGCCCTCCTCGATCGCCATCGGGATCAGCGATCGGTCCCGGTAGACGAGCGCCAGCTGCTCCGGGTGGGTCAGCAACAAGTAGAGCAGGTTGCCCGACGAGCGGTAGGTGGTCTCCAGCCCGGCAGGCAGCAGCAGCCGCAGGAACGCGATGATGGCCTCGTCGGAAAGCTTCTCGCCGTCGATCTCGGCGGCCACCAGGTCCCCGATGATGTCATCGGTGCGTTTGCGCCGCCGCTGCTCGACCTGATCGAGGAAGTAGCCGTGCAACTCCGCTGCGGCGTTGAGCCCGGCCACGATGTCGGTCGGGATGGAGATGAGGTCGAGGGACAACCGCCGGAAGAGGTCGAGGTCCTCAGGGGGCAGGCCGAGGAGCGTGGAGATGATCCGGGTGGGGAACTCGAACGTCACCGCCTTGACGAGGTCCGCCTGGCCGTCGTTCTTGATTTCGTCGACCAGTTGGTCGCATACCGGCCCGATGACCGACGGTTCCCAGCGTTCCAGCGCGGTGGCGCGGAAGGCCTTGGCCACCAGGTTGCGGTGGTCGTGGTGTTCCTTGCCGCCCATCGCCAGGATGGTGTGGCCCATCACCAAACCGATCGTCTCGTCGTACTTGTGGGAGCTGAAGATCCGGTCATCGCGGAAGGCCTGAAACAGGGGGTCGTAACCGAACAGCACCCACTCGTCTTTCGGTCGCAGCTCTTCCGGCATCTGCGAGTGGTCGGCCAGGGCGCCGTGCCAAACCGGGTCCGTATGCCTCATGTACTCGAAGAACGGGTACGGGCTGGTTTCACCGGTGAAGTCGAGCGTGACGGGCTGGTTGGCGGGGTCGGTGCTGAGCGTCATTCAGCGCTCCTCCTGAGCAGCCGGTAAGCGGATTGGTACGCTGGGAATTTAGCTATCATAGTATAAATAGCAAGTAAGCCCAACGGGCTTGTCGTGGTTACCGTAACGGGCACAGTATTGATGCTGCGTGGCGTCGAAGGCGGTGATGCAAATGCCGGAGCGACGATTCGTGTGCGCACTGGACGACCTGCCGCCCGGCCAGATGAAGCTGGTCGACGTCGGCAAGTTCGGCGTCGGCGTGTACAACGTGCGGGGCGAGCTGTACGCGATCGTCAATTACTGCTCGCACGAGGGCGCCCCGCTTTGCCTGGGTCTGATCGGTGGCACCAATGAGTTCGCCCCGGACGAACCCGGCGGCCTGCGCCGTGTCCGCGACGGTCAAATTGTCCGATGCCCTTGGCACAACTGGGAATTCGACATCACCACCGGACAAAACCTCGCCGATCCGACGCGCCGCGTCCGTACCTACCCGGTTGACGTCACCGACGGGGAGGTGTTCTTGACCGCATGAGCCCCATGATCATCGACGCCAACGTGCAACCGCATTTCCGCTACAACGCGGAGATACGGCGCTATCTACCTGCCGCTCACCAGTTGCGGTCGATTCCCGACGTCGAACAGCAGTGGTACCAAGCGCCCGGCGGCGACTACCGGCAAGACCTCTACGGTGACCACTACCCGGGATCGGATCCCGAGACCGTCAGCCGGCACCTCTTCGAACGCGGTGTCGAGTACGCCATCCTCAACCCGCTGACCCGGGGCAACATCGCCGACTACCTGCTCAACAGCCGCATCTGTGCTGCGGTCAACGATTGGCTGCTCGACCGCTGGCTCGAGCCCGACCCCGCGGATCGGTTCCGGGGCACCATCCGCGTCAACCCGGAAGACCCCAGGGGCGCCGTCGCGGAGATCGAGCGGTTGGCCGACCACCCCAAGCTGGTACAGGTCGGCGTCCCGATGCAGTCGCGCGAACCGTACGGCAAACCGATGTTCGAGCCGATCTGGGAGGCCGCCGCCGCCCATGGGCTGCCGGTGGCGGTGCACATCAACGGCGGCAACGGCGTCGACTATCCGCCCACCTTCGCCGGACACGCCCACACCTATCCGGGCTATGCGGCGTTCATGCCGCTGAACTACTTCGTGCACCTGGCCACCCTCATCGTCGAGGGCGTGTTCGGCAGGCATCCCGGCCTCAAGTTCGTCTTCGCCGACGGCGGCTACGACATCCTCACCCCGTTGATCTGGCGGCTCGACACCTTCTGGGTTTCGATGCGGGATCAGACCCCGTGGGTGGACCGCTACCCGAGCGAATACCTGCCCTGCCACGTTCGGTTCTGCTCCTCGGCGTTCGACGGGCCGACCGATGCCACCGACACGCAGCGCTGGATTGAATTCACCGGGAAGTCCGACCTGCTGATGTATGGGTCGGCCTACCCCCACTGGTCCACCTCGCCACCCGAGAGCGTTGCCGACGGCCTCGACGCCGCGCAGCGAGACAAGGTGCTGTGGCGCAACGCCAGCGAGCTCTACGGATTGAAGGAGCGTGTCCGATGACGACGATCGAGCGGATCGACTCCGCAACGGGTCGAGAAGACGAAATAGCGGTCACCATCGTCGACACCGATGTGCACCCGCTGCCCGTCTCGACCGAGGTGCTCAAGTCATACGCGGCGGCCGAATGGGTGGACAAGATCTGGCCGACCGGCAACGCGGTCGCCCCGGTGCCGCATTTCTACGACACACCCGATTCGTACAAGACGATGTCGCTGCGACTGGACGCCGCCCCGCCCGACGGGGGCGTCGCGGGCAGCGACCCGGAATTCGCTGCGAAGCAGCTGCTGCTCGATGCCGGTGTCAGCATCGCGACCCTCGAGCCGATGTGCGACGCCCAGCTGCCGCAAGCCGAACACGCGCTGAAGTCCGCCTACAACGACTGGCTCGCCGACGTCTGGCTCGACAAGAACAACCGGCACGGCCGTTGGCGCGGATCGATCAGCGTCAGCGCGCAGACGCCCGAGCGCGCGGCGCGCGAGGTCGAGCGCTGGGCGGGCCACCCGTACATGGCCCAGGTGCTGATGACGCCCCAGACTCGTGGGATCCCCTTCGGCAACCCGCATTTCGACCCGCTGTACGAAGCCGCGGCCCGCAACGGATTCCCGGTGGCGACGCACCTGATGGGGCAGACGCCCTTCGAACTGATCCCGCTGTATCCGGTTGGCAATCCGGCACATTGGCACGACTTCTTCGCCGCCTGGCCGCTGCTGTACGTCTCGCACCTGATGAGCCTGGTGTTCGACGGCGCGTTCGACCGTCACCCCGACCTGCGGGTGGTGTTCGTCGAAGGCGGCTTCACCTGGGCCATGCCGGTCATGTCGCGGATGGACCGCATCTGGGAGGCCCGCCGCGGCGACCTGCCACACGTGCGCCGGCGCCCGTCGGATTATGTGCGCGAACATGTTCGGTTCACCACCCAGCCGCTGGAAGACACCGACACCGTGCAGTTCCGCGAGTACCTCGAGATGATGGACATGGGCGACAACCTGATGTTCTCGACGGACTACCCACACTGGAGCTACGACGCGCCGTCCTACGCGATCAACCGATTCCCGGCCGACCAGCGCGAGCGGATCATGCGCGGCAACGCGACCGCCCTCTATGGGCTGCCGGCGACGGTCAAGGCGCTTCCCGGGGAACGCTGAGTCGGGGCCCATGGCCGGGGCTCCGGCGACAAGCGCCTCGTCTTTCACCACACCTGATCACAGGTCTACCTTGAAGAGGGTTTCCGGCACGTCCCGCGCCGGGATCCGACGAGCCCGCATGGTGAGCCCGGAAGCGGAGAGGGTATGACACAAACGAATCTGACGCGCCCGCAGGGCCTTACCCGGATCGACCCCGTGCTCCGGGAGGCCGCCACCGCACTGGGCGTCGTCGAATTCCGCGCCGAGACGCTGCCCGCCGAACGCGAACACGCCGGCCGACTCGCCGCCGAGCGCGCCGCGGACGTCGACACCGCCGATGTCGCCATCGAGACCCGCACCATCGCCGGCCCGGGCGGCCACCAGCTGAATCTTCGTCTCTACCGGGGGCCCAACCTGGATCGGGCCGAGTCAGGCTCGCCGCTCGTCCTGTACGCCCACGGCGGAGCCTTCGTGACCGGAAATCTGGACACCGATCACGCGCAGTGCGTGGAGTTGGCCAGGGCAGGCGGTTGCCTGTTGATTTCGGTCGACTACCGGCTCGCCCCGGAGCACCCCTGCCCGGCGGCGTTGGACGACGTCGAGGCCGGCTTCTACTACGCCATCCGGAATTGCGCGGACCTGAACGTGGACGTCAACCGCATCGCGGTGATGGGCCGCGACGCGGGCGCGGCCCTGGTCGCGGGCCTGAGCCAGCGCATGTTCGATGACGAAGGCCCCCAGATCCTGGTGCAGATCCTGCACCAGCCGATGCTCGACTCCGACGCCACCCAGTCGCGGCGTGAGTTTCAGCGCACCCCGGGTCTCAACGGGCCTGCGGTGAGCCGGGCATGGGGGCACTACCTTGGGCACGCCAGCGCCAACGGTCAGCACGTGCCCGCGCACCGGGCGAACCTCGAGGGCCTACCGCCCACCTTCATCAGCTGCGCCGAGATCGATCCGTGCCGCGACGAGGCCATCGACTACGCGAACAGGCTGTTGCACGCCTACGTGCACACCGAATTGCACGTGATCGCAGCGGCGTTCAATGGGTTCGACTCGTTGGTTCCCGATTGGGTTGTTTCGCAGGAGAACCGGGCGCTGCACGCGCGCTCGCTGCGCCGTGTGTTCGCCATGTAGCGGTGCGCTATCGAGGGCACTCCGGTAGCTCTTACCGTAGCGCTCGTTGCTAGGATCGATACGCCGGCGATTCCTCCACGAGAGGCAGCATGACGACACTCGACTCTCCCGAAAAGACGCTGTTCACCTCGACAACCCAAGCATTCCTGGAAAAGGAAGCGCCGCTGCGCCGCGTGCGCGAGTTGCAGGCCGCGGGGGAGTCCTTCGATCCGGCTTGGTGGCTGCGCGCCGCGGAGCTCGGCTGGACCAGCCTGCTGGTGCCCGAGGAATTGGGCGGCGGCAGCATTACGGAGAGCGGTTTGGCGGATCTGGCACTGGTCGCCGAACAGCTCGGGAAGACGGTGGCGCCGGGACCCTTGTATCCGGTTAGCGCCGTGCTGGCCGCGCTCGTCGGGTGCGCGGACCGGCAGCCCCACCTCGCGACCATCGATGCGTTGATGTCCGGCGAAACCGTGGCGTCGTGGGCGGTTTCGGAGCCCGGCCGCGGATGGGCGCCGCTGGACCCCTCGGTGACGGCCACCCCCACCGATTCCGGCTACCGGATTGACGGCACCAAGGACCGGGTCGAGGCGGGCGCGCAGAGCGCGGTGCTGCTGGTGGTGGCGCGTTGCGGTGACGAGGTGCGCCAGTTCCTGGTCCCGACCGATGCGCCCGGCGTCACGGTGGTCCCGCAGCAGTCGGTGGACATGGTCAAGCAATACGCCAGGGTGCGGTTCGACGGCGTGGTGGTGGAGCGATCCGCGGCCGTGGGCACCGCCGCCGAGACGGCCGCGCTCGTCGACCGGCAGGGCCAAATCGCCCAGGTCCTGCAGTGCGCCGAGGTGGTCGGGATCCTGCAGACAGTGTTCGACCTGACCGTGCAGTGGGCGCTGGATCGGCACACCTTCGGGCGCCCGTTGGCGTCCTATCAAGCCCTCAAGCACAAGTTCGCCGACATGAAGCTGTGGCTCGAAGCCTGCCGCGCCACTACGGCCGCGGCGGTCGCCGACGTCGCGGCGAACTCGCCAGAGGCGGGGCTGTCTGCCAGCATCGCCAAGTCCTACGTGGGTGAGATGGCCGGCCAGATCGTTCAGGCCTGCGTGCAGATGCACGGCGGCATCGGCGTCACCTGGGAACACGACCTGCACCTCTACTTGCGTCGGGTCACGTTGTACCGCTCCATGTTCGGGACGCCCGAGGAACACAACCTGCGGGTGTACGAGCACGAGAAGGCGGGGCGTTCGGACCCATGACGACCGAATCCGTTGCCGACTTCGCGGCCCGGGCCAGGGCATGGCTGGCGGACAATATGCCCCCCATCGATCCCGAGTCACCCCCGCCAGCCCCGCGCGACGACGAGCGATCCTGGCTTCGGGCTCGGGAACTCCAAAAGCGCTTGTACGAAGGAGGATTCGCGGGGATCTGCTTTCCCCGTGAGTACGGTGGACTCGGACTCGACTACGAGTATCAGAAGGCCTTCGACGCCGAATCCCTCACCTACGAAATGCCGCTGATCCTCAACACCCCCACGTTCACCATCTGCTGTGCCACACTGCTCGACACCGGCAGCGAGGAGCAAAAGAAGCGCCACATCGCCGCGGCGCTGCGCGGTGACGAAGTGCTGGTTCAGTTGTTGTCCGAGCCCAGCGGCGGGTCCGACCTGGCCGGCGTCATCACCCGGGCCGAACGTCAGGGCGACCGCTGGATACTCAACGGCGCCAAGACGTGGAGCACCAGCGCGTTCGCCGCCGACTACGGGCTGTGTCTGGCCCGCACCAATTGGGACGTCCCCAAGCACGAGGGCTTGACCATGTTCCTGGTGCCCATCGCGCACCCGGGAATCACCTTGCGCCGCATCACGATGCTGAGCGGTTCCACCGAATTCTGCGAGGAGTTCCTCGACGGGGTGGACGTCGGCGACGACGCCGTCGTCGGCGAGGTCGACGGCGGCTGGGCGGTGGCGTCGCGGCAGCTGTACCACGAGCGCCGGGCGGTGGGGCAGGGGTCCGAGTTCGCCAGCGGCAGCGGCAGCGAGGGCGGCCACACGATTCCCGTTGACTACGTGAGCCTGATCGAGAAGACGGGCCAGGCCGGTAACGAACGCGTCGAGCAGTTGGCCGGCCGCGCGCTGGTGCAGCGCGCGGTGGCCGAGCAGCTGATCGGCCACGTGTACCGCAGCGTCCGAGACGGCACCCTACCGCCGGCCGGCGGCACACTCATCAGGCTGTTCCACGCCGAGACGGTGTTCGTGAACGTCGACACCGCCATGACGATCGCCGGCAGCGCCGGCGTTGTCGGGGAACCCGGCGAAGGCCTGGAAACCGGGCTGCGCTACCTGTCCCGCCAGACCGTGGCGATGGGCGGTGGCACCACGGAGATGGCCCGCAACGTCATCGGCGAGCGGGTGCTGGGGTTCCCGCGGGAGTTCGCTGCCGACCGCGGTGTGCCGTTCAAGCAGGTGCGGCACGGCCAGCGGTCCGACCGCCCCTAGCCCTCCGCGACGAGATTCTCGGCGAGCCCTCCGGCGACGGGGAGCTGCACCAGCGACAAGACATGGTGCGCGGGGCTTCCCGGCGGGGCCACCAGAACGTACTCGCTGCCCTGCCGCTGCGCGCGGTCGCGGGCGGCGGCCAGCGCGCTGACACCGGCCGATCCGAGGTGGGTCACGGCACTGAGATCGATCGTCAACGGCGCTACGCCGGAACGGCTTTCGACCGCGATCTGTCGATCCAGCGTGGACGCCGTGGTGGAGTCCACGTCGCCGCTGACCGCGATGCGGCCCGGTTCGGTGACCAAGGAGACGAACTCGGAGTCGACCGACTTCGGCCGATCTCCCCGGCTGACAAGCGTGTCGGTGACGAAATTGGCCGGTCGCGACAGGCGGTGCGTCAAGCTGGCGGTGGTACCACCGGGCCCGTGACTGACGTGCGCGTGGGACACCAGGGCCTCGGCCATGGCAAGGCCGCGGCCGCGGCCCTGCTCGCCTTCCCGGTGATCCTTCCACTGCCCGTGGTCGATGACCGACGCGTGCAGGCTGCCGTCCCCCGCCAGCGACGCTTCCACGACGACTCCGTCGGAAACCTCTGTCGCATAACCGTGTTCGACCGCATTCTCGACGAACTCCGAAATCGCGTGCACGATGTCCGAAATGTCCTCGGCCGCGGCGCCTACGTCGGACAGCCACTGACGCAGCCGGGAGCGCACGGTGCGTGCGGCGTGGATCGTGGCGTCCAGCGTCATCTGCAGAGGCGGCGGGGGCATGCGCCGTTGCGCCGCAAGCAGCGTGATGTCGTCGTTGTACCCGGTCGACCGCAACAGCAGTTCCAAAGTCTCCGAACAGATCCGGTCGATGGGCCGCGCCGACGACTCGATGACGAACCCGCCCTGACCGCCGGCGATGTTCGCGGCCAGGTCGGCGAATTCGGCGGTGCTGGCCATCAGCGGCCGGCCGGGGCGTTCGATCAGGCCATCGGTGTAGAGCATGACCGCGTCGCCCACGTCGAGGAACTCCGTGCGCACCGGGAAACCCGTGCCGCTGCCGAGCGGGCCGCCGCCGGACGGCTCGAGGTAGCGCGCGTCGGCCTCCGCCTTGACCAGCAATGGCGGAGGGTGCCCGGCGGTGCAGTACTGGAATTCGCCGGTGCCGAAGTCGAGCGACCCCACGCACACGGTGGCCGACCTGGACCCGGGCACATGCTCGTGGAAGCGGTCGACGGCCGCCAGCGCCTCGGCGACCGGATACCCCGCCAGGAGCTGCATCCGCAGCGCGGTGCGCAACTGCGACATGACCGCGGCCGCCTCGACGCCATGGCCGACGACGTCGCCGACGATGAGAACCAGTCGATCCCCAAGGGGGATCGCATCGAACCAGTCGCCGCCGGCGGCGGTGTCCTGCGCGGCGACCAGGTACTCGGCGGCCACGTCCGCGCCGGGAACGACGGGCACCGACGGGGCCAGCAGCGCCTGCTGCATGACGGTGGCCGAGTCGCGGACGTTGCGGTACCGCTCGGACAACTCCGCCATGCGGGACTCGGCGGCCAGTCGCGCCTGCACCCGGTCGGTGACGTCGACGAAGGCGAGTTGCACCCCCTCGATCGAGCCGTCGTCGGCGCGCCGCGCGGTGACGATGAAGTCGAAGAAGTGTTCCTGCGCCGTCCCGGAGCCCTCGAAGTCCGCCTGCACGCGCCACTCGGTTCCCGACTGGGGCTCGCCCGTTTGATACACCCGGTCGAACATCTGCAGGATTTGCTGACTCTCCAGCTCCGGATAGACCTCGCGCACCAGGAGCCCGATGCTGTCGACCGGGGGACTCAGGGCCCGGTAGGCGGCGTTAACCGCGACGAATCGGTGGTCGGGCCCCTCCAGGCCGACCAACAGCGCGGGGACATTCTCGAAAATGCGGCGCACGTCGTCGGCCGCACCCACGGTCTTGTCCCAGTTTCTCTGGGCCGCCATCGGCCGTCCCTCCTACGGACCCTTCCTCGGACCGAGTCCCGCAAGCTGGCCCAAAAGCGCTGAGCACTGGCCAGGCACAGACATCAAGACTAGCAATGGCGGCCCCGTGCCCGGTGCAACGGTTTTCCTAGCGTGGCGTGCGGCTCTTCGGTGTCCCGGCACGGGTCGAGTGATTAAACCAGGCTTGTTTGTATTTACTCGGCGCGGGTATCACGCGCCCATGGTCAATGTCGGCCCAGGGCGGTTGATCTCGTTCTGGCGAAGCATCTGGTCCTCATCGGTGCTCACCTTCAACGGTTGGGTCGCCTTCAACCTGCCGCGGACGGTGACCGCGCTGGGCGCTGCCCTGCTGGGCGGCCTGGTGGCCCTGCATGCCTACGTCTTCGCCACGCTTTCGCCGGCGCCCTGGTACTTCGCCGTCTACGCGGGCCTGGTGGTGATCGGTTGCCTGTCGGCGATGACGGCGATGGTGTTCGCCCTCAAACCGCGTGTGCCTGCGGCGGGCTGGTACCTCGGGAGTCTGCTCTGCCTGGCCTTTCTCGCCGTCTACCTGATCAGCCGATGGGTCACCCTCGGCGGGCTGGACGCGGTGATGGGCCGATGGGACTTCACCCCGGGCACATTCGCTTTCGCGCTCGCCGCAGCCTTCGTTGCGGTGCACGCGACCGTGCTCTCGGGAGTCAACGTGGCCTACCCGCAACGGCAACAGTGGCACGACTGACTGGAGCTCAGGCATGACGACGCTCGACTATCCGGTGTGGCTGCGGGTCGACCATTGGCTCAACGTCTTGTTCGTCACGCTGATCATCCGCAGCGGCATCGAGATCCTCAGCACCCACCCCAAGTTGTATTGGCACGACGACAGCAAACCGGGCAGCGAATGGGCGCGTTTCACCCGCAAAGTCATGCCGCGGCACCGGCTATACGACACCCTCGACGAAGAAGAGTCCTACAGCTCACTGGTCGCGCTTCCCGGTCACAACAAATTGGGCATGGGACGCCATTGGCACTTCTTCTCGGTGATCGGCTGGATTCTGCTCGGACTGTCGTACTACGTCCTGCTTTTCGCGACCGGTCAATGGCACCGGTACTGGCCCTATTCATGGTCGATCTTTCCCGAAGCCGTCGACGACATCGTCACCTACCTGTCCTTCAACCTGCCGCCGCTGTTGCCCGGCGAGCCGTTGGACGCCATTCAGAAGCTGACCTATGCCGGCGTCGTTTTCCTCCTGGCGCCATTCCAAATCCTGACCGGGGCGGCGCAGTCACCGGCGATCGAGGCGCGCTTTCCGTGGTACGTGCGGATGTGGGGCGGCCGGCAGTGGGCGCGGAGCCTGCATTTCCTGGGATTGCTGGCCTTCGTCGTCTTCATCGTCATCCATCTCTCGATGATCTTCTTTTGGGGCTGGGGTCAACTGATGGCGTCGATGATCTTCGGATCCGTGCGCAACGTGTACTGGGCCACCGCGCTGTCGTTCGTCATCATCGGAGCGATCATCGCCGTCCACATCGCGGCCACGAAGTGGAGCCTCCGCAATCCCACCCAAGTGCAAAGCGTCCTCGGCGGCGTGGTCACCCGGGTTCGGCTGCTCCTGCTGCGCCCGCTGAATTCGCGGCAGGACTACCCGGCCCGCAAGCTGACCGAAGATCACCGAGTGAACGGAAAGCCGCCCGCCAGTACCGAATACAAGGTGATGGCGGTCCACAATTTCGTCGATTGGCGGCTAGCGGTCGGCGGCCTCGTGGAGAATCCGGTGACCCTCGACCTGGCCGCGCTGCGGGCGCTCGCCGAGCGGCAGACGCAGCGGACGATGCACAACTGTGTGCAGGGTTGGACCAGTATCGGCGAGTGGAGCGGGATCTCGCTGGCTGCGCTGGCGGATCTCGTTAAGCCGTTGCCGCAGGCCAAATACATCTGCTTTCTCAGCATGCAGGACACCGGGCGTGACGAACCGGCGGCAGAGACTCCCGGGGGCCAGTTCTACGAGGTGATGGACCTCGAATTGGCCTACAAGCCGCAGACACTGCTGGCATACGAGATGAACGGCCGGCCGTTGCCCATCAAGCACGGCGCCCCTCTGCGGTTGCGGGTGGAGACACAGGTGGGATTCAAGATGGTCAAGTGGATCAACGGGATCGAGTTCATCAACGACTATTCCGGCATCGGTCACGGCCTGGGTGGCTGGCGCGAGGACCACGTGCACTACGACAAGGACATGGAGATCTGAGGTGACCGACCACGACCCGACGGTGCGGCCGGAGCTCATCGAGCTGAATTCGGCTGCGCGGCATCGCGTGCTGGAATGCATCGACGCCAAGGGTGGCCACTGCGAGCGGTGCGGTGGCACCGCCTTCGACGTCGGCCGCGCGCTATACCTCGGATTCCTGTTCTTGAACGAGGACGACGATGCCTACATGGTGGCGCTGACATGTCGCAATCCGGAGTGTGCCAAACCGCGCACCGGGATCGTGTTGCCGGACAAGGAGTTTCTCAGCTACGGCGCATCGGGGAACGCGACCGCATCCTGAGACGACGATGCGTCTTCGTCGTCGCGGCCCTGTCGTCCGATAGGACGGGGCGCGGAAGTCCCAACCGCTCGGCACTTTCGGAGACCCTGCTGAGGTCAGCGCACAGCGACTCGAATCGGTGCCGGTCCGCGTCATCGAGCAGACCGAGGGAGCTGTAATGGACCAGTCGGGGCAGCCGGCCCGCCAGCACAGCGCCCCACCGGACGCTGAAGTCGTAGACCTCGCCGTCCTCGACCAGATCCTTTCGTCCCAGCGCTTCGAGTGCCTGAATCTGGGCGGCGAGTAGTTCGACATCGGCGTCGATGGTCACCGGCGCCCGGCCTTCCGATGCCACACTCATCTGTCCTCCCATCGTCGCGGCCGCCGAACGTGCGCCAGTCTGGCGAATACCCAGCGACAGTCGTTTACACGCGGCGTCCGCGGGTACTGCCGGTCGCGGGGCGGTCCCCGGACCGCAACGACCATGCGCGCAAGGAGGACTGCCATGAGTGAGCCCGGCGGGATCATCGAACTTTGGGCTAAGGGCCTCGGTGTCGATCGTCAACGCGCCCTGGTCCTCGCCCGGCGCGGCCGCGTCTCGTAATTGCAGTGCGAGCAGGCGGCGGCGATGAGTGACCTACTGCTGCAGTTCTACAGCGGGTGGCGGCCAGCGGCCTACGCGGCACTCAAGGCGCTCGCGTTATTCGTCACCGCCGCAGCCGCTTTCCGGCTCATGCTGCGGCGCACGATCGCTGAGTTCACGCCGTTCGATTGGGTCACCGCAGTCGCCGTCGGCGCCATCGTCGGGCGCACCGCGACGGCGGCCGACACTTCGTGGCTTACCGGGGTCGCTGCCCTGCTCACCCTGATCGGCGCCCACGACCTCGTTGCGCGGCTGCGCTTCAAGCCCTGGGTGCGCCGCCTCGTGGATCCACCGGTTCGGGTGCTGATCAGCGACGGCGAAGTGGACGAAAAGAACCTCAAGCGCTGCAGGCTAACTCGGGGAGACCTGGACGCGATACTGCGCCAACACGGTCACCGAACGCCCGCCCACGTCCGCCTCGCCTTATTCGAAACCAAGGGTGTGGTTTCCGTCATCGCCGACGGCGATTCCGCCGAGTGACCGATCAGGCCGAGACGGGCTTCTTCGCCGGTGCGGAGACCTTCATCAGCTTCATCAGGTTGCCACCCATGATCTTGGCGATGTCCGCCTCGTCGAAGTCGGTCAGCTCGTCGACGAAGGAGATGGGGTCCTTCAGGCCTTCGGGGTGCGGCCAGTCGGAGCCGAACAACACCCGGTCGGTGCCCACCATCTTGACGATCTCGGTGAACCGGTCCTCCCAGAACGGGGTGATGTAGACGCAACGCTTGAACGCCTCGATCGGGTTCTCGCTGAACGACTGCGGCATCTTCTTGTAGACGCCCTTGAGGCCCTTGAACAGGTCCGGCACCCAGTCGGCGCCGTTCTCGATCGACAGGATCCGCAGCTCGGGGTTGCGGGACAGCGCGCCGTGACACACCAGCGCACCCATGGCGTCGATGATCGGCCGGTGACCCATCACGAGGCTGCGGAACGGGGTCGGCTTGAACGGCAGGAACTCGTCGCCGGGCTCCCACACGTTCGCGAACTCCGAATAGCCGCTGTCCGAGGCGTGCATCGAGACGGGGATCTCGGCCTTGATGCAGGCCTGCCAGAACGGGTCGAACTCCTCGAGCCCGAACGACCGGCTGCCCTTGTAGCCGGGCACGGGCGCCGGGCGCACCAGGACGGTACGGGCGCCGCGCTCGAGGCACCATTCGAGTTCTTCGAGCGCGCGCTCGACGATCGGCAGCGTGATCACCGGGGTGGCGAAGATGCGGTCCTGGTAGTTGAACGACCACTGCTCGTACATCCATTGGTTCAGCGCGTGGATGACGTCGTGGGTCATCTCGGGGTCGTCCTTCATGCGCTCCTCGACGAGGCTGGCCAGCGTCGGGAACATCAGGGCGTAGTCGATGCCCAGCTCGTCCATGACCTCCAGCCGCGCGCCGGGCTCGCGGAAGGCGGGGATGGCCTTCATCGGCTCGCCGAGGATCTCGCGATAGCTCTTGCCCTGCGCGCCGTTGCGGAAGTAATCCTCCTGGGCGCCCGGCTTGGCGACGACCTCGAACGTCGGGTTGGGGATGTACTCGCTGATGTGGCCGCGAACCACGATCTTGGTGCGGCCACGCACCTGGACGTAGTCGATGACGCGTTTGCGGTTCTCCGGCAGGAACTTGGTCAGGGCCTCCTGCGGCTCGTACATGTGGTTGTCGGCGTCGAACACGGGGAAGGAAAGTTCGCGAGACGGCATGGCGATCTCCTCGGGGCAAATCTGGGGTTCTCAGTAGGTGGTAATGACGTTACCACTCATGAGGGCCTTGCGTGTAGCGCCCATTGGGCCCGGTCGTCGCCGGCGTGACGCCCGATGACGCCGGCTAGGTGCCCGGCCAGGTGGGGATCTCCGGTGTTTTTCCGTCGATGACGGCGAAGTTCACGGTCGCCGTCGCGAGGAGCTCGTCGTCCGCCTCGCCGTAGATGTCGACCTGCATCACCATCGCCCGCCGGCCGGATCGCAGCATCCGGGGCACCGCGAACGCCAAGCCCTGCCGGATCGGGCGAAGGTAGCGAACGAAGAGGTCCGCCGTGGTCATCGTGGTGCCCGGCGTCAGGTATTCGAGGCCGAACTGCCCGCCTGCCACGTCGACGAGCGTCGCGATCAGGCCGCCCTGCAACGCGCCCGAGGTGTTGACGACGGCGGGACTGACCGGCATCGTCATCGCGAATTCACCGTCGCGGGTTCCCGGCCGCAGGCCGATCTGGGCGAACAGCTCGGACAGCGACAGCTGGTTCGACTCCTCGCTGTCCCGGATGCCCAGGGCGCGACTGCAGAACTCGTAGAGGTGCCCGACGTCGACCGGCGTCCCGTTCAATTCCGCACCCAGCCAATGCAATCGCTGCGCGCCCATCACCGTCTGCATCACGATGGCGGCCGACGCCGCGACGTCCAGTCCCGGGTTGAACACGCCCTCGGTGATGCCCTGCCCCACGATGTCGCGGATCAGGCGATGCAAAGGGGAGAGGACCCGCGCGTAATCGCGGGGGCGGGTCTCGGCCAGGTGCTGGTTATAGAGGGTCAAGGCGCGATTGAGGCTGTCTTGTGTGCTTGATTCCGGTTGCTGGCTGATGCGGTCGATCACCAGCTTGAGCGCCGCGGTGCTGTCCAGCCCCTCGGTCTCGGCGCGCCAGGCCTGGACCGATTGGGCGATGGTCCGGTCGAACAGTGCCAGCAGCAATTCGTCCTTGCTGCTGAAATGCTGGTAGAAGGCGCGCAGCGACGTCTTGGACCGGCCGACGACCTCCTGCACCGTTAAGTCGGTGCGGCCGGTTTCGCCCAAGATTTCGACGGCCGTCTTGATGAAGCGGTCGCCGCGGGTCACTTCGCCGTCGTCGCCAAGGTCGGCCATGAGCGCTTCGTCCCCTTCCTCGGCGCGCTGCTCGCGCTATGAGAATGAGGTTACCGCGCCTCCCGGCCGATGTGCGCTCACGCCCTGGGGCAGAAGATTCCGAGTATCTGCTGGCAGTTGTCTTTGTTGATGAGGGCCGGCGGTGGTGGCGGCTTCGGCGGCGGGTTGTCCCCGTCCCAGATCATGCTCGAGACGTTGCCCATCCCGGGCCAGAGGTAGTAGTAGGTGTGGCACACGTTCATGTCCCAGCCCCGAAAAGGGTCGGTGACGTGGTTGCCGGTGGCCGGCAGGGGTTGCCCCGGGCACCATTGATGCGCAGGGCCCCAATCCGGATTGTCGGCCTGGGCGGGGCCCGCGGCGAGTCCGGTACCGGTCACCGCCAGGCCGCCCGACAGCAGTGCGCCGGCAAGTATCTTCTTCAAGGTCTTCAAGACGCTTCCTTTCGCTGAATGATCGGCGAAAGTCTCTCGTTCGGCGTCGGTTACCGATCCCAATTACGGTTATGGCGAAACCGCGATGGACTTCGTCTCGAGATAGCTGTCTATGCCCTCCGGTCCCAGTTCGCGACCGTATCCGCTGCCTTTGACGCCACCGAACGGAGCGAAGGGGTCCATGGTGTAACCCTGGTTTATCCCGAGGGTGCCGGTGCGCACTCGCGCGGCGATCGACAGCGCGCGGTCGGTGTCGCCGGTCCACACCGATCCGGCCAGCCCGTAGTCGGAGTCGTTGGCGATGGCCACCGCATCGTCCTCGTCGCGGTAGGGGATGACGGTGATCACGGGGCCGAAGATCTCTTCGCGGGCGATGCGCATGCTGTTGTCGGCGGAGGCGAACAGCGTGGGCGCGACGTACCAGCCGCGGTCGAGTCCGTCGGGCAGCTCGGTCCCGCCGATGACCAGCCGCGCGCCCTCGTCCAGGCCGATTCGGATGTAATCGTGAACACGCTGCTGTTGGCGGCGTGAGACGAGCGGGCCCAGCTGGGTCCCGAGATCGGTGGGATCGCCCACCCGCAGGGCGGTCATCTCGGCGGCGAGCGCGTCGACGTACTGGTCCTGGCGTTCGCGGGGGACCAGGACGCGGGTCAACGCGTTGCAGATTTGCCCGCTGTTCGACAGGCTGGCCGATCGGACACCGGCGCCGACCGCCTCCGGCGCAGCGTCGTCGAGGACGATGGCCGCCGACTTGCCGCCCAGCTCGAGGCTGACTTTGGTGAGGTGGGTCGCGCAGGCGGCCGCGACGGCCCGTCCCGCCGCCGTCGACCCCGTGAACGACACCTTGTCCACCCCGGGATGGGACACCAGGAGTTGACCGACGGTGCTGTCGCCGGGCAACACGCTGACCACGCCGGCCGGGAGATCGATCTGCTCCAGCATCTCGGCCAAAAGCACCGCGTCCAGCGGAGATTCGCGCGCGGGTTTGAGCACGACGGCGCAGCCGGCAAGCAACGCGGGCACCAATTTGGTGGCGGTGAGGAATTGCGGCATGTTCCACGGCACGATCGCGGCGACGACGCCGACGGGTTGCTTGTGGACCTGCACGTCGGCGCCGAAGAAGCCGTGGCGGGTCTCCTGCCAGGTGTGCCGCTCGGCCAGGTCGCAGAACGCGCGCATCATCATCGCGGGGAGGCCGACCTGGGCGCGCCTCGAAAAGGTTATGGGAGCGCCGATTTCGGCCGTAATGACATCGGCCATCTCCCCGCGCCGCTGATCGTAGGCGTCGGCGAGGCGACGGATCGCCGCGATCCGCTCGGCCGGATCCGTCCGGCCCCAGGGCCCCTCGATCGCCGCTCGGGCGGCGCTGACCGCCGCGTCGACGTCCGCCGGCCCCGCGGCGGCCACTTCGGCGATGGGTTCCTCGGTGTGCGGGGAGATGACTTGGAACGTCTCCCCGTGCGCCAGCACGAAGCGGCCCGGCGCGATCCGCGGCCCGAGGTCTTGACTCATGGAGACTCCCCTTCGGCAATATCAACTACTTGCGATTATGGGGTCGAGCATATACCGTCGGCCCCAACGGGGTCCTCCGCGAGCAGTGAAACCGGTGGCCGCGCGGCTGTCGGAGCGAATCGCGCGGCCGGAGATCGGATTAGGAGCAATGATGGCTCGATTCCCCAAGCCGCCGGAGGGCAGCTGGACGCAGCACTACCCGGAGCTGGGAACGGGCCCGGTCTCCTACGAGGACTCCATCAGCCCGGAGATCCATGAGTTGGAGCGCGAGGCCATCTTCAAGCGCGCCTGGCTCAATGTCGGCCGCGTTGAACAACTTTCGCGCACCGGCAGCTATTTCACCAAAGAGCTGAAAGCCGTCAACACGTCGATCATTGTGGTGCGCACAAAATCGGGGGAGGTCAAGGCCTATCACAACGTATGTCGTCACCGCGGAAACAAGCTGGTGTGGAACGACATGCCGCTCGAGGAAACCAGCGGGGTGTGCCGCCAATTCACCTGCAAGTACCACGCCTGGCGGTACGACCTGGACGGCAACCTGACGTTTGTGCAGCAAGAGGAGGAATTCTTCGATCTCGACAAGAGTCGCTACGGGCTGGTCCCGGTGCATTGCGACGTGTGGGAAGGGTTCATTTTCGTCAACTTCGCCAAGGAGCCCGAACAGTCGTTACGTGAGTTCCTCGGGCCGATGGTCACCGCACTCGAGGGCTATCCGTTCGACAAGATGACCTCGCGATGGCACTACCGTTCGGAGGTGAAGGCGAACTGGAAGCTCTACATGGACGCGTTCCAGGAGTTCTATCACGCGCCGGTGCTGCACGCGAACCAGTCACCCACCGCGTACTCGAAAGCGGCCGCCGAGGCGGGATTTGAGGCTCCGCATTACCGGTTGGAAGGCCCGCACCGGTTGGTCAGCACATCGGGGGTGCGGGCGTGGGAGATGTCGGCGGAGATGCGCAAGCCAATCGAGGACATCTGCCAGAGCGGGCTGTTCGGCCCCTGGGACAAGCCGGACCTCGGGGAGCTGCCCACCGGGCTCAACCCGGCGAAGTGCGATCCGTGGGGGCTGGACTCCTTCCAGCTGTTCCCCAACTTCGTGATCCTGTTCTGGGGCCAGGGCTGGTACCTGACCTACCACTATTGGCCGACGGCGTATAACTCCCACATCTTCGAGGGAACGTTGTACTTTCCGCAGCCGCGGACTCCGCGGGAGCGCGTCGCCCAGGAACTCGCGGCCGTCTCGTTCAAGGAATACGGGCTGCAGGACGCCAACACGCTCGAGGCGACGCAGAGCATGATCGAGTCCCAGGTCCTCGACCGGTTCCTGCTCTGCGACCAGGAGATCCTGATCCGGCACCTGCATAAGGAGACGGCGGCGTGGATCGATCGGTATCGCCGCACCGCTACGGCGGGGGTGTGACCGCGATGCCCACAATCTTGCCAAGCGAATTCGCCGACCTCGAGCAATTCTCGGACTGGTGTCTGCCTTCCGAACCCGAACGCTACGCCAAGAGGCTGGCGAGCACGATGACCGAGATGAAGGCCTTCTACGACGCGCTCACGCCACGGGCGGAAGAGGCGCTCACCTACTGCGACAAGTTCTCACTCGACGACCTACCCGACGACGTGCTGAATCTCATGCACCTGCTGTATTCGATGATCATGGTGTCGTTTCCGGTCGAGTGCTGGAAGCAGCCACGAGTGCCCGACTCCGGTGCGTCCACCCTGGATTGCGTGTCCGAGCCCGTTCCATGAGCACCGTCCTGCGGGCGGCGCGGTGGGCCGACGTGGTCGACGGCCAGGTTCGCTCACCGGCGCTCGTGGTGGTCGAGGGCGAGCGTATCGCCGCCATCAATCCCGAAGGGGGCGCGCCTGATTCGGCCGCCGTCGTCGACCTGGGTGACGTCACGCTGCTGCCGGGCCTGATGGACATGGAACTCAACCTGCTGATCGGCGGCCCGGGCGGACCCGAAGGTTTGCCGTCACCGATGCACGGTGTCCAAGACGACCCCGCCTATCGCACCCTCCGTGGTGCGGTCAATGCCCGCACCACGCTGGAGGCGGGGTTCACCACCGTGCGGAATCTGGGCCTGATGGTCAAGACCGGTGGCTACCTGCTCGACGTTGCGCTGCAGCGCGCCATCGACCAGGGCTGGCACGTCGGCCCCCGCATCTATCCCGCCGGTCACGCCGTGACCCCGTACGGCGGGCACCTGGACCCGACGGTGTTCCAACGGCTCGCGCCCGGCATCATGCCGCTTTCGATAGCCGAGGGGATCGCCAACGGCGTCCCGGAGGTGATCGCGTGTGTCCGTTATCAGATCCGTCACGGTGCGAAGCTGATCAAGGTGTCGGCGTCCGGCGGTGTCATGTCCCACAGCACTGCCCCGGGCGCCCAGCAGTACTCCGACGCCGAGTTCGTCGCGATCGCCGACGAAGCCCACCGGGCCGGGGTACGGGTGGCCGCGCACGCCATCGGCGACACCGCGATCCAGGCGTGCATCCGTGCCGGGATCGACTGCATCGAACACGGATTCCTGGCCAGCGACGAGACGATCCAGATGATGGTCGACCACGGCACCTTCCTGGTCTCCACCACGTACCTGACCGAGGCGATGGCGATCGATCGGATCGCGCCGGAGCTGCGCAAGAAAGCCGAAGAGGTGTTTCCGCGGGCAAAAGCCATGCTGCCCAAGGCGATCGCCGCCGGCGTGCAGATCGCGTGCGGCACCGACGCACCGGCGATCCCGCACGGCCAGAACGCCAAGGAGCTGGGCGCGCTGGTGAGCCGCGGCATGACGCCGATGCAGGCGATCCGGGCGGCCACCGTGGTCGCCGCGGAACTCATCGACGCCGACGGCGAGCTCGGCCGGCTGGCGCCCGGTTACCTCGCCGACATCATCGCGGTGCCCGGCGACCCCTCCCGGGACATCGGCGCCACACTTGAGGTGTCGTTCGTCATGAAGGGCGGCGAGATCTTCAAGCATGGAGGCGGCGATGGAACTCACCGATAACATCCTGTGGCTGCTCA
The DNA here is from genome assembly GCF_001667735.1 of Mycobacterium sp. E183. Classification (GTDB taxonomy): domain Bacteria; phylum Actinomycetota; class Actinomycetes; order Mycobacteriales; family Mycobacteriaceae; genus Mycobacterium. The sequence continues at coordinate 139,937 of NZ_LZJN01000105.1, forward strand.
AGCAGGCCTTCTATCACTCGCTGACGACCATCAACGACGCGATGCGCGTGCACGGCGTCAGCACCGCCCAGATCGGCGTGTTGCGCCAACTCGCCAACGAGCCCGGCCTTTCGGGCGCCGACCTGGCCCGGCGGCTCCTGATCAGCCCCCAAGGGGTTCAGCTCGCGCTGACCGCCCTGGAACGCCGCGGCCTGGTGGAACGAAAACGCGACCCCCAGCACGGCCGCATTCTGCAGGCCTATCTCACGGTGGAGGGACGCAACGTCGCGGCGACCGTCGTCAACGACGCGATCGCCGCTCACGAGGAAGTGTTCGGCGTCCTCAGCAAGCAGGAACAGCAGACGCTGCGTGAACTGTTGGGCCGAGTTGTCGAAAAGGGCACCGGCCATGAGCTTTTCAACGACCACGTCGAGGACTGACCCGAAGCCCATTTCGGTATCTCTAGTACTTGATATTAATGGCAAGTAGTTGATATTCTCGGGGAGATGTCAGAACCCACTGCGGCAGCCGGCGCGGGGCCGCGCAACAGCGACGGGGTCATGACCGAGGAAGTGACCATAGTGCTGGACCGGCGCACCACCACGGTGCCTTACAGTGCGGGCGACACCTTGTTGCAGACCGCCCGCATGGCGGGATTGGCCGCGCCGTCGTCGTGCGAAACAGGTTCCTGCGCAACGTGTATGGCCCGACTGACGTACGGAAGCGCCCGGATGCTCAACAACGATGCGCTGGACGAGGACGAGATAAACGAGGGCTGGGTGCTCACCTGCCAGGCGCTGCCGACGAGCCGCACGGTGCACGTCGTTTACGAGTGAATGGACGGGAGACCAACCGCAGTGGAGCGGAGTCGATGAGCCGGGTGGCCGTGGTGACGGGCGGCGCCTCGGGCATGGGCGAGGCCACCTGCCATGAACTGGGCAGGCGCGGGCACAAGGTCGCGGTTCTCGACGTCAACGAGCAAGCCGCGCAACGCGTTACCGAGGACCTGCGCGGCGAGGGCGTCACCGCGATCGGCGTCGGCGCCGATGTCACCGACCGGCCGGCGTTGGAGCAGGCTTTCGCCAAGGTGCGTAACGAGCTGGGTGCGGTCACGGTATTGGTGACCAGTGCCGGGCAGTTCGCTTACTCCGCCTTTGCCGAGATCACCGCCGAATCGTGGGCGCGGATCATCGACGTCAATCTGACCGGCACGTTTCATTGCTGCCAGATCGCACTGCCCGACATGGTCGACGCGCGCTGGGGCAGGATCGTGATGATCTCGTCATCGAGCGCTCAGCGGGGCTCACCGTTCGCCGCCCATTACGCGGCTTCCAAGGGCGGGGTGATCACCTTGACCAAATCGCTTGCGCGCGAGTACGCGCCGTACGGGATCACGGTCAACAACGTCCCGCCGTCGGGGATCGAAACGCCGATGCAGCATCAGGGTCAGGCCGCCGGTTATCTGCCCTCCAACGAGCAGATCGCGGCCAACATCCCGCTGGGCTACCTGGGCACGGGGGCGGACATTGCCGCGGCGGCGGGGTTCCTGTGTTCGGAAGAGGCACGCTTCATCACCGGGCAGGTGCTGGGCGTGAACGGCGGAGCGGTGATGTGACGGCGATCAGGAGGTACAGATGACGCGATCGGGACGGCCCGCTGAGGGTTCCTGGACCGAACACTATCCCGACCTGGGAACCGGTCCGGTGTCGTTCAGCGACTCCACGTCGCCGGAGTTCTACGCACTCGAACGTGAGGGGATCTTCAAACGTGCCTGGCTGAACGTTGCGCGGGTCGAGGAGCTGCCCCGCGCGGGCAGCTATCTCACCAAAGAGCTCGAGGTGGTCGGCACGTCGGTCATCGTGGTGAAGGGGCGAGACGAGCGCATCCGCGCCTTCTACAACGTCTGCCGGCACCGGGGAAACAAATTGGTGTGGAACGACTTTCCCAATCAAGAAACGCGAGGCACCTGCCGCCAATTCACCTGCAAATATCACGGATGGCGCTATGACCTCGAGGGCGCCCTGAAATTCGTGCAGCAGGAAGGCGAATTCTTCGACCTCGACCGGTCGGACTACGGGCTGCGGCCCGTGCCCTGTGACGTCTGGAACGGGTTCGTGTTCATCAACTTCGACCCCAAACCGCGGCAGACGCTGCGAGAGTTCCTCGGGCCGATGGTCACGGGGCTCGACGGATATCCCTTCGACAAATTGACCGAACGCTACGAGTGGGTGGCGCACAACAACAGCAGCTGGAAGATCTTCGCCGACGCGTTCCAGGAGTATTACCACGTACCTTCCCTGCATCCGCAACAAGTGCCCCCCGACGTGCGGGACCCCAACGCCGGATTCACCTGTGGGCATTTTCAGCTCGACGGTCCGCATCGGTTGGTGTCGACCGCCGGGCGTCGGCGCTGGTTGCTGCCCCCGGAGTATATGTATCCCATCGAGCGGGCCACCCAGAGCGGACTCGTCGGACCTTGGCGCACACCGGATCTCGGCCCGATGCCCCCTGGACTCAACCCGGGCGGCATCGAGCCCTGGGGCATCAGCAATTTCCAGATCTTCCCCAACATCGAGATCCTGATCTACGGCGGCTGGTATCTGCTGTACCGGTACTGGCCCACCTCGCACAATACGCATCGCTTCGAGGCGTACACCTACTTCCACCCCGCCGGCAGCGTGCGCGAGCGGATCGAGCATGAGGTGGCGGCCGTGGTACTCAAGGAGTTCGCCCTGCAGGACGCCGGGATGCTCGGCGGCACCCAGGCCGCGCTGGAGTACGGCGTCGTCGACGAGTTCCCGCTCAACGACCAAGAAATCCTGGTGCGCCACCTGCACAAGGTCGTCGTCGACTGGGTGACTGCCTACCAACGCGAACGCGCGTCCGAACCGGCGGGGGTGTGAGCCGATGTCAGATGCCATGTTGCCCAGCGCATTCGCCGAGTTGGAATCGTACGCCCAGAGGTGGTGTCTGGCCACCGAGACCGAACGCTGGAACGTCCGGATGGCCAGCACGATGCCCGACATGCACGAGTTCTACGACGCGTTCTTCCCGCGGCTCGAAGAGGCCATCGAATACTGCGACAAGTTCCCGCTCGACAGCCTGCCCGACGACGCGCTGAACCTCCTGCACATGATCTATTCGTTGATCATGGTCGCGATGGCGGTGGAGATCATGCACCAACCCGCGCCCGTCAGCGCCGCCAACGCGGTCATGATCCGCACGGTCGAGCCGGTGCCCTGACGACAGGGCCCAGTTTCATCAGGAAGGACAGGCCATGAGTCTGCTCACCATCAACAAGCTCACCGCGTCCGTCGGCGCGGAAGTCACCGGCCTGGATCCGGCTCGCCTGGCGTCCGGCGACCCGATCGGTCAGGCGGTCCTGGATGCGTTGGAGGACAACGGGGTTCTGGTCTTCCATGGCCTACGGCTCGCCCCGGAGGTGCAGGTCGACTTCTGTCGTCTGCTGGGCGAGGTCGACCACTCTGCCGACGGCCATCACCCGGTCGCCGGCATTTTCCCCATCACGCTGAACCCGGCCAAGAACTCGTCGGCGGAAATCTTGAAGGCCACATTCGACTGGCACATCGATGGTTGCACGCCGCTCGGCGACGAGTGCCCTCAGAAGGCCACCGTGCTGTCGGCCGTGCAGGTCGCCGAATGGGGTGGGGAAACGGAATTCGCCAACTCTTATGCCGCCTACGACGAACTCACCGACAAAGAGAAGGAGCGCTTCGGCTCGCTTCGCGTCGTGCATTCGCTGGAGGCCTCTCAACGCCGCGCTCACCCCGACGCCAGCCCGGAGCAGGTGGCTCGCTGGCGATCTCGGCGCACCCATGAGCACCCGCTGGTGTGGACGCACCGCACCGGCCGTAAATCGTTGGTGCTGGGCGCCTCGGCGGACTACGTGGTGGGGATGGATCTCGACGAGGGTCGGGCCCTGCTTCAGCAGCTGCTCGACCGCGCCACCGTGGCCGAGAAGGTGTACAGCCACCGATGGTCGGTGGGGGATACCGTCATCTGGGACAACCGCGGTGTGTTGCACCGCGCGGCCCCCTACGACCCCGCCTCGCCGCGTGAGATGCTGCGCACGACCGTGCTCGGCGACGAACCGATCCAATAGGGGCGCCATGACCGAAGCCCGCCCAGTCCGTTTGACGCCCTTGCCGGCCGGGGAGTGGGACGATCGCGCCCGGGCGTCGTTGGCCTCATTGATCCCCGCGGACCGGGCCAATCCCGGGGGCGCGGGCAACGTCTTGGCGACCCTGGTGCGCCACCCGGACCTCACCCGCGCGTATCTACCGTTCAACGCCTACCTGCTGAGGGACTCGACGTTGCCACCCAGGGTTCGAGAGGTCGCACTGCTACGGGTGGTGTCGCGCGGCGAGTGCGAATACCTCTGGGATCACCACGTTCCGATCGCCGAGCGAGCGGGTTTGAGTGCACAGGACATCACCGCGATCAGATCCGGCGTGGCCACCGACGGCGTGGACGGGATGGTCGTTGGCGCCGTCGACGAGCTGATGGAGCATCACACCATCAGCCAGCCCACGTGGGACGAGTTGGGCCGCGCGTTCAGCGACGAGCAACGCATGGACCTGGTCTTCACGATCGGCGGTTACCTACTGCTTGCGTTGGCCGTGAACACCCTTGGTGTGCAGAGCGAACATTCGTGAGCGTTCATGCTCCCGTTATGGCAGGGTTGGCGTGTGTGTTGAGAAAAAGGTTGACCACAGCGGCAATCGCGTTGGGTTGCGCCGGTGGCATGGCCCTGTCGACGTTCGCCCCGCCGGCCGCCGCCGACCAGGACAACTATGTGGCCTTTTTATCCCCATCCCGCAACATCAGCTGCGAGATCGACTACCAGCGCCACGGCATCCCCGACGAGGCGTTCTGCTTCAGCATCTCCCCGCCGCAGTCGGTGACCATGGACCCCGCCGGCGTCCTGTCCCGCTGCACCGGCGAAAGCTGTCTGGCCAACCCGCCCGAAGGCACGCCGAGCCTCGGCTACGGGAAGACGGCTGGAGCCGGGCCGTTCAGCTGCCGGTCGGAGACGGACGGCGTGACGTGCACTGTGAGCTCGGGTCGCGGCTTCACCATATCCAACGCAGGGATTGCCGCCGTAGGCTGACTTTGGCCTTCAGCCGCCACGGGCCTCGATCATCGCCGAGCGATTCACCTTGGTCGCCGCGGTGCGGGGAATCGCGTCGACGAACTCCACGGTCTTGGGCGCCTTGTAGTGGGCGAGCCGGCTCTTCGCGTACTCGATCACCTGTTCTTCGCTGAGCACCGCGCCGTCGGCCGGCTGCACCACCGCGTGCACCCGGCGACCCCACTGCGGGTCGGTGAGTCCGATGACGACGACGTCGGCGATGTCGGGATGACCCGCCAGAGCCGACTCTACTTCCGCCGGAAAGACATTGGCACCGCCGGTGATGATCATGTCGACGCGGCGGTCGACGATGTAGAGATAACCGTCCTCGTCCAGGTAGCCGATGTCGCCGGCGGAGCGAAAGCCGTCTTCGGTGGTCGGTAGCGGCGCCGCGCCGCCGATATAGCGCGACCCCGCGCTCATCGGTGCGCGCAGGTAGATCTCGCCGTGTTCGCCGGGCCCGAGCGGTTTCGTTCCGGCGTCGAGAATCCGGATCTCGGTTTCCCGGAAACCGCGGCCGACGCTACCCGGGTGGGCGAGCCACTCGTCGCCCCGCAATGCGGTGAGCCCGAGGTTCTCGGTCATGCCGTACGCCGACACGATCTGCTGCGGGCTCAGCAGTTCGAACCAGGTGTGCATGAGCGACGGCGGCATGACAGCGGCGCCCTGCAGAATGAACACGATGCTGGACAAGTCGCGCTCCCGGACGTCGGGCCGGGCCGCTATGCGCGCCAGCATTGTGGGCGTGGCCGTGAAATTGGTGATCCGGAAGCGTTCGATGACATCCAAAGCCAGGGCAGCATCGAACTTTTCGAGTATCACCAGATGGTCGCCGGCCAGCAGGAAGAAGAAGGTGGCGAACCCGTTGGTGTGGTACATCGGCGCGGGCACCATGATGGTCTGCGGCTGGGCGACGGGCGTCCAGTTCGACAGGAAGGGCTCGCCGTGTTGGGGGGTCCACAGCGAGGGCGCCAGGCTCAGGATGACTTTCGGTATGCCGGTCGACCCGCTGCTGCAGATGCCGTTGGCGTTGGGGGAGATGGCGTCGGGCAGAGCCTCAGCGGACTCGGCACCGGCCTGGGCATCCAGGCGCCAGCGGCTCACCTCGTCGACGACGACGGCGGGATCGATCACCTCGCGTACCCGATCGCGCTCCCATTCGGGCAGGTCCCAGTGCATGGGAACTGGAACGGCGCCGATCTTCCAGCAGCCCAGTGTGGCCAGGACCAGGTGTATCGAGTTCGGGATCGCCAGGGCGACAAGGGAACCGGTTCCGGCACCTTTTGCGGAAAGCGCGCGGCCCCATTGGTTGGCGCGCGCGTCCAGCTCACCGAACGTCAGCGACTTCGTGGTGCCGTCGAGGGCGACGATGGTTACGCCCGTGTCGTCGCCGCGCTCCTCGGCGAGCTCGGAAAGCTTGGCGCCGAACGGGATTCCGTCCGCTAACGGGTTGGCCGCCCCTTCGGCCGCGATCGGTTCGGTGGCGCTCACGCCGATACCGGCCCGCTGAACAGTGTCTCCAACGAGCCATCCGGGACACCGGGAATCAGTCGCAACGCGAGCGCCTCGGCGCCCAGCGGCAAACGGATCAGCGGTTGCGTGTGACGGTCGAGCACGCTGACGTCGGACTCATCGCAGAAACCCAAGGCGCCGAGCAGCTGATGGGAGGTGCGCAGCACCTGACGCGCGGTGTCGGATGCCTTGAGCCGCAGGACGAGTGCATCAGCCGAGCGGACCGGCAGCGGTAGCGACTCCGGCCGGCAGACGGTGTATTTGGCCAACTCGTGCAGCCCGCGCACGGCGACGGCGGCCTCCGCGACGGCGAACCTGACCGCCTGGAAATCGGCCAGCGGCTTACCGAACTGCACGCGGGCGCGCACATGATCGGTGACGATGTGCAGCGCCTGCTGAACGGATCCCAGAATCCGCCATGATCCCAGCACGAGATGAAGGTTAATGTCGTCGGCGGGGACGATTCCATCGGGTGCGCCGAGGGAAGCGGGCACCAGGAACGGGCCGAGTTTGGCGCTGGTCCGCGACGCCGGCTCCGGGGGGTAGCGGTTGCCGTCCAGGTCGGCGGCGATCCAGTCGCCCGGTAGGTCGCCGTGGTCGATGCGCGGCGCCTCGGGGTTGACCAGGGCCAGGCGGGCGCCGTCGATCGCGAGCAGCTCCTCGACGAGGGGATAGGGCAACACCATCGCGCCGGCGGCCCGGCACAGCACGGCGGCGGCCAGCAGGTCGTCGGGTGCCGACCGCACATCGAGCTCGAACGCACCGACCTCGGTGAGGGCCGCGCGCGCCGCGTCCCGGATGGTGTCGTCGGTCTCGGCGCGCAACGCCGCCTGCGGGCCGCCCAGCCGGGCGAACCGCTTGGCCGCGACCGCGGCGAAGTCGCTGATGTCTTGTGGCAGATCAGTTTTCACCGGTGCTCTCCCAACACGTCGCGGGCCACCAACATCTTCTGCACTTCGATGGTGCCCGACGCCACGGTGGCGGCCTGTGCGTACCGCCAATGGTCTTCGATTGCCCCGTGCAGCGCGGCGCCGCTGCCACTGTCCAGCGCTATCGGGCCCAGCACGTCGAAGAGCAGCTCGGCGACCTGCTGGTCGCACGTCGTGGTGGCGATGCGGGCGGCACTGGCCGCGGCGCCCGCCGCCGGGTCGTCCTGCAACGACACCGCCCGGTAAGCCAGCAACCGGGCCACCCGAAGATCGACGAGCGCCCGGACCCAGCGGGAGCGGAGCGACTCGGGCAGCGTGGACCAGTCGTCCCCGAGCTGGGTGCTCATCCGGTCGAGCAATGATTCGCAGCGCGCGTAGCGGGCGATGCCGACGCGCTCGAATGCCAGCGCCTCGCGCATGACCCGCCAGCCGTCGCCGACCTCGCCGAGGACGTCGCCGGGAAGCGCCTGCACGTCGTCGAGGAACATCTCGTTGAGGTGATGTGGTCCCAGCATCGACCCGATCGGCCGGACGGTAAAGCCGGGGCGGTCCATCGGAATCAGAAAGAGGGTGAGCCGCTTGGGCTTTGGCGCCTCGGGATCGGTGCACGCCGCCAGCACACACCAGGATGCCATCAGCGCATAGGACGTCCACACCTTCTGGCCGGTGATGCGCCAACCGTCCCCGTCCGGCACGGCGCGGGTGCGCAACGAGGCGAGGTCGGTACCGGCCTCGGGCTCGGAGAAGCCCTGGCACCAGATCACATCTCCCGCGGCGATGGCCGCCAGGTGCCTGGCCTTCTGTTCGGCCGTGCCGTAGCGCATCAACGCCGGGCCGACCCAGTTGACCCCCATGTACTGGGGACCACGTGGTTCGTGCTGGGCCCACATCTCCTCGCGCAGCACCGTCTGCTGCCAGACCGAACCCCCGCCGCCGCCATGCTCTTTCGGCCAGGCCAGCGCCAGCAGTCCCTCGGCCGCCAGCAGTTTGCAGAAGGTCTCGGTGGTGGCCAGATCCCGGGGGTTCTCGGTGCAGGCGCCCAAGAAGTCGGCGGGGATGTGGTTGGCCACGAGCTCGCGCAGGTGATTCCGCAGTTGTGCGGCGTCGTCGCCGAGGTCGTAATCCATCGTTGTCATCCCTTCGGCAGCCCGAGCACCCGCTCGGCGATGATGTTGCGCTGGACCTCCGATGTCCCGCCGTAGATGGTCGCGGCAAGCGCGTCCTGGCGTTCGAAGAGCAGATCCGGGTCGCTCAGCGATTGCGTTCCTTGCGCAGCCGCGGCGAGATCCCAAACACGCTGCAAGGTAACGGATCCGAGCAGTTTCATGGAGTCGGCCTCGGGGCTCGGTCGTCCGGCGAGTTCGTTGCCCAGGGCGCGGTACCCGGTGGCCCGCAACGCCTCGGCGTCGGCGAGCAGGGAACCGAGTTCCGCGCAGATGTCCGCGGTCGGCTGCGCGTTGCGCACCGACTCGAGCCCTCGCTTGATCTCGACCCAGTTCATGATCCAGATCATCTGGCGTTCATGGTGCAGCGACGACAGGGCGACGTTCCACCCGCCGTGCAATGGACCCAGCAGGTTGTCCGCAGGCACCTCGACGTCGTCGAGGAAGACCTCGCAGAACGTCTCGTCGGAGATCGACGCCATCCGGATGGGCTCGATCCGCACCCCGGGCGAGTGCAGATCGAGAATCAGGCAGGAAATCCCGCGGTGTTTCGGGGCTTCCGGGTCGGTGCGGGCATACAGTGTGCACCACCGCGATTCATGGGCTTGGGTGGTCCAGATCTTGTGGCCGTTAACCCGGAAGCTGTCCCCATCGCGTTCGGCGCGTGTGCGCAGACCGGCGAAATCCGACCCGGCCTCCGGTTCGGACATGCCCAGCGCCCACCATTCCTCACCGCGCAGCAGCGGGACGAGCAACCGCTCGATCTGCGCCGGGGTGCCGAACTGGCGGATGCCGGGCGCGGCCACGTTGGGACCCGCGATGTTCGGCAGCTTGGGCGCCGAGCGCATCGCCGCCTCGAGCCGAACCTCCATCGCGTCGCGCAGGCCCAGCGATCGACCGCCGTGTTCTTTCGGCCAGGTCGGCTGAATCCATCCGGCCTCGAAGGCCGCCCGCTGGTAATCACGCCGCAGCGGCAGATCCCAGCGGTACTCGCGGTAGTTTTCGTAATAGTCGTTCGGCAGGAAGTCCGTCAGCCAGGCGCCGAATTCTTCGACCACCCCGGTCATGCCGCGCCGCCCGCGAAACGGCGTCCCACTTCGTGGTACAGGGCGCGGCTGTCGCCCAGCATCGCGGCGGCCTGCCATGCGTGCCGGACGTAGAGGTGGGCGTCGTGCTCCCAGGTCTGCCCGAGCGCCCCGTGCACCTGCACCGCGGTTCTCGCGCAGGTGGCCGCCGCATCGCCGGCCGCCGCCTTGGCGAGCGCCGCGGTGGTCCACGCTTCCGCGGGCGCCGTGGTCGGGTCGCCCAGCC
>NZ_LZJN01000106.1 GCF_001667735.1 Mycobacterium sp. E183
CAACGGATTCTGGCGGGAAGACGGGTTCGAGCCCGCCAACGGCGTTCACGTCGGGGTCGGGATATCGCTGCGCGGCGACGCCGACGGCCTTGAGCAGCAGGACGGCCGGCAGCACTCGTTCGTCGATCGATCGCTGCGCGTTACGCGTCGTCAACCACGACAACGACTTCTCCAGCATGATTTCTTCGGCCAGGTAGTAGTGCGGGATCTCCCGCTTGGACCGGCTCATCGCCGCGGCGATCGACTTGCGCATCTGTGTCGCACGGTCGGCCGCCGTCGGCTTGGTTCCCGGCTGGGCGACGGGCTTGGACGCGGCCGGCTTGGCCGCCGCGGCGTGCTCGACGTCGTTGATGGTGACCGCCCCCTGGGGGCCGGTGCCCGTCACCGCGTCGATGTCAACGGCCAGCGACGTCGCCAACCGCCGCGCGGCGGGCGAGACCCAGCGGCGCCGCCCCGGGGCGGCCGGGGGAGTTCGGGGGGTGGATGGGGCCGTCGGCGGCGCGGTCGCCGGCTTGGCGGCCGCCTTCGGCGCCGGCGTGGCCTCGGGCCGCTTCTCCGCCGTCTCGCCGGCCGTCAGGGTGGCCAAAGTCGTTCCCACCTGGACGGTTTCGCCCACGGGCACGACGAGCTCGTCGACGATGCCCTCCTGCCAGCATTCGACCTCGACCGCGGCCTTGGTGGTCTCGACGATGGCCACGACCTGGCCGCGCGTCACCTTGTCCCCGGGCTTGACCAGCCACTCGTTCAGGGTGCCTTCATCCATGTCGGAGCCGAGCGAGGGCATCTTGAATTCGATCACGGCTGTTCCCCGAACAGGCTCTGCACGGCGGCGACGATCTTGGCGGTCTGCGGCAAAGCGGCCTCTTCGAGGTGCTTGGCGTAGGGAATGGGCACCTCGGCGCTGCACACCCGCGCCACCGGCGCGTCCAGGTCGTAGAAGGCGCCCTCCATCACGCGTGCGGTGACTTCGGCGGCGAGGCTGCCGGTGCGCCAGGCCTCGTCGACCACCACCGCGCGATGCGTCTTGCGGACCGATTCCAGGACCGTGGTCTCGTCGAGGGGGCGCAGCACGCGCAGATCGATGACCTCACAGTCGATTCCGGCCAGGGACAACTCGTTGGCGGCGTCGAGCGTCTTTGGCAGGCAGCCGCCGTAGGTGATCAGCGTGACGTCGGCGCCGGTGCGGCGAACCGCCGCGTGCGAGATGTCGGTCGGGGAGAGGACGTCGACGTCGGTCGAGGTGTTGTAGAGCTGAACGTGCTCGAAGATCACCACCGGGTCGGGGTCCTCCAGCGCGGGCGCCAGCATGCCGTACGCATCCTCGACGGTGGCCGGAGCCAGCACCTTGATGCCCGGAATGTGGGCGTACCACGGCTCGAGACTGTGCGAATGCTGCGCGGCGAGCTGGCGACCGGCGCCCGTCGCCATGCGCACGACGATCGGCACGGAGAACTGCCCGCCGGACATATGACGCAGGGCCGCGGCGGTGTTGACGATCTGGTCGAGCGCCAGCAGGCTGAAGTTCACCGTCATGACTTCGACGATCGGCCGTAACCCGTTGAGGGCCGCGCCGATTCCGATTCCGACGAAGCCCAGCTCCGACAGCGGCGTGTCGCGCACGCGCTCCGGGCCGAATTCTTCCAGCAGGCCCTTGGAGGCGGCGTACGTTCCCCCATAACGCCCCACGTCTTCCCCCATCACCACGACACGCGGGTCATCACGCAGGGCGTCGCGCAGGCCGTCGTGCACGGCGGTTCGATAGCTGGTCTTCATCGCATTGCCTCTTCGGTCAGCACGTCGCGCTCGAGATCCGCCACGTCCTCCCACGTTCCGGCCTCGGCGTAGGCCACCGCGGCCTCGATCTCGGCGACGGCCGCGTCTTCGATCTCACGCACCTCGGCGTCGGAGAGCGTGCCGTCGCCCACGCACTTGTCGGTGAACGCCTGGATCGGGTCGCGCTCGCGCCATCGCTCGACTTCCGCCTTGTCCCGGTACAGTTCCGGGTCGAACATCGAGTGCGCGCGGAACCGGTAGGTGCGGAATTCGATGAAGAACGGGCCACCGGTGTCGCGAACGTGGTCGACGCCCTGCTGCGCGGCGGCATGGCATGCCTCGACGTCCATCCCGTCGACCGCCAGCGTGGGAACCCGGTACGCGGCCGCCTTGACGGTCAGGTCGGTCTGCGACTGGGCGCGGTCCAACGCGGTGCCCATCGCGTAAAGGTTGTTCTCGCAACAGAACAGCACCGGCAGGTTCCACAGCACCGCCATGTTCAGCGACTCGTGGAACGCGCCCTCGGCCACCGCGCCGTCGCCGAAGTAGCAGGCGGTGACCCGCTTCTGCTGCAGCATGGCGTCGGCCAGCGCGATGCCCACCGCGAGCGGCAGGCCGCCGGCGACGATGGCGTTGCCCCCGTAGAACCGCTTGGCCGCGTCGAACAGGTGCATGGAACCGCCGCGGCCCCGCGAGCAGCCCTCCTGCTTGCCGAACATCTCGGCCATGATCGAGGTCATCGGGATGCCACGCAGCAGCGCGTGCGCGTGTTCGCGGTACGTCGCAACCACCGCGTCGTCGTCGGCCAGTGCGCGCAGGGACCCCGCGGCCACGGCCTCCTCGCCGACGTAGAGGTGCAGGAATCCGCGAATCTTGGCCGCGCTGTACAGTTCCGCGCACTTCTCCTCCATGCGCCGCACCCGGATCATGTCGGACAACAGCTCATGGGCCAGTTTCGTATCGGTCATGATGGCACCCCTTCGGCGTGCTGGACGGGGCGCTGCTCGATGGTGGATGTATCACCTTCGGGCAGGCCGAGTTCGCGGGCCTTCAGCAGGCGCCGCATGATCTTGCCGCTGCTCGTGTGCGGCAACGAGTCGACGAATTCGATCTCCTTGGGCGCCACCGTGGCCCCGAGCCGTTTGCGGGCGTGGCCCATCAGTTGCAGCCGCAGGTCCTCGTCGGCCAGGACGCCGTTCTTCAGCGTGACAAAGGCTTTGACCATTTCGCCGACCGTCGGATCGGGTATGCCGATGACGGCCGCCTCGGCGACGGCGGGGTGATCGGTCAGCGCGCTTTCCACTTCGAACGGACCGATCAGGTGTCCGGCGGACTTGATCACGTCATCCTTGCGGCCGACGAACCAGAAGTAGCCGTCGGCGTCCTTCTTCGCGAGATCCCCGGACAGGTAGAGGCCGTCGGCGAACGCGTTGCGGTAGCGCTCTTCGGCGTTCAGGTAACCGCGGAACATCGATGGCCAGCCGGGCCTGAGCGCGAGCTCACCCTCCACGCCGGGTTCGTCGACGACCTCGACGGGCCCGTCGTCGTCGCGGTGCACGATGAAGGCGTCGACCCCGGGCAGCGGCCGGCCCATCGACCCGGGCTTGATGTCGAACGCGGGTGTGTTGGCGATCATGATGCCGCCCGTCTCGGTCTGCCACCAGTTGTCGTGAATCGGCAGGCCCAGCACCCGCTTTCCCCACCAGACCGCCTCGGGGTTGAGCGGCTCGCCGACGCTGGCGATGAACCGAAGCCGCGGAAAGTGGTAGCGCGCGGGCAGTTCCGGTCCGGCCTTGATCAGCATCCGGATGGCGGTCGGTGCGGTGTACCACACGGAGACGCCCTGGTCCTGCAGGATGTGGTACCACCGTTCGGCGTCGAATTCCGCCTCGTCGACGATGGAGGTGACCCCGTGCAGGAGCGGGCTGATGATGCCGTAGGACGTGCCGGTCACCCAACCGGGATCGGCTGTGCACCAATAGGTGTCGTCGGGATGCAGGTCGAGCGCGTACAAGCCGGTGACGTAGTGCATCACGACGGCGCCATGCACGTGGATGGCGCCTTTGGGCGTGCCCGTGGTCCCGCTGGTGAAGTGCAGCAGCGCCGGGTCGTCGGCGGTGGTCGGTTCGATCGGCGCGTTCTCGTCGGCCGCGTCCAGCCATTGCCAGAAGTCGAGCGTGCCCGGCGGCGCGCCGCCGCCCTGGCCGTCGTCGACCACGAAGACGTGCCGGAGCGAGGGGAGCCGATCGCGGATCTTGGCGACCTTGCGCTGGTAGATCGCCCTCGTGGTTACCAGCACGTCGGCCTGCCCGATGTTGACTCGGGTGGCGATCGGCTCCGGCCCGAAGGCCGAGAACAACGGTGAGACGACGCTGCCGTTGCGCAGCGCGCCCATCATCGCGATGTAGAGCTCCGGGGTGCGGCCCATGAGCGTGAAGACGCGGTTGCCCTTGTTGATGCCCAACGAGCGCAGCGCGCTGGAGAATCGCCGGGAGAGCCGGCCGAGCTCGGCGTAACTGAGGTCTTGGGTGGCGATCACGCCGTCCCAGGGCCGGTCCGGGACGAACCGCAGGGCCGTGCGCGTGGCGGCCGGACCAGCGGTGTGACGATCGACGGCGGCGTAGGCGATGTTGCACAGGCCGGGGCCCATGCCCTCGCACGGATCCGGCACATCGGACCAGTGGAACTGGGCGCGCTCGTGTTCGTAGTCCGTGAGGTTGGGCCGAACGGAGAAGTCGGTGGCCGTTTTGCGGATGACGTCCATGACAGGGTCCTCGCTTCGGGTAGTCGCCTTCATCGTTTGCCGCGGGGCATCGCCGCAATAGAGACAAAGGTCATCAGTCGACCCCGGGTCCAATGACCCGACGCTGGGGACCAAGGACCCTGGCGCGCGCTGCCCGCATGCCCGAGGGTCCAGGTAGGAAAGGAGGGGCGACGAGCGATGACCCCGACGTTGGTCGACACCAAGGTGCTCACCAGGGCGGTGGAGCTGGCCTGTCGCGCCCCTTCGCTGCACAACACCCAGCCGTGGCGATGGGTCGCGGGCGGCCCGAGCGTCGACCTGTTTGCCGACCCGGACCGCACGGTGCCCTCGGCCGACGGCTCCGGCCGCGAGTCGATCATCAGCTGCGGCGCGGTGCTCGACCATTTCCGGGTCGCGATGGCGGCCGACGGGTGGGCGACGAGCGTCGACGAGTTTCCCAACCCCAACAACCTCGACCACCTGGCCTCGGTCGACTTCCTCCCGACCGACTACGTCGCCGCGGCCCGGCGCGATCGCGCCGCGGCGATCCTGCGCCGCCGGACAGACCGGCGGCCGTTCGGCGCACCGAGGGACTGGGCGTCGTTCGAGCCGGTGCTGCGGAGCGCCTTCGACCCCGGCCTGGTCTCCCTCGACGTGCTCGCCGACGACGCGCGGCCGCGGCTGGTGGAGGCGGCGCGTCTCACCGAGGCGCTGCGCCGCTACGACGACGTCTATCACCACGAATTGCGTTGGTGGACAGCGCCGGGCAGGCACGACGACGGCATCCCCACGGCCGCACTGGTGAGCGACGCGCAGCGGCGCGCCGTCGACGTGAACCGCCGGTTTCCCGCCGACGCGAACGCCCGGCCCGGTTCGGCGGGACTCCAAGATCAAGCGGAGGTGCTCGTCCTGTCCACCCCGGGAGACACCCGCGCGGACGCATTCCTGTGCGGCCAGGTGCTTTCCGCGATCCTGCTGGAATGCACCATCGCGGGTCTGGCGACGTGCACCGTCACCCACGTGACGGAGTTGCCGGCCAGCCGCGACATGGTCCGTCAGCTGATAGCCGACACCGAAGCGGTGCCCCAGGTCTTGATCCGGGTGGGCACCGCCTTCGCGGGCAAGGGCGGCCCGGAACCGACGCCGCGGCGGCCCCTCGGCGATGTCTTGGAGATACGCCGCTAGGGCGGCCCGGATTATGGCCATGGATTTCGAAGGGAGTCGACGATGATTGCCGATGCCGGGGACTGGCTCGTCATCAAGAGCGGCACGATCGGTCGCCCGGATCTGCGCGGGCTGATCACCTCCGTGCGTTCCCCCGATGGTGAACCGCCCTACCGGGTGCGGTGGCTAGCCACCGGGGAGGAGGCGACCGTGTTCCCGGGCCCGGACGCCATCGTCGTCACCGCCGCCGAGCAGCAGGCCGCCGACGAGCGGGCACGAGCACGATTCGCCGCGGTGCAGGCCGCCATCCGGGATCACAGCCGAGTCGGGTAGCAGCCAAATGCCTTCTACCACAGACGGATGCCCGTCGATAACCGACGCCGACGTCGACGAGCTCGCCTTTGAATTTCTGCACTCGCCCTACGCCGGCCACACCTACGTCGACTGGCGTTTGGACCAGCGCCTCGACGGCTTCCTGCGCCACCGCGGGCTCGTGCGGCTCACCCAAGACGGTGACGCCTACGGCCTCATCCTCAACCGGGTGATGGCCTACATGGCCGAGCTGCGCCGGAAACGGTGACCCGACGAACGACCCGTAAGCCTGGGACTTCGGTCCCTACCGCCGATTACGGCGGACTGGTCGGATGAAAGTTGTCAATGGTGAAAGGGATCGAGGAGATTGCCATGGCGACCCTTCCCGTCCGCCCGCCGAGCGGCCTAGTGACCGCGGTGCGCGATGACCAGAGCAGCTGACGCGACCCGGCGCTCGCCGCGCCGCGTGTTCCGCGACCGCAGCGAGGCCGGCCGGGTGCTGGCCAACCTCCTCGGGGCCTACCGCGATCGGCCAGACGTGATCGTGCTGGGTCTGGCGCGGGGCGGCATACCCGTCGCGTGGGAGGTGGCGGCGGCGCTGCGCGCGCCGCTGGACGCCTTCATCGTGCGCAAGCTCGGCGCGCCCGGCCACGAGGAATTCGCGGTGGGAGCACTGGCGAGCGGGGGCCGCGTGGTGGTCAACGACGACGTCGTGCGTGGCCTGCGCATCACCCCGCAGGAGTTGCGCGCGGTCGCCGAGCGTGAGGGTCGGGAATTGATTCGGCGCGAGGCCGCCTACCGCGACGGGCGCCCACCCGTGGAGGTGGCCGGCAAGACGGTCATCCTCGTCGACGACGGATTGGCCACCGGCGCAAGCATGTCCGCGGCGGTGCAGGCGCTGCGCGAAGCCGAGCCGGCGCACATCGTCATCGCCGTGCCGGCGGCCCCCGAGTCGACGTGCCGGGAATTCGCCGGGCAGGTCGACGACGTCGTGTGCGCGAGCATGCCCACCCCGTTCCTCGCGGTCGGGGAGTCCTTCTGGGATTTCCGCCAGGTCACCGACGACGAGGTCCGCCGGCTGCTCGCCACGCCGACGACCGGGGCGTCGCGGGGCGCCGCGGCGCGGACACCGGCCGACGTGATCAGCCGGGTCGCCATCGACGCGCCGGCGGGCGTGCCGCCGCAAGCGGCGCTGGACGCGCTCGTCGGTGACGCGCGCATCGTGCTGATCGGCGAAAGTTCGCACGGCACACACGAGTTCTACGAGGCCCGGGCCGAAATCACCAAGTGGCTGATCGAGGAGAAGGGTTTCTGCGCCGTCGCGGCCGAGGCGGACTGGCCCGACGCCTACCGGGTGAACCGCTACGTTCGCGGCATCGGCGAGGACACCACCGCCGACGAGGCGTTGAGCGGCTTCGAGCGCTTTCCCGCCTGGATGTGGCGCAACACCGTCGTCCGTGACTTCGTCGAGTGGCTACGCACGCGAAACCGGCTGCACGAGAACAACGGCCAGCGGCAGGCCGGCTTCTACGGCCTGGATCTCTACAGCCTGCACCGGTCGATGCGGGAGGTGATCGGCTACCTGGACAAGATCGACCCCAAGGCGGCGGCGCGGGCGCGGGAACGCTACGCCTGCTTCGACCACGCCTCGGCGGACGACGGTCAGGCGTACGGCTTCTCGGCGGCCTTCGGCGCGGGCCCGTCGTGCGAGAAGGAAGCGATCGATCAACTCGTCGAGATCCAGCGCAACGCGCTGGCCTACGCGCGCAGGGACGGCCTGCTCGCCGAGGACGAATTGTTCTACGCCCACCAGAACGCCCAGACGGTGCACAACGCGGAGGTGTACTACCGGGCGATGTTCAGCGGCCGGGTCACCTCGTGGAACCTGCGGGACAAACACATGGCGCAGACCCTCGACGCACTGCTCAAGCATCTGGACCGTCACGACGACGTGCCGTCCGCGCGAATCGTGGTGTGGGCCCACAACTCCCACGTAGGCGACGCCCGCGCCACCGAGGTGTGGGCCGACGGACAACTCACGCTCGGCCAGCTGGTCCGGCAGCGGCACGGCGACGAATCCCGCCTGCTCGGCTTCAGCACGTACGCGGGCACCGTCACCGCCGCCAGCGACTGGGGCGGCATCGCCGAACGCAAGGTCGTCCGCCCGGCCCTCAACGGGAGCATCGAAGAACTCCTGCACGAAACGGGCAGGGCGGCGTTCCTGGTGTCACCGCACCTCAACCCCGGGGCCGCGGAGCCCCTCGGCGCGGTGCGCCTGGGGCGTGCCATCGGGGTGATCTACCGCCCCGAGACCGAACGGCAGAGCCACTACTTCCACGTCCGGCCCGCCGACCAGTTCGACGCGATGATTCACATCGACCGGACGCGGGCGTTGGAGCCGTTGGAGGTCACCAGCGTGTGGATCGCCGGCGAGACGCCGGAAACGTACCCGAGCGGCCTCTAGGCACGAAGCGATGGAGATACAGATGCCGGCCGATCGGGCGCTGAGCCGAAGAATCGTCACGTTGACCATGAATCCCGCGCTCGACATCACCACGAGCGTCGGCGTGGTGCGGCCGACCGACAAATTGCGCTGTTCGGCGACGCGCTACGACCCGGGCGGCGGCGGCATCAACGTCGCGCGGATCGCGAAGGTCCTCGGCAGCCCGGTGCTGGCGGTGTTTCCGGCGGGCGGGTCGCACGGTGGCCTCGTCACCACCCTGCTCGGCGAGGCGGAGGTGCCGTTCCTGCAGATCCCGATCGCCGCCCAGACCCGCGAGAGTTTTTCCGTCAACGAGACCAGCACGGGCCAGCAATACCGGTTCGTCCTGCCGGGCCCGGAGCTCAACGCCTTCGAACAGGAGCAATGCCTCGCCGAACTGCGGGCCGCCGCCCAGACGGCCGAAGTCGTCGTGGCCAGCGGCAGCCTGCCGCCGGGCGTCCCGGCCGACTACTACCAGCGGGTCGCCGACATCTGCCGGGAGCTGGGCGTGAAGCTGATTCTGGACACCTCCGGCGGCGGCCTGCAGCACATCTCCTCGGGCGTGTATCTGCTCAAGGCGAGCGTACGCGAGCTGAGGGAATGCGTCGGCCGCCGACTCGCCACCGAGTCCGAGCAATTGGCCGCCGCCCATCAGCTGATCGACAGCGGCCACGCACAGGTCGTCGTGGTGTCCCTGGGGTCCTACGGCGCGCTGCTCGCGACAGGCCATGCCAGCCAACGCTTTCCGGCGGTCCCGATGCGTAGCGGCAGCGGCGTCGGGGCCGGCGACGCGATGGTCGCCGCGATCACGGTGGGTATCACCCGTGGGTGGCCGCTCGCCAAATCCGTTCGGTACGGGATCGCGGCGGGCGCGGCGATGCTGATGACGCCCGGTACGGCGGTCTTCGAGCGCGTCGACGTGGAGCGGTTGTTCGAGCTGGTGGCCGAACCCGCGGAGGTGGGGCCGAACGACTTCGCAGCTGGGGCCTAACGGCCCCTCCGTCGCGGGGCGCCGGCGCAATAGCCTTGAAAGCGAATGGAACCCTAGGAGCCGACATGAACCAGCTGGACGCCAAGGCCGTGGTCGTCGGCGTCAACGGCTCGAAAGCCGCGGTGAACGCCGCGAAGTGGGCGATCGACGAGGCGATCGGCCGGCAGATGCCGCTGCGCCTGGTCTATGTCATCCCCCCACGAGGGGGCCACGCCGGGTCGGGCCCCACCTCGGAATGGGAGGTCGAACGCGGCGAAATCGCGCTGTGCGAAGCGGAGTCCGCCATCCAGAGCGAGCGCAAGGCGGTCGAGATCGAGACGGCGATCGTCTCCGGTGACCCCGCGCAGGCGTTGATCGACCAATCGCTGGACGCCGCC
Organism: Mycobacterium sp. E183; assembly: GCF_001667735.1. Taxonomy (GTDB): domain Bacteria; phylum Actinomycetota; class Actinomycetes; order Mycobacteriales; family Mycobacteriaceae; genus Mycobacterium. The sequence goes on from NZ_LZJN01000106.1 coordinate 9,843, forward strand.
CTGGTGTGTGTCGGCACCGCCAGGCGGGGATGGGCGTCCGACGGGCTGTTGGGCCCGACCGCGGCCGGCCTGGTGGCGCGCGCGCACTGCCCGGTCGCGATCATCCGCACCAATCCCGACGGGTCGCCGACGGAGCTCGGGGTGATCGCCGTCGTGCTCAACGACGAGCCCGACAACGACGAGGTGGTACACCAGGCCATGGAGGAAGGGCGCCGCCGCCACGCCACCGTCCGGCAGATCGACCGGCGGCTGAACAGCTGGGTCCGCCGCTACCCGGACGTCCACGTCCAGACCGTCGCTGCGGGCACCGGCGCCAGACCCAGCGAGAAGCCCGGTGGCACAATCGAACTCGCGGTGGTCGGCAGTGCCGATGCCGACGAGATCGCGGGGCTGGTCACCCCGAACTGTCATCCGATCGTCGGCTACCCCGACTGCTCGGTGCTCGTGGTTCGCCACTGAGATGACGGAGACCGCCCGAACCGAGTCGGTCGTCGCCGGTATCGATGGTTCCAAGGCGGCGATCCGCGCGGCGCTGTGGGCGGTCGACGAGGCGGTGAGTCGTGACGTTCCGCTGCGTCTGCTCTACGCGACCGAGGCCGAAGGCGGCGAACAAACGGCGGAGCTCGCGGTCGGCCAGGCGGTCAGCGCGATCCGCGCCGCGGGCAGGCCGGTGGCGATCGAGACGGAAATCGTCCACGGACCCGCGGTCGGGTCGCTGATTCGTTCGTCGGCGTCGGCGGTGATGGTCTGCGTGGGAGCCGTCGGGCTGCGCCACTTTCAACCGGGCCGGGTCGGCTCCACCGCCGCGGCGCTGGCCGTCTCGGCGCACTGCCCGGTGGCGATCGTCCGCGGCCGCGACGACCACCACCGGCAATCCGGAGGAAAGGCGGTCGTCGAGATCGACGGGTCCCCGGACTCGGTGCTGCTGGACGCGGCCGTCGACGAGGCGCTGTTGCGTGGCGCCGCGCTCCAGGCGGTCGTCTCGCGGCGCACCGCGCAGAGCGAGCATGGCGTGTGGGGCAGCGAGGCCGATCGGCGGGCGCTCGCCGACCTCGATCGCCGGCTCGCCCGCTGGAAGCGAAGCCATCCGCAGCTGCGTGTCGAATCCGTGGCGATCCACGCCGGACTGCTCGAATACCTCGCCGCCCCGGACGGGCCGGTGGGGTTGGTGATCGTCGGCGCCCACAACCGTCGGCACGTGGCCGAACTCGTCGGACCGGTCGGCAGCTCGGTGATGCAGGACGCCCGGTGTTCGCTGTTGGTGGTGAATCAGCAACATTTGTGAACTCGGACGATGATGGATGTGTGATATTGAGGTCATACGACCATCGGAAGGGTTCTTAATGGTCAAGGTTTTCCTGGTCGACGACCACGAGGTCGTCCGGCGCGGTCTCGCCGACCTCCTGGCGTCGGACCCCGAGCTCGAAATCGTCGGCGAGGCGGGTTCCGTCTCCGAGGCGAAGGCGCGTATCCCGGCGCTGCAGCCCGACGTCGCCGTGCTCGACGTGCGGCTTCCCGACGGCAACGGCATCGAGCTGTGCCGGGACCTGGTGTCCGATCACCCCGACCTGCGGTGCCTGATGTTGACGTCCTTCACCTCCGACGAGGCGATGCTGGAGGCCATTCTGGCCGGCGCCAGCGGCTATGTGGTCAAGGACATCAAGGGCATGGAGTTGGCCCACGCCATCAAGGAGGTGGGCGCGGGCAAGTCGCTGCTGGACAACCGCGCCGCGGCCGCGCTGATGGCGAAGCTTCGCGGCGCGGCCGAACGCGAAGACCCGCTGTCCGGCCTCACCGAGCAGGAGCGAACGCTGCTGGGGCTGCTCAGCGAGGGCCTCACCAACAGGCAGATCGCCGCACGGATGTTCCTCGCCGAGAAGACGGTGAAGAACTACGTGTCGCGGCTCCTCGCCAAACTCGGCATGGAGCGCCGGACCCAGGCGGCGGTGTTCGCGTCGAAGCTGGATCAACGGCCCGGCCATTCCCAACCGCCAGCGGACGCGCCTGCCGACTAGCCGGCAACCGCAACACGTCACGTCATCGACGGGAACTCTTCGCTTGGGCGCTTGACAAATTGCGACTACGCTGATTTTGCCATCTGACATTGAGCAAAAGTGTCGTGGAGGTTTTGACGGGTTGAGGAGCGACGACGGCGGCTCGGCATTCGCCGGACTCGGCCAGCGCGGGCTGGTCGGGAGGATGCACGAGCAGCTCGACGAGTTGCTGGCCGCCCGCGACCAGATGGAGCAGTTGCTCCGCGTCATCGTCGAGATCGGTGCGGGCCTCGACCTCGACGCCACGCTGCACCGGATCATCGGCGCCGCCCGCAAGCTGACCTCGGCCCCCTACGGCGCGCTGGCCATCCGTGACCTCGAAGGAAACTTGCTGCGCTTCGTCCACGAGGGCATGGACGCCGACACGGCCTCCCGCATCGGTCACCTGCCGTTCGGCAAGGGCCTGCTCAGCCTGTCGCTGCTGGACACGCCGGCCCTGCGGATGACTGATCTGACCGCCCATCCGGCCGCCGTCGGGTTCCCCGAACACCATCCTCCGATGCGCGCCTTCCTCGCGGTGCCGATCACCATCCGGGGCAACGTGTTCGGCAACCTCTACCTCACCCACGTCGATCCGGTGCGGGTGTTCTCCGAATCCGACGAGGTGGCCGCCCGCGCGCTGGCATTCGCCGCCGCCGTCGCGATCGACAACGCGCAGGTCTTTCAACGCGAGCGGACGGCCGTCAAGTGGATGGAGGCCAGCCGTGAGATCACGACCGCCCTGCTCTCCAGCGCCGCTCCGCACCGGCGCCCGCTGCAGCTGATCGCCGAACAGGCCCGGGTCCTGACCGACGCCGAACAGGCGATCGTCCTGGTGCCCGGCGATCCCGACCTGCCCGACGACGAGGTCGACACGCTGGTGGTCTCCGCGGCCGTCGGGGTGCACGCCGACGAGGTGGTCGGCCAACGGGTGCCCGTGGACGCGTCCACCAGCGGCACCGTGTTCCGCTCGGGCGAACCGCTGATCACCGAGACGTTGCGGTACCCGATTCAGGCGTTCACCGACGTCGGGCAGCGCCCGGCGATCCTGATGCCGCTGCGCGCCCGCGACGAGGTCGTCGGTGTCATCGCGATCGCACGTGGCGCCGACCAGCCGCCGTTCGACGACAGCTACCTCGATCTGGTCAACGACTTCGCCACGCACGCCGCGATGGCGCTGGTGCTCGCGTCGGCCCGCGACGACGCGCGGCAGCTGAGCATCCTGGCCGAGCGCGAGCGCATCGCGCACGATTTGCACGACCACGTCATCCAGCGGCTTTTCGCCGCCGGCATGGACCTGCAGGGAACGCTCGCGCGGGCGCGCTCCCCGGAGGTCGCCGACCGGCTCAACCGCACCCTCGACGACCTGCAGACCATCATCGAGGAGATCCGCACGACGATCTTCCAGCTGAAATCCCCGATGGGTAAGAACGGCGACTTCCGGCGCCGCATCCAACAGGTGGTCGCCGATCTGACCGAGAATCGCGACGTCGTGACCACCGTGCGGATGCACGGACCGATGACCGCCGTCGGCGGAGAGCTTGCCGACCACGCCGAGGCGGTGGCCACGGAAGCCGTCAGCAACGCCCTGCGCCATTCCGGTGGATCGCGCCTGACCGTCGAGATCAGCGTCGCCGACATGTTCGTCCTGGACATCATCGACAACGGCTCCGGCATCCCTGTCGGCAACACGCGCAGCAGCGGCCTGGGCAACATGCGGCGCCGCGCCGAACAACTCGGCGGTGCCTGCGAGATCACCGGCCCCCCGGAGGGTGGCACCCGGGTGCACTGGGTCGCCCCGCTCATCGATCAGTAACGTCGCCCCGGCGGGACCAAAGGGGGGCGGCCCTTGGGCCTAACGGCCCTGCCCGACGGCGCCGCCCCGGACTACCGTCGGGGTCGTGAGTGATCGGTCGGTGGACGCGGCGGAATCTGCTCGGCTGCTCGACGGACGCCTGGTGTCGTTGCGCGCTCTGACCGTTGCCGACGCCGAGGCCGTCTTGGCGCTGCATGAGCAGCTGTCCGACTATGACCGGTACTTCCGCTTCTTCACGCTGCAGCTGTCACCGCTGCATGAGCTCGTCGCGAAGCTGACCGGGCCCGCGGATGGTTTGTACGCGCTGGGCGCCTTCGACGCCGACCGGCTGATCGGCGTGGCGCACTGCGTCGTCGTCGACGATCCGCAGGTGGCCGAGGTGGCGATTGTGGTTGCGCACCAGGATCATTCGGTGGGCGTGGGCACCACCTTGCTCAAGCACCTGGCCCCGATCGCTCGGGCGCATGGCATCGATCGGTTCGTCGCCGACGTCCTCGAAGAGAACCACCCGATGCTCACGGTCTTCTTCGATCTCGGCTGGCCTTGCCGGCCAATCGATCACGGCTCGGTTCGCCATCTCGAGATCGAGCTGCCCGAATTCGACGGCGTGTAGAGGAGCAGAACAATGACGCAGAGCGCGACGAAATACGGCGTACTGGTGTGTGTCGACGGGTCGGCGGCATCCGACGCCGCCGTGGCCTGGGGGACGCGGGAGGCCCTCATGCGTGATCTGCCCATCACGCTGGTGCACGCGGTTCCCCCCGTCGTGGTCGGATGGCCGGTGGGCCAGCTGTACGCGGACATGCCCGAATGGCAGCACGACAGCGCCCAGCACGTCATCGACCAGGCCCGCAAGACGCTCAACGCCAGCGTCGGCGACTCCGCGCCGCCCGAAATCCACACGGAGACCAGGTATTCAGCCATCGTTCCGGCACTTGTTGAGGCCTCCAAGGATGCCCGGATGATCGTCGCCGGAAGCCAGGGGCTGGGCGCGGTGGGTCGCCTGCTGTTGGGCTCGGTGACCACGGGACTCGTGCACTACGCCCACTGCCCGGTCGCGGTGATTCACTCCGCCGAAGGGTCGGCGCCCGATCCGGCCGCGCCCGTGGTGCTCGGCATCGACGGCTCCCCGGCGTCGGAGGACGCGACCACGCTGGCCTTCGACGAGGCCTCCCGCAGGCGGGTCGGCCTGGTGGCCGTGCACGTCTGGAGCGACGTGGGGGTGTTCCCCATCCTCGGCATGGACTGGCGCGACCGCGAGATCCAGGCGGCCGAAACCCTCGCCGAACGCCTGGCCGGCTGGCACGAGCGGTATCCCGACGTGCGAGTCGAACGGAAACTGTTCTGCGACAAGCCGTCCGAGTGGTTGCTCAAGGAATCCGAACGCGCCCAGCTGGTGGTGGTCGGTAGCCGCGGCCGTGGCGGATTCCCCGGAATGTTGCTCGGCTCGGTGAGTTCGGCCGTCGCGCAGTCGGCTCGGGTGCCCGTGTTGGTTGTCCGTTGAGAAGAAGAACCTTGCGCGTGAGGGAGGCTCGTAAATGATCGAACTGTTGCCGAACATGCCGGAGAAAGTGATCGGCATCCGGGTGTCGGGCCGGCTGCGCGGCGACGAGCTGCGTGACTTCAAGCCCCGGATCGAGCGGGTGCTTGAGACCGGCGAGGTCCGCATCGTCGAGGTGATCGCGCCCGATTACGAGGGATTCGGGCCGGGCGGATTCCTCGAGGACCTCAAGCTGGGCTTGGGCACCGTGCTGCCGCACCACGCGGCGTTCAAGCGGATCGCGGTGGTCTCCGACAAGGACTGGGTCGCCCATGTCCTGCACGCCGTCGCGTGGCTGGTCCCCGGCGAGTTCGCCATCTTCTCATCCGACGAGCTCGACAGCGCCACCGAATGGGCGGCCGGGTAGCTCGCCGTCAGTCACGCACGACGAGCACCGAACACCCCGCGTTTCCGCTCGGGTGCGCGGTGATCGGTCCCACGATCCGGGCGACCTTGTCCGCGTCCTCGCCGCCCACCACCGCGAGCTGAACCGGCTCGGTTGTGTGCGTGAGGAATTCGGCCGCGCCGCGCCTGGCCGCGGCGGGCTGGACGTGCACCTCGCGGTGCTGCGCCACCCAGGGGCCGAGCCGCTGCTCGAGCTGGCTGTAGGGGATCTCGCCGAGGCCCCACCGCCAGACGCCCATCGCCAGGATCGGCGCCTCACGCAGGCGGGCCTCGCGGAAGCCGTGTTCGAGCACGGCGTCGTTGCCGGCCGATTCCCCGACGGCGACGGCGACGAATCCGTCATCCGGCTCGGCGCCACGGCTGCGGATCACGGCCACCGGGCAGCGCGCCTTGTGCGCCAGGGTTTCCGCGGTCGAGCCCAGGACCTTACGCGCCACCCAGCCCGTGCCGACAGAACCCACGCAAACCATTGCGGCACTGCGTGATTCGTCGATCAGCGCGTCCTCGGATGAGCCGCGCACGATGTCGCACTCGATCTTCACCTGCTGACCCGTGGCCTGAAGCGCCGCATCGGCGGCGCGCAGCGCGGTTTGGGCGTATTGGATGTCCAGGCTGTCGTCGCCGGCGTTCCGCCGGGGGACGGCGTGAATCAGCCGGAGCGGGACGTCACGGCTGACGGCCTCGGCGGCGGCCCACTTGGCCGCATTGATCGCGGCGTCCGAGCCGTCGATACCCACCACGATCCGCTGCTGCGGATTGTTCATCGCGTCCTCCCGGAGACTGGCCAGCGGACCCTGAAGGCCCGGCACTGGTCACGTTATGGGGGCGCGGCGCGGTTCAGCAGGGCCGTTCGGCCCCCGTTCGCGGGCATTGGTCACCTGACCTCAGGCGACCTCGACCGTGCGCCCGGGTAGCAGCTGGTGCACGCGGCCACGGCATTCCACCGTGACCGATGCGCTGTTGCCGGCCTCGGACGTCAGCTCGGCCGCCCGCCCGCTGACCCGCAGGTGCAGCCGTTCGCCGCGATAGACGAACGGAAACTCGATCGGATCCAGCGCCTTCGGCCACTGCGGGCTCAGGATCAACCGGTCGTCGCGGGTCTCCAGTCCGGTGAAACACCGTTGCAGCAGATCGATGCTGCCGGCCATCGCGGCCAGGTGGATACCCTCCGCCGTGGTGCCGCCCTGGATGTCGACGATGTCGGACGCGAGCACCTGCACGAAGTACTTCATGGCGTGGTGCCGGTTGGCGCGGGTGAGCACCCATGAATGGACCAGGGCGCTCAGCGTCGATCCCTCGGAGGTGCGCGCGAGGTAGTAGTCCACCGTCTCAGGGATCCGCTCCGGCGCGAAGCGGTAGCCGAGCCGGCCCAACAGAGCCAGCAACTCGTCCGACGACAGCAGGTAGAACAGCATCAACACGTCGGCCTGCTTGGACGCCTTGTAGTTGTTCACACTGTCGTTCTCGGCCTCCAGGATGCGGTCGAGCCGCTGGATGTTGCCGTAGCGCTGCCGGTATTGGTCCCAATCCAGTTCCGCCAGTTGCGAATAGCCCTCGAACTGGCTGATCACGTTGTCGTGGAACGGAACGAACATGCGCCGCGTCACGTGCTCCCACCGGCCGAGCTCTTCGCTCGTCAGGTCGATCTTGCCGACGAGGTCCAGGCGGTCCCGCAGCGGGAGCAGGTCCAAGGCGTCCATCGCCCGCAGGATGGTCCAGACCGCCATCACGTTGGTGTATGCGTTGTTGTCGATCCCGTCGTATTCCTTGCCCGGATAACCCGAATGGAACTCGTCGGGGCCGACGATGCCCTTGATCGTGTAGCGGCCGCGCGTCTCGTCGAAGCTGGCGAGCCCGACCCAGAAACGCGCGATCTCCACCAGCATCTCGGCGCCGTAGTCGACGAGAAACTGCCGGTCTCCGGTCACCTGGTAGTGCTGCCAGGTGTTGTAGGCGATGGCCAGACCCACGTGGTGCGCCCGGGCGCTGGCATCCGGATTCCAGCGGCCGGACTCCGGGTTCAGGTGCACCTCCTGGCTCACCTCGCGTCCGTCGCTGCCCGACTGCCAGGGGTACATCGCACCCAGATAACCGGCCCGGTGTGCCGCCCGGCGGGCCTCCGGAAGGCGCCGATAACGGTAAATCAGCAGCGAGCGTGCCACATTGGGCATGCGCACGCTCAGCACCGGGGAGACGAACAGCGAGTCCCAGAACACGTGTCCGCGGTAGGCCTCGCCGTGCAGGCCCCTGGCCGGCACACCGGCGTCGAGTTCGGCGGTGTGTGGCGAGAGCGTCTGCAGCAGGTGCACCAGGTGCAACCGCAGGATCCGCAGCGCGTCGGCGCCGTCGGTCAGGCCGATCGCGCATTGTTCCCACAACAGGTCCCAGGCGCGGGCGTGCTGACGATGCAGCTCGGCATACCGGCCGGCGGCATCGAGATGTAGCTGCGCGGTGCTCGCCGGCTCCGATATCGCGTTGTCCCGGCCGGTGAAGACGGCCGCGATCTTTTCGCAGGTGACCGATTGACCCTCGGCCAGCGCCACCTGGATGTCGTGGCCGCCACGGTCGGGCTCGGCCACGACCTTGTACTGGGCGACGGCTCGGGCGTCATCGCACCACACGGTGGTGCGAGCGGCCACCGCGATGGCGATGCGAGACTGCGACGTCTCGGTCCGCAAGATCACCGATTCGTCGGCGAATTCGTCGATAGCCGGTGACGTGAGGTGTCTGCTCGACAGCGAACGGTAGCGCTCGACCATGGTGTTGCCCACGCCGCCGTCCAGCAGGGACCGGAACTCGACGGTGCCCGACCAGTTCTCCGCGACGACCGTCGTCTGCAGGGCGAGCAGATGCGGCTCGTGCATGGATGCGAACCGCTGTTGGGTCATTCTCGTGATCTGGCCCGCACCGTCGGAGAATCGCAGCGTGCGCGTCAGCGTCGCGTGCCGCAGGTCGAATGTCTGCCGGTAGGACAACAATTCGGTGTCGTCGATGTGAAACCACGGCCCGCCGTTGATCCGGAAGGTCAACGGCAACCAGTTGGGCAGATTGACCAGGCTTTCGTTCTCGATCGTCCGGCCGGCGACCCGATCGGCCAGCGTGTTGTAAACCCCGGCCGCATACGTCCCCGGGTAGTGCGCCGCGCTTGCGGTGGCCTCCGGGGCGCAGCCGCGGCTGGCGACGTAGCCGTTGCCGACGGTGCACAGCGTTTCGCGCAGCCGCTCGTAGGTGGGGTCGTAACCCTCATAGACCAGTTCCCACGCGTCGTTGGGTGCGGCGGCGGCCTCGTGCAGATCGTCGGCCAGCCGCCGGACGAAGTCGCGGACGGCGAACGGATCGGCCAGGCTGACGAACGCGGCCGATGGGCGATCCCCATCCTCGTTGTGCCGCACCACAATTCCGACTCCGTCGAATTGGACCGCATCGAAGGCGTCCTCGTCGGTGATGTCGTCGCCTACGTAGATCGGCAACACCGCATCGCCGCCGGTTCCCTGGATTTGTTCGAGGATCCAGTTGAGCGTCGTGCCCTTGTCCCAGTCGAGGCTGGGGCGCAGTTCGATGACCCTGCGACCCATCGTGATCCGCAGGCATTCGGATCGCGCGAGCTTGCGTACCGCCGCGATCACCCCATCGACCCGTTCGGAGTCGACGTGGCGGTAGTGGACCGCGACCGCAAACCTCTTGCGCTCCAAATGGATTCCCGGGACACCGGCGAGCAGCTCCGTCAACCGGTCGGCCGCACGCGCCAGCGCGTCGATGGCGCCGAGGGCGTCGGCGTTGTCGTGGTGGGTCCCGTCCGGTGCGACGAGCTCGAAACCGTGGCTGCCCGCGTACCAGATCCCGTCGACGCGCACGCGGTCGCGAAGATCACCCACCTCGCGTCCGCTGACCACCGCGACGGGGCACTCCGCCGCGAGCGCGCGCAGCGCTTCGGACGCACCCTCGACCGGTGTGGCGGACGCCGGCTGGGCGACGATCTCGGACAGCGTGCCGTCGAAGTCGAGAAAAACCGCCGGCCGCCGGCTGGCCACCAGCTCCTTCAGCTGGCTGTAGACACCCGTCGCGTCCGCGATGGTCGACAACGGTGAGCCCCCGCGCCGCACCGTGATCCCGGCGAAGTCGGCGACGATGGCGTCCGCCCCGAGGGACAGCAACCCGTCTCCACCCCCGTTGCGCTCGAGGCCGATGACGAGCCCGAAGCCGTGGTCCCGGCCCGCCGCGATTCCCCCTTCGTCGCAGTCGACGAGGACGCAACGGACCGGGCGCACCCCCAGGCGCGCCACCGCCACGGTCAGCGCCGCGTCCCCCTGCGCGGCGGACTCGGCCGGGCAGACGGCGACGTCCACCAATTCCTCAATTCCCGCGGCGCGCAACAGGGGTGCGCATTCGCGGCCCGAGGAATAGACGGCGGCGGCGATGCCGGCCTCGCGCAGCCGCCGCAGCAGCACGGCGGTCGAATCGCGGGCCTCGACGACGTCCGGCGAGGTCTGTTCGATCACACAGTCGAGCCCGAGGATCACCGCGTCGTGGTAGCGCCCGTCCACGGTGACAGGCCATTCAGTCATTGCTGTGACGATGCCACAGCGCACGCGGCCGTCAAGGCCCGTCGGCGCAGGGGGGCCTCATGGCCATGCGGTTGGTGACTAAAGCCTCATGATCGACGGTCGGTCGCGCCATAGCGTTTTGGGGGAGGAGAGGGAGAACATCATGTCCGCAATGGCAAACCGCCACGGCATCGTCGTCGGAATCGATGGGTCGCCGGCTTCGAACGCCGCCGTCTGTTGGGCGGCCCGTGACGCGGCGATGCGACACGTCCCGCTGACCATCGTCCACATGGTGAACGCGATGGTGCCGATGTATCCGGCCCTCCCCCTGTCGACGGGCGTGGCCGTGTGGCAGGAGGAGCAAGGCCGAGAGGTGCTCGAGCAGGCGGTCAAGATCGCCGAGGACGCCGTCACCACCGACCGCAAGATCGACGTCCGAAGCGAGCTGCGTTGTGCGCCCCCGGTGCCCACGCTGGTCGAGATGTCCAAAGAGGCCGAGATGGTCGTCGTCGGAAGCAACGGACGCGGCGCGGTGGGCAGGCTGCTGCTGGGCTCGGTGAGCAGCAGCGTGGTCCGCGGCGCGCGCTGCCCGGTCGCCGTGATCCGCGACGAGGATCCGCTGATGGAGCACCCTCAGCAGGCGCCGGTGCTCGTGGGCATCGACGGCTCGCCCGCCTCGGAGGTTGCGGTGGCCGTCGCTTTCGACGAGGCGTCGCGTCGCGGAGTCGGGCTGACCGCCCTGCACGCGTGGAGTGACGTCGACGTCTTCGAACTGCCCGGGGTGGACTGGTCGGCGGTGAAGGGGGAAGCCGAGCGGAGCCTGGCCGAACAGCTGGCCGGCTGGCAGGAACGTTATCCCGACGTCACCGTGCACCGGGTCGTCGTATCCGACCGGCCCTCGCGGCAGCTCATCGAACAGTCGGAGTCCGCCCAACTCGTCGTCGTGGGCAGCCACGGCAGGGGCGGCCTGTCGGGCGTGTTGCTGGGCTCGGTCAGCAACGCCGTCGTCCACTCGGTCCGCATGCCCGTCATCGTCGCCCGACCGTCGTAGGGTCGCGCCGCCGCCGTGCCGTTTCTCGATGTGCACGAAACCCACACCGGCGTCGTCATTCTCGCCGGCGACCGCGCATACAAAGCCAAGAAGCCGGTGCTGACCGACTTTCTCGACTTCCGCGCGCCGCAGCAGCGCGAGCACGCCTGCCGCCGGGAGGTCGAGCTGAACGGCCGGCTCTCGCCCGACAGCTACCTCGGCGTCGCCCACCTCACCGACCCGCTCGGCGGGCCGGCCGAACCGGTCGTGGTCATGCGGCGCTACCGCGACGAGGACCGCCTCGCGCACCTGGTGGCCCACGACACCGCGGAGTCCGTGCACCGCGTGCTGGACGCGGTCGCGGCCGTGCTGGCCCGCTTCCACGAACGCGCCGAGCGCGGCGAGCGGATCGACGCCCAGGGCGAGGCCGGCGCGATCGAGGGGCGCTGGCGGGAGAACCTGTCCGAATTGGAACGCTATGCGAGCCAGTCGATTCCGGGGGTCGAGGCCGACGACGTCGACCTGCTGCGGCGCCTGGTGGCCCAGTTCGTCGCCGGGCGCTCGCGGCTGTTCGAGCGGCGCATCCGCGAGGGGCGCATCGTCGACGGGCACGGCGACCTGCTCGCCGACGACATCTTCTGGGTCGGTGGCAGCCCCGCGCTGCTGGACTGCCTGGAGTTCGACGACCGGCTGCGCCACGTCGACTGCATCGACGACGCCGCCTTCCTCGCGATGGACCTGGAGTTTTTGGGCCGCAAGGACTTCGGCGACCACTTCCTGAGGCGCTACGCCGAGCACGCGGGTCGGGCGGCGCCACGGGCGCTGGCTGACTTCTACATCGCCTACCGGGCCGGGGTGCGGGCCAAGGTGGACTGCGTCCGGGTTTCGCAGGGCAGCCCAGGCGCGTCCGGCGACGCCGCGCGCCACCTGGCCATCGCCACCCGGCACCTGCAGAGCGGCACCGTTCGGCTGGCGCTCGTCGGCGGCAACCCCGGCACCGGGAAGTCCACCGTGGCGCGCGGGCTGGCCGAATCATTTGACGCTCAGCTTATTTCCACCGACGACGTGCGCCGGGAGCTGAGGGACTCGGGTGCCATCGCCGGTGAGCCCGGCGTGCTGAACGCCGGGCTCTACAGCCCCGACCAGGTGACGGTGGTCTACGAGACCGCGCTGAGCCGCGCGCGGCGGTTGCTGGGCGAGGGGCACTCGGTGATCCTCGACGGCACCTGGCGCGATCCGCGGACGCGCGAGCAGGCTCACCGGCTGGCCACCGAGACGCATTCGGCGCTCGTCGAATTCGTGTGCTCGGCGACGGCCGACGTGGCGGCCGACCGGATCAAGACCAGGCCCGCGGGCACTTCGGAGGTCACCCCGGAGATCGCCGCCGCCCTGGCCGCCGGGCATGCCGACTGGGTCGGCGCGCACCGGATCGACACCTCGCGGCGCCCCGACCTCGTCGCCCGCGAGGCGCACGACCTCTGGGCGCGCACGACATAACGCCCTCGGCAGGTGCCAACGTCCCGGCCGTCGGGGACCAACGGCCCTGCCCGCACCCGCGCACGGCGCATACAGTTTGCCTCACCGAAGTCGACGAAACGGTGGACATGGACGCGAAAGTGCCGACCGAGCAGGTCATCCGGGACGCGGTGACCCTCGCGTGCCGCGCGCCTTCGCTGCACAACAGCCAGCCCTGGCGGTGGGTCGCCGACGGCACGAGGCTGCACCTGTGGGCCGACCCGCACCACGCGATGCACGCCACCGACCACACCGGCCGGGAGCTGATCCTGAGCTGCGGGGCCGCCCTCGACCACCTAAGGGTCGCCATGGCCGCCGCGGGCTGGGAAAGCGTCACCGAACGGTTCCCCACCGAGGGCAGGCCGGATCACCTCGCGAGCGTGGGCTTTCTGCCCGTGGAGAACGTGACGCCGCAGCGCCGGCTGCGGGCCGAAGCCATCCTTCGCCGCCGCACCGACCGGCTGCCCCTGGGCGCACCGGCCGCGTGGCCCACGCTGCATGCGGCCCTGATCCGCGCGGTGACACCATACGACGTTTCACTGGACGTGGTCGACGACGACGAGCGGCCGAGGCTGGCCGAGGCGTCGCGGCTCACCGAGCAGCTGCGCCGAAGCGACACCTCCTATCTGACCGAATTACGTTGGTGGACATCACCCTTCGAAGCGAACGCCGAACACGTGCCCGAAAGCGCTCTGCTGTCCAGTTCCGAGGCCGCGCGCGTCGACATCGCCCGCGCGTTCCCGCCGGCGGGTGGGGGCCGCCGCCGCGCCTCCATCGAGGCGGACCACTCCAAGATCGTGGTCCTGTCCACCCGTCACGACGATGCGCCGACCGAGGTGCTGCGCTGCGGTGAGGCGCTGTCGGCGGTGCTGCTCGAATGCACTGTGGCCGGCATGGCCACCTGCACGTTGACCCACATGACGGAGATGTCGCAGAGCCGCGACATCATCAGGCAGATCACCGGCGGTTCCGGCCAGCCGCAGCTGCTGATCCGGGTCGGCCGGTCACCGGCCGGGGACCCACACGCGAAACCCACCGCCCGGCGTCCGGTGACCGAGGTCCTCGAGATGCGTGGGTGACCGGACATGCCCAGGACCACCGCAAGGACGAAGCCAAGGAGGTGTCATCGATGACTCGGCACTGGCTGGTGATGGAAACGAACGGGGAGGGCGGTGAGGCTCCCTTCGTCGCGCGAGTCGCGGGCGCGGGCCGGCATCTGCCCGGCACCCACCTGACGACCGACGAGCTGATGGCATCCACCCGCCACCGCACCCACATCGACCTGGAACGGCTGACCGGGATCCGCGAACGCCGGGTGTCGGTGGGCGATGAGGATTCCTACACCCTGGCCAGTTCGGCGGCGCTGAACTGCCTGGCCACCGCGCAGCAGGATCCGGCGGCGCTGGACGTGGTGATCAGCTGCAGCATCACCAAGTTCCGCGACGGGCTGACCCAGTGGCTCGAGCCGACCATGAGCAGCGCCGTGGCGCGCGGGATCGGGGCGGTGAACGCGATGACGTTCGACGTGTCCAACGCGTGCGCCGGAATGCTCACGGGCGTAACGATCTTGAACAACTGGATTCGCCAGGGCGTCGTCGAGCGCGGGCTCGTCGTCAGCGGTGAGTACATCTCGCAGCTCTCCAACAATGCCGCCCGGCACATCCGCAACATCATGAGCAAGGAGCTGGCCTGCCTGACCCTGGGCGATGCCGGCGCGGCGCTGCTGCTGGAGCGGGCGCCGGCCGGTTCGGCCGGCATCGCGCTGGCGGGCTTCACCACCGTGGCCGACTACAGCCGGCTCTGCCTGGCGTATCCGCAGGGCGACGACCCGGGCGCGCGCATGTTCACCAACTCCCGCGCCATCCAGAAGGCCGCGATAGCCAACACTCCGCTGCTGCTGAGCGAAGTGCTTGACACCGTTGGCCTTTCGATCCACGACATCGATCACGTCATCACCCACCAGACGTCCGCGCGCGCGATCCGCAAGGGAATGGCCCGGATGTCGGAAGTGTTCGGCGACAGCCCGCGCCACGACGCGGTGATCACCGTCGACCGCTACGGTAACACCGCCTCGACGACCCACACGGTGGCGCTCGTCGAGGAACTCGAGGCCGGGCGAATCAAGCCGGGAGAGCGAATCGCGTTGCTGGCGTTGGCCTCCGGGCTTGAAATCGGTGTGGTCTTGTTGACCCTGGACGAGGATGTGGTGAGCCGCTATGGGCACGGTGATTGATCGGATCGACGTCTCGCACCCGCGGCTGCGCGGGCGCCACAGCGCGTTGCACCTGGCCGTCGTCGCCGCCAAGGACTGCCTGAAGCGGGCCGGATGCGAGGCGAAAGACCTCGACCTCGTCATCAACGCAGGCATTTACCGCGACCGCAACCTCGGTGAGCCGGCGCTCGCCGCGCTGATCCAGGACGACATCGGCGCCAACCCGGAGGATCCGCACGCAGGCGCCCACGGCACGTTCTCCTTCGACATCGCCAACGGCACGTGCGGGCTCCTGACTGCGCTGCAGATCGTCGACGGCTTCATGCGCAGCCGCGCCATCCGGCGCGCGCTGGTGGTCGCCAGCGACGCCGACCCCGGCCACGGGATGAGCGAGCACTTCGGATTCTCGGGCGCCGGCGCGGCGATGCTGTGTGGTTGGTCCGACGGCGACTACGGCCTCAGCCGGGTGTCCTGGGTGAACGACCAGAGCGAAAATGGTGACGAAACCTTCAGCGCTACAGTTGGTTTCGCCGACTCGCGCAACGTCCTGCGGTTTTCCGAGTCGGCGGCGATGGACGAGCGGTTCGCCGCGGCGGCCGGTCGGGCGGTGTCGGCGTGCCTTGCCGAGCAATCGGTGCGCCTGTCCGACGTCGACGCGATTGTCGCCGCCCCCGCCCGTCCCGGATACCGCGCCGCGCTGGGCGCCCGGCTGGGCGTGCCGGTCGAGGAGATCAGCGTCGCCGACGACGAACGCATGCACACCGCCGCCCTGGCCGCCGCGTTCGGAGCGCGGGCCGAGCGGTTGCCGTCGGGAGCGCGGGTCCTGTTCGTCGCGGCCGGGGCCGACGTCGTCGCCGGCGCCGCCCTCTATCGCCAGCCACCGCGGGACGCCTCAAGCGCCACGCTGGCGTGACACTCGCGCTCCAGCGTCACGCTGGCGCGACGCTCGGCCGTTGCACCGCACGCTCGAGGTCCAGGATCTGCCGGGTGGTCTTGACCACCACGTCGGGGTTCAGGCTGATCGAGTCGATGCCGCAGCGAACCAGGAACTCGGCCATGTCGGGGTAGTCCGACGGCGCCTGACCGCACAACCCGGAGTGAATCCCGTTGCGGCGGCAGCCCTCCACGGCCAGACGGATCATCTCCTTGACTCCCGCGTCGCGTTCGTCGTAGTCGAAGGCCACGATCTCGCTGTCCCGGTCGACCCCGAGGGTCAGCTGGGTGAGGTCGTTGGATCCGATGGAGAACCCGTCGAAGCGCTTGGCGAACTCGTCGATGAGGATGACGTTGTTGGGGATCTCGCACATCGCGTACACCTTGAGCCCGTTCTCCCCGCGGCGCAGACCGTGTTTGGCCATCTCGGCCAGGACCAGGTCCGCCTCGGCCACCCGGCGCACGAACGGCACCATCAGCACGACGTTGGTCAGCCCCATCTGTTCGCGCACCCGCTTCATCGCCCGGCACTCCAGCGCGAATCCCTCGGCATAGGCCGGGTGCGCGTAGCGCGAGGCGCCGCGGAAGCCGATCATCGGGTTGCTCTCGGCCGCTTCGAAGCCGCTGCCGCCGACCAGGCTGGCGTACTCGTTGGTCTTGAAGTCCGACATCCGCACGACGACGGGTTTGGGCCAGAAGGCGGCGGCGATGGTGCCGATCCCTTCCGACAGGCGCTCGACGAAGAATTCGGCGCCGTCGGAATAGGCGTAAGTCAGCGTGTCGATCGTACGCCGGGCCTCGGGGTCGTCCACCCGGTCGGGGTGGAGCAGGGCCAGCGGGTGCACCCGGATGTACTCGTTGATGATGAACTCCATCCGGGCCAGTCCCACGCCGTCGTTCGGCAGGAACGACGTCTTGAACGCCAGGTCCGGGTTGCCGAGGTTGAGCATGATCTCGGTCTGCGGGCGCTCCTGATCGGACAGCTCGGTGTGGTCGACGCGAAAGCCCAACTCGCCGCGGTAGACCCGCCCCGTGTCGCCCTCCACGCACGACACCGTGACGAGCTCGCCGTCGGGCACGGTCGTGGTGGCGTTCCCCGCGCCGACGACGGCGGGAATGCCGAGCTCGCGGGCGATGATCGCCGCGTGGCAGGTGCGCCCGCCGCGGTTGGTGACGATGGCCGCCGCGATCTTCATGATCGGTTCCCAGTCGGGCGTGGTGATGTCGGCGACCAGCACGTCGCCGGGCTGGAACTCCGACAGCTTCCCGAGGTTGTCCATCCGCCTGGCGATGCCCGTGGCGACCTTCTCGCCGACCGAGCGGCCCTCGGCGAGCACCTCCTTGCGTTCGGCGCCCTTGCCCTCGAGCACGTAGCTTTCGATCATCGTCTGGCTGCGCTGGGAGGCCGCGGTTTCGGGGCGCGCCTGGACGATGTAGATCCGCCCGTCGAGACCGTCCTTGGCCCATTCGATGTCCATCGGCCGCCCGTAGTGGCCCTCGATGGCGCAGGCGTAGCCGGCCAGCTCGAGGACGTCGTCGTCGGTGACGCAGAACCGGGCCCGGTCGGCCTTCGGCGTGGGGATGTTGCGCGTGGTGTTCTTCGTCTCGCCCTCGACGAAGATCATCTTGACCGCCTTGTCCCCGATCAGCCGGCGCAGCACCGCCCGGTGGCCGGCCTGATACGTCGGCTTGTGCACGTAGAACTCGTCGGGGTCGACGGCGCCCTGGACCACGTTCTCGCCGAGCCCGTAGGCGCCGGTGATGAATACGACGTCGTGGAAGCCGGATTCGGTGTCCAGGGTGAACATCACCCCGGACGAGGCGAGGTCGGAGCGCACCATCTTCATGACGCCGATCGACAGCGCCACCTTGAAGTGGTCGAAGTCCTGGTCGATCCGGTAGTGGATGGCCCGGTCGGTGAACAGGCTCGCGAAACACCGGCGGCAGGCGTCCAGCAGGCTCTCGGTGCCCTTGATGTTGAGGAAGGTCTCCTGCTGGCCGGCGAAGCTGGCGGTCGGCAGGTCTTCGGCGGTCGCCGAGCTGCGCACGGCCAGGCTGACGTCTTCGCCGTATTCCTCCTGCAGCTGCCGGTAGGCGGCGGTGATCTCGGCGGCGAGTTCCGGGGGAAGCCCTGCGCCGTAGACGATTTCGCGGGCCCGCTTGCCCTTGCGGGCCAGCGCGGTGACGTCGTCGGGGTCGAGGTCGTCGAGCGCGGCGTGCAGCGCGTCCCAGGCGCCGGCGCTGTCCAGCATGTGCCGGTAGGCCTCGGCGGTGATCGCGAACCCATGCGGGACCCGCACGCCCTGTCCGGTGAGCTTCTGGAACATCTCGCCGAGCGAGGCGTTCTTCCCGCCGACGAGCGGGACGTCGGAGATGCCGATCTCTTCGAAGAAGCGGACGTAGGTGAAATCGCTCATGGTGTTCTTCCTTCGGTGGGTTGCATCAGTGCGCTTCGTCGATGCGGCAGGCGTGGACCGGGCGGCGGTCGCGGGCCGAGCCCATGCGCGGCCGCGCGTGCAGAAGGGCGGGCGGCGCGGTGAGGCCGGGGCGGGCGGCGAAAGCATCTGCCTCGCTGCTCAATTGATCTCCCGTCACCCGCCTCACGATATGCCCGGGGGCACGAGGCCACAGCCGCCGTTTGGCCTCAGTACTTGGGGACTTACGGCCCTGCCAGCAGCGCATTGCGGCGCGGAAAGTAGCACCATGGAGCAATTGACCGCCCTGGATGCCGGTTTCCTGGAGGTCGAGGATTCCGATCCGCACGTGAGCCTCGCGGTCGGCGGGGTGTCGATCGTGGAGGGGCCGGCCCCGACGTACGAGGAGTTCTTCGCGTCGTTCGCCGAACGGGTCGCGACGATCCCGCGGTGCCGGCAGGTGCTGCGGACCCATCCGCTCGACCTGCGCCCGCCGAACTGGGTGGATGACCCGCACTTCGACCTCGCGCGCCATCTGCACCGCATCGCGCTGCCACATCCCGGTGGTGACGCGGAGCTGTTCGAGTTGATCGCGTCGCTGATGGAGCGCCGGCTCGATCGCGAGCGCCCGCTGTGGGAGTGCTGGATCATCGAGGGGCTCAGCCGAAATCGATGGGCGGTGCTGACCAAGATTCACCACTGCATCGCCGACGGCATCGCCACCACGCAGCTGCTGTCGAAGTTCAGCGACGACGGCGACGGCGACACGTTCGCCGCCGACGTCGGCGCTGCCAGGTTGTCGGCCCGGTCGGGGCCCGCCAAGGTGAACCTCAACCCGTTGAGCTGGGCGAGCGGTATCGGCCGCAGCGCGTTCGCTGCGGTGACCGCGGCGGAACACGCGGCGATCGGCGCGGCCGAGCTCGCGGCGGGGCTGCTGCATCCCGCCCCCGATTCGTCGCTGCACGGGCCGGTGACCACGATGCGGCGGTACAGCGCGGCCCGCGCCCGGTTGACCGACATGCACAAGGTGGCCCGGGCCTTCGGGGTCACGCTGAATGACGTCGCGCTGGCGGCGATCACCAACAGTTACCGCGGTGTCTTGCTGGCGCGCGGGGAGCGCCCGGGCCGCGACTCGCTGCGCACCCTCGTGCCGGTTTCGGTCCGCGCCGTGGACCACTTCAACGTCGCGGGCAACCGGGTGTCGGCAATGCTGCCGTTGTTGCCGGTCGACGAGGAGGACCCGGTGCGGCAGCTCAAGCTGGTGCACGATCGACTCAGCCACGCCAAAGCCAGCGGGCAGAGCGAGGGTGGCAGCGCAATGGTGGTGGCGGCCAAGCGCACCCCATTCGCGCTGTCCGCGTGGGCCATTCGCCTGCTCTCGCGGATACCCCAGCGGGCGGTGGTGGCGTTGGCGACCAACGTGCCCGGTCCACGGAGCCGGCAGCGGCTGATGGGCCGCCGGGTGCTGGAGTTGTTGCCGATCCCGCCGATCGCCCTACAGGTGCGCACCGGCGTCGCGATGCTCAGCTACGCCGACACGTTCGTTTTCGGCATCACCGCCGATTACGACACCGCACCCGACATCGATGCGCTCGCCGCCGGCATCGAGGAGGGCATGGCGCAACTGTTGGCGGCCGCCCGCAAGAGGCGCCGCAAGTCGTCATGACCGGCTGCGTTGGGCGGCGCGCTCGTGCGCGGTCAACAACAGATGGTCGAATTCCGATCGGGCGTCGAGGCGCCCTCCGGCGCCGCGGAAGTCCTCGGCGATCTGCTCGGCAAGCGGCCGCAGCTTGATATTGGCCTCCTGCGAAAGCCATTTGAGCAACTCGAAGGCCGCGTTGGCGTCGATGCCGTAGACCAGCATCAGCATGCCCTTGGCCTGTTCGATGCCGGCCCGGTTCTCGTTGATCTCGGCCAGCCTGGCGCTGACCAGCTCCTCATCCGGCCGTCCGGTCGCCGGGGAGACGTCGATGTAGAACCCGTGCGTGCCGGCCACATCCCCGTCGTCGTCGAAGAACCGGTCACCCACGACGACGACGTGGCGCACGTTGCCGCCGGTGTCGACGATCCGGTGGCGGGTGCTGAACGCCTGGCGGGTGTTCACGATCTGGTCGATGGTGGCCGCGACCTGGCCGCGATCGTCCGGGTGCTTGTGCGAGAGCACCAGTTCGGTGGTGGGCGTGACGGTGCCCGGCTCGTAGCCGTGTATCCGCTGCACCTGCTCCGACCACTCCCAGCGCTGATCGGTGAAATAGAAGCGGAACCAGCCGGCCGGTTGCGCGGAGCCACCGGCCAACGCCCGTTCGACGTCAACCGTTTGACCGTCGAGTTCCCACTTCATCTCGCACCCGGCTTTCCTGCCGTTGGGCCGGCGATGGGCGGCGGCCCGTGTCTGCTACCCGGAATCGAGCCGCCGCCCAGCCGGGCGATCAGGCGTTGATGACCTCGCGGTGCGAGGCGTTCTCGTCGATGGCCGTCTGCGTGTCGCCCCGGCCGACGGTGATCTTGCGCGGCTTGGCACGTTCGGCCACCGGAATACGCAGGCGCAGAACGCCTTCCCGGTAGGACGCCTCGATCTTGTCGGTGTCGAGGTTGTCGCCGAGAACCAGCTGCCGGCTGAACACGCCCCGGGGGCGCTCGGTGGCGAGCATCTCCCGGTTGGGGTCCAGGGCAGGCCGCTCGGCCCGCACGGTCACGACGTTGCGCTCGATGTCGATGTCGAGCGAGTCGGCGTTGATGCCGGGCAGGTCGAACTCGACGACGAACTCCTCGCCCTGGCGCCAGGCGTCCATCGGCATCACCGCAGGCCGGGCGGCGGTGCCGAACACTTGGTGGGCGAAGCGGTCGAGGTCACGGAACGGATCGGTACGCATCAGCATGGTGGTCACCTCTCACTCCAATCTAGGCTGTGGTCTGGCAATTACCTATGTCCAATGACATAGATTTGATATAGCACTATCGACACAATGGCGCAAGTGTGATAGATAGATTTTCTGAGCCCGTGAGTTCTGGGGGAGACGCGTGATGACCGACCAACGCAGCGATTTCGGCGCCCCGGCGCCCGATCACGGCGTATACGGCATCTCGGTGGCCGCCGAACTTTCCGGCATCGCGGTGCAGTCGTTGCGCCTGTACGAGCGGTACGGGCTGGTCACGCCGGCGCGAAGCGATGGAGGGACGCGGCGTTACAGCGCCGACGACCTGACCAGGCTCAAGCGCATCAGCGAGCTGGTCGACGCCGGCGTCAACCTGGCCGGCATCGCGCGGATCCTGGAGCTCGAGGACCACAACGCGACGCTCTCGGCGGCCAATACCGACCTGCAGTCCACCAACCGGACGCTGCGCAAGGCCGCGAAAAACGGGGGGTCCGCGCGCCAGGACGCGTGAGGCGCCCGCCGTCCGCCGATTGCGTTCACCGACATCGGGTACCCAGCCAGCTGTCCCTAGTGAAGGAGCGGCAATGGCAGAGGTGGCGGAGGCCAAGGCCCAGGTGGTCGACGAAGCGCGGCGCGAAGCGGACGAGTACCGGGGCGACGAGCCGCGGCCGCTGGGCGGCTACCTCGTGGTGCTGGCGATCTACGGCGCCGTGGTGGGGGTCGCGACCGTGGCCGCGCTGCTCACCGGGCGCACGTTGCCGACGCGCTGGCGCATCCAGGACCTGGTCACGGTGACCCTCGGCACCCACAAGCTCTCGCGCACCCTGACCAAGGACGCGGTGACGAGCCCGTTGCGGGCGCCCTTCACCCGCTTCGCCGGCAGCGGCGGCCCGGCGGAGGTCATGGAGGAGGTTCGGGACGAAAGCCCGCTTCGGCACAGCCTGGGGGAGTTGCTGACCTGCCCGTTCTGCCTGGACATGTGGGTGGCGACCGGCTTCGCGATCGGCCTGGTGTTCGCGCCGCGGTTCACCCGCCTGGTGGCGGGCGTCTTCACCGTGTTGACCGGCGCCGACTTCCTGCAGCTCGCCTACGCCAGGGCGCAGCAGGCGGCCGGCTGAGGGGTTCAGCCGGTCTTCGGCATGGGGATGCCCTCGCTGGCCGCGAATTGCGCGTCCTCCTCGGACGCCAGCCCGATGGACACCACCGACCGGTCGAACAGCAGGTCCGTCAGGTAGGCCAGTGACACCGCCCATCGGTTGACCCCCCGCGGAATCGCGTACAGGTGATAGGACCGGGTGACGAATTTCGCGGGCAGCCCGGACAGGTGGATGTTCAGCGGGTTGGCCACCGCCTGCCACGGTCCCAGGTCGACCACCAGACCCAGATTGCGGTGCTTGTACTCCTTGGGGCTGCCGTACCCGAGGCTGGCCGCCACGTTGCGGGCCAGCACCTTGCCCTGCCGGGTCGCGTGCTGGGCGGTCGGCGGCGTGATCTTGCCGGGCTGGGTCAGGTCGGGAACCGCGGCGGCGTCACCGGCCGCAAACACGTCCGGCTGCTCCGGCACGCGCAGATCCGCACCGACTTTGAGCCGGCCCCGCTCGGTCGGCAAGCCCAGCTCCTGGACCAGCGGTGCACCGGTGACACCGGTCACCCACGCGATCGTGCGGGTCTCGATGCGCGAATCATCGCTGAGCACAACGTGATCGGCGTGCGCCTCCTTGAGCGTCACGCCGAGCCGGACGTCGATGCCGCGCCGGCGAAGTACCTTCTGCGCGGCGTCACCCAGTTTCTTGCCCACTTCCGGCATCACCTGCTCCGCCAGGTCGAGGAGCAAGAACTTGACGTCGGCGGGATCGAACCGCATCTGCTTGGCCGCCGCGTCGGCCAGCGCCCGCAGCTGCGCCACCAGCTCGGTGCCCGAATAGGAGGCGCCGACCACGACGACCGTGCGCCGGGCCGCCGCCACCCGCGGGTCGTCCTCGATGTTGGCCAGCTCGAGCTGCTCCACGAAATGGTCTCGCAGGTAAAGGGCCTCGGCGGTGGTCTTCAACCCGCGCGCGCAGGTTGCCAGCCCCGGCACGTCGAACAACCGCGTCACCGAACCCGGCGTGAGCACCAGCCGGTCCCAGGACATGGTGTGGTTGCGTTCCTCGGGATCGCACCACGTCAGCGTCCGCCGATCGAAGTCCACGCCGTCCACGCGCCCGCGTACCGCGTGCACACCCTTGAGGCTGTTGGCCAGCGGGACCGCGACGAAGCGGGCGTCCACGACCCCGCCGGCGACGTCCGGCAGCAACGGTGTGTAGAGCATGTAATCCACCGGGGAGATGATCGTGATGTCCACCTGCTCGCGCCGTCGCCGCAGAATGCGTGCCAGACGGTGCGCGCAGGTGAATCCGGTGAAGCCGCTGCCAACGATCACGATTGAGGTCACCAAGCCGAGTGTAGGACGGCGTCCCGCGAAGATCCGGGGCGTCGCCGCGCGAACGTCGACGACCGCGACGAAAACTGTTCAATGCCAACGTGTTACGTGCAGGCAAACCTGGTGAAGGTTATTCGCACGGTGGTCGCCGAGCGCCGCCGCTTGGTTGCGCTTCGTATTCTGGCACCTAGACTTCGTTTTGTGGGTTGACGCACCGAATTTCCATTCGCACGCTTGAATGAGCGAGGCGTGGCCCTCGGCACTCGGCCTGCGCGGATTCGTTGCCGGGGGCCGCCAAAGGGCAGGCCATCGAAAGGGGGTGCTGTGCAAGACGGCAGTGCGGCGGTGGTCACCCAGCTGGCCGAACTGGTGTCCAGCCTCGAGCGCCGGGAAAGCAATACCACCGCGGGCCTGAATCAACTCATCGACAACGGCGTCCTGCACGTGGCGGGTTGCCAGTACGCCGGCATCACGCTGGCCGAGCGGAGCAAGTCCGTCATCAACGTGGCCGCGACGCATCGTTACCCGATCCTGCTGGACGCCATCCAGAACCGCTACGGCGAGGGACCGTGCCTGGATGCCGCCTGGCGGCACCACCTGATGCACGTCGAAGACCTCGCCGAGGACCAACGATGGCCGCGGTATCGGCGGTACGCGATCGAGCAGACGCCGATCCGGTCCATCCTGTCCTACGAATTGTTCGTGGGCCACGGCACGATGGCCGCGCTGAACTTCTACTCCGACTCCCCGTACGCGTTTCACGACGACTCCGTGGAGTTGGGCGCCGTCTTTGCCACACACGTCGCGCTGGCGTGGTCGATGTTGCGCCGGCAAGACCAATTTCGCAGTGCCCTGGCGTCGCGGGACATGATCGGTCAGGCCAAGGGAATCATCATGGAGCGGTTCAATCTGGACGCCGTCGAGGCTTTCGAGCTGCTCACCCGGCTGTCGCAGAAATCCAACACCCGGCTCACCGACATCGCGAAGTCGCTGATCGACAACGAGCATCCCCTCAAGCGTCCGCACCGCTGACGCGCTGCGACGAGGGGCCGCGGCGTTTCGGCCCGCGCCGAGCGGGTATGTGCCACGCGCATGAAGGCTGTTACGTGGCACGGGAAGCGCGATGTGCGGGTGGAGTCGGTTCCAGACCCGAAGATCGAGAAGCCCTCCGACGCCATCATCGAAGTCACCTCGACCAACATCTGCGGGTCGGACCTGCACCTGTACGAGATTCTCGGGGCGTTCATGAAACCCGGGGACATCCTCGGTCACGAACCCATGGGTATCGTGCGCGAGGTCGGTGGCGAAACCGGTGACCTGCGGGTCGGCGACCGGGTGGTCATCCCGTTCCAAATCTCCTGCGGCAGTTGCTACATGTGCGACCAGCAGCTCTACACCCAGTGCGAGACCACCCAGGTGCGCGAGCAGGGCATGGGAGCTGCGCTATTCGGCTACTCGGAGCTCTACGGCGAGGTCCCCGGCGGGCAAGCCGAACTGCTGCGCGTCCCGCAAGCGCAGTTCACCCACATCAAAGTCCCTGTGGGCCCGCCGGATTCGCGATTCGTCTACCTGTCCGACGTGCTGCCCACCGCCTGGCAGGCGGTGGCCTACGCCGACATCCCCGACGGCGGGACGGTCACCGTGCTCGGCCTGGGCCCCATCGGTGACATGGCCGCGCGCATCGCCGACCACCTCGGCTATCGGGTGATCGCGGTCGACCTGGTGGCCGAGCGCCTGGGCCGCGCCGCGCAGCGGGGCATCCACACCATCGACCTGGGGCGACTCGACTGCTCGCTGGGGGACGCGATCCGGGACCTGACCGACGGGCGGGGTTCCGACTCCGTCATCGACGCGGTCGGCATGGAAGCGCACGGATCCCCGGCGGCCAAGTTCGCCCAGCAGGCCACCGGCATGCTGCCGGACTTCATCGGCAAGCGGCTGATGCAGACCGCCGGCGTGGACCGGCTAAGCGCGCTCTACTCCGCCATCGACATCGTCCGCCGCGGTGGGACGATATCGCTGATCGGTGTGTACGGCGGGATGGCCGACCCCCTGCCGATGCTGACGCTGTTCGACAAGCAGGTGACCCTGCGGATGGGCCAGGCCAACGTCAAGCGGTGGGTGGACGACATCATGCCGCTGCTGACCGACGACGACCCGCTGGGCGTCGACACGTTCGCCTCCCACGTGCTGCCCCTGGACCAGGCCCCGCACGCCTACGAGATCTTCCAGAAGAAGCAGGACGGGGCGGTGAAGGTCATGTTACGGCCCTGAAAATCGTTTTGCTGCAAGGCCTTCCGAACCACCGTTTGGGGGAGGCCCCGGTAGGGTATTGATTGCGCCATGACATCCGCAGAAGCCATCGCCCCCACGCCCACCGGAGAGGTGTGGCCGGGCCGCGCCTACCCCCTGGGCGCCACCTACGACGGGGCGGGCACCAATTTCGCCGTCTTCAGCGAAGTCGCGGAGCGGGTGGAGCTGTGCCTGTTCGACGCCGAGGGCACCGAGAGCCGGGTCCCGCTGCCCGAGATCGACGGCTACATCTGGCACGCCTACATCCCCAACATCGAACCCGGCCAGCGCTACGGCTACCGCGTGCACGGCCCGTACGACCCGCCGAACGGCTTGCGGTGCAACCCGAACAAGCTGCTGGTGGACCCGTATTCGAAGGCCATCGACGGATCGTTCGAGTGGAACCAGGCCCTGTTCAGCTACAACTTCGGCGACCCGGACAGCCGCAACGACGACGACTCCGCCGCGTTCATGCCCAAGTCGGTGGTGATCAACCCCTACTTCGACTGGGGCAACGACCGGCCGCCGGACCACCAGTACGCCGACACGGTCATCTACGAGGCGCACGTCAAGGGGCTGACGCAGACCCACCCCGACCTGCCCGAGCAGTTGCGCGGAACCTACGCGGGCGTGGCGCACCCCGTGATCATCGAGCACCTCAAGAGCCTGGGCGTCACCGCGATCGAGCTGATGCCCGTGCACCACTTTGCCAACGACTCCACCCTGGTGGACAAGGGCCTGTCGAATTACTGGGGTTACAACACGATCGGGTTCTTCGCGCCGGACTTCAAGTACTCCAGCTCGACCTCGCCCGGCGGTCAGGTGCAGGAATTCAAGGCCATGGTGCGGGCGCTGCACGAGGCCGGCATCGAGGTGATCCTCGACGTCGTCTACAACCACACGGCCGAGGGCAACCACATGGGCCCGACGCTGTCGATGCGCGGCATCGACAACGCCGCCTACTACCGGCTCGTCGACGACGACAAGCGGTACTACATGGACTACACGGGGACCGGCAACAGCCTCAACGTCGGTCACCCGCACGCCCTGCAGCTGATCATGGACTCGTTGCGGTACTGGGTGACCGAGATGCACGTCGACGGCTTCCGCTTCGACCTCGCGTCGACGCTGGCCCGCGAGTTCTACGACGTCGACCGGCTGGCCACGTTCTTCGAACTGGTGCAACAGGATCCGACGGTCAGCCAGGTCAAGCTGATCGCCGAGCCGTGGGACGTCGGGCCGGGTGGCTACCAGGTGGGCAACTTCCCCCCGCAGTGGACGGAATGGAACGGCAAGTACCGCGACACCGTCCGGGACTTCTGGCGCGGTGAGCCGTCGACCCTCGACGAGTTCGCCTATCGGCTGTCCGGATCGGCCGACCTCTACGAGCACACCGCGCGCCGCCCGGTCGCGTCGATCAACTTCGTCATCGCCCACGACGGGTTCACGCTGCGAGACCTGGTGTCCTACAACGAGAAACACAACGAGGCCAACGGCGAGGGCAACAACGACGGCGAAAGCCACAACCGGTCGTGGAACTGTGGCGCGGAGGGGCCCACCGACGACCCGGGTGTCAACGCGCTGCGCGCCCGCCAGCAGCGCAACTTCCTCACCACGCTGCTCCTGTCGCAGGGCGTGCCGATGATCTGCCACGGCGACGAGCTGGGCCGCACGCAGAACGGAAACAACAACGGGTACTGCCAGGACAACGAGATCACCTGGATCGACTGGTCGAAGGCCGACAACGGCCTGCTGGAGTTCACCCGCGTCGTGTCGGCGCTGCGCGCCAACCATCCGGTCTTCCGCCGGCGCCGGTTCTTCTCCGGCAAGCCGTTGGGCCGCCGCGGCCAGGACGGGCTGCCGGACATCGCCTGGTTCACCCCCGAGGGCACCGAGATGACCGAGGAGGACTGGGGCGCGGGGTTCGCGAAGTCCGTCGCGGTGTTCCTCAACGGGCACGGCATCCCCGACCGCGATGCGCGGGGGCAGCGGGTGCTCGACGACTCCTTTCTGCTCTGCTTCAACGCCCACTACGAGCCGATCGAATTCACGTTGCCGCCAAAGGAATTCGGCGCCGCCTGGCAGCTCGTGGTGTTCACCGGCCCCGACGAGGAGACGCCCGCGGAGGAGGTGCCCGGCGGGGGCACGCTCACCGTGGATGCGCATACGGCCGTGGTGCTGCAGGCCCCCGACGGGGGCTGATCCCGCCCGGGTGGCCGGGGGACCTTTCGCCCATGGATTGATTACCTTGTGCCCTCGGGCATCGGCCGTCGATCCGCGCACACTGTCGGGTGCGCGCCGTTGGGGGAAGGAAGGGGCAGCCGATGGACGGGCGGAGCCCCGAGGCGTGCCTGAACGACGTGGCCTGGTGCCGGCGGATCGCCCTGCTGCTGGTGTTCGCCCTCGCCACGATGACGTGGGTGGGCTGGGCGACGGGTGTTGACCGGCTGACCCGCATCCACCCGACCTGGCCGGAGATGATGCCCTGGACGGGCGCGTGGCTGGCGGGGCTGGGTGCGGCGATTCTGCTCCAGTCGGGTAGCCCCTCGCGGGGGCGCGCGTGGGTCGGGCGAGGACTGGCGCTGGTCGTGGGCGCCCTCGCCGTGATCGTGCTCGCGGAGTACGCCACCGGCAGGCCGTCGTCCGGATTCGACCAGGTGTGGTTCGGTGACGCGGTCCGTGCGTCACGATGGAGCTGGCCGGGGCGGCCGAGCCCGCAGACAGGCGTGTCGGCGCTGTTCCTGGCGGCGGCCACCGGCCTGATCCGAGTGGATCGGGGCACCCGCGTGGTCCGGCCCGCGTGCACCGCCGCCGGCGGGGCCATCCCGTTCGTCACGGTCGGGGCCTACCTCTTCGACGCGCTGGCGCTGGTGGGCACCTCGCCTTCGACCGGCCAGGCACTGATGACGGCGTCGGCGCTGTTGCTGGTCGCCGCGGCGACGGCGCTGGCGCGCCCCGATCGGTTCCCGGTCGCCTGGCTGCTCGCCCGCCCCGACCGGAAGTCGCTGCTTCGGCTGGCCGGCCTGCTCGCCGCGCTTCCGGTCGTCGTCGCGGTATCACGGCCGATCTTCCTGGGGCTCGGGGTCGGACCGCACGCCGAGTGGACCTTCTCGATCCTGCTGGGCACCCTCGTCGTCGGGGTGATCACCTTCGTGTTCATCCAGAACGAGCAGAAACTGCTGATCGAAAAGGAGCTGGCCAGCACCGAGCGCGCCGAGGCCGAGGCGCGCTACCGCATCCTCGCCGACAACGCGGTGGACATCGTCGTGCTCCTTCGCGGTGACGAGGTCGTATGGGTCTCGCCGTCCGTGGAGGCCGCGCTGGGCCGCCCGCCGGACGGGTGGATCGGCCCAGGTTTCAACCGCCACATCCATCCGCAGGACATCGAGACGGTCGCCGACGCTGTGGGCAGGGTCGCCGCCGGCGAATCGGTCGTGCAACGGTTCCGAATTCGCTCCGCCGACGGTCAATACCATTGGGTCGAGAGCCACGGCAAACCGTACGTCGACGCCGACGGCAACACCGACGGCATGATCGCCGCGGTGCGCATCGTCGACGAGCAGGTGAAGGCGGAGCAGCGACTGGAACGGCTCGCCCGGTTCGATACCCTGACCGGCCTGGTGAACCGTGCCGAGGCGCTCGGCCGGCTCGCCGCCGCGCTCGAGGAACCGCAACCGGCGGGGACCTATGTCGGCGTCTTGTTCTGCGACCTGGACCATTTCAAGGAAATCAACGACACCTGGGGACACGGGATCGGGGACTTCGTGCTCGCGACCGTGGCAGCGCGGATTCGGGGAAGCGTTCGCCGTGGCGACACCGTCGGCAGGACCGGGGGCGACGAAATCCTCGCCCTGTTGCCCGGCGTCCGCAACATCGACGAGCTCGCCCGGATCGCCGAGAAGATTCGCTGCCGGGCCGCCGAACCCATCCGCGTGTCCGGCAATACGATTTCCGCCACTCTGAGCATCGGCGCCACGCTTGCCCTTCCCGGCGATACCGTCGACGCGGTCACCGCCCGGGCGGACGCCGCCATGTACCAGGCCAAATTTGGGGAGCGGAACACCGTCGTCCGGAATTAGGCCGCCCAGCCATCGACATGCGCCGGGTGCTATCCGGTAGGTTTTTGCCGACGGCAGCTCGTTACAAGAGAGGGCAAATATGTCAAGGACAGTGGTGGTGGGCGCCTCCAGCGGGCTCGGTCGTTGCATCGGTGTCGGCCTCGCCGAGCGGGGCGATCAGGTCGCGCTGCTGGCCCGGCGCCGCGAGCGCATCGAGTCGGCGGCCAAGGAGGCCGGCCCGGGCGCGGTCGCCATCGAATGCGACGTCACCGACGAGGCGTCGTGCCGGTCGGCGATCGCCTCCGCCGCCGACGCCCTCGGCGGCATCGACAACATCGTCTACACCCCGGCCGTCGGCCCGCTGGTCCGCATGGTCGACACCGACGCCGCCACCTGGCGGCGCATCTTCGACACCAACGTGATCGGCGCCGCGCTGGTGACCGCCGCGGCGCTGCCGCACTTAACGGTCTCCGCCGGTAAGGCGGTTTACCTGTCCTCCGACGCGGGCACCTTCGGGCCGCCGTGGCCGGGCCTGGGCGCCTACGGCGTCAGCAAGGCCGCCCTCGAGCGGATGGTGGACGCGTGGCGGGCCGAGCATCCCGACATCGGGTTCACCACCTTCATCGTCGGCGAGTGCCCGGGCGGCGAGGGGGACGCGGCGACGGGCATGAACATCGGCTGGGACATGGACCTCGCCATGAAGGCCGTCCCGCTGTGGGCGTCCCGCGGCTGCATGCCGGGAAAGCTGATGCCCGTCGAGGACCTGATCGACGTCGTGCACACCATCCTGCGGACCAACTCCGCGACCTCGATGCCGGTGGTGGTGGCCCGGGGCGCACCGGCCAGCCCCGCCGCGTTCGCCGACTCCGCGCAGTCCTAGCGGCCCAGCTTCTCGCGGACCAGGTCGGTCAGGAAACGCCCGGCCGAGGTCGGCCGGAAGGCGCGGGCGGCCCCGGTGAGTGCCTCGCGGGCGTCCGGGGGCAGGTCGATGTCGGCGGCGGCGACGTTGAACTCGAGCTGCTCGACGCTGGACGCGCCGGGGATGGCGACGACACCCGGATAACTGATCAGCCAGGCCAGCGCGACCTGGGCCGGCTTGGCGCCGACGGTGGTCGCGACGTCGCGAAGCGTCTGCAACAGCGGCTCGACCCGGCGCAGGTTCTCGGTGCCGAACAGCGAGTTCAGCGCCCGGATGCCCCCGGGCCGGTTGTCCAGGCCGTACTTGCCGCCGAGCAGCCCCTGCTCGAGCGGGCTGTAGGCGATGACGATGCGGTTCTCCCGCTCGGCGAAGGGCACCAGGTCCTCCAGCGGCCCGGCGTGGGCCAGCGAGAAGTGCACCTGGTTGCTGACGACCGGCCGACCGAGCGCGGCGTCGGCCTTCCGCCACCGCGCGAGCGAGTAGTTGGAGACGCCGACCGCGCCGATCTTGCCGGCGTCGAGTAGGTCGCGCATGCCCGGCATGATCACCGTGTCCGGAACCAACGGGTTGGATTGGTGAATCTGGTAGAGCGGGATGCGGTCGACGCCCAGCCGCCGCGCGCTGGCGGCCTCCCGCTGCTTGACCACGGCGGGGAACGGCGCCACCGGCATGATCTTGCTGGCGACGGCGACGCTGGCGCGCTCGTCGCCGAGTGCCTCGCCCAGGATCCGCTCGCTCTTGCCCAGGCCGTAGACCTCGGCGGTGTCGAAGAGCGTCACCCCCAAAGCCAGGGCGCGGCGCACGATCTCGCCCGCGGCGCCGGAGGCGTAGCCCTCCCCGTAGCCCCACTCCCGTGACCCGAATTGCCAGGTGCCCAGGCCGATCCGGCTGACCCGGCCCACTCCGTCGACGTCGACATACCTCATAGGCCCACCCTAGCCAGGCAGCTTGCCCAGCACGTAGGTGGCGATGCCCAGGCCGCCCTGCCGCGGCTGAGCGCCGTCCGTCGTGCCGCTGCAGGACACCATCAGGTCGACGACCACGTTGGCCTTGGCCGCGATGACGCGGGCCGAGCGGATCTGCACTCCCCGGGGCGTCAGATCCTGGGTGGTGACGCCGTTGCCGGCGTCGGCGGGTGCGCCGACCGAAAACGTGAGCGACTCCCCGTTGCGGGGTGTGAGCGTCACGGTCGAGCCGCCACATTGGCGCCATCCCGAGAGCAACGCCGCCAGCTGTGCCCGGGCGGCGGCCGGGTCGTGGAAGGCCACGACCGCCTCGATCACCTGGGTGGACTTCAGGAAGCTGCGCGAGTCGCGGAACTCCGCTGCGCGGTATCCGGTGACGGCGGCACCGGCGTAGGCGTCGGGCGTTCCGGGCGCGATGCTGCCCCAGCATTCCGGCCGGTCGATGGCCCCCTCCGCGCTGGATCGGCCCAGGCTGTCCCACGTCTGGCCGGCCTCGAGATTTTGATCGGACGTGATGTTGCGCAGGGCGTCGGCGCCGGGCAGCAGCGCCGCCAGGGCGTCCGGCGCGACCGGACCAGGGGGCGCCGGGGGTGCCGCGCCGGAGGTGGTGGCGGGCGCGGCGGTCTGGGTGGACGGGGTCGCGCCCAAGGTGGCCCACGCGACGACGGCGACCACGGCGAGCGTCATGAACGCGTACGACAGCGCCAGCCCGACACGGGCGCGGTCCCGGCCGAGCTCCCCGCTGCGGCGGATTTGCGCCAGTCCTGCGTGGCCCAGGACCGCCCCGACGGGCGCGAACACGAACGCGAAAACCAGCGACAGCGTCGCCAGCACGTTGACCGGCGGCCGATAGGGCACCGCGGGCGGGGGCGCCAAGACGGGCGGCGGTTCCACCGGCGACGGCGCGGGCGGAACCCGGCCGAGCGGGTCGTAGGTATAGGGGTTCTGCCAATACGGGTCCTGCGGGTTGGTCACGCCAGCGCCTCCTTACCGGCCAACCTGCCCGAAATGTAGCCGAAGCCCGGGCGTCAGAGGCGCGGCTTGGCGACGCTGACCACGTAGGGCACGTCGGCGAGGGTCAGGTACACCCGGTGGGGCCCGATCGCCATGCCCGACAGGGGCGCGGATTGGGCCGCGGGCGGCAGCCCCGCCCGGTAGCCGATCGCGCGGACCACCGGGATCGTCCCCGCCGGGAAGCCGGTGAAGCTCGCCGTCTCCAGCACCACCACCTCGTGGTCCGTGGCGGCGTAGATCCGGGTGTCGTCGGTGCCCAACTCGCGGATCGGGGACGGCAGCCGGGTGCGGGCCAGCACCGTGAGCCCCTCCCCGCCCCGGCGGGAATCCACGGCGTAGAGCGTGGCGTCGTCGTGGCCGGCCACGTAGCTGCGCGTCACCGCGGTGCCGTCGCCCGCCGACACCGCGACGTCGATCCCCAACGACCCGCGCTCCGCCGGAGGTGACGAAGAGCCTTGGTAATGGCGGATTCCGGACGGCGCATAGGCGTGGTAATCGATCTCGCGGCCGCGATTGGCGCCGTCGATGGTGTCCGCGGGATCGCCGGCGATCCGGGCGGTGGGTAGCTTGCGATCACCGTGCTGATCCACCGGTGTCACCGTCGTTCCGTCCGCCGACAGCGCGAGCAGCGTGCGCAACCCGGCGTCCTCGGACAGATACGCCGGGGCGGGCCCGGCGTCGAAATCGCCGATCTGGCGCAGGCTTTCGAGGTCGACCTCGGCGACCCTGCCGCGCTCGGGCTGCGGCACGAACACGATCCGGTCGTCCCGCTGGCTGATCTGCAGGTTGCGTCCGGCCGCCACGGGCGCCGACAGCCGCGTCCTGGCGTCGCCCGGGCGGTCACCGGCGGTCACCTCGGCCAGCCGGCGGTCGCCGGTGAGCGCGACGAGGGCGTGCGTCCGATACGACCACACCGGCCCGCGCAGGGGCGCGGCGACCGACCACAAGGCGACGTCCGGCGCGCTTTCCAGCGACGCCCCCGGCGCCGCGCAGCCGGCCGTCACGACCAGCGCGCCCAGGATCGCCGCCCGACTGCGCATTCCGGTTGTCACCATCGTTCTCCTCGTTCGCGACTTGATGAGGAACTACCCACTGGTGCACGGCCGTACCGTTTGGTCGCCGAATTCGTCGGGTAGCCGAACAGAAGCGCGCAACAGCCCGCGCGCGGAACAAATGGGAAGGACATCATGGCTCAGAGCGCCATCACTCAGAGCGCCATCACGTCGCCCACCGATGTGGTCGACTTTCTTGTCAGTCAGCACGAGCAGATCAAATCGTTGTTCGCCGAAACCCTGGCGGCGTCGGGCAAAGAACGCGAAAAGGCGTTCGTCGAACTGCGCCGACTGCTCGCCGTCCACGAAACCGCCGAGGAGGAAATCGTGCACCCGCGGGCCAAGCGGAAGCTTTCCGACGGCGCCGCGGTGGTCGACGAGCGACTGCACGAAGAGCACGAGGCCAAGACGGTCCTGCAGAAGCTGGAGAAGCTCGACGTGGACAGCGCGGAGTTCACCAGCCTGCTGACTCAGCTGCGCGACGCGGTCGTCGCGCACGCCGAGCACGAGGAGCACGACGAATTCTCCAAGCTGGGCCAGGAATTGAGCGGCGACGAGCTCGAGCGGATGGGCCGCGCGGCCAAGCTCGCCGAGGCGATCGCGCCCACCCGGCCGCACGCCGGAGTCGAGTCGCAGGCGGCCAACCTGGCCGCGGGACCGTTCGCGGCGATGCTCGACCGGGCCCGCGACGCCATCGTCGGCAAGGGCTAGCACGACTCGATGGGGCGCCCCCGCAGGACCTGGGTGGGGGCGCCCCAGCCCCGCCGGGTAGGCAAGGGAGCGCCATGACCGCAACCAAGGCACCGGGGGCCGAGCATTACCTGCCCGAGCAGCGGGGCCTGGATTCGCTTCGGGCCGCGGCCGAATACTGCCGGGGCTGCCCGCTTTTCGCCGACGCCACCCAGACGGTGTTCGGCCACGGACATCCCGGCGCACCGATCATGCTGGTGGGCGAGCAGCCGGGCGACCAGGAGGACCGCGCCGGTGAGCCCTTCGTCGGGCCGGCCGGGCGGCTGCTCGCGCGCGCCCTGGAAGACGCCGGCATCGATCCCTCGCTGACGTACGAGACGAACGCGGTCAAGCACTTCAAGTTCACCCGCAAGGGCGGCAAACGGCGGATCCACCAAAAGCCGGGACGCACCGAGGTGGTCGCCTGCCGGCCCTGGCTCATCGCCGAAATCGAGACGGTGCGGCCGCACGTCGTCGTGTGCCTCGGCGCGACCGCGGCACAATCCTTGCTGGGCAACGACTTTCGGGTCTCCGCCCAGCGCGGCCAGCAGTTGCGGCTGCCCTCCTCCGTCGTTGACGTCGACCCCGAGCCGGCCGTGGTGGCGACGGTGCATCCGTCGGCCGTGCTGCGCGACCGCAGCGATGGACGCGAGGATGCCTACCGGCTCTTCGTTGACGACCTGCGCGGCGCCGGCTCCAACCTCTGAGCCGGCGACGCGTCGTCACTTCTTGTGCGGCATGAATTCCTGCGCCTTGGTCTTGAGGCCGACCTTGACGAAGCCGACTCGGTCCTCGTCACCCGAGAGCACCGCCGTGGTGGCGGCCTTGAACTGATCCCAGGTGGCGTGCGGCGGGATCGGGGGCATGTTGGGATCGGTGAACACGTCCAACACGGTGGGGCGGTCCGCCGAAAGCGCGTTGCGCCACGCGTCCCCGAGTTCCTCGGGGTCCTTGATGGCCATCGCGTTCAGGCCCAGGCTCGCGGCGAACGCGGCGAAGTCCACGTCGGGAAGGTTTTGGGACTCGGCGAATTTCGGCGATCCGGCCATTGCGCGCATCTCCCAGGTGACCTGGTTGAGATCGTTGTTGTGCAGGATCGCCACGATCAGCCGCGGATCGCCCCACTCCTGCCAGTAGCGCTTGATCGTGATCAGCTCGGCCATGCCGTTCATCTGCATGGCGCCGTCACCCACGAAAGCGATGACCGGCCGCCGCGGGTGAGCGAACTTCGCGCCGATCGCGTACGGCACGCCGGGGCCCATCGTGGCCAGCGTGCCCGACAGCGAGCCGCGCATGTTGCCGCGGAACTTCAATTGGCGCGCATACCAGTTGGCCGCCGAGCCGGAATCGGCGGTGACGATGGCGTCGTCGGGCAGCATCGGGGACAGCTCGGAGAACATCCGCATCGGGTTGACCGGGTCGGCGCTGACCTTCGCCTCCATCTCCATCGTTTCCCACCAGCGGGACACGTTGGATTCGATGGTCTCGCGCCACTTGCGGTCGTCCTTGCGCCGCAGGTGCGGTATCAGCGCCCGCAGTGCCGACTTCGCGTCGGAAACCAGGTTGACCTCATACGGGTAGCGCATGCCGATGAAGCGGCCGTCGATGTCGATTTGCACCGCGCGGCACTGATCGAACTGCGGCAGGAACTGCGTGTAGGGGAAGCTGGAGCCCACCGTCAGCAGCGTGTCGCAGTCCCGCATCAGCTCGTAGCTCGGCCGTGTCCCCAGCAGTCCGATCGAGCCGGTCACCCAAGGCAATTCGTCGCTCAGCACGTCCTTGCCCAGCAACGCCTTGGCCGCGCCGGCCCCCAGTAGGTCGGCGACCTCGATCAGCTCGTCGCGGGCCCCGCTCGCGCCGTTGCCGACCAGCATGGCAACCTTCTTGCCGGCGTTGAGCAGGTCGGCCGCCCGCCGGACCGCCGCGTCTTCGGGGTCGACCGCCGGCCACTCGATGCCAAGGCTGGAGGGCACCATCTTGAACGCGTGCGTGGGCGGCGAATACGGAAGTTCCTGCACATCCGACGGGATGATGATGGCCGTCGGCGCGCGCTGAGCGATCGCCACCCGGATGGCACGATCCAACACATTGGGCAATTGTTCTGGCACGGTGACCATTTGGACGTAGTCGCTCGCGACATCCTTGAACAAGCTCAGCAGGTCGACCTCCTGCTGATAGGAACCGCCCATAGCGCTGCGGTTGGTCTGTCCGACGATGGCCACCACCGGAACGTGGTCGAGCTTGGCGTCGTACAGGCCATTGAGCAGATGGATCGCCCCCGGACCCGAGGTGGCCATGCAGATCCCGACTCGATCGGTGAACTTCGCGTAGCCCACCGCCTCGAATGCGCTCATCTCCTCGTGCCGCGACTGGATGAACATGGGCTTGTTGTCGGCGCGGCCGAATGCGGCGAGGATCCCGTTGATGCCGTCGCCCGGGAAGGCGAAGACGTGCTCAACGCCCCACGCCCGCAGTCGCTCCAGCAGGTAGTCCGAGACCTCTTGCTTAGCCATTGGTGTTCCTCCTAGACAGACGGTTTTCGATGACGATTCGCTAGCTACGCCGGCCGACGCCGAAGCCACGGGGGCGTGCGGTTTGCTGCGAAGGCCCACGGCCGTCCGTTTCGACCGCAGTCAGACGTGAATGGGCAGGCTGAAGCGCTTCCCACACGACGGGCATACCCACGATCGCCGCCGTTATTCGTCGGTTTTCCTGTGAACGCGCCGCCGGTCGGCTTTATTCGGCTAAAAGCCTTGCGGTGCGCCGTTTCCGACGTAGCCCAAGCCCCTCTTACGCCATGGTCGGGTCGAGCGAGTCGTGGTGTTCAGCACGACGATCGCTCGCCCGCCTTGGTCGCGCCAACTCGTCGCGCCTCACCTGTGCAGGAGGCCGGCCCACGGCGCGTCAGGCGCTCTTCAGCAGCACGGAGGTGCCAGCGCCCTTGGCCACTCGGCGGATCAGCATGCGGGTGGCCTTGTCCAGGATTTCCTGAGCCGCGTCGGGATCACGCGCGCGCTCGGCGCGGCGGGTCGCCGCGGCGATCGTCAGCCCCTGCTCGTAGCCGGCGACGACGCGGGGATCCACATAAGACCCGCGGGCCACCGCCGGGGTGTTGCCGAGCTCCTCGGCGACCTCCTTCATGACGGCGGACTCGACCCGCTTGGCCACCCGCTGCGAGACGGCCGGATCGGCGTCGGCGAACGCGGTGGCCGCCAGCACCGTTCCGTGCCAGGTGCGCAGGTCCTTGACAGTGAATTCGTTCCCGACCAACTCCTTGAAGCGGGCGTTGAGGTCGTCGGATCGGACATCGAGCCATCCGGTTGCGTTGCGGCACACCAAGAGTCGTTCGGTTCGCTCGGGCCGGCGCATGAGGGCGCGCACCGCCCGGACCACTTCGGGGTCCTCGATTTCCACCGTGCGCCGCACGCCGCTCTTGGCGGGGAAGTCGAAGGCCACCGCGTCGCGCCGGACCTGCACGTGTTCACACAGCAGGGTGGCCAGCCCGTACGACTCGTTCTCCTCGGCATACTGCTCGCTGCCGGCCCGGAAGTAGCCGCGATCGAGCAGCCGCAACGCCACCGCGAGCACCCGCTTACGCGTTAAGCCGCTGCGCGTCAGGTCTTTTGCGATGGCGGCGCGCCAATGGGGCAGGCGCGTGGACAGTTCCAGGACGCGGTCGAACTTCTCTTCGGCACGTTCCTGTTGCCACGCGGTGTGGTAGAGGTACTGGCGGCGGCCGGCGGCGTCCACGCCGACGGCCTGGATGTGGCCATTGGGATGCGGTGAGATCCACACGTTCTTCCAGGCCGGCGGAATGACCAGATCCTTGATGCGCTGCAGGGTTTCGGGGTCGGGCAGCAACTCGCCGTCGGGCCCGTAATAGGCGAAGCCCTTACCCCGGCGCTTACGCGCGATCCCCGGCTTGTTGAGCACACTGCGACGCAGCCGCATCTTTCCCTCCAGTCACGTTGACTGGACAATTACCCGTCACGAGGGCCGTTCACACGTGAAGCGAAACGACCCGCCACAGCGTCGTGGCGGGTCGCTTCGAGCCGGGATCAACCGGCCATGAACTCCTGGTAGGCCGACTCCAGCGTCGGCGGCAGGGCCTTGACGTTGCACTGCCGCTCGGTGTCACCGATCGGTGCCAGGATGCCGCGCAGGTCGAAGTACTCCTGGGGGTGCGCGGTGAAGTAGCCCCGCAGGTTGGACTCGGCCTCCGGCCGCGGCTGGGTGTAGGCGGCCCTGACCACGTCGTTGGCGCCCGGGTGCGCGGCCAGGTACTGCTCCGCCGAGCCCTGCGCCGACGAGACGGTGGCGTTGACCCCGCCGGGGCTGCAGTCGGGCGCTGCGGCCGCCGACGGCGCGCCGACGAGCCCCATGGTGATCCCCCCGAGCAGGCAGCCGGCACCGACGCCGGCCAGCCGCCGGCGCGCGACAATACTGCTGATTTTCATGATGAATGTGTCCTTCGAAATTACGAATTGATTCTTGCCAGAGAGGCTCCCGATCCTCGAAAACCAAAGTAGCGGAATTCAACAGTGGTCGTGATCGCCCGCGAGGAACGGAAAGTGTGCGAACCCCGCGAAGCGGCCACGGAACGCGGGCGTTCACTAAGCGAACAGTCAAATCCGCCCGGCTATGTTGAGAATTCTTAGAAACGGGCCGGCAATTCTTAAGGATTCGTGATCAGGATCGTGACGGAATCGTGACCTGAAATCACCGTCGCTGCGTGCCATTTGCGGAGGCGCGGATCAGTTGGAGCGCCTCGCCGATCGAATCGACCAGGGGCAGGCCGAGTCCGGTCACCAGGCGGGTGAGCCGACGCAGGGCGACACCGCCGATCACGCTGCAGTGCAGCCGGGCGAGCCGGCACTCATCCTGCACGAGCAGCAGCACACGAAGGCCCGCGCTGCCCAGGTAGTCCACGCGGCTGAAGTCCAGGATCAGCGGGGCCCGCAGTCGCACGAAGCGCCGGATCGCCTTGGCGATGAGGTCGGCGTTGGACGCGTCGATTTCGCCGCTGACGCCGAGTACGGTGGCCAGGCCGTGCGCCTGCACGTCCAGTCGCGCCCCGGCGCAATCGATTTCGTAGCAGTGGAGTCGTTGTTCGACTCGGTAGGGTTGAGCAGTCATATCGTCGCCCCATCGGATGGGTGAGTGAGGAGCGACCGGTGCCCACGGCCGCTCGCGTGAGGGCAGCTGTGGATTCAACCTGAGGTGACCATAACGCCGTTGCCTCCGTCGGCGCAGGAAAATGACGACGGCCCGCGGTGACCTGGTGTGGTCAGCGCGCTCGACCAGCGCATCCGGCACCGAATGGTCCGCGCACCGTCGGCAACTCTTCGTTTACTGGCTAAGGACGACCGGTCAGGTCTGGGAGAAATCCGGCCGGTGCAGCGTGGCGCCGCCGCCGTCCCCGTCGGTGCTCGCCGGCGGCACCGTCCGGAGCCAGGTTTCGACGTCGGGCCCGACGACCACCGCGCGCTCGGGGGCGAGCAATGCTCCCGCGGCGAGCGCGGGAAGGGCGGGCTGCACCACCCGCACCGCACGGCCATCGCCTTGCTGGGCAAGGACTTTCGAGGTCAGCTCGGGCAGCCGGATGGCATCGGGACCCGTGATGGTGCGCGGCGTGTGCGTCTGTCCGAGGGCCGCCTCGACGAGGACGTCGGCGACAGTGTCGGCCGCGATGGGCTGTATCAGCCAATCCTCCACGATCACCTCGTTCCCGTCACAAATCACCGGCCCCGCTGGGCCGGTGGCGGATTCATACCACTGGGTCGACTTCACGACCGTGGCCGGGACCGGGCCCTCGAGAAGGATCTCTTTCGCCGCCCGTTTGCCCTCGAAGTAGGGCAGCCCGTCGAACACCGGATCGTCGATGCCGGCCAACGTCGCCACCACCAGACGCTGCACGCCCCGCGCGGAGCAGACACCCATGACGTTGCGGGCGGCCAGCGTCTCGGTGGCGGTGGGGTGACCGTCGTGCGGCTCGGGGTTGGCGACGTCGATCGCGACATCGACTCCTTTGAGCGCCCGGTACAGGCTCTCGCCGTCGAGCACGTCGACGCCGTGGGTGCGGGAAACCTCCACGACCGCGACGCCCCTGGCCCTGAGCCTGGCGACGACGCGCGACCCGGCGGTCCCGGTCGCCCCGATCACGGCGACGGTGGTCAAGAAACCTCACCCGCTTTCGTTGGTGGTCGCTCATTACTACCCACCGGATCGCGTCCCAAACGGTCCAATTTGAAGGTGGAATCGTTCCGTGATCGCGCGCACAGCGGTCTGCGCGTTTGACGGTTCGGCCGACGGGAACGCCGTATGAGCGAGATGCACAGTAAACAAAAGGGAGGTCGACCCCATGGGGGATGACAAGAGCGGACCGCAGGAAGCGGTCAAGGGCGCCGTCGAGGGCGTCAAGGGCAAGGTCAAGGAGGCCGGCGGGACCGTGCTCGGCCGCGACGACATGGTCGAGGAGGGCCAGGCCCAGCAGGACAAGGCCGACGCCCAGCGCGACGCGGGCAAGAAGGAGGCCGAAGCCGAGTCCGCGCGGGCCGGCGCCAAGGCCGCCGAGGAGCGTCAGAAGGAAAACCAGTAGCACGCTGACGAAGGGGTCCGGTTCCGTCTAGGGGCCGGGCCCCTTTTTCGCTTTCGCGGGCGTGCCGGGTTTCAAACCGCGCGGGCCGGTTATTCCTGGCTACGACCGGATGAACGAGGTGGAACATGGGCCTGAGCGATCGCGTCTTGAGCATCGTCGCGTTCCTGCGCGCGGGCTACCCGGGCGGTGCCCCCGCCCTCGGCCACTCGCCGGTGCTAGCGCTGCTGCCGCGCCGGGTGTCCGACGACGAGGTCGCCACCATCGCGACGAAACTGCTGGTCCCGACGTGTCGTTCGATCTCCAATGTGGACGTCGGGGTGGAAATCACCCGGGTCACCGACGCGCTGCCCTCGGTAGACGAGATCGCGCGCGTCAAGCGCCGGCTCAGCGCGATGGGATAACCGGCCGGCGATTCACGAATGCACGAGGTCGACGACCAGCGGCCGGTGATCGGAGATGTTCATCGGCTCGGCCGTAACGGCCTTGCCGCGCAGTCCGCGATCGTCGGTCAGGATGTGGTCCAACTGGCGGTCGGGGGCGTGCGCGGGGAACGTCGCCGCGGCCGCCAGCGCCCGCATGCCCGACCAGCGCCGCACGGTCTTGGGTGTCATGTTGAGGTCCCCGGTCAGCAGCCGCGGGCCCGGGAAGCCGCGCAGGTCGTGCACCAGCCGGCGCAGCTGACGCCGATTCCAGCCGGGCACGAAAGACAGGTGGGTGTTGGCTACCGTCAGCTCGCCCATCGGGGTGCGCATCCGTGCGATGACCGCCGCCCTGGGCTCCTCGTCGACGACCATCACCCGGTTGGGACCCGGCAGGTACATGGGAAAGCGCATCGGAATGCGGGGCAGCCGCACCACCTGCCAGCTGGTCACCGGGTACCGCGACAGCAGCGCGATGCCGTAGGCGGCGGTCCCGGGCTGTTCTCGACCCGTCGCGGCCATCCACGTCGCCCCGGGCGTGCCGGAGATCGCGGCCACGAACCGGTGCTCCACGGCGCCCATCGCCTCGGCCGCCACCGCGGTGAGATCGGCCCGCTCGGACCGCGGCTGATCGCAGTCGACCTCTTGCAGGCTGAGCACGTCGGGATCGAGCCGGCGCACGCAGTCCCGCAGCCGTTGCACCTCCACCCCGTCGCCGACGGTGCGGCCGTGCAGGATGTTGAAGGTCGCCACGCGCATAGGGTTTCTCCTACCCATTTCTCCTAGCCACTCTCGGGGTCGCACTGTCATGCGTCGGCGGCGGATTCAGCGCACGCCCGGCACCCCTTCGCGTCCTGCCACCGACCTTCCGTCGCCGGTGTCGAACGCCTCGATGACGACATCGTGATCCTGGTAGCGGCCCAGCGACGTCAGCCCGGGTGTCCCCGCGATGACGGCGTGGGCCGCGTCGCCGGTGAGTGGGTAGTCGGTCACGTCGTGACGCCAATGCGCGGCGAGGATCATTGCGCCGCGCTCCAGCCGGGGAAATTCGCGACGCAGCACCGCGGTGAGTGTTTCAGGCGCCAGGTAGTAGGCGACCTCGCTGAGTACCACCAGGTCGAACGGCCCCGCGGGCCACGCCGCGTCCAGCGACGACCGGGTCAGCGTCACCCTGTCGCGACAGCCGGCCCGCCGCAGGCGGGCGTCGGCGCCGCGAAGCGCGGCATCGGCGACGTCGACGGCCGTCACGTGGTCGCAGCGCTCCGCCAGCCGCGCGGTCAACGTGCCGATGGAGCAGCCCGGCTCGAAGGCGTGCCGATACCGGAGGGCTGGCAACAGCGCCAGGGTGATCGCGTACTTGCGTTGCTCGTACCACCGCGTCGAGAGCTGCCAGGGATCGTCGGTGCCGACGTACATCCGGTCGAAGTAGGCGTCGGGCAGCCGCGTGGTCACCGGAAGACCACTTCCCCCACGGTGAGCAGGCGCTGCAGGACGAACGGCGGCAAGACGGGTGGTGTTTCACCGCGACCGGGCCGCAACTGACTCCGATAGCACTGCGCCGCTTGGCGTTTGCGGTTGACGGCCCAACCCGGGGCGGGAACCGATCTGGCGCGGTCCCACGGCACCGCGGGGTCGGCCGGAGCGGCCCAGTGCCACATCCAGACCGGATATTCCAGCAACGCGACGCCGGTGCGCACGCATGCCGCCACGGCCGCGCGGCCCACGGCTTCGTGGTCCGGATGTCCATCGCCTCGCCAGGTGGCGGCGCACCAGGTGTCGGGGCCCGCCGTCCGCAATATCCCCACCAACGCCTCGGTGAGCCGATCCTGGTGGTTGGCCAGCTCGCCGTCGGGCAATCCTAGCCGGACCGGCGGAGCGGAACCCAAAATACTTGTGGCCCTGCGGAGTTCGTATCGACGGGTGGTGGACAGCCGAATCCGGCCGGACAGCGTCGCGCCCGGCTGGGCGGCACCGCCGTCGCTGACCGACACCACCCGGACGTCGACCCCCGCCGCCGCCAAGTGTGCGATGGTCGCGCCCAGGCCGAAGGTTTCGTCATCGGGGTGGGCCGCCACGACGATCAGGCGTCGGCATCCGGCGAGGTCGAGCGCGGGCAGGGGAGCGCGCTCAAACGCGGCTAGCCACAGGGGTGCTGGGGTGCCGCCGGAGGTCAGCGGCTTGGCCGCGAACCTGGCGCTGTTGCTGATCGGCGCGGTCCTCACGGCGTCCTCAACGCTGGCTGCCCGCGAGCCGCCCGAGCTCGGCGAGGTCGCGCTCGGCGTGGCTTTGCCGAATGTAGATGCTCAGGTCGGCGACCCGTTGGGCGTGCCGACCATCCTGGCAGAGTGGCCCCGGGCCCAAGGCGCGGCCGGTGCGGGTGATGGCTTCATCGACCGCGTGCTCCACCACCGTGCGCACGCGACGGGCCAGCAGTTGAGCGGTGCCGGTACGGTCGAACGGGTCGGCGTCGACCTGCGCCGCCGCGGCGGCCAGCATCGCGTCGCCGGCGGCCAGCGCGGCGTCGACGGCGCCGAGATGGGCCAGCGAATAGGCATCGGCGGATTCGCTCTTAGCGCAACGGTATAGCGGATCTGCGACGCGGCGTGCGCCCCCGAGCCAACAGGCGGCCACCCCGATCGCGCCGTGCCAGAACCCGGGCCGGTCCAGGTAGTCGCCGGGGTCGCCGACCGCGACGGCGTGGGTGTTGGTGAACTGCACGGGCCGCGTATCGCTGCCGGCCATGCCGGCGTTCCACCAGGTGCTGGGCAGCGGTTTCACGCTCCCGTCAGTCACCTGGACGGCGAACAACCCCCGCGTGCCGTCCTCCAGCCGGGCGGTCACCAGAGCGTGGGTGCAGAACCCGGCGCCCGAGCACCACACCTTGGTGCCCGCGAGTGTGAATGCACCGTGGGTGTCGGTGGCGGTGAGCACCGCGTCCGGGGACTCCGCGGCCCAAACTCCCCACAG
Source organism: Mycobacterium sp. E183 (assembly GCF_001667735.1). Classification (GTDB taxonomy): domain Bacteria; phylum Actinomycetota; class Actinomycetes; order Mycobacteriales; family Mycobacteriaceae; genus Mycobacterium. The sequence continues at coordinate 54,596 of NZ_LZJN01000106.1, forward strand.
TTGGCCGGATTCCGGTGGCTTACCGCCCAACTCGTGAAGAATCGCGACCGCATCGACGTGCGCTTCGGCGACCCTGGCCGCCACGATGTTCTCTTCGGCCAGCGACGAGAGCCGTTGCCAGCGCTCGGCGGTGCGCCCGGAGGCGGGCAGTGGGAGCTCGAGTCGTTCCGACTCCAGCCAATGCCTGACCAGTCCCGCCGTCACGCGCAATCACCCGCCGCCGATCTCCCCAGTTGCCTGAGGTGGTGAGCGAACCCGTGTGGCGCCCGAGCCTGGGTTCGCGCCGACGTGATGACGGAGAGTTCGGTGTCGCGGTGAACGCGGTAGCCGGCGGCCTCGAACCGCTCGACCAGGTCGGAATCCTCGCCGGAGGCGAGCGTGCGAAAGCCGCCGACGCGCCAGTAGGCCCGTGCGCTGAAACCCATGTTGGCGCCGTGTATGTGGTCGTGTTGGTCGCGCCGGTAAAGCGGGTTCGCTTGGTAGGACTGCAAATAGCGGTTGACGACTTCGGCGCCGTGGTGGCGCCAGTCGGTGACTCGCACCACGCCCAGCACCATGTCGGCCCGCGCCCGGAGTTGGTGCACCAGCCAGTCGGGGTCGACTCTGCTATCCGCATCGGTGGTGGCGTACCAGCACCGGTCGGGGTCCCCGACCAGCGACCGCGCGTAACCGAACCCGACCGCCCGCGCCGTGCCGACGTTGTGCGCCTCGACGCTGATGAAGTGCACATCGGGCCCGTACTCGCCGGCCAACTCGGCACTGCCGTCGTCGCAGTCGTCAAGCACCACAACGACGGTGACCGGGATGGGGGCGCACAGGGCGGCGGTGAGGACGGCGCGCAGGCAGGCCGGCAGCTTCGCCCGCTCGTTGCAGGCGGGGATTACGACGGCGGCGGCTTCGTAGGCGCCGAGCCAAGCGGTTGACACCTCGAAAGATTTTCCCAATTGGGGGCAGATTAAACGGGCTTACCAATCTCCGGCCGCGTTAGCGCAGGTTGCACTGGCCGTCGGCCGGGTATGACTTGGGCACCATGGGACCGATCGAGACCCACGTCGACGCACCCGCTTCCAGCATGCAGCTGCGGGAAGCGCTGCGCGGCGCCGCGTCGGCGCTGAAGGAGAACGGCCCCCGCTTCGCGCTGGCGGGCAGCTACGCGTTGTGGGCCTACGGTGCGCCGGAGCCCACCCATGACGTGGACCTGGTGGTGGCCGAGTCGGACGTGGAGGACGCCGTCGCGACGCTGCGCAATGCGGGCTTCGCCATCGAGCGTCCCCCGGAGGATTGGCTTTTCAAGGCGCGCACCGGCGACACGGTGGTGGATGTGCTGCACCGCCTCAACGGCGTGCGGGTGGAGTCGTCCACGCTGGACTGCGCCGAGCAGCACGACGTGCTCGCCGTCAGGATGCCCGTGCTACCGCCGACGATGGTGCTCGTCCAGCAACTTCGCGCCCTGGGCGAGCACTACTGCGACTTCGCCAGGCTGCTGCCGGCCGTGCGCGCCGTCCGCGAGCAGCTGGACTGGGAGCGGATCCGGGCGCGCACCGCCGACAACGATTACGCGGTCGCCTTCCTGGTGCTGGCCGAGCGGCTCGGCCTCACTCAGTGATTGCGCAGCTTGGCTACCAGCTTGTCCTTCGTCAGGTTCGAATACCCTGACATGCCAAGCTCTTTCGCCCGCTTCCTCAACTGTGGGACGGTCCAGTCCTGATACGACCCGGACTTCCCGCCCTTGCGCGAAACCGAGGACTTGCCCCGCGCGGCGGCCGCGTTGGAGATGCGGGCCGCCTTTTCCTTGGAGTCACCCTGCTTGCGCAGGTCCTTGTACAACTTTTCGTTCTTGATCGACGAGTTCGGCATGATTCACCCTCCTGTCCGCGACCAGACAACTCAGGGTGCCCGCCGCGGCCGCGGTGAAAACCCAGGTCTGCGAATCCCCGACAGCTATCCCGCGCGGAGTTGAATACCTACTGCGGAGTTGAATACCTACTATTGATGCGGGTAGTCGAAAGTGATGACTGACGAATCCGGCGGCTTGCGTGGCGTGGTGGCGATCGGCGCCTCCGCGGGGGGAGTGGAGGCGCTGTCGAAGCTGGCGGCGGGTTTGTCCGCCGATGTGCCGTACGCCTACCTGGTGACCCTGCACATTCCCGCCGGCGCGCCGAGCGTGTTGGCTCGCATCGTCGACCGCAGCGGGCCGTTGCCGGCCGTCACCGCGGAGGACGGCGCCAAACTCGAACCCGCGCGAATTTACGTCGCCCCGCCCGATCGACATCTGCTGGCTGCCGACCACCGCGTGGTCCTCTCGCAGGGCCCGACCGAGAACGGGCACCGGCCGGCGATCAACGCGCTGTTCCGCTCGGTCGCCCTGGCATTCGGGCCCCGCGCGATCGGAGTCGTGCTCTCGGGCGTGCTCGACGACGGTGTGCTCGGCCTGGGTGCCATTCGGTCCCGCGGCGGTACCACCATCGGCCAATCACCCGACGACGCGTTGTTCCCCGCCATGCCGGCCAACGCGCGCGACGCCGGCGTGCTGGATCATGATGCGGCGGCCGCCGACATCGGCGCGGTCCTCAAAGAGCTGTCGCACCAGAAGACCAAGGACCCCAACATGGAACGCGACGCCGCGATGGAGCTCGAAAACCGGATCGCCATGATGTCGCGGTTTTCGACCGACTTCGACACCCAACAGCTCGGCACCCCGTCCGGGTACACCTGCCCGGACTGCAACGGCTCCCTGGTGTCCATCAGCGAAGGCAACTTCCGCTGCCAGGTGGGGCACGCCTGGACGGCCGACGCGCTGCTGGCCGCGCGGGACACCGAGGTCGACGGCGCGCTGTGGGTGGCGCTGCGCAGCCTGCAGGAGAAGGCCCGATTGGCGCGGCAATTGGCGGACAAGGCTGGACCCGGTCCCCTGAAGATGCGTTACAGCGGCCTCGCCGAAGAAACCGAACGGGCGCTGGCGGTGCTCAGCGACCGGTTGTCGGCCACCGCTCCGCACGGCGGTGATGGCGGTGACTGAGTCGGCCATCCGCATCGCCGCCGAAGAACAACAGGACATGCCGATCCTGGTGGCGGACGGCGTGCTGGACAGCTCCACGTATCGCGGCCTGCGCGACATCGTGATCAAGGCCGCGCTGGACGAGCCCCGCGCGGTCATCGTCGACGTCGACCGGCTCACCGTGCCGACGGCCTCTGCCTGGACCGTTTTCACCAGCGCTCGCTGGCACGTCAGCACCTGGCCCGACGTACCCATCCTGCTCGTGTCCGCGGAACCGTCCGTCCGGCGGGCGATCATCGGGGTCGGGGTGGCCCGCTACGTGCCCGTCCACGCGAGCCGCGAGCTGGCGCTGGATGCCGTGCGCGGCCGGGCGCTGCAGATCAGGCGCCGCGCGCGCACCGAGCTGCCCCGTTCGGACGGCACCCTGGGGATGGCCCGAACCGTCGTCACCGACTGGCTCACCGAATGGGACCGGCGCGCGGTGATTCCCATCGCGACCACCGTGGCCACCGTCTTCATCGAAAACGTGCTCCACCACACCGAGAGTGCCCCGGTGCTAATCGTCGAAAGCCATCGCGAGGCCGTCACCGTCGCCGTACAGGACGCCAGCGACCAGTTGCCGGTCCGGCACGAGGACGGCCGGCGCGGCGCGGAAACCGTGTCCGGTCTGGCCATCGTTTCCGCGCTGTGCCGGACGTGGGGCGCCACCCCCACCTCGTCCGGCAAGACCGTCTGGGCGATGGTCGGTCACGACGATCGATTCTGACGACCGCGAGTAGTGTTCAAGTCCTTCGGCCAGGCTCGATGCGGACGGGACTTGAATGGACGGCACGACTGACGAGGCTTTCGAGGCCCTGCTGCGCTACATGCGCGATTCGCGGGGCTTCGACTTCACGGGGTACAAGCGCACGTCGCTGATGCGCCGGGTCCGCCACCGAATGGATCAGGCGGGCTACAGCACATTCGAGGAATACCTCGACTTTCTGCAGGCCAGTTCGGACGAATTCGCGGCCCTGTTCAACACCATCCTGATCAACGTCACCGCCTTCTTTCGCGACCCGGACGCGTGGGAGTACATCGCTTCCGAGGTCATTCCGCGGATGCTGGCCGAGCGTGGTCCCGGCGATCCGATTCGGGTGTGGAGCGCGGGATGCGCCTCCGGCGAGGAGGCCTACACGCTGGCCATGCTGCTGGCCGAGGCGCTGGGCGCCGAGGGTTTCCGGCAACGGGTCAAGATCTACGCCACCGACATCGATGAGGACGCGCTGACCGAGGCGCGGGCGGCGTCCTATGACGCCAAGGCCGTCGAGTCGGTGCCGCCCGATCTCCTGGCGCGCTATTTCGAACAGGTCAACGGCCGCTACGTGTTTCAGAAGGAGTTGCGCCGCGCGGTGATCTTCGGCCGCAACGATCTGGTCAAGGATGCGCCCATCTCCCGCGTCGACCTGCTGGTGTGCCGCAATACGCTCATGTACCTCAACGCCGAGACTCAGCGAAACGTCCTGGGCCGCTTGCACTTTGCGCTCGCACCGCAGGGCACGCTGTTCCTCGGGCACGCCGAGATGTTGCTCAGCCACGGCGACCGGTTCACGCCGCTGAACCTCAAGCACCGCATCTTCCGCAAGGCGGTCGGAAGCCACAGCGGGGTCGAGCGCTACGACCCCGCCGGTGCGTTCTACGAACGCAACGTCGACCTCACGGGCCTGACGACGGTGCGTGACTTGGCTTTCCGCGCCAGCCCGGTGGCCCAGATCGTGATCACCGGCGAGGACACCGTCGCGATGATCAACCAGCAGGCCGAGGCGCTGTTCGGGCTCTCGGCCCGCGACATCGGCCGGCTGCTGCGCGACCTCGAAGTCTCCTACCGCCCGGTCGAGCTGCGCGCCTATCTGGAGCAGGCCAAGGTGGAGCGGCGCTCGGCGCGCATCCAAGACGTCAAGTGGCAGCGACCGGGCGCCGAGACCGTTTGGTTCGAGATCCACGTCAATCCGCTGGTCGACGCCGAGAACGGGCTGCTGGGCGTGTCGATCGTGTTCTTCGACGTCAGCGCGACGCGCGCGCTGCTGGACAAGGTGGTCCAGACCAATCGCCAGCTGGAAGTGGCGTACGAGGAGTTGCAGTCCACCAACGAGGAACTGGAGACCACCAACGAGGAATTGCAGTCCACCGTGGAGGAATTGGAGACCACCAACGAGGAGCTGCAGTCCACCAACGAAGAGCTCGAGACGATGAACGAGGAGCTGCAGTCCACCAACGACGAACTGCACACCATCAACGACATGTTGCGGGAACGCAGCCTCGAACTCGACGAGGCGAAGGTCTTCCTCGATTCGCTGGTCGACTCGGTCCAGATGGGCATGGTGGTGGTGGATCGCGAGATGAAGGTGATCCTGTGGAACCGCGGGTGCGAAGAGCTGTGGGGCCTGCGGTCCGAGGAGGCGGTGGGAACCCGGCTGACCGCCCTGGACATCGGCCTGCCCCTGGACAGCGTGCGGTCCTTGATCGGCAATGCGTTCGTCGACGCCGACAGTTCCGGTGAGACGGAAGTCGACGCGATCAACCGCCGGGGGCGCCCGACCCGGGTGCGCGTCACGTGCACGTCGTTCCGGTCGGGTGAGGGCACGGTCGGGGGCGCCCTGTTGCTCATGGAGGTCGTGAGCTAGCCGCGTCAGTGGCCCCACCGCGCGGCCGCTTCCTCGGCCGCCTGGTGCGCCAACTGCGCGCGCCGCCGCGACTCCGCGGCCCTGCGTCGCGCCATCGCCACCGATTCGGTGGTGGCGCCGAGTCCGGCGGATAGGTCCCTGCGTCGACGGCTGAGCTCTTCGGCGCGTTCGCGCGCCAGGTCGGCCCGGCCCGCCGCGGTGTTCACCAGGTCGCTGCGCCGGAGTTCGGGCAGTTCGCCGACGTCCTCCGCCCCGCACCGGTCGCCACCGTGGTGCGGCGGCGGTTCGGGCAGCGGCGCTCCCTCGACGATGCCGGTCAGCACGCGGCCGATCTGGTGGATCGGCAGCACGAGGTCGGCGCCGGCGCGCGCCGCCGCCACGGGCATCGACGTGTACAGGGCCGTCTCCGGACTCTCCGCGATGACGATGGCGCCGGCCCGCTTCATCGCGGAGGTACCCGCGGCCCCGTCCTGCCCGGAGCCCGACAACACCACCGCGACGCTGCGCGGTCCGTACGAGGCGGCGACCGACCGCAGCAGCACGTCGAAGCGGCGCACGCCCAGATCCCTGATCGGGCGCAGGCGACAGCAGCCGTCCGGCGTCAGTTCAAGGTGCATCCCCGGCGGACAGACCACCGCCTGACCCGGGCAAAGGGGCCGCCCGTCGTGGGCCCAACAGACTTGCTGTGCGGTCTGCCGCCGAAGGATCGCCGGGAGGACGCTGTCGTGGGCGCCGAGGTGCTGCTGCACGACGATGGCGGCCGGGAAATCGCCCGGCAGATCACCGAGGACCGTCGAGAGCGCGTCCAACCCCCCCGCCGACGACAACAGGACTACCAGTTCGACGGCGGGCCGATGCGGGTCGCTGGCCACCCTTTCAGTCTTCCAAATCGACGACCACACCACAGTCCGGCGAACGATCCCGCCCCACCGCGGCTATCCGCCATGCGAAACGGCGGCGCTTCAGGCGAAGCCCCGCGCCGCCACGGTTTCGCCGGTATGGGGCCGGGTACGCCATCACGCCATGGGCGACGCAACGGGGTTGAAGTGAGGATTGCGATCGTCAGCGGCGACGACATTGTCGGTGACGACCCGCAGGAACTGTCCGCCGCACTGGCGGCCCGCGGAAATGCCGTCACCAGGTTCGTCCGGCAGAACCGACGGCGGCCCGCGGGGATCGGAACTTGCGGCCACCGCACAGTGTCGATCTCCGTCGGGCCGCGGTCGACGAATTCGGACCTGGACGTGCTGCCCTACGTCGGCGACTGGGCGGGGGCGCTCGCAGACGAGTGGTCCGCTGAGGCGCCCGACGTCGTGCACGCGTACGGGTGGCTGGGCGGTTTGGCCGCCCAGCTGGCCGCACGGCGCCAAGGGGTGCCGGCCGTCCAGAGTTTCCTGGGCCTGGCCACCGCGGGCGCGGCGCCCTCGCCCATGGGCGCGCCGGCGGAGGGCGAACGGCTCCGCGTCGAACCGCTGTTGGCTCGCAGCGCCAACTGGGTCACCGGTGAGAGCTCCGACGACGTCGACGCGCTCGCCAGGCTGCGCCGCAGCCGGGCCCGCGTATCCGCTTTGACAAGCGGGGTGGACGTCGAGCGATACAACTCGAGCGGCCCGGCGCAGGCCCGCACCGACCTGCATCGCATTGTGTGCCTTGCGCCGAACCCCAAGCCGTGCAACGGCTTCGACATTGTCATCAGGGCGCTGGCCAGGGTCCCGGGCACGGAACTGGTGCTGGCGGAGACGGAAGCCTCGAATCGTGAGTGCGACGAGGCGCGGCTCAAACTACAACTTCTCGGCGCCGGGTTGGGGGTGTCCGACCGGGTCCGGTTTGCGGGCACCGTTTCCGGCGATCGACTGGCGATGCTGCTGCGGTCCGCCGATGTGGTCGCCTGCACCCCGCGACAACCTCCACGCGCCACCGCGGTGCTACAGGCGATGGCCTGCGGCGTGGTGGTGGTGGCCTACGGCGTCGGCGTGCTCAGGGACGCCGTGGTGGACAACGTCACCGGCCTCGTGCTGCGCCCGGAAACTCCCACCCAGTTGCCAGCCGCGTTGAGAAGCCTTCTCGCGCAGAGGTTTCAGTGTATGAGCATGGGTTCTGCCGGTCGCAGTCGTGCGCTGTCTCGATATGCCTGGGACCGGATCGCGCTCGACTGCCTTAACATCTACCAACGGGCGGGTTCCACAACTTGGATGCCGCAACGCTTGCAGTCATCGGGCATCCGGTGATGCAATGAGGGCAGCGCGCAACACCCTGGGGGAGCGCCGACTATGACCGCCTTGACGAGCGTTACCGACAACACCGGCCCCGGTGAGGTGGCCGGCGCGGTCGGCCGACTGCCCGTTACGGACCAAACCGACCCCAGCCGCATGGGCGATGCTGTGCGGCAAGCCCGGGATCCGGGCTCGGCACTTCGGCGCGACCAGTTCCGCACCGTCGATCCGCGGGCCGCGCGGCAGTTCCTGGCCGGCGCCTACCACCCCGCCTGGCGCATCGCCGGACTCACGAGCCGGTCGGCCGTCTCCCATCGGCGGTGCGAAGCGGGCGCCGCGACGGTCGACGACGTGATGATCCAGGGCCGCGTCTCGCTGGAGATTGTGGCCTCCGAAAGCATCATCGTGATCCAGCCCCGCGGGGGCTCGATGAGCGTCGCCGGGGGGCCGCCCGCGACGGTGGATTTCCCGGTGCTGGTCGCCCAAGGCATGCCGTGCGTGTTGCAGTGCAACGGCGCCCGGTTCGATGTGGTCAGCCTGGCCGCCGACGTGCTGCACAAGGTCGCCGCGGACTGGGGTGCCCCGCCAGCCCGGCAGATTCATTTTTCGGATTGGCGCCCGCGTTCGCGCGCCGCCGTGCGGGCGTGGCACCGGGCGCTGGATTACGTCGCCTTGACCCTGGCCGGACCGGACACAGCTGACCAGCCACTCGTGGTCGCGGGGCTGGCCCCGTTGCTGGCCGGCGCGCTGCTGGAATGTTACCCGTCCAACGTCACGGAGCTGGACCTGGCCAATGAGCCCGCACTGCCCGAAACCCTCAAGGACGCAGTGGCTTTCATCCATCGACACGCCGGCGGGGACGTCAGCATCAACGACGTCGCGGCCGCGGTGCACCTCACGCCCAGGGCGGTGCAATACCTCTTCCGCCGCCAACTCGGCAGCACCCCAACGGAATACATCCGCCGCGTCCGCCTCAGCCGGGCCCATCAAGACTTATTGGCCGCCACGCCATCCCACGCCACCGTCACGGAGATCGCCCAGCGATGGGGTTTCGCGCACACCGGCCGATTCGCGGTGTTGTACCGGCAGACCTACGGTCAGAGCCCGCACACCACCCTCCGGCACCTGACCGCGGGGTCGTGATCGCGACACGCCGCTGAGCCGCAGGTCAGATCCGCGGTCCGCTTTGAATCGCCAGGTCCCAAGCCGACGCGCCGAACGATGTTTTTCGCACGGCGAGCCGTAGGTGAAAACGCCTGGTTGAAGGCGAATCCGGGTCGCGCGGCCGAGGGCGGGTGGCCGGTTATGAGCACCGCCCGTCGCCATTGCCGGTAGGCTTGGGTCAGGTTGAGTCCCCAGCTGCCGTTATCAACGGGCGCCAAACGGACACCGTCGTCGCTCGCCCTGCCTTATCAAGCCTGAAGGGCGCACATTCACATGACTGCTTCACCCGATCTACGTACACCCGATCGACATACGCCCGAGCTGCTCGGGGAGCCCCGTAGCCGCTACCAAATCGATTGCGCCGGAGTGCAAATCCACGTTCACGCCCGCAGCACCGCCACGGTCTTACGCGTCGAGGGAGAAATCGATGCGGCCAACACGGACCTGATCGCCGAGGCGATTCGGCGCTTTTCTCGGCTCAGGGCCCCGCTTGTCCTCGACCTCACCGGCCTGGATTTCCTTGCCGGTTCGGGCCTTCGAGCGCTGCTCGCCCTCAACGAGGAGCATCGGCAAGCCCAGCTGCGCTGCTGCATCGTCAGCGGCGCGGCGCTGCGCCGGCTCACGCGGGTGCTGCCCGAACACTGCCTGCCCATTGCCGACTCGGTCGATGCCGCCCTGGCGCACATCGAAGGCGCGACCACGGCCCGCCGGCGGCTGGTATCGGGCCCGGCCCGGCAGCACGAGCCGCAGCACGACACGGCGACGCGACTCCGCGGGCTCGCGTCCTAGCGGCCCAATCGGCGCATCAACTGGTCAGCGGCGTAGCGACCGCTGGCCATGGCGCCGTGCACCGTCGCCGGGTTGTTGACGCCGACCGCCTCCCCGGCCAGATAAAGCCGGTCGCCGACCGGTTCTTGCAACCGGCGCCGGTCGTCGAGGCCGGAGCCGGGCGCATGAAAGGAGTAGGCTCCGCGCGCATACGGGTCGGCGCTCCAATCCGATGTCTTGACCTCCACGGGCGCGGCGTCGCCGAACAGGCGGCGGGTGATGGGCCTCGCGGTGGCGATCAGATCCTGTGGGGCCGAGGACTCCACGGCCCGGCCGCGCCCGCCGGCGTTGAACGCCAACACGATTGGCCCCGCGGCGGCGGGCAGCGTGAACCATTGCGCCCACGTGCCGCTGTCGGCGGCGAGGTACTGATAGAAGGCGTTGTCCACCGTCCAGCCGCGCCGGTCGAAGCGGAAGAAACTCTTGGACAGCACCCCGAACCCCAGGGCGTCCACCGCGTGGCTGTGGCGGCTCGGCAAGCGCGGATCGAACGTAATGGCACGGGCTTTCAGCACGCCGAGCGGGACGGTGACGATCACGGCGGGGCCCTGGAACGACCGATCTTTCGCGCGAACGGTGACGGAGTCGTCGCGCTGCGCGATTCCGGTCACCGGTGTGTTCAACTCGACCTGAAGCCCGCCGGCGAGGAGCCTCGGCAGCGCGTCATAGCCGTTCGTGATGACGTCCTGATCGCCGCCGGTGTAATCGCCCTCGTCAAAAGTGATGGCGGACAGTTGATCCGCGTCGGCGGCGAATTCGTCCTCGATCTCGGTGGTCAGGTAGAAGGCCAGCTGGGCGCGGTCCGCGGCCGAAAGGCCCTCGGAGACGGCCGCCGCGTTGACGGCGGCCGCCAGGCTGCCAGCGTCGACTTGGTAACGCGCCCGCTCCACGAACGCGCGCCACGGCGTCGGGTCATAGTCCAGCGGTGGGAGTTTGGGATCGACGACCAGCTTGGCCCAGCCGTAATAGTCGGTCGTGACCAGCTGAGCCTGCGCCCGCCGCGCCAGCTCCAGCAACGGGTTGTCCGCCGTGCCGTGGATCCACGACGCTCCCATCTCCAGCGCTGCGCCCCAATCGCGGTCGGTGTGGATGCGGCCGCCGATGCGGTCGCGGGCCTCGATCACCCGCACCGGCCATCCCGCGTCGGCGAGGACACGAGCGGCGGACAGGCCGGCCATCCCGGCCCCGACGACAAGGATCGACCGGGTGTCCGGTGGGGGCGGCCGCGCGGGCGGCGGACGCCGTGGGGCGCACGCGGCCATGAGTCCGCCGCCCACCACACCGGTGGTCGCCGCGATGAATTCCCGACGGGACATCGGGTACACGGGTGTTAGCGTCTCATACGAGAAACGGTTTGCCGGATTTACCGAATCCGAACGGACGTGGGGGATAAACTTGCGACAGTCCTTAACTGCGGCGACGAGGCCGAGTTGAATGGGGGAGCGGCGATGAGTGCTCGGCGATCGGCTCGCGTGATCGACCCCTATCCCGAGGTGTTGCCCCCCAGCCAGACCGTGAGCGTCCGGGCCACCGACGGCACCCGCCTGCACGCCGAGGTCTTCGGGCCCGCCGACGGCTACCCCATCGTCCTGACGCACGGCATCACGTGCGCCATCCGGGCCTGGGCATACCAGATCGCGGACCTGGCCAACGACTACCGCGTGATCGCCTTCGACCACCGCGGCCATGGGCGCAGCGGTATGCCCCGCCGCGACGGCTACAGCCTGAAACACCTTGCCTCCGACCTGAATTCGGTGCTGGATGCGACGCTGGCGCCGCACGAGCGCGCCGTGCTGGCCGGGCATTCGATGGGTGGCATCACCATCGCCGCGTGGTCGGCGCGGTACCGGCACATGGTTCGCCGCCGCGCGGACGCCGTCGCGCTGATCAACACCACCACCGGGGATCTGGTCCGCAAGGTGCAATTGCTGTCGGTGCCGCACGGGCTGTCACCCGCGCGAGTCGCCGCCGCCCGCGCGCTGATCCACGCGTTCGGCGGGTTCCCGATCCCGACCGCCGCCCGGATTCCGAGCCGCTATCTGGTCGGCATGCTGGCGGTGGGCAAGGAGGCCGACCCGGGCATCGCCAGGATCGTGCACCAGTTCTTCGAACAGACGTCACCCGCGGGGCGCGCCGGCTGCGCCAGGATGCTGGTCGCCGCCTTGGGGTCGCGCTACCTGGAGCTGGACGGTTTGACGGTCCCGACGCTGGTCATCGGCAGCGAACGCGACCGGCTGACCCCGATCAGCCAGGCCCGCCGGATCGCGGGCACGGCGCCCAACGTCGTCGGCCTGGTCGAGCTGCCCGGCGGCCACTGCTCGATGCTGGAACACCCGCGCGAGGTGAATCGGCATTTGCGGGCGCTCGCGGAATCGGTGATCCCGGACGTGCGGATCAGTTCATAACAGGGCGGTGATCTCGGCGGCCGCCCGCTGGCCGGACCGCACGGCGCCGTCGAGGAATCCCGTCCATTCGTCCGCCGTCTCGGTGCCGGCCCAGTGAATCGGGCCGACGGGCTCGCGCAGGAACGGCCCGAATCGGGTCCACGATCCCGGAGGAACCGCCGCGGTGGGGCCGCCGGGCGCGAACTGCTCTGCGCCCCAACGGTGGTCGACGTAGTCGAGCGGTTTGAGCGCGTCGTCGCCGAACAACCTGGCGAAGCCGCTCAACGCCGCGTGCCGACGTTGCTCGGGGGCCAGCTCGTCGAACTCGCGCGCGTCGACGAACCCCATCAGGATGCCGGGCCCGTCGGCGTGCGGACTGACGTCGAAGGTGATGAACACCGGTCCGGTGTCGGACAGCGCCTGCCCGGAGAAGCCGTCGGCCCGCCAGAAGGGTGTGGAGTAGGCCGCATAGGCCTTGCTGAGCTGGCCCTGCGGCCAATGCCGCGCGAGTTGGTGATACTCGGCGGGCAGTGGGGGAGCGAACTCGATCGACGCGCGGTGGGCGGGCGGGACCGCGACCACCACGAATCCGGCCTCGGCCTGGCCGACGTCGGTGGTGACCGTGACCCCCGCGCCGTGCCGGTCGATGCGGCGGACCGGCGCGCCCAGCACCACGCGGGTGCCCAGCTCGGCCGCCGCGGCCTCGGCGATCTGCTGGGTGCCGCCCGGAAAACGGTCCTGCTGGGCGCCGTTTTCGACGTCGAGCAGCCGGTCCAGGCCGCCGGCGGCGTGCGTGTAGCGGGCCGCGTGCAGCATCGAGACGTCGTCGGGCTCGCACCCCCAGGTCACCCGGGACACGATCGCCAGCAGGTCACGCGACGACGCGGTGGCACGCACCGAGCGCAGCCAGCCGCCGAGCGAGACGTCGTCGAGCTCGGACGCCCGGCGCGCGTCCCAGGGGGCGTCCACCGGGATGCTGCGGGCGATCCGGTCGAATTGCCAACGCAATCGGCCGATGTCGAGCAGCCCGGTCAGCGAGAGTTTGGGAATGGTGCCGCGGTAAGAGTGCGTCCAGCCGCGCCAATGGATGACGTTCTTGCCGTCGTGATGGGTAGGAGTGGTCGGGACGTCGAGCTCGGCGGCCAACGCCAACACCGCGTCCTGGGTGGGTCCGACAAAAGTGCCGCCCAGATCGGCGGGCAACCCGGCCACGCTGCCGGTGAAGGACCGACCGCCGACGCGGTCGCGGCCTTCGAAGACCACGACGTCATGACCCTGGCGGGCCAGCTCGCGCGCCGCGGCAAGCCCCGCGAATCCTGCACCGACCACGACAACGTCGACGATCCACGGCGGATTTGGCACGGGGAACAGTCAACCGCAATTCTTGCGATTTCGTAGGGCGAATGCCCGACACCCACGAACGTCGACTTGTTGCGCGAGATGGCCCGAAAATCTCCGACAAGTCGACGTTCGCGGGCTGCCTAGGGGGCGACCGTCAGCCAGTCGGCGAATCCCGACGGGTCGTGGCGGCCCAGCGCGCCGTGCTCGTAGAGTCCCCAACCCTCCACCGGCTCGCGCTCGCCGTCGCGGCACACCGCCCGGCCGACGTGGTCGATGACGCCGAAACCCGACCGCGCGACGATCCCCGGGTCGGTCATGTCGTAGGTCAACCGTTCGACGAACTTCTCGCCCTTCCACGTGCCGTGCAGCCAGTCCGAGTCGCCGCCGTAGCCGCCGCCGACGTGGATGGGCACCGGCAGCTTGGACTCCACGTCGAAGTGGACCGGCGTGCCGTCGGGGGCGGTCGCGTCGATCGTCGCCCCGGTCGGGATGCGGGTGCCGGACCGGTAGTGGATCTTCACCCGCGGCCAGCCCAGCTGCTCGACGCGGCCGTCGCGCCAGATCCGGGTGCAGTCGTTGAGCGAGCGGAAGCCGTCGGGCGCTTCCTGGATGATCAGCACGATGGCGAACTCCTCGAACGCCATCGGCACGTAGAGCCACCACATGCCCTCGAACGGCGGGTCCGCGGGTCGCCCGGCGGGCTCAGGTTCGCCGATCGGCCTGATGCCCCAGGACCGGTCGCGGCTGCCGAGCCAGGTCGCGGGGTCGACGGCGATCTCCTCGCCGTCGACGGCGATGCGACCGCTCCAGCTGCCCAGCTGGGCGAACCGCTGGGCGTCCAGGGTCACCCGGTTGCCGGACCGCATCAGGTGCGGCTGCTCCTGCACGACGTCGAACAGCCCCTCCCAGGTGAGATCGGCCGCGATGCCCTCGGTTTCGTCAAGGACCAGCCGCAGCTTGTGCAGCGGCTCGACGACCTCGATCCGATAGCCGTTGACCTTCTGGTTCAGCCGGTCCTGGTCGATCGCGTCGGACAGGTGCACCGCGGTCTGGGTGTCCCCGCGCCGGACGAGGAAGAACGCGTCCTTGACACCGAGGTTGGGGTAGTAGCCGATGCCGCTGATGACGAAGATGTCTCCGGTGCGGTCGTGGGCGTTGAAGTAGGAGCGGTCGTAGAAGTTGCGGTCCGAGGAGCCCGGCCACGCGATCGGCTGCGGGATCTGATGTACGGGGAACTCGTCGAGCGGTCCGAGCATTACTGATCCTCTCCGATCAAACGCCTCATCAATCCGGCGTGGTAGAACAGCGATTCGACATCGTCGGGCTTCTCTGTTTCGCCGAAGTGCACCCGGCGCGCGCCGGTGCGCATGAACACGCAGGCCCACATGACACCCGAGTAGACGTAGAACCAGCGCAGGTCGCCGACCTCCACGCCGGTCAGCCGCTGGTAGGTGGCGCGGACGTCTTCCTCACGCATCACCTCCGGCAGTCCGGGCAGCCCGGCCAGGGCGGTCAATTCTTGAAAAACCATGTGGGCGTAGATCATCCACGCCACGTCGAGCTCGCGCGGTCCGAGCGTGACCATTTCCCAGTCCAGCACCGCCACCGGGGAGAAGTCGCGGTAAAGCACGTTGCCCACCCGGGCGTCGCCCCAGAGCAGCACGGGCTCGCGGCTGGCCTGTTCGGCCGGCCAGTGCTCCTCCAGCCAGGCGAAGGTCCGCTCCAGCAGCGGTGAGGTGCCGATGTCGGGCACCGCGAAGTCGTACCAGGACCGCACCCAGTTGAAGTGCCGGCGCAGCGCGGTGTCGCCGTTTTGCCCGTCGGACAGGAAGCCAAAGGTGTTCTGGGCGTCCGGGATTGAATGCAACTTGGCCAGCACCCCGACGGTCGCGTCCTGCAGTTCGCGCTGGCGTTCGGCGGGGGCGTCGGCGAACCAGTTGTTGCCGAACGTGTAGGGCATGACGTCGGGCGGCACCACCCCGTCGACGTAGTCCATGACGAAAAAGGGCGTGCCCAGCACCTCGCCGGTGGGCTCGAGCCAGCGCACCGGCGGGACCGGGACGTCGGTGATTTCGCCGACCTTTCGGATCACCTCGAATTGGTGGTCAAGCCGATAGGTGGGGAAGACCTGCACGTCTTCGGGGGCGGGGGCGACCCGGGTCACCAGCTTCTGCTCGACAGGCTCGCCGTCCTGCTGCCAGCGGGCGGTCAGGATGATCGTTTCCGAGGACATCCCCGTCGAGTCGACGCCGCTTTCGACGGTGACCTCCGGGTTCGCACCGGCGGGTAGGACGGTCGACAGCCATTGCGACATGACGGCGGGTAGCGTCGTGACGTCGCGGCTGGAGCGCTGAAGTCGGTCGACCTTGTCGAGCACGGGTTCGTTGGCCACGGGTGCCTCCATTCTGTGAGACTTCGTTCTCTTTGAGACGTTCCCTTTGAGACCTGGGCGCGGCAATTACGATACGGTAGGTAGCGTTATGAAAGCAGACCCGTCCGACATTGACAAGGCCCCCGGCGCCGGCCGCCCGCGGGACCCGCGTATCGACTCGGCCATCCTATCGGCCACCGCGGAACTGCTTGTCCAAATGGGCTATTCAAACCTGAGCCTGGCGGCGGTCGCCGAGCGTGCGGGAACCACGAAATCCGCGCTTTACCGGCGGTGGTCGAGCAAGGCCGAGTTGGTGCACGAGGCGGCCTTCCCGGTGGCGCCGACCGCGCTGGAGGCGCCGGCCGGGGATTTCGCCGCCGACGTCCGCATGATGATCGAGGCCACCCGCGACGTCTTCACCACCCCGGTCGTCCGCGCCGCCCTGCCCGGGCTGGTCGCCGATATGACGGCCGATCCCGCGCTGAACGCGCGGGTGATGTCCCGCTTCGCGGACCTGTTCGCGACGGTGCGGGTGCGGCTGAGTGACGCGGTCGACCGGGGCGAAGCCCATCCCGACGTCGACCCGGACCGGTTGATCGAGCTGATCGGGGGCGCGACGATGCTGCGCATGCTGCTGCGCCCGGAGGACGAGCTCGACGATGCGTGGGTGGAGCAGACGACCGCCATCGTGGTGCACGGGGTGACGCGATGACGGGGCGCCTGTCGGGGCGGACCGCGATCGTCACGGGCGGCAGCCGCGGGCTGGGCCGGGCGATCGCGCTGGCCCTGGCGGCCGACGGCGCCGCCGTGGCGGTGGCCGGGCGCACCGAGCAGGTGTGGGACGAGCGGCTGCCCGGCACCATCGGCGAGACGGTCGCCGACATCGAGGCGGCGGGCGGGCGCGCCGTCGCGGTCCGCGCCGACCTGACCGACCGGGACGACATCGCCCGGTTGGTCACCAGCGCACGAGAAGCATTGGGCCCCATCACGATTCTGGTCAACAATGCGGCCTTCACCGCTCCCGGACGCCCGCCGACGCCCGGCGCCGGACAGCGCGCCAAGTCCGTCAGGTCGACGAGCGGCGCCGCCAAACCCGGGTGGCCCGGGTTCGTCAGCATCCCGCTTTCCGCGTACCGCAGGCATTTCGAGATCGCCGTCTTCGCCGCCTACGAACTGATGCAGCTGGTCTGCCCCGACATGATAGAAGCGGGTGGCGGGGCGATCATCAACATCACCTCGGTCGCGTCGAGGATCCCCGGCGACGGGCCTTATCCGGACCGCGGCGGCGGGGTGCTGCCGGGGTACGGCGGGTCCAAGGCGGCGCTCGAGCACCTGACCCAGTGCGCGGCTTACGATCTGGCCGATCACCACATCGCGGTCAACGCCCTGTCGCCGTCGAAACCGATCCTCACCCCCGGGCTGGCCTACTACGCCCGCGACTTCGATGAGACCGCCGCGGCGGACGAATTTGCCCGGGCGGCAGTTGAATTGGCGTTGGTCGATCCGGAGAAGGTCACGGGGCGCACCATCGGCCATCTGCAGGTGCTCGACGGCAGCTTCCGGCCTTTCCAGCTCGACTAGGCGGGCTTGGTCGCCGTGACGGCGTTGATGATCACGGCGTGCAGGCGCTGCCATTTCGGGGACCGGAATCCGGCCTGCAGCAGCAGGCGTTCGGCGCGGCGCCGGGTCCGGGCCTTGCCGCGACGGCCGATGGCGAGGGTCGGCAGCAGCCACAGCGAGAACTGGTCGACGAGCACCAGGCGCCCGCCGGGCCGCAGCACCCGCGCGCACTCCGTCAGCCCGGCCAGCTGGTCGGACCAGTGATCGAATGACGTGGTGCTGACGACCAGATCGAAGACGCGGTCGGCATAGTTGATCTCTTCGGCCACCCCGCGGTTGAAGCTCAACCGCGGGTCGCGGGCGAGAGTCCTTGCGACGGCGACCATCTGCGGGGCGGCGTCGATCCCGCTGAGGTGTTTGGCGTTCGGGTAGCGGCGGGCCAGCAGTCGCAACAGGTAGCCCGTTCCGCATCCGACGTCGAGCACGTACTCCGGAGCGGTGACGGTCGCGACGGCCAGGTGCGCGGTGCGATCGGCGATTTCGTGGTGCAGCCGGCCGCGCCAGCCACGGTCGTAGCCGGCGGCGCGTTCGTCGAACGCTGCGACATCGCGATGCGGCGGCACCCGCTGAGTGTCTCACCGGGGGTCCCGCTTGGCGAGCAGCTCAGTCGCCCGACTCGGGTCCCTCCGGTGGGTCGGGGTCGCCGCGCAAGAGCTCGTCCGGATGGTGAGCGTGGTTCACCTCTGATGGCCCGTTGCCCTCCGTCCAGCCGAGCCGCCCGTCGTCGGTGACCTCGGTGCGCCATTCGTCCCGGCTCGCCGCGGCGTGGTGGCAACCGCAGGCGAAGAACAATTTGTCCGCGTCGGTTTGGCCGCCGTCCGCCCAGTCCGGGCAGTGGTGTACTTCGCAGCGGTAGCCGGGTTCGAGGCAGTCGGGCCGCGTGCAACCGCGGTCGCGGGCGTAGCAGATGAGCCTCTGGTCGGCGGTGGCGAGGCGTTTCTGGCGGCCCAGGTAGAGCGGCCGGCTGGTGTGCTGGTCGAACACCGCCAGATAGTGAATCCCCTTGGCTGCCATCCGGATCAGGTCTGGCATCGGCAGTCTCGAATCGCCGCCCGTTCGGGCCGGCCCGGGCATCGGAACCGACGAGTCGACGACCGCGTGTGCGGCGCGGTCGAGTTCGGCCAACGTGGTCGTGACGACCACCGTGACCGGGTGGCCGCGGTGCGTCCCGAGCTCGCCGGAGGCGACGGCGGTTTCGAGGCCCCATTTGAACGCGTCATGGCAGCGTTGCGCCGGTGTGCGCCGATCGCGCACATCCGGGTCGTTGGCGGCCGAGTCCGGTTGGTGGCGTCCGGGCCGCACGGCCCCTTCGACGGCTTCGAAATAGGCGCGGGCCTCGGGGTCGAGCAGCCCGGACAGCCGCGACATGCCGTCGGGCCCCTGCGGGCCCAAGTGCAATCGGCGGCGGCGGGCCCGATCCTCGTCGTTGAAGAGGCCGTCGGGATTGAGGTGGTCGGCGATCCGCCGGCCGAGCTTGGCGACGATCCCGGCGTCGAGTTTGGTCGCATGCCGCACCAGCGTGTGCTCGGCGTCCGCCACATCCAGGGGCGACACGCGCGCGGGGAGCACGTCCACGGCCGCGCAGATCGCGCGAATGTGGTCCTCGCCGACCGCACCCGCCGCCACCGCGGCCGCCAGTTCCGGGAGCTCCGGGGGCACGGGCGGCCCGGTCAGCGAGCGCCGCGGGCGGATTCGGGCCCCGAGCCGGAACCGGCGGGTGATCTCGTTGGGCGTGATGCGCAGCCGCGCCCACAGCTTGTCGCGGACCGCCGGCACGAACCCGCCACCGTCGGGCGGGTCGGCGATTTCGGCGAAGAACCGGTACATCAGCCCCCGGTTGGTGCGCTCCTGGGTCTCCAGCCGTTCGGCCACCTCGAGCCGGAATTCGTTGCCGACGACATCCGAGGACACCACCCGCAGCGCGTCGTAGGCGGCGTCGATCGCGTCGAGAGCGGCGCCAATTCGCTCCCGTGCCTGTTCGGCGCCCATCCGAAGACTCATCCCCCCACGCTATCGAACATGTATTCGAATGATCGCCGCCTAACCGAGATCTGTGGATGAATCACGGACTGTGGATAACCCCCGCTCTGACGTGCCAGGATGAGGCAAAGCCAACCGGTCGAGTGGTGTGCCAATGCCTGGTGTGGACAAGGCCACGGGGCGGGTCGTCGCCCTGATCGTGCTGCTGCTCGTCGTCTCGGCCGCTCTGCGCGGGTATCTGCCGGCCGCCCACCACGGGCCGCGCGGCGAAGCCGCCGGCGGAGGTGCGGCGCTGATATTCGTGGTGGCGATCCTCGGGGGCGCGCTCACGCTGGTGGCGATCGCGGTCATCGCGCGGCTGCGGGACCCGCGCGCGGCGGCCCCGCAGGCCGGCCAGCTGTCCGAGATGCTCGGCACCGGCAGGGGCAGGCCGAGCTGGCGCGTCTTGCTCATCGGGCTGGCCGTGATCGTCGCCTGGCTGTTGATCGTGCTGGCCGGGTCCCGCCTGTTGTCCTCCCACGGCGCCGGCCAGGCGCCACCCCCGCCGGCGACCGGCGCCCCGTCGGCCGAACAGCCCAACGCGCAGGAGCCGCGGCGGCCACATCCACCGAACGGGGACATGTTCGGCATCCTGCTCGCCGCGACCGTTCCGATGATGTTGATCATCGCCACCGGAACGGTCGTCATGTCGCGGCGCCGGGGGCGCGCGGTGACACCGGTCACCGTCGCCGATGACTTCGTGGGATCGCCGGCGCCGCCGACCCGCTCGGAATCGCTGGCGCGCGCGGCCGAACGCGGGCTGGCCGAGATGGCCGATCTCAGCCGCGAGCCGCGCGAGGCGATCATCGCCTGTTATGCGGCGATGGAGCGCGAGCTCGCCAATGTGCCCGGCGCCGCCCCGCAGGACTTCGACACCCCGACCGAGGTGTTGGCCCGGGCGGTCGAGCATCATGCGCTGCACGCCGACAACGCCGTCCAACTGGTGAGCCTGTTCGCCGAGGCGCGCTTCAGCCCGCACGTCATGAACGAGGGCCACCGCGACGTGGCGGTGCGCGTTCTCCAGTTGGTCCTCGACGAACTGAGATCCCGGAGTCCAGCATGAAAAAGACTCTGGCCCTTGGCATCTGCCTGATCATCGGGATCGAGCTGCTCGCGCTCATGCTTCAGGATCGACGGTTGGTGTTGGCCGCCTCCGGTGGTGCCCTCGCCCTGGTGTTGCTTACCGTCCGTCGCGTGCTGGGCCGCGGCATGCATAACGAGGGCGAAGCGGAGTCCGACGACCTCGGCGATTCGTTGCGCCGCTGGCTGGCCAACACCGAGACGACGATCCGTTGGTCGGAGTCCACCCGGGTCGACTGGGATAGGCACCTGCGTCCCATGCTCGCGCGCCGATACGAATTGGCAACGGGCGAAAGGCGATCCAAAGACCCCGTGGCGTATCAGGCGAGCGGTCAGATGCTCTTCGGGAGCGAACTGTGGGAATGGGTTAATCCGAACAACGTCGCACCGACCGGCGACCGGCGACCCGGTCCCGGCCGTGGGGCGCTGGAAGAGATTCTGCGAAAGTTGGAACAGGTATGACGCTGCCGGCGGCAACAACCACAGCGCACTGCGAGGCGGTGCTCGACGAGATCGAGCGTGTGGTGGTGGGTAAGCGTTCCGCGCTCACGCTCATCCTCACCGCGGTGCTCGCGCGGGGCCACGTCCTGATCGAGGACCTGCCCGGCCTGGGCAAGACGCTGATCGCCAGGTCGTTCGCCGCCGCGCTGGGTCTGCAGTTCACCCGCGTGCAGTTCACGCCGGACCTGCTGCCGGCGGACCTGCTGGGCTCGACCATTTACGACATGCAATCGGGCCGTTTCGCCTTCCGGCCCGGACCCATCTTCACCAACCTGTTGCTCGCCGACGAGATCAACCGCACGCCGCCCAAGACGCAGGCGGCGCTGCTGGAAGCGATGGCCGAAGGCCAGGTGAGCATCGACGGCGAAACACACCAGCTGCCAAAGCCATTCATCGTCCTCGCGACCGACAACCCGATCGAGTACGAGGGCACCTATCCGCTGCCCGAAGCGCAGCTCGACCGGTTCGCGATCCGCCTGGAACTGCGTTACCTCTCCGAGCGCGACGAGACCGCGATGCTGCGCCGCCGCCTCGATCGCGGGTCGAACGAGCCGACTGTCAACCAGGTCGTGGACGCGCACGACCTGCTCGCGATGCGGGAATCGGTCGAGCAGGTGACGGTGCACGAAGACGTGCTGCACTACGTTGTCTCGCTGGCCAACGCCACCCGGCATCATCCCCAGGTGGCGGTGGGCGCCAGCCCGCGTGCCGAACTCGACTTGGTCCAACTCGCCCGCGCCCGTGCGCTTTTGCTCGGCCGCGACTATGTCATCCCCGAGGATGTCAAGGCGCTCGCCGTCCCGGCCGTCGCGCACCGAATCACCCTGCGCCCGGAGATGTGGGTGCGAAAGATTCAGGGCGCCGACGTCGTCGGTGAGTTGCTGCGCCGTCTGCCGGTGCCGCGTACCGGCGGCCAGGGTGGCTCCGGATGAGTGCGGCGTGACCGGCCGCGAGGTCGAGTTCCGCTGGCGCGCATCGCCATTGACGCGCGCCATCTCGACCTGCGCGGGGTTGGCGCTGGCGGCTGCGGTGATCGGCGCGCGGTGGCAGCTGATCGCGTTCGCCGCGCCGCTGCTCGGGGCGCTGTGCTCGATCAGCTGGCAACGACCCGTACCGACGGTCCGCGTGCACGGCAACCCGGATTCGCAGCGGTGCTTCGAAGACGACCAGGCGCGGTTGCGCATTTGGGCGACGGAGGAGGGCCACGCCACGGGAACCTCCGCGATCGAGGTGACGGTGCCACCCGTCGAGGGCATGCAGCTCGACGTTCTCGATGCCGACTTCAGGGAAGCCAAAACGGTTGCGGCCACGGCGCAACGCTGGGGCCGCTACTCCATCCGGGCCCGGGTCGACGCGGTCGCCCGGGGCGGGCTGCTGTCCGGGACGGCCCTGGTCGACGCCGCGGAAGTCATCGTGTTTCCGCTGACGCCGCCCCAGTCGACGCCCATCCCGCAGACCGAGCTGCTCGACCGCCTCGGTGCCCACCTCACCCGGCACGTCGGCCCGGGGGTCGAATATGCCGACATCCGCCCCTACGTGCCGGGAGACCAACTGCGCGCGGTGAACTGGCCGGTGAGCGCGCGCCGCGGCCAGCTGCATGTCACGCAGCGCCTGACCGACCGCGCCGCCGACGTGGTGGTGCTGATCGACACGTATCGGCAACCAGCGGGCCCGGCGACCGCCGCCACCGAGCGCGTCGTGCGCGGCGCCGCGCAAGTGGTGCAGACCGCCCTGCGGCACGGTGATCGCGCCGGGATCGTCGCCCTGGGCGGCAACCACCCGCGGTGGCTGGGCGCCGACATCGGGCAGCGCCAGTTCTATCGGGTCCTCGACACGGTGCTCGGCGCCGGCGATAGATTCGAAAACACCACGGGCACTTTGGCGCCCCGCGCGGCCGTCCCCGCCGGCGCGATCGTCATCGCCTTCTCGACGTTGCTGGATACCGAATTCGCGCTCGCGCTGATCGATCTGCGCAGGCGCGGCCACGTCGTCATCGCCGTCGACATCCTTGACAGCACTCCGTTCGAGGGCGAGCAGGATCCGCTGGTGAATCGGATGTGGGCGCTGCAGCGTTCCGCCATGTACCGCGACATGGCCACCGTCGGCGTCGACATCGTGTTGTGGCATCAGGACGGCGGATTGGAGCAATCCATGGGTGTGCTCCCGGACCGCCGCCGGCGGGTGCGGGGGCGGCTCCGTGCCTAGCGGCGAGGCGGGCACGGTGCCGCGCCTGTGGGCCCCGGTGTTCTCCGTCGCGTTCGGTCTGCTGATGGTGGGTCTGGCCGCCGACGGCTCGCACGGGCCTGCGGTTGCCGCGTGGGTGGCGGCCCTGATCGCGGTGGCCGGGGGAGCGGTATATCGCCCTGCCGCAACGCTCGCCGTGTTGCTGGTGGTGGCCACCATCGCGCTGTCCGACCCGCCGCTGGTGTTCGTCGCGCTGTCCGGGCTGTGCGCCGCCGCGTATCTCGTGTGCCGCCACGCGGCCGGCGCGTCGGCCGGGGCGGTGCTGGGCAGCTGGCCGACCGTGGTTGGCGCGGTGGGTTTTACGTTCGCCGGGTTGGTCGCGACGGCATTCCCCCTGCAATTGCCGTGGTTGCCGTTGGCCGCACCGCTGGCGGCGCTGGCGGTCTACGTGCTGGCCGTGCGCCCGTTCCTGAGCTGAACTCAGTGCAGCAGTTGGGCGGCCCGATCGGCCAGGTCGAGCAGCGGCTGCGGGAAGATGCCCAACGCCACGGTGACCGCGGCGCACACCGCGATCGCCGCCTTGCTCAGAATGCCCGGCGCCACCACGTGCGGGGTGTCGTCGGTCGCCTCGGTGAAGAACATCGACACGATCACCCGCACGTAGAAGTAGGCGGCGATGCCGCTGGCGACGACACCGACGATCACCAGCGGCGCCGCGCCACCCTGGGCTGCGGCCTTGAACACGGCGAGCTTGCTGACGAAGCCGCTCGTCAGCGGAATGCCGGCGAAGGCCAGCAGGAACATCGAAAACATCACGCCCACAATGGGTGAGCGCTGCCCGAGCCCGGCCCAATGTGCCAGGGTGGCGTCCTCGACGCCGTCGGCGTCGCGGATCAGGCCGACGATGGCGAACGCGCCGACGGTGGAAAAGCTGTAGGCCAGCAGGTAGAACAGTGTGGACGAGAGGCCCGCCTGGTTGTCGGCGATGACGCCGGTGAGGATGAAGCCGACGTGGGCGACCGACGAATAGGCCAGCATGCGCTTGACGTCGGTCTGGTTCACCGCCGTGATGGTGCCCACCGCCATGGTGAGGATCGAGATGGTCCACAGCACCGGCCGCCACTGATCGTGCAGCGGCGGCAGCGCGACATAGACCACCCGCAGCAGCGCGCCGAAGGCCGAGACCTTGGTAGCCGCCGCCATGAACCCGGTGATGGGGGTCGGCGCGCCCTGGTAGACGTCCGGAATCCACGAATGGAATGGCACCGCACCCACTTTGAACAGCAGGCCGACCGCCAGCAGTGCAACGCCCACGAGCGCCATCGAGGTGTCCCCGTGCGCCGCCAGCGCGTCCCGGATGCCGGTCAGCAGCAGCGTGCCGGTCGCGCCGTAGAGCAGCGCCACGCCGTAGAGGAAGAACGCCGAGGAGAACGCGCCCAGCAGGAAGTACTTCATCGCCGCCTCTTGCGACAGCAGGCGCCGGTGCCGGGCCAGGCCGCACATGAGGTAAAGGGGCAGCGAAAGCACTTCCAGGGCAACGAACATCGTCAACAGGTCGTTGGACGCCGGGAACACCATCATGCCGCCGACGGACAGCATCAACAGCGGGAACAGCTCCGTCTGCGCGGCCCCGGCCCGCTCCGCGTCCCGCTCGGCGTCGCTGCCGGGAATCGCGGAGGCCTGCGGGGTGAACGAGTCGAGGCCGGCCGGGCGGGCGACTCCCACACCCGCGGCAACCTTGCTCTCCGCCTTGGCTTGCGTGCGTTCGGCGATGAAGATCACCGCCAGCACCGCGACCAGCAGCACCGTGCCCTGCAGGTAGAGGGTGGTTCGGTCGACGGCCATGGCGCCCAGCACCGTCGCGCGGCCGGAGGCCGGGATCGACTCGGCCACCTCCACGGTCGCGAGGAATGCCGCGACCAGGCCGGCCAGGGCCAGGGTCACCTGTGCGCCATAACGGATCCGCCTGGGCAGGAACGCTTCCGCGAGGACTCCCACCACCGCGACGCCGAACACGATCAGTGTCGGGCACAGCAGGAAGTACTCGATGCTCGGGGTGGGGAGGGTCATCATCGCGGTCCTTCGGCTGTCCGGGGTGCGCGGTTGACGGCCGGCACGCTCGGCGCGGGGTCGTGCTGGCCGATCGTGGTCATGGTGCTCTCGACGGCGGGGTTGATGATGTCGAGCACCGGCTTCGGGTAGACCCCGAGCACGAACAGCAGCGCGATCAACGGTGCAACCACGACCAATTCGCGCGCCCGCAGGTCGACGATCTTCTCGTTGCCGGTGGCCACCGGCCCCGTCATCATGCGCTGGTAGAGCCACAGCATGTAGATGGCGGAGAGCACCAGCGCGGTGACACCGAACGCGGCGGCCAGCCAGTACCGGTTGAATGTGCCCAACAGCACCAGGAATTCACTGATGAACGGTGCCAGGCCGGGCAGCGACAGGGTGGCCATGGCCGAGACGAGGAACGTGCCCGCCAGGACGGGCGCCACCTTCTGCACCCCGCCGTAATCGGCGATCTTGCGGCTGCCGTGCCGGGATATCAGGAATCCCGCGATCAGGAACACCGCCGCCGTGGACAGGCCGTGGTTGAGCATGTACAGCGTCGACCCGCTCTGCCCCTGGCTCGTCATCACGAAGATGCCCAGGATGATGAACCCGAAGTGGGAGATCGAGGTGTAGGCGATCAGGCGCATGACGTCCGTCTGCCCGATGGCCACGATCGCCCCGTAGATGACGCCGATGGCAGCCAGCACGATGATGAGGGGGCGGAAATACGTTGAGGCGCCCGGGAACAGCTGCAGGCAGTAACGCAGCATGCCGAAGGTGCCGACCTTGTCCATCACGGCCATCATCAGCACCGCGGTCGCGGGGGTGGCCTCGACCGCGGCATCCGGCAGCCAGCGGTGGAAGGGCCACAGCGGCGCCTTGATGGCGAACGCGAACATGAAGCCCAGGAACAGCGCCTTGAACACCGCGGAGTCGGCGCCGTAGCGACCGGAGGCGACGCCGGCCACGATCTCGCGGAAGTCGAAGGTGCCCGAACCGTGCTGCGCGGTCACCACGTACAGCCCGATCACCGCGGCCAGCATGATCAGCCCGCCGAACAGGTTGTACAGCAAGAACTTCACCGCCGCGCGTGACCTGCCCGGACCGCTCCCGAAGCCTCCGATCAGGAAGTACATCGGGATGAGCATGGCCTCGAAGAACACGTAGAACAGCAGCACGTCGAGGGCGACCACGGAGATCAGCACCATCGACTCGATGGCCAGCGTCAGAGCGACGTAGGCGTGCACGCCGCGGGGGCTGCGCCCGCCGCTTCGTGACGGGTCGTCACCGTCCCCGTCGTTCCAGCCGGCCACCTGCAACACCGGGATCAGCACCGCGGTGAGCAGCACCAGCACCACGGCGATGCCGTCCACGCCCAGGGAATAGGTGGCACCGAATGCCGGGATCCAGGAATGGCTTTCGACGAATTGGTACGTGCTGCCACCGGACTTGAAGCCCAGGGTGACGACGATCGCGACGGCCAGCGTCAGGACGCCGAAGACCAGGCCCGTCCACTTGGCGAGTCGGCGCAGCCCCGGCGGCAGGAGGATGACGAGCACCGAGCCGGCCAGCGGCACCAGCCACAGGACGCTCAGCCACGGAAGGTTGTTCACCACAGTTTCACCGCCAGGATCAGCGCGATCACCAGGACCGCGCCCGTCAGCATCGACAATGCGTAGTTGCGGGCGAAGCCGGTTTGCAGCCCCCGCAGGCGATTCGAAGTCCGGCCCACCAGCGCGGCCAGTGCGTTCACCGAGCCGTCGACGCCCGCGTTGTCGACGTCGACGAGCGCCTGGGTCAGTTCGGCTCCGGGGCGCATGAACACCTCCTCGTTGAAGGCGTCGCCGTAGAAGTCCCTGCGCGCGGCCGTCGTGACCGGCGACACGGAAAGCGGGGCCACCCGGGGGATTTCCGCTTTGGCGTACAACCGGTAGGCCACCGCGATCCCGATGGCGACGACGCCCAGCGCCAGGGCGGTGTTGACCCACACCGGGAAGGCGTGGGTGACCTCTTCGTGTTTCCCGACGACCGGCTCGAGCCAGCGCGCCAAGGTGCCCCGCCACGCCAGCAGCCCACCCGAGAACACCGAGCCGACGGCGAGCAGAATCATCGGCCAGGTCATCAGGGCGGGGGCCTCGTGGGGATGAATGCCTGGGCCCCAACGCTTTTTGCCGAAGAAGGTCATCAGCATCACGCGCGTCATGTAGAACGCGGTGACGCCCGCGCCCAGCAGCGCGGCCCCGCCCAGCACGTAACCGCGCGCGTCGCCGGCGCCCAGCGCGGCCTCGATGATCGCGTCCTTGGAGAAGAAGCCCGCGAACGGCGGCACGCCGATGATCGCCAGATAGCCGAGACCGAAGGTGGCAAAGGTGATCGGTAGCGCCGCGCGCAGGCCGCCGTAGCGGCGCATGTCCTGTTCCTCGTGCATGGCGTGGATCACGGCGCCGGAGCCGAGGAACAACCCGGCCTTGAAGAACCCGTGGGTGAGCAGGTGCATGATCGCGAACGCGTAGCCGGCCGGGCCCAGCCCTGCGGCCAGCACCATGTAGCCGATCTGGCTCATCGTGGATGCCGCGAGCGCGCGCTTGATGTCGTCCTTGGCGCAGCCGATGAACGCGCCGAGCAGCAACGTGACGGCGCCGACGATCACGACCGCGGTTTGCGCGTCGGGCGCCAGGTTGTACAGCGGGTTGGACCGCACGATCAGGTAGACGCCGGCGGTCACCATGGTGGCGGCGTGGATCAGCGCGGACACCGGGGTGGGGCCCTCCATCGCGTCACCCAGCCAGGCCTGCAGCGGCACCTGCGCGGACTTGGCGCAGGCGCCCAACAGCAGCAGCAAGCCCATCGCCGTCAGCGCCCCGCCGCCCCCGGCGGGCGCCCCGGCGAACACCCCGGCGTAGGACAGCGTGCCGAAGGTGCTGAACATCAAGAACATTCCCAGCGCCAGCCCGGCGTCCCCGACGCGGTTCATCACGAAGGCCTTCTTGGCGGCCGTGGCCGCCGTTGGCTTGTGGTACCAGAACCCGATCAGCAGGTAGGAGGCCAGGCCCACGCCTTCCCAGCCGACGTAGAGCACCACGTAGTTGTCGGCGACCACCAGCAACAGCATCGAGGCCAGGAACAGGTTGAGGTAGCCGAAAAACCTTCGCCGGTCCGGGTCTTCGGCCATGTAGGCGACCGAATAGATGTGGATGAGCGACCCGACTCCCGAGATCAGCAGCACGAAACACACCGACAGCTGGTCGATTTGCAGGCCGAGGTCCACCTGCAGTTGGCCGACCGGGATCCAGGTGAACACCGTCTGGTGGATGACCCGGTCCTCGGCGCCGCGGCCGAGCAGCTCGCTCAGCAGGCTCAGGCCGACGCCGAACGCCGCGAGCGCGGTGGCGCAGCCCAGCCAGTGGCCCCAGGCGTCGGTGCGTCGGCCGCCGAACAACAGGATCGCGGCACCCGCCAGCGGCAGCGCCACCAGCAGCCAGGTGTAGTGAGTCATGTTGGCCCCATATTGGCGATGTCAGCCTTTGAGTAGGTTCGCGTCGTCCACCGACGCCGATTTGCGGGCACGGAAAATCGTCATGATGATGGCCAGCCCGACGACGACCTCGCACGCGGCCACCACCATCGTGAAGAACGCGATCATCTGGCCGTCCAGGTGGCCGTGCATCCGTGCGAACGTGACAAAGGCCAGGTTGACCGCGTTCAGCATCAGCTCGACGCACATGAACATCACGATGGCGTTGCGTCGCAACAGCACACCCGAGGCTCCGATGGTGAACAGCAGGGCCGAAAGGTAAAGGTAATTGGCCGGATTCACGAGGTGCCACCTTTGATCGCCTGGCGGGAGGGGGTTGCCTTGCCGTCGGCGCCGCGGCTGCGCAGGATCGGCGACACCGACAGCTCCGAGTACGACCCGTCCGGCAGCAGCGCTGCCACGTCGACGGCGTTGTGGCGCGCGTAGACGCCCGGGCTGGGCATCGGGGTCGGGTGCCCGCCGGGCTGGAACCGCTCCTGCGACAGCTCCCGCTGCGTCTTGCGGCGCTCGAAGCGTTCGCGGTGGGCCAGCACCATCGCGCCGATGGCCGCGGTGATCAGCAGCGCGCTGGTGAGTTCGAACGCCCAGACGTACCGCGAGAAGATCAGCGCCGCAAGCCCTTCCACGTTGCCGTTGGCGTTGGCGGTGGTCAGGCCCGCGAAGCCGACGGTCGCGGCGGTGCC
>NZ_LZJN01000107.1 GCF_001667735.1 Mycobacterium sp. E183
ATCCCGCGACACCCGGAAGCGGTGCTCGGTGCTGCTGTCGGTGCACGTCATGCCCGACGGCTCGCTGTCGCAGGTGACGGCGGCGGGTTCGCCCTTGCAGGTGAGCGAAGCCACGGAACGGGTGTCGCCGGCTTGCAGCGTCGGCAGCCCGGCTCCGCGGGTGGTGTCCGTGTGGCAGGCCATCGCCGGCGAGCTGCCCTGCACGATGTCGACTTGGTCGCCGAAGGCCCCCATGCAGGACTGCGGGCGGGGCGGCATCACGTAGGTGGGGTCGATGACGCCGCAGGACGCGCGGGGCGCATCTCCACCGAAAGCCGCCATCACGCAGGTGACGTCGCCCGAGGGCGACTGGAAGTGGTAGAGCGGGTCCGCGTGCGCCGGGCCCACCGCGGTCGCGGCCGCCAGGAGCGGAACCGCGGCGACCATTGATGCCTTCATGATGACGTTGTAATCCTTTTGGGCGGCCAGGTGAAGGCCCCCGCGCAAACTCATTTCGGGATTATCGGTCCGGTCCACCGGCGCACAGGCTTACGCTCAGCAAATGATGAGGACCCTCGCTGTCGCCGCCGCGACGGTCGCGGCCGCCACCGTGATGCCGGCGACCGCGCACGCGGACACCCAGAACTTTCAATCGCCGTCCGGCAACATCTACTGCGTCCTGGGCGGCTTCGGTGTGGCGTGCGACATCAGCGACTTCGACTACCAGCCACCGCCGCCACCGGAGTGCGGCAAGCATCTCGCCTGGGGCAACCGCTTCGTGTTGAACCTGGGCGAGCCGGCCGCCATCCACTGCCACGGCGACACCCTGCGCTTCGCCGGCGAGCCGACCCTCGACTACGGCCAGACCCAGTCCGCGGGCACGATCACCTGCGACAGCGAGCCGTCGGGCATGACGTGCACCGACTCCAGCACCGGGCACTACTTCCGGGTGTCGCGGGA
>NZ_LZJN01000108.1 GCF_001667735.1 Mycobacterium sp. E183
ATTGGCGATAAGCACCCTGATGGCGCGCCCCTCGCCGTTCGACCGTAGCCGCTTTACCCCGCCTCGAAAAGCCCACAGCGCCCCGCGATCGGCGGCGTCAGGCGCGTCCTCCGCCGCCCGCCGCATCTGCCCGTTGCCATCTATGTAGTCGACGGACAGCAGCGCCGAACTGGCCATCCCGTACGGGCGGGTCAAAAACCCGACCCCTCCCCCGAACGTGTAACCGGCGACGGCCACCGTGGGCGAGGTGCCGGCCAGTCCCAGCAGCCCGTCGCGTTCGGCAATTGCGTTGACCGCTGCCCAGGTTGCGCCCCAGGACCCGTGGGCCGGCTACCGGCTGTGGAGCATTGACGCGCTTGGACCTGTCGTCGATGCCTGGGCGAGTGCCATGAGCCAGATCGGTGATGCGCTCTCCACCAGCCTCAGCGGTGCTGCGGACCCCGCCGGGTGCACCGGCGTTCCCTCCTGCGCTGCAAGGCGTTCCGGTTGTGCATCTGGCGTTCGCGTCACCGCAGGGCGCCGATGCGGCCGCCCCGCTGCTGCGCGCCCTCGAAGCCGCACCGGCGCCCGCGGTGAACAGCAACTGGGCGCGCGCCGATGCAGCCCGGCTGGCCCAAATCCACCTCGACCCACCCAATCCGGTTCCGGCGCTGGGCATCGGAAGGTGGCTGGGACCTCATGCGGTGGACGTGGCAGCCGAGGTGTTGGGCACCGCGGCCGCGCCCGATTCGCCGGTAGCGGTGGTCGAGTTCCGAAATCTGGGCAATGCCGCACCCACTCGCGACGGGGCGATGACCGCGGTGCCCGGACCTTTCCTGCTGCACGCGGTCGGTCTCGCTGCCGACGCCGCCTCGGGTGCTCGCACCGAGCGGGGGTTGGCAGAGGTTCAGGCCACCGCGATGAGGGCCGACATCGGGCTCGCCGCAGCGTCGTTCGCCGACGGCCGTGCCGCGGTCGAGGACGGGCTGGACCGCTCGGGGTTACAGCGTCTGGTCCGGATTCGCACCGCCGTGGACCCCGAGCGCCGACTGGCCCCGTCGCGACTGCTCGCCGCCGCGAATGATGCGTCACGCGGCAAGGGCGACGGCTAGACCGGTTCTATTCTGCCCCAACGCGATTGGCGATAAGCACCCTGATGGCGCGCCCCTCGCCGTTCGACCGTAGCCGCTTTACCCCGCCGCGACGCCCAAAGGCGGTCCAACCGTGGCTGCCGGAACGCATCCGGTCGCCGTTACCGCGGTGAATGCGAGGATCGCCGCAACGACGACCTTCGTGACCAGACGTGACATGACGGCCTCCGCTCATCCGACCCCCTTGTCAGAACTATAGGTCGAACGCGCCACTATTTCAATCACTGTTGAAATATTCCCGATCTCCGGGCATAGTTCGAAGCGGGTTCGAGGGTTTACAGCACGAGCGCTGAGGCGAACGAGTTTGACTGCTCTATCGTGGCTTTCCTGGCGCGCGCGAGGGCAGTCGCCGGTACGAAGCGTCCATGATGGCGATGCCAGGGAGAAGGGGAGTCACGTGACGTCGAAGGTTCCGCCGGTCAGTGTCGCGCGAGCCGTCGAACGGGTCCGCCACCAGTTGTCGCGGCTGCGCCAACGCTCCGCTCCGCCCGCGGCGGTGATGATGGAGTTGATCCTGAACGCTTGGGTCGCGCAAGCGATCACGTCCGCAGCGGACCTTGGCGTGGCGGATGCCCTGGCGGGCGGCCCGCTGTCCGGCGACCAGCTGGCAGACCGGATCGGCGCCGACGCCGACGCCCTGAGGCGGCTCATGCGCGCGTTGATCGGCATCGGGATCTTCCGGCAGCGCCGTGACGGGCGCTATGCGCTCACCCCACTGGGGGACACGCTGCGCACCCACGCGCCCATCTCGATGTCCGGGATGGCGCGGTGGGTCGGATCGCCGCAGCATCGCGAGCACTGGAGCCACCTGACCGATGCGATCCGGACCGGGAAGGCGGTCATCCCAGAGCTTCGCGGCAAACCGGCCTTCGAGTACCTGGCCGAGGAAGGGGAGCTGGCGGAGATCTTCAACACGGCCATGACCAATGTGTCCGAATTCGCGACCGTGCCTTTGACGGCCGCCTACGACTTCGATGCCTTCGGCACGATCGTCGATGTCGGCGGCGGACATGGTCGACTGTTGGCGGCGATCCTGCAGACGGCTCCGAATTCGCGCGGGGTGCTGTTTGATCTTCCGGAGGTCGTGGCGGGCGCCCCGGAGTTGCTTCGCAAGTACGGTGTCGACCACCGCGTCCGGATCGAAAAGGGCTCGTTCTTCGATTCCGCACCGGAGGGCGGCGACGCGTATGTGCTCAAGAACGTCATTCACGACTGGCCCGAGGACGACGCGGTGCGCATCCTCACCAATGTCCGCGCCTCAGCTCGCGCCGGTGTGCGCCTGTTGCTCTGCGAGTTCGTCATTCCCGAGCACGACCGCGACTTCCACGGCAAGTGGGTGGACCTCGAGATGCTGGTCGTCGCCGGCGCTCGCGAACGCACCGCGGACGAATACGGCCGGCTGTTGGACCAAGCCGGTTTTCGCTTGGCTCGCGTCGTCGAGACCGTATCTCCGCTCAGCATCATCGAGGGAATCGCGGTGTAGCCGAGGCTATGCGGCATCCCGCACTACCCAGGCACAGATTCGTCTCGCGCCAGCGCGACGCACTGCCCGAGTTCCCTGACCGGATGGCCATCTGCCAGGCCTTCAGGCGATTCCGCCTCATCTTTGCTGCAAAACTCTTTGAGGTTTCCCTGGCATAAGCGATAACGGTCCCAGCGCCGCCCTGTTCTGCCAAGATCTACACGTCATACCGCGGGCTGGAGGGGGCGCGTTGCGGTTTTTGAGCCGCCGCATGGGTTACGGGCTGTCGGCTGTCGTCGTTGCTGCGGCAGCATTCAATGCGCTCGGGTTGTGGGGGGTGGCGACGGCACAGCGGGCGCAGTTCGTTCTTGAAGCGATGTTGTGCGTTGTGGCGCTACTCGCCGGGCTGGTTGTCGTTCGACGGGTAGCCGCCCGTGCACGATGGTGGCGCGTGACCCTGCTGGCAGCCATCGCCACCTTCCTCGCCGCCGAGGCCCTATCCCAGCGAGTCCGGGTGGCCGATATCGGCGCGACGGCGCCAACGTCCGCGGTCGTCGGCTATTTCGTTGCCGGCCTGCTGTTCGGCGCGGCGATACTGCTGCTGGTACGGTCCGGTGACGGAGCGCTGGCGCGAACGTGGATGGTGGGACGGCAGAACGTAATCACCACCGCCCTTGATGGACTGCTGGCGACTCTGGCGTTCTTCCACCTGGTCTATGTCGCCCGGCTGGGGGCCATGCACGGAGCCGCCTTGCCACGGTCGACCAACACCGCAGTCGTAACCGGTATCGCGGTAGTCGAGATCGTCGTGGTGGTGAGCGCCCTGCTTCTGGCGATGTGGTATCCGCCGTATCGGCCGGGCCGGACCAATTACATGCTGCTTGCCGCCGCGGTGATCACCCTGACGTCTTCGGACCGGCTGCTGGCCTACCTTCGCAGCGTCGGAGTGACGCAACTGGACTTGTGGGTCGGCACCGGATTCGTCATCGCGCCGCTGCTGATCGCATGGAGTTTGTTGGATTTTCCGCCACGCGCCCGCCCCGAGCACGAAGAAGAGATACCGATCAACTGGGCGCAGCTCACCCTGCCGTACGTGGGATTCATGGGCAGCACCGCTCTCGTCACTTTCCACGAGCTCATCGGACACCAAGTCGATCCCGTCTTCATCGGCACGTATGTTGCGATGGCCGTGCTCGTCTCGACCCGCTACCTGGTGGCGATGCGCGTGCAGCGGACGCTCACCGAACAGCTCATCGACGCCAAAAGCCGCCTCGCTCATCAGGCTCATCACGATCCGTTGACCCACCTGCCCAATCGGTTGTTCTTGGCGCAGCGGCTGAACGAAGCCATACGCGATGGACCGTTCGTACTGATCTTCGTCGACATCGACGATTTCAAAGTGGTCAACGACCGATTCGGGCACGCGGCCGGTGATGAGCTGCTCTGCGCGATCAGCGGGCGGCTCAGGGATTGCCTTGGCGCCGACGACACACTGGCTCGTGTCGGCGGAGACGAATTCGCCATCCTCATCACGGGTGTCGTGGACGCCCCCGAACTCGTCGCCGATCAGCTGCGGCTTGCCCTTCGCAGCCCGTTCTCGGTACACGGCACGTCGGTGCGGGTGCGTGCCAGCATGGGCCTGGTGAGTCCCGGATGCGACGGTCTGCCTCGTACCTCCGATGATCTCCTGAGGCAGGCCGACATCTCGATGTACACCGGAAAGCGGCTGGGCAAGGACACCGCGGTGGTCTACCGGCCGGCGTTCACCGAGGCCGAGGATTTCCCGACGGCGCTCCGGCAAGCGAACGGTGGTGCTCCACAAGGCTTTCGGCTGAAGTACCAACCGATCGTCGGCCTGCCGGAGGGCAACCGAGTCGCCGTCGAGGCGCTTGCCCGCTGGACCACACCGAGCGGCATCCAGATTCCTCCCCAGACCTTCGTGTCCCTGGCCGAAGCCAACGGCATGGGGGCGGAACTCGATGCCCTGGTACTCGATCGAGCCTGCGCGGACATCAACTCGTCCGGCATCGCACTGGACGTTCACATCAACATCGGTGCCGCGCGATTGGGCAGCGTCGATTTCGAACGGGTGATCAGCCGCACGCTCGACCGGCACGGGCTGCCGCCGCAACGCGTCGTCCTGGAGATCACCGAGACGGTGCCCATTGTGGACCTCGCCGACGCCGCGGCGGCCATCAGGCGACTCAATGGCCTGGGCCTCAGAGTGGCCCTGGACGACTTCGGCGCCGGGTACAACTCGCTGACCTATTGGCACGAGTTGCCGGTGCAGATCGTGAAACTCGACCGCGGGCTGGCGACAGGTGTCGAGCCGGGACGTAACCTCACGCTGTATCGCTCAGTCATCGGGCTCTGTGAAGCCCTGGGCCTCAAGGTTATTGCCGAGGGAATCGAAACCGCTGAGCAGGCTGAGACAGTCTTCATGGCCGGATGTGGCCTGGCGCAGGGCCATCTGTTCGGTCGGGCCGCCGACCTGAGTGACTTCGTCGCGTCTTAGCCGCTTCAGCTCGCGTCCGTCGGTCCGAGCTCACACGCCCTGCTCGAATGCGGACTTTCGGAGCCAGCGGTCGATCAGGACGCGATGAACGAGAGCAGATCCGGGTTGAGCACATCCGCGTGTGTGGTCAGCATGCCGTGCGGGTAGCCGGGATAGGCCTTCACGGCGCCGTTCTGAAGGAGGTCGACCGCCCGGGGCGCCGCGCTTGCGAACGGGACGATCTGATCGTCGTCGCCGTGCATGACCAGGACGGGAACGGTGATCGCCCGCAATTCGTCGGAGTAGTCCTGCAGCCAGGACACCACCGTCTCGTAGTGAGCCTGGGCACTGCCGGACATGCCCTGACGCCACCAGTTCGCGATGACCGCCTCGGACGGTTCCACACCCGGGCGGTTGAATCCGTAGAACGGCCCCTCTGGCACGGCGCGGAAGAACTCCGATCGATTTCCCAAGATGCCCGCACGCACCGCGTCGAACCACTCCTGGGGTTGCCCGCCCGGATTGTTCTCGGCCTGCGCCATGCTCGGGGTCGGGGAGGACACCAGCACCGCCTTGGCGACCCGCTCCTGGTGGCGCGCCACATAGCAGGCCACTTCAGCGCCGCCGGTGGAGTGCCCGATGTGGACGGCGTCGCGCAGTTCGAGTTGCTCGGTCAGCGCGGCCAGATCGGCCACCCAGTGCTCGATGTCGTTGCCGGTCCCGACCTGCTCGGACCGGCCATGCCCGCGCCGGTCGTGAGCGATCACCCGATAGCCCCGGTGCAGGAGGAACATCATCTGCGCATCCCAGTCGTCGGCCGTCAGCGGCCAGCCGTGACTGAAAACGATCGGCTGGCCGGAACCCCAGTCCTTGTAGAAGATCTCGACACCGTCCGAGGTGGTGATGGTGGGCACAGACGCTCCTCTCGCAGCCGTTCGCCGTTATCGAATGACAGTCAACCGCAAGCCAAACATTTTTGCCTGCCAGGTCTGCGACAGCTTGGACCGCTGCGAGTTTTCGGGTGTGCCCTCACGACTGCTTTATGTGGGAATTACGCACATCGATGTTGCTGCGAAATGGATTGGTGCGCATTGTGATAACAACTACGGCGGAGTCCTACTGGTAACCCGCTAAATTCGATTGCGCCATGGCCGCGCGCATGTGGTCGCGGTGGTCACGTCAGCGGCGTCGCTGAGGAGGGCCAGGAGACGGGTTGTACGGTATCCAGGCGGCTCTCGGAGGTTCACGATGACACCACCCAATGACGACACCTGGGGTCCGGCTACCGGAGTGGGAACCACGGCCACGATGGCGGCGGCCGCGAGAGCCGTCGCCACCAGGGATGGGATTATCGACGATCCTTTTGCCGAGCAGTTGGTGCGCGCGGTCGGTGTGAGCTTTCTGACCCGCTGGGCTACCGGCGAGCTCGTCGCCTCGGATATCGACGTCGCGGGCAGCTCATGGGGGCTGGCGCAGATGCCCGCATCGATTGCGGCCCGCACGCGGTACTTCGACGAGTTGTGTGCCGATGCCGCAGGAGCGGGCATCCGTCAAGCCGTGATCCTCGCCTCGGGCCTCGACGCCCGCGCCTACCGACTGGACTGGCCTAAAGGGATGACGGTGTTCGAGATGGATCAACCGGCCGTCATCGAGTTCAAATCCACCACACTGGCCAAGCTCGGTGCCGTACCAAAAGTTGACCTACGCACGGTCGCCATCGACCTGCGCGACGACTGGTCGACGGCACTGGTTACGACGGGTTTGGACGTCAAGAAGCCCACGGTATGGATTGCCGAAGGCCTATTCGGCTATCTGACACCAGCGGCCCAGGATCGGCTGCTCGAGATGGTCACCGCCCTGAGCGCGCCGGGCAGCCGACTCGGGAGTGAGGCTGTGCCGAATACCGCCGACATGGACCCCGACGCAGCGCGCCAACGGATGCGCGAGGCCACTGCCAAGTGGCGCGAGCACGGCTTCGAACTCGACTTCGACGTGGTCCAGTTCGAAGGTGAGCGCCACGACGTCGGGGCGTACCTGGATGCGCTCGGGTGGGCGTCGGTCGCAACGCCGATGGCCCAGCTGCTCGCCGGCTTCGGGTTGGGGGCGATCGCACGGGCCGCCGATGATCGACAAACGATGAACGGCGTCAACTACTACACGTCGACGCTGGGCGTCGGCCGCTAGAGGCATTTCGGGGGAGCGGCACTCGCCGGGCGCTCAGCTGGGGCATGCGCGTGCCAGGGTGGCCATCTCGTCCCCGAACTCCTGGTTGGCCCGAGCCACGGCTTTGGCCGATGGCGGCAGTTCCGTTTTCAGCGGGTCTTGTCTGCCTAGGTCGTCGTTCATCCGGTTCGCGTCCGTCATGAATTCACGGGCCAGCGCTGCCGCTCGCTGCGCGTGGGCCGACAGCCCGGGCGCGGTCACCTGGTTGGCTCGCCGCTGCAGGCCGTCGAGCCACGCCTGATAGTCGGCGTCACTGGGTACCGAGTTTTGTTCGTAGGAGCCCGGCGGCGCAAACCGCGTCTTCGCCTTCAACGAGGCCTGCGCGTCGCGGTTGAAGTCGATGAATTGCCGCACACTCCAACACGGTTGCGCCCGCTCATCGATCCGCCACGCGACGAACAGACCCGCGGCGGCCACGGCTGCGCACCATACCGTCAGCAACCGCCGGGCGGTCTCGTGTGCGTTTGCGGCCACGCGATCAACCTAGACCAGGGATCGGGACGATTGGCACCCAGCGGTCGGCGCCCGTCACGCGTGGGGGCAGAAGAAACCCAGGATCTGTTGGCAGTTGTCCCTGTTGATGAGCGCCGGGCGGGGGCGGGGCGGAGGGGTCGGTGTCTGCCGTAGTCGCCGACGTGAGTGATATCATGG
>NZ_LZJN01000109.1 GCF_001667735.1 Mycobacterium sp. E183
ACCGCCACCAACACATGCTCATCGCAACCCACACGGAAAAGCGTTGCCCGCAAAGGAATCTCAACCGACAAATCAAACGCGTAGCGCGCCGCCGCCTCGATGACCTCCTGCAACCGGTTGGCGGACCAGCCGTCGGTCTTGACCACGTCCCATCTGACGGCGGATTGGGTGGGCGGCAGGACGATCTGCTGGGGGTTTCCCTCGGGTGCGGTGAAGACGGTCCGCAAACTTTCGTGCCGCGCCACCACGTCGCCCAGTGCGGCACGCAAAGCGTCGGTGTCGAGTGGACCCTCCAGTCGCAGCGCCGCCGCCATGTTGTAGACGGGCGACGGCCCGTGCAGTTGGTCGATAATCCACAACCGGGACTGGGCGAACGACAGTGGGACCGTCGGCGGGCGTTCGCAGGGCACCAACGGCGCCAGGCCACCCCCG
Organism: Mycobacterium sp. E183; assembly: GCF_001667735.1. Classification (GTDB taxonomy): domain Bacteria; phylum Actinomycetota; class Actinomycetes; order Mycobacteriales; family Mycobacteriaceae; genus Mycobacterium. The sequence continues at coordinate 433 of NZ_LZJN01000109.1, forward strand.
CCGGCGCCGACGCGGGGGGCCAGCTGCGCGACCGTGGGGGCCTCGAACAGCTCTCGCACCGAAAGGCGGCTGTCCAGGCCGTTATTGATGGCCGCGATCACCCGCATCGCCGACAGCGAGTCACCACCCAGATCGAAGAAGGAATCGTCCACGCCGACCCGCTCGACACCGAGGACTTGGGCGTAGATGCCGGCCAGGATCTCTTCGACCGCGGTGGCCGGGGCGCGGTAGTGATCGGCGTCCCGGTAGTCGGGCAGGGGCAGGGCCTGGGTGTCGAGCTTGCCGTTGAGGGTGGTGGGTAGTGCCGGCAAGGCCACGATGGCCGCCGGGATCATGTAGGCCGGTAGCCGCTCGGCCAGCGCGGTGCGGAGTTCGCTGGGGTCGGCGGTGCCGGTGAGGTAGCCCACGAGGCGTTTGTCGCCGGGGCGGTCCTCGCGCACGACGACCACCGCTTCGTCGACGCCCTCCAAAGCGGCGAGGGCCGAGCGGATCTCGCCGACCTCGATGCGGTAACCGCGAATCTTGACCTGCTCGTCGGCGCGCCCCACGTACTGCAGCTGGCCGTCGATCCCCCAGCGCACCAGGTCCCCGCTGCGATACATCCGGTGTCCGGGCTCGCCGAACGGGCACGCCACAAACCGCGATGCGGTCAACCCGGCCCGGTGCACGTATCCCAGGCCCACCCCGGACCCGGCCACATACAATTCCCCGACCGCCCCGGCCGGCACCGGCCGCAGCCACCCGTCGAGGACGAAGAACGCGGCGCCTGCCACCGGCGAACCAATCGCCGGCGTCCCCGACCCGGCCACCAACGGCGCGCTCATCGACACCCACATGGTGGTCTCGGTCGGCCCGTACACGTTGACCATCGCGCGGCCCGGCGCCCACCGATCCACCACCTGCGCGGGGCACGGCTCGGCCCCCACCACCAGCGCCGCCCTCACCCCTTGAGGCGAGAGCACGCCGAGCGCCGACGGCGTCTGGGTCAGTACGGATACCCGCTCGCCCACCACCAACTCGTGCAGATCGTCACCGCAGCGCGTCACCGCGTCGGGCACCACCACCAGGTGTCCGCCGTGCAGCAACGCACCCCAGATCTCCCACACCGAGAAGTCAAAGGACAACGAATGGCATTGAGTCCAAACGCGTCCCGCACCCAACAAGTCACCCCCGGCCAACGCCGCAAACAGCTGCGTGACGTTGCGATGGGTGACCGCCACCCCCTTGGGCACTCCCGTCGTCCCCGACGTGTAAATCACGTGCGCCACATCGTCGGGGCCCGGCCCGACCCAGCCCGCGCCCGACTGCGCCGCAACCGCGGAATCGTCAACCTGCACCACCGCGCCGGCGAACCCACCCAGGTGCGACCGCAATCCCTGCCCGACGACCGCCACCGCCGCCCCCGAATCGGCGAGCATGAACTCCGCCCGGCCCGGCGGCACCCCCGGATCGATCGGCAGGTACGCCGCCCCCGACTTCAACACCCCCAGCAGCGCGATCACCGCCTCCCCCGACCGCTGCACCAGCAACGCCACGCAGTCCCCCGGACCGACACCACGCCCGACGAGCCAGCGCGCCAACCGGTTCGACGTCGCGTCCAGCTCGCGGTATGACCACGATCGGCCCCCACACGACACCGCGACCGCCTCGGGAGTGCGCTCCGCCCATACCCCGAACAACTCCGGAATAGACCGTCCCGGCGCACGATCGGCCGCGGCCGCCCAGTTCCCCCACCCGGCCAGGCGGGCCCGCTCTGGCTCTTCGAGGACGTCGATCGACAGCAACCGCCGCGTCGTATCGGCGGTCAGCGCCACCAGCACCCGTTCCAAGCGGCCCGCCAGATGGGCGGCCTCGAAGCTGGACAGGGGCTCCCAGGCGCCCGCCGTGCTCAGGGAGATCCCGTCCCCGTCGCCGGAGAAGATCAGCCCGAAACCACTTGCCTGGCCGGAATTCGTGTAGGACGCCGAGGCGGTGACACCACCGAAGGGCAGGGTGAAATCGGACGGGATGAAATTGACGCTCACCCGCTCGGGCGGCCCGACCGGGCCGCGGGCCTTGCGCTCCAACGCCTGCACCGGAAACCGTTGATGCTCAATGGCTTCGCGAATCCGGGTGTCGACGTGCAGGCAGAAATCGGCGACCGTGAGTTCGGGCGCCACGCGCAATACCAGCGGCACCACCCCGGCGACCATGCCGGGGAGCGTCTTCGATTCCGGGCGCACTCGCCGGTTGACCGGGAAGTCGAGGACCACCTCCGAGCCACCGCCGGTCCAGCCACGCACCAACAGCGCGCACGCCGCGGTGATGACCGACGTCGGGGACACGCCCCACACGTGGGATAGCTTGTGGACCCGGCGGAGGATGCCGGAGTCCAACGCGACCGGCGCGGATGGCCAGGGATCGCGCTCACCCGTCGCGCGCGGGGCCTGATGGGGTCCCGCGTCGATCGCGGGCAGGTTCTTCACCCAGTACGCCTCGTCGTCGCGGTAGTCGCCGGACGTTTCGTACCGTGACTCGCAGTCGAGAAGGTCCCGCAGTGACCCGAAGACGGCCGGCGGGATGGGGGCGGCGGAGACGATCGCGGAGTAGATCGAGGCGATGCGGTGACCGACGAGCGCGACGCCGGTTCCGTCGACGATGATGTGGTGGCAGCACGCGAACAGGTGAAACTGGTCCGCACGGGTCTGGAAGAGGGCGAACCTGAACAGCGGACCCGTCAACGGCATCGGCGTTCGCTGGATCGACAACGCTATCCGCCGGGCCTCTTCGATGGCGTCGTCCGAACCGGTCAGGTCATGGAAAGCCAGCTCGATGTCGGAGCATTCGATCGGCCGCTGGAACACCTGACCGTCCGCCTCGACGAAACAAGCCCGCGCCGGTTCGGCTTCTTCAACCGCTTGGCGGATCGCCCACTTCAGGGCGTCACGTTGGACCCTGCCGTCGATCCGGACGAAGAGGCCGATCTGCCACTCCGTGCCGGAGTGGCCCGTCTCCTGCGCGAGCCAGATGTCTAGTTGGCCGCGCGTGAGCGGAAGGGCTTGCTCACCAAGCTGCATCCAACTTCCCAACCATGAGGTTCACCGTTCAAACCCCCGGTTGACTGCAGCCGCTCGACCGAACCCTCCGCAATGCCCGTTCGGTTCCGCGTGATGGAGCGCACGACCGCGGCGCGATCCGCGTGCGGTTCCTCGCCCCTGTTGCCGCCCGTCGCCGACTAAGCCGGGGCCGCGGATGTCGTCATCGAACGGATCGACACACACAGTTTCTCCACCAACTTAGTCAACATGAGTGCAACAGTCTGAAAGATTAATCGAGGGCGAGAATGTGCGCTAGAGGTTTCGAAAAGTCTCACCTGTCTTACAGCACTCCTCTAACCGCGCACAAAAGATACGCAAAGAATGTTTTTGAGCGACAAACCGGATACACGGTTCGGGACGGCCCGCGTGGGACCGTCCCGAACCGGGTGTCGTGCTAGAGCAGGCCGAGCAACTGCAGGTCGGTCACGTACTTGACGATCACCGCCGGCGAGACGTGCGGGATGTCGTTGTCCGTGCCGATCTTGGCTTCCTGCACTGCGGCGCGGAATCGATCGGTCGGGGCGAACGCCCCGGTGGCCGGTTCGGGCGCCTGCAACTGGTTGTAGCCCGGGACTTGCAGCATCTGCAGGACCGAGTGCTTGCGCTGGTGCTCCGGCAACTCGCGCAGCGCGGCCTCGAACCGCTGCAGCCACTCCCCGAAGTCGTCGATGCGCTCGATCGGGTAGCCGGCCTCGATCAGCCAGTCGACGTACTCGTCGATGCCGATGCCGTCGTCGTGCGGGTTCATCACGTGATACGTCTCGAACCCTTCGACCACCTGGGAGCCGAGCGTGGTGACCGCCTCGGCGACGAACTCCACCGGCAGCGCGTCGAAGTGCGAACGCTGCCGGTTGCCCTCGGCGTCCAGCTGGTAGAACGACCGCGGAGCGATGCCGGTGGCCACCAGGCTCAGCACCATCCGGGTGAACATGTCCGACAGGTTGAACTGGCCGGCGTAGCTGGTGTCGGACAGGATCATGTCCGAGCGGAACACCGAGACGGGCAGCCCGCACAGGTCGTTGGCCTCGCGCAGCAGCACCTCGCCGGCCCACTTGCTGTTCCCGTAGCCGTTGGCGTAGCTGCCGTCGACCTTGCGGATCGGGCTGATGACGCGGATGTCGGCGTCTTCGGTGAACGCCGCCGGATCGATCTGGCGGCCGACGTCCGAGGTCGACACGTACGCGTACGGCTTCATCCTGCTGGTCAGCGCGATCCGGATCAGCTCGGCCGTGCCCGCGACGTTCGGGCCGAACAGCTCGCTGTAAGGCAGCACGCCGTTGACCAGGGCCGCCGAGTCGACGATCAGGTCGACGGTGTCGGCCAGCCGCTCCCACGTCTGCTCGTCGAGACCCAGGCCGGGCTGACCCTTGTCACCGGCGATCACCTCGAGGTGGTCGGCCGCGAGGTCCTGGAAGTAACGCAGCAGCTTCGGGTCACCGCTGTCGAACGTCTTCTCCAGCCGCTGACGCGCCTCCTCGTCGGAGCCGCCCCGCACCAAGCAGATCAGCTTGCCGCCCACCAACTCGAGCTGCTCGAGCCACTGCAGCGCCAGATAACGCCCCAGGAACCCCGTCGCCCCCGTCAACAGGACCGTCCGCACCTCCGAGCTCGGCCCCGGCAGCGCGGGCGCGGCGCTCAGCGTCGCGGCGTCGATGAACCTGTCCAAAGTGAGATCGCTGGCGTAGACCTGCGTGGCATCAGGTCCGTGCACGGAGGCGAAGCTGGGGCCGCCGGCCTCGGCTTCGCCCGCAGAGCCGGCATCGCGTTCGGCCCGGTGGGCGAGGCCCCGCACCGACGGCGCCTCGAACAGGGTGCGCACCGAGAGGTTGGCGTCGAGGGCCGTGTTGATCTCGGCGATCACCCGCATCGCGGACAGCGAATCGCCGCCCAGGTCGAAGAACGAATCCTCGACCGACACCCGCTGCAATCCGAGCACGCGGCCGTAGATGTCGGCCAGGGTCTCCTCCACCGGCGTGGCCGGGGCCCGGTACTCGCCACCGGTCTTCTGGTACTCGGGGGCGGGCAGGGCGCGCTTGTCGAGCTTGCCGTTGACGGTCAGCGGCAGCGCGTCCAGCACCACCACCGCGACCGGCACCATGTAGGCGGGCAGGCGCTCACCCAGCTGGGCCCGAACCTGGGCGGGGTCGGCGGTGCCGGTGATGTAACCGACCAGCCGCTTGTCGCCGGGGCGGTCCTCGCGGGCGATCACCGCCGCCTGCTCCACCCCGTCCAGACCCGCCAGGGCGGCCTGGATTTCGCCGAGCTCGATGCGGTAGCCGCGGATCTTGACCTGCTCGTCGACTCGGCCCAGGTACTGCAGTTGGCCGTCGGCGCCCCAGCGCACCAGGTCCCCGGTGCGATACATCCGGGCGCCGGGCGCTCCGAACGGGCAGGCGATGAACCGCGAGGCCGTCAGGCCCGGGCGGCGCGCATAGCCGGACGCCACGCCGCGACCGGCGATGTACAGCTCACCGACGACGCCTTCGGGCGCCGGCCGCAGCCACTTGTCCAGGACGAACAGGGCGGCCCCGGGGACCGGGGAACCGATCGGCGCTCCGCCGTCCGCGCTCAACGGCGCGCTCATCGCCGCGTACACCGTGCCCTCGGTCGGACCGTAGGCGTTGATCAGCACCCGACCCGGCGCCCACCGCTCGACCACCTCGGGCGGGCAAGCCTCGCCGGCGACCACCAGGGCCATCGAGTCCAGCCCCTCCGGGGAGAGCATTCCCACCGCGGACGGGGTCTGGCTGAGCACGGTGACCTGCTCCGCGACCAGCAGCGCGTGCAGCTCCTTCGGGGAACCGGCCACCGACTCGGGCACCACGACCAGCCGGCCGCCGTGCAACAGCGCGCCGAAGATCTCGTGGACCGAGACGTCGAAGACCAGCGAATGCCACTGCGCCCACACACCCGGGTCCGGCAGGTCGGCGTGCAGCTTCTCGAGCAGCTGCGTCGCGTTGTGGTGCGTGACCGCCACGCCCTTCGGGACACCGGTAGTGCCGGACGTGTAGATCAGGTACGCGATGTCCTCGGGGGCCGGGCCCGGCAACGCCGTGGCGGGCTGGGCGTCCAACGACGGGTCGTTGACGTCGATCACCAACAGGTCGGAGCCGTCCAGCCGCGACCGCAACTCGGCCGTCGTGACGACGCCGACGGGCGCGGCGTCGGCGAGCACGAACTCGATCCGCGCCGCCGGGACCGCCGGGTCGATCGGCAGATAGGCCGCGCCGGTCTTCAGCACCGCCATGATCGACACGATCGCCTCGGCCGACCGGGACAGCAGCAGCGCCACGCTTTCGCCCGGCCGCGCGCCGTGCTCGGCCAGCAGGTGGGCCATCCGGTTCGCGGCCTCGTCGAGCTCGCGATAGCTCATCGAGTGGCTGTCGAACGTCAACGCCGGCGCCTCCGGCGTCCGGGCCACCTGCTTGGCGAATAGCGACACGATCGACGCCTTCGCGCCCACGGGCGCGGTCAACACCGACCGATTGCCCCACTCGTCGAGGCGGGCGCGCTCGCCCCCGTCCAAGACGTCCATCGAGGACAGCCGCTGACTGGAGTCGGCGGTCATGCCCGCCAGCACCCGCTGGAACCGTTCGATCAGCGACTCGATCCCGGCGGTGTCGAACACGCTCGTGTCGAACTCGACGCGCAGGCCCAGTTCACGGCCCGGAAGCGCCATCACCGAGAGCGGGTAGTGGTTGTACTCGCGGTTGGTGACGTCGGTGATCGCCAGCTCGTGGAAGCCCAGCGGCACGCTGGTGTCGATCGGGTAGTTCTCGTAGAGGAACAGTGTGTCGAAGAGCTGGTCGTGACCGGTGACGCGGTGAATCTCGTTCAGCGCCAAGTGCTCGTGCTCGATCGTGTTGTTGTGGGCGTTCTGCAGCTGCTGCAGCAGCTCGACCACGGTGGTGGCCGCGGTGATGTTGGCGCGCACCGGCACGGTGTTGATCAGCAAACCCACCATCGACTCGGCGCCGACCAGGTCGGCCGGCCGGCCGGACACCGCGGTGCCGAAGGCGACGTCGTGCTGGCCGGTCAGCCACATCAGCAGCTGCGCCCAGGCGCCCTGCAGCACGGTGTTGATGGTGGTGTGGCAGGAGCGGGCGAGTTCGCCCAGCGCCCGCGTCGTCTCGGCGGGCAGCCGGTACGACTCGACGCCCCGCCGGCCGAGGCCGAGCCGGGCCGGCGGCCCGACCAAGGTGGGCGCGTCGAACCCGGCCATCACCTCGGCCCAGGCGGCGCGGGCCGCCGTGCGGTCCTGGGCCGCGAGCCAGGTCAGGTAGCTGCGGTAGGACGCGGGCGCGGGCAACCGGTCGCCGTAGTAGCTCGTCAGGATCTCGCGCAGCATGATCGGCAGCGACCAGCCGTCCATCACGATGTGGTGGTTGGTCAGCACGAACCGGTGCCGGTTGTCGGCGGTGCGGATCAGCGCGGCGCGGAAGGCGGGCCGGTTGGCGAGGTCGCTGACCGCGGCGCGCTCGGCGGCGCAGAGCTGTTCGATCTTCTCGTCGGGGTCCAGGTCGTCTGCGCCGAGCTGGATGTACCGCCACGCCATCACCGGGTCGGCCGGGATGACCTGCACCGGCTCGCCGAACTGGGGGCAGAATCGGGCCGCCAGGTTGGGGTGCCGGTCGACCACGGCGTGCACGGCCTCGCGCAGCCGGTGCGCGTCGAGGTCTCCGGTCACGGTGATGCCGAGTTGCACCGCGTACACGTCGTCGCCCACGTCGTGCGCGAAGCTGGCGTGGAAGAGCAGCCCCTGCTGCAGCGGGGTCAACGGCAACACGTCGGCAACCGCGTACTGCTGGCATAGGTCGTCGAGCTGCTGCTGGGTCAGTCGAGCGGGCGCGATGTCCGACGGCGTGAACCCGCCCCCGCCGCTGCGTACGTGCGCGCAGATGCCGGCCAGGGCCTCGAACCACAGCTGGCTCAACCGGCTGACCTGCTCGTGGTCCAGCGCCGAGGGCGCCCAGGTCCAGTTCGCCTGCAGGTGCGGGCCGGCCTCGGTGTCCATGGTCCCGGCGTTGAGGTCGACGGTGTGCATCAGCGGCATCGGCAGCGCCGCGCTCGCGGCGCCGGTGAACGACAGGCTGTCCTGGCTGATCCGCCACATCTCGCCGGGCAGATCCGCCGCCGCGCCCAGCCGTCCCAGGTAGTTGAACCCGATGACCGGGTCCGACCCGTCCAGGTCGACGTCGGTGTTGACGTAACGCAGCAGCCCGTAGGTCAGCGGGTCGGGCAGGGCACGCAGTTGCTCCTTGGCCTTCTTGACCAGCGCTCCCAGCGCCCGGTCACCGGCCATCACCTGCGCCCAGTCCAGTTCGCCGACGGTCAGCGCGATGGGGTACTTGGTGGTGAACCACCCGACGGTGCGCGACAGGTCGACGTGCGGGCCCAGCTCCTCGTGCCGGCCGTGGCCCTCGACGTCGATGCCGATCGGGGCGCCGGTGCCGACGAACCGCGCCCACGCCAGCCCGAACGCGATCAGCAGGATGTCCTGGACGCCGGCGTGGAACGCCGCGGGCACCTCGCCCAGCAGCGACCGGGTGGTCTCCACGTCCAGCGACACCGAGAGCTGCTTGGCCGTCTCGTAGGTGTCGACGTCGGGGCGCACCGCCGGCAACAGCGCCGGGGTCGCCGCGACCTCTCGCCACGCCTCGGCCGTCTCGACGACCTCGGGCCGCTGGGCGTGCTCCTCCAGCATCGCTGACCACCGGGCGAACGAGGTTCCGCCCGTCGGCAACGCCACGGGCTGCCCGCTGTGGTGCTGGGCCCAGGCGATGTTCAAGTCTTCCAACAGGATTCGCCACGACACGCCGTCAACGGCCAGGTGGTGAATCATCAGCGCCAATTGGGCCGTGGATTCCGCCCACACGGCGCGGAACATGATGCCCGCGGCGGGGTTCAGCTGCGAGCGCGCCGCCACCAGCGCCGCGTCGGACAGCGCGTCGACGGTGTGCATGCACGTGCCGGCGTCGACCGAGCCGACCTCGGGCACATGCATCGACCAGCCGCCCGCGCCGTCGTCGTCGACCCGCAGCCGCAGCGTGGCGTGCCGGTCCAGCAGCGACTGCAGGACCACCTGCACGTCGTCGCGGGTGACGCCGGCCGGAGCCTGCACCACCATGGTCTGGTTGAACTGGTCGGTCGGGCCCTCGACCTGCTGCAGCCAGCGCATGATCGGGGTCGCCGACACCGGGCCGATGCCCTCGTCGACTTCCTCGTCGTCGGAGGCCACGCGGGCCACCCGGGCCAGCTTGGCCACGGTCTGCTCGACGAAGACGTCGCGCGGCCGGCACACCACGCCGGCCGCCCGGGCGCGCGCCACCACCTGCATGGACAGGATGCTGTCGCCGCCGAGGTCGAAGAACGAGTCGTCCACACCGACCCGCTCGAGTCCCAGGACCTGGGCGTAGATGGCGGTCAGCGTCTCTTCGACGGCCGTGGTGGGTGCGCGGTATTCGCCGCTGGTCTTGTGGTACTCGGGGGCCGGCAGGGCGCGCTTGTCGAGCTTGCCGTTGACCGTCAGCGGCAGGGCGTCCAGCACCACGACGGCCGCGGGCACCATGTAGCTGGGCAGCCGCTCGCCGAGCCGGGTGCGGATCTCGGCCGGGTCGGCGGTCCCCGTCACGTAGCCCACCAGCCGCTTGTCGCCGGGCCGGTCCTCGCGGGCGATGACGGCCGCCTGGTCCACGCCGTCCAGCGCGGCGAGCGCCGACTGGATCTCGCCCAGCTCGATGCGGTAGCCGCGGATCTTGACCTGCTCGTCGGCCCGGCCCAGGTACTGCAGCTGGCCGTCGACGCCCCAGCGCACCAAGTCGCCGGTGCGGTACATGCGCGCACCGGGCGCCCCGAACGGGCAGGCGATGAAGCGCGAGGCCGTCAGGCCCGGCCGGCGGACATATCCGGATGCCACGCCGCGACCGGCGATGTACAGCTCGCCCACGACGCCCTCCGGCGCGGGGCGCAACCACTTGTCGAGCACGAAGAGCGCCGCCCCGGGCACGGGCGAGCCGATCGGCGGCGCCCCGGACTCCGCCTTCAGCGGCGCGCTCATCGACGCATAGACCGTGCCCTCGGTCGGGCCGTAGGCGTTGATCATCACCCGGCGCGGGGCCCAGCGATCCACCACCTCGGACGGGCAGGCCTCGCCGGCCACGATCAGGGCGGTCGCATCCAAGCCATCGGGCGACAGCATCCCCACCGCCGACGGGGTCTGGCACAACACGGTGACCTTCTCCGCGACCAGCAGCGCGTGCAGCTCATCCGGCGATCCGGCTACCGACTCGGGCACCACGACCAGCCGGCCACCGTGCAGCAGCGGGCCCCAGATCTCCCACACCGACACGTCGAACACCAGCGAATGCCACTGCGACCACACACCGGCCTTCGGCAGGTCGGCGGGCAGCTTGTTCAGCAGCTGGGTGACGTTCTGGTGCGTGACCGCCACACCCTTCGGGGTACCGGTCGTGCCCGAGGTGTAGATCATGTACGCGATGTCCTCGGGGGCCGGCCCGTCCAGCGCCGAGCTCGGCTGGTCTTCCACCGCCGGGTCGGCCACGTCGACGACCAGCAGGTCGAACCCGTCCAGGCGTGAGCGCAGTTCGCCCGTCGTGACCGCGGCGACCGGCGCCGCGTCGCCGAGCATGAACTCCATGCGGGCCGCCGGGACCGCCGGGTCGATGGGCAGGTACGCCGCACCGGTCTTGAGCACCGCCAGGATGGACACGATCGCCTCGGCCGAGCGCGACAGCAGCAGCGCCACACACGCACCCGGGCGCGCGCCGTGGTCGGCCAGCAGGTGCGCGAGCCGGTTCGCGGCCTCGTCGAGTTCGGCGTAGGTCAGCGAGCGGCCCTCGAACGTCAGCGCCGGAGCGTCCGGCACGCGCGCGACCTGCTTGGCGAACAACGCCGGAATCGACACCGCCCCCGTGACCGGAGCGGTCAGCACCTCGCGGTTGCCCCACTCGTCGAGGCGGTCGTGCTCGCCGCCATCAAGCAAGTCGATCGACAACAATCGCCGCCCCGCGCCGACGGTCATGACTGCTCCTCCACATCTGCGGTCATGGCTTCCAGCACGCGCCTGAACCGCTCAACCAACCTCTCGATTCTGCCCGTGTCGAAGACTTCTGTATCGAATTCGACACGAAGACTTATTTCGTGACCAGGCACGGCCTGGACCGACAGCGGGTAGTGGTTGTATTCCCGATTTGTAAATCCGCTAATAGCCAGCTCATCGACGGCAGACAACGCTGCGGTGTCGATCGGGTAGTTCTCGTACACGAACATGGTGTCGAACAACTGGTCGTGTCCCGTTACACGGTGGATCTCGTTGAGCGCCAGATGCTGGTGCTCGAGGGTGTCGTTGTAGGCGCCTTGTAGCTGGTTGAGCAGGTCGGCGATCGTGGTTTCGGCGCCGATCGTCGCCCGCACCGGCACCGTGTTGATCAGCAGCCCGACCATCTGGTCGGCGCCGGCCAAATCGGTCGGCCTGCCCGACACCGCTGTGCCGAAAGTCACATCGTGCTGACCGGTCAGCCACATCAGCAGCTGCGCCCACGCGGCCTGCAGCACGGTGCTGACGGTGGTGTGGCAGGAGCGGGCCAGTTCACCCAGCGCCCGCGTGGTCTCCGCCGACACCTGGAAGGAGGACACGCCGCGAGGGCCGAGGCTGACCCGGCCGGGCGGACCGACCAAGGTCGGCGCCTCGAAGCCGGCCAGCACCCGCCGCCACGCCGCCTGCGCCGCGCCGCGGTCCTGCGCCGCCAACCAGTCGACGAACTTGCGGTACGGCACCGGGGCGGGCAACTGCACCCCGTAGTAGGCAGCGAAGATCTCCTGCAGCAGGATCGGCTTCGACCAGCCATCGAGCACGATGTGGTGGTTCGTCAGCACGAACCGGTGCCGGTTGTCGGCGGTGCGGATCAGCGCGGCCCGGAAGGCCGGGCGCTCCGCCAGGTCGCAGACCGCGGCGCGCTCGGCGGCGCACAGCTGCTGGATCTGCTCTTCCGGTTCGGCGTCTTCGGCGTCGAGTTCGACGTAATGCCACGACAGGGCGGGCTCGGCCGACAAAACCTGCACGGGCTCGCCGAAATCCTCGATGAAGTGCGCCACCACGTTGGGATGCCGCTTGATCATCGTGTGCACGGCGTCGCGCAACCGGTGCGAGTCGAGGGCCCCGTTCACGCTGATGTCGAGTTGGACGGCGTACAGGTCGTCGCTGCCGTGCTCGCTGCCGGTGTGGAAGAGCAGGCCCTGCTGCAGCGGGGTCAAGGGCAACACGTCGGCGACCGGGTAGCGCTGGCACAGCTCGTCGATGTCCCGCTGCGTCAACCGGGCGGGGGCCAGGTCCGACGGAGTCAGGCCGCCGCCACCGCTGCGGACGTGGCTGCAGATGCCGCTCAGCGCGTCGAACCACAATTCGCTCAGGCGGGCCACCTGGGCCTCGTCGAGCGCCGAGCGCGCCCAGGTCCAGTTGGCCTGCAGGAGCGGACCGCCCGCGGTGTCCAGGGTGCCGGCGTTGAGCTCGACGGTGTGCGGCAACGGCATCGGCACCGCGGTCGCCGCGCCGGCGGACGCCAGGCTGTCCTGGTCGAGCCGCCACAGTTCGCTGGACACGTCGCCGGCGCCGCCCAGCCGCCCGAGGTAGTTGAACCCGATCACCGGGTCGGACACGTCCAGTTCGACGTCGGGATTCAGGTAGCGCAGCAGCCCGTAGGTCAGGCCGTCGGGCAGGGCGCGCAGCTGTTCCTTGGCGTCCTTGACCAGCGCCCCCAGCTCCGCCTCACCCGCGACGACCTGCCCCCAGGACAGCCCGCCGATCTGCAACGCGACCGGGTACTTGGTGGTGAACCAGCCCACCGTGCGGGACAGGTCGACGTGCGGGCCCAACTCCTCTTGGCGGCCGTGGCCCTCGACGTCGATGCCGATCGGTGCGCCGGTGCCCACAAACTGCGCCCAGGCCAACCCGAACGCGATCAACAGGATGTCCTGCACGCCGGCGTGGAACGCCGCGGGCACCTCGCCCAGCAACAACCGGGTGGTGTCGGCGTCCAGCGACACCGACAGCTGTCCCGCACTGACGTAGGTGTCGATGTCGGGCCGAACCGACGGCAACGGCGCCGGGGTCGACGAGATCTGCCGCCACGCGTCGGCCGTCTTGGCGACGTCCGGTCGGCGCGCGTGCTCCGCCAGCAGCGACGACCACCGCGCGAACGACATGCCGCCCACCGGCAGCGCCACCGGCTGCCCGCTGTGGTGTTGAGCCCAGGCGATGTTCAAGTCTTCCAACAGGATTCGCCACGACACGCCGTCGACGGCCAGGTGGTGAATGATCAGCGCCAGCTGGCCGGTGGCGGGCACCCACACCGCGCGCAGCATCGCGCCGCTGGCCGGGTTCAGCTGCGCGACCGCCGTCGCCAACGCCGCGTCGGACAACGTCTCCACGGTGTGCACGCAACCGGCGGCGTCGACTTCGCCGACCTCGGACACCCGCAGCGACCAGCCGCCCGCGCCGTCGTCGTCGACCCGCAGCCGCAGCATCGCGTGCCGATCCAGCAAAGCCTGCAGCACCAGCACGACGTCGGCTTCGCCGACCCCCGCCGGGGCCTGTACCACCATCGTCTGGTTGAACTGCTCGACCGGACCGTCGACGCTGTGCAGCCAGCGCATGATCGGGGTCGCGACCACCGGCCCGATGCCCTCGTCGACCACGTCGTCGTCGGTGGCCAGCGAGGCCACCCGGGCCAGCCGGGCCACGCTCTGCTCGACGAAGATGTCGCGCGGGCGGCAGACGACGCCGGCCGCCCGGGCGCGGGCGACGACCTGCATCGACAGGATGCTGTCGCCGCCGAGGTCGAAGAACGAATCGTCGACGCCGACGCGCTCGACTCCGAGCACCTGGGCGTAGATGCCGGCCAGGATCTCCTCGATGGCCGTGCTCGGGGCGCGGTAATGATCGGAGTCGGAGTATTCCGGCGCCGGCAGCGCGCGGGTGTCGAGTTTGCCGTTGACGGTCAGCGGCAGCGCCTCGAGCACCACCACCGCGGTGGGCACCATGTAGGTCGGCAGCCGCTCGCCGAGCTGATTGCGGATCTCGGCCGGGTCGGCGGTTCCGGTCACGTAGCCCACCAGCCGCTTGTCGCCGGGGCGGTCCTCGCGGGCGATCACGGCCGCCTCGTTGACGCCGTCCAGCGCGGCCAGGGCGGCGTGCACCTCGCCGAGCTCGATGCGGTAGCCGCGGATCTTGACCTGCTCGTCGGCGCGGCCCATGTATTGCAGCTGGCCGTCGGCGCCCCAGCGCACCAGGTCGCCGGTGCGGTACATGCGGGCACCGGACCCGCCGAACGGGCACGCCACAAACCGGGTGGCGGACAGCCCGGACCGGCCCACATACCCGTACGCCAGGCCCCGGCCGGCCACGTACAACTCGCCGACCACGCCTTCCGGCACGGGGCGCAGCCACCCGTCCAGGACGAAGAAGCCCAGGTGGGCCAGCGGCACGCCGATCGGGCTGGCGTTGGTGTCGACATCTCCGTCGACGATCTCCCGGAACGAGGCGTGCACCGTGGTCTCGGTGATGCCGTACATATTGATCAGGCGCGGCAGCCCGGGGTGGTGGTGCAGCCACTTGCCCAGCCGGTGGGGTTCGAGCGCCTCGCCGCCGAACACCACCGTCTGCAGCTTCAGCTGCTGGCCCAGCTCGGGTGCCAGCGAATCCGCGGTCTGCAGCGCGTAGAACGCCGACGGCGTCTGGCTCAGCACGCTGACCTGTTCCCGAACCAGCATCGCGTGCAGCTCTTCGGGCGAGCGGACCACCGCGTCGGGGACGATCACCAGCCGGCCGCCGTACAACAGCGACCCGAAGATCTCCCACACCGAGAAGTCGAAGGCCAGCGAGTGGCACTGCGTCCACACCTGCCCCAGCGCCAGCTGCGCGTCCAAGGACTCCAGTAGCTGGGTGACGTTGCGGTGTGGCACGGCCACGCCCTTGGGCGTGCCGGTGGTTCCGGACGTGTAGATGATGTAGGCGATGTTGTCCGGCGCCGGCGCGGGCAGCCCGTCGCCGGTCTGGCCGGCGACGGCGGGGTCGTCGAAATCGATGACGTCCAGGTTTTGGCCGTCGAGCCTCGACCGCACCTCGGCGGTGGTGACGGCGGCGATGGGTGCGGCATCCCCGAGCACGAACTCGATGCGCGCCGCCGGCACCGTCGGGTCGACGGGCAGGTAGGCCGCCCCGGTCTTGAGAACCGCCAGGATCGCCACGACGGCCTCGGCCGTCCTGGGGAACAGCACCGCGACGCGCTCCCCCGGGCCGGCGCCCCGGCTCACCAGCAGGTGGGCCAGGCGGTTCGCGGACTCCTCGACCTCGCCGTACGTCCAGGAGCGGTCGCCGTCCGTGATCGCCACCGCGTCGGGGCCGCGGGCCGCCTGCGCGGCGAACAGCTCCGGAATCGACGCCAGTTTGGGCGCCGCCTCGGCCAGCACCGGCCGGTTGCCCCAGTCGTCGAGCCGGGTGTGCTCGGCGGCGTCGAGCAGGTCGACCGAGGACAGGCGGCGGGCGGGGTCGGCCGTCATCGCCACCATCACCTGCTGCAGCCGGTCGATGAGCGTGTTGATGGCGGCGGCGGTGAACACCTCGGTGTCGAATTCGACGCGCAGGCTCAGCTCGTGACCCGGCGAGGCCACCACGGACAGCGGGTAGTGGTTGTATTCGCGGCTGCTGAAGTCGGTGATGGCCAGCTCGTGCACGCCCAGCAGCGCACCCGCGTCGATCGGGTAGTTCTCGTAGAGGAACAGGGTGTCGAACAACTGGTCGTGGCCGGTGACCCGGTGGATCTCGGGCAGGGCCAGGTGCTGGTAGTCGACGGTGTCGTTGTGCAGGCGTTGCAGCTGGTCGAGCAGGTCGGCGACGGTGGTGGTCGCGGTGATGGTCGCCCGCACGGGCACCGTGTTGATCAGCAGGCCGACCATCGCGTCCGCGCCCGGCAGTTCGGTGGGACGTCCCGAGACGGCGGTGCCGAAGGCGACGTCGTGCTGGCCGGTCAGCCACGTGAGCAGCTGCGTCCACGCGCCCTGCAGCACGGTGCTGATGGTGGTGCGGCAGGAGCGCGCCAGCTCGCCCAGCGCGTGCGTGGTGTCGGCGGGCACGTGGAAGGCGGCTACGCCGCGCTTCCCGATCTGCCCGAGCGGGCCGACCAGGGTGGGGGTCTCGAAGCCGGCCAGCGCCTGGGCCCACGCCGCTTGGGCGGCGGCGCGGTCCTGGTTGGTGAGCCACGTGACGAAGCTGCGGTACGACGGCGCGGCGGGCAACCGTTCCCCGTAGTAGCTGGCGAACACTTCCTGCAGCAGCACGGGCAGCGACCAGCCGTCGACCACGATGTGGTGGATGGTCAGCACGAACCGATGCCGGTCGCCCGCCGTGCGGATCAGCGCGCCCCGGAATGACGGCTTGTCGGCCAGGTCGCACACCGCGGCGCGTTCGTCGGCGCACAGCTGCTCGACCTGCTCGTCGACGTCGCCGCCGTCCAGCTCGACATACCGCCAGGCCATCTGGGGCTCGGCCGGAATGATCTGCACAGGCTCGCCGAAGTCCTCGGAGAACCGGGCGACCAGGTTGGGGTGGCGCCTGACGGCGGTGTGGACCGCCTCGCGCAGGACATGGACGACCTCTACGCGGTGCAGCTCGGGATCACCGTCAGCGGTGCGCTCGACGCGGCGCGCCGC
>NZ_LZJN01000110.1 GCF_001667735.1 Mycobacterium sp. E183
TGCCCCACGCAGACGAGTGGGAGCGCGTCGGGGAGCTGCCGCGTGAGCTGCACCGTCGCGCCGGGGCGGCCGGCCTGCTGGGGGCGAACTTTCCCGAGGCGGTCGGCGGGGGTGGCGGCGACGGCGCCGACGCGGTGATCATCTGTGAGGAGGTGCATCAGGCCGGCCGCCCCGGCGCGACGGTGCAGCTCACGCGGCAGCTCCCCGACGCGCTCCCACTCGTCTGCGTGGGGCAGGATTTCGCGTTCGGTGAAGGAGCGCACCGTCTTTCGCAGCTCTTCGCGCTCCGGCGTCGTCCACAGATTCATAACAACCTTTCGGGGATGTCGACGTGGCGGCCGCGCAACCATTCGCCCAATCCCTTGGCCTGCGGGTCGAACCGCGCCTGGTAGGCGACGCCCTGGCCCAGGATGCCGTCGATGACGAAGTTGACCGCGCGCAGGTTGGGCAGCAAGTGGCGGGTGACGACGAACTCCGCGGCCTCGGGCAGCAGCTCCTTGAGCAGCTCGACGGTCAGCGTGTTGGCGAGCCACCGCCATTGCTCGTCGGTGCGAACCCAGACCCCGACGTTGGCCGAGCCGCCCTTGTCGCCGCTGCGGGCGCCGGCGATGCGGCCCAGCGGCACCCGGCGGGTCGGGCCGTCGGGCAACGGCTCCGGCAGGGGTGGGGGCTCGGCGGGCGCGAGCTCCAAAGTCTCGGTGACGCAGTCGATCTCGACCCGGGTGCCGTCGGCGTGCACCGCGACGTGGGGCACCTCCTTGGCGTCGACGTAGCCGGCGGTGAACACGCCGTAGACCTGACCGTCGCCCGGTGGGGCGGTCACGTGAAAGCCCGGATAGCTGGCGAGAGCCAATTCCACGGCGGCCGAGGAGAACTGGCGCCCGACGTTGGCGGGGTCGGGGTCGCGGACCACGCAGTGCAGCAGCGCGCTGGCGGCTTCCTCGGTGTCGGCGTCGGGGTGGTCGGTGCGGGCCAGCGACCACTGCAGCTCCGCGGGCTTGACGGTCAGCGCGGCGTCGAGCTGCCGGCGCACCAGGTCCGCCTTGGCCTCGATGTCGAGACCGGTCAGCACGAAGGTCATGGAGTTGCGGAATCCGCCGATGCTGTTCAGCGACACCTTGTAGGTGGGCGGCGGCGGTTCGCCGCGCACGCCGTGGATGCGCACCCGGTCGGGGCCGTCGGGGGACAGCTCGACGGTGTCCATCCGCGCGGTGACGTCGGGGTTGGCGTAGCGGGCGCCGGTGATCTCGTACAGCAATTGCGCGGTGACGGTGTCGACGCTCACCAGCCCGCCGGTGCCGGCGTGCTTGGTGATCACCGAGGAGCCGTCGGGGTGCACCTCGGCCAGCGGGAAGCCGGCGTGGGTCAGGTCCGCGACCTCCGTGAAGAAGGAGTAGTTGCCGCCGGTGGCCTGCACGCCGCACTCGATGACGTGGCCGGCGACCACCGCGCCGGCCAGCCGGTCGTAGTCGGTGCGGCCCCAGCCGAAGTGCGCGGCGGCGGCTCCGACGATCACCGAGGCGTCGGTGACCCGGCCGGTGACGACCACGTCGGCGCCGTCGCCCAGGCAGTCGACGATGCCCCACGCGCCCAGGTAGGCGTTCGCGGTCAGCGGGCTGCCCAGCCCGAGGTCGGCGGCGCGCGCCAGCAGGTCGTCGCCTTCGACGTGGGCGACCCGCGCGGGAATGCCGAGGCGCTCGGCCAGGGCGCGTATCGCGGCGGCCAGCCCCGCCGGGTTGAGTCCGCCGGCGTTGGCGACGATGCGCACACCCCGATCGCGGGCCTCCCCGAGACAGTCCTCGAGCTGGGTCAGAAACGTCTTGGCGTAGCCGCGCTCGGGGTGCTTCATCCGGTCGCGGCCCAGGATCAGCATGGTCAATTCGGCCAGGTAATCGCCGGTGAGGTAGTCCACGTCGCCGCCGGTGAGCATCTCGCGCATCGCCGACAGCCGGTCGCCGTAGAACCCGGAGCAGTTCGCGATCCGGACCGCGTCACGACCAGGAGCTGAGGCCATGCAGTCCTCCAATCTGCGTTTCACCGGTGAGCGCAAACCAACCAACCAACCGGTAGGTTAGCGGGTCGCGCCAGTGTCACGTCAAGGACGCCCCTCGCCTCCGACGTCGAGATTGCCGCCACGGTCGTGGACGGCGCCCGGATCACAACCGCCACGGCCATCTCGGCGCCAGAGGGCTTCGTTTTGGTGCCCGGCAGGCCACCGACTATCCTGGGAGCAATCGTCGCACGTTCGGCCGCACCGGCCACGCCGCGCGACAAGCCCCCGACACGAGGAGTTAGGCCCGACCATGGCCGTACCCAAGCGCAGGATGTCGCGCGCGAACACCCGTAGCCGTCGCGCGCAGTGGAAGGCCACCAAGACCGAACTCGTCGGTGTGACGGTCGCCGGCCAGAAGCACAAGGTGCCCCGCCGGCTGCTCAAGGCGGCCCGCCTCGGTCTGATCGACCTGGACCGGCGTTAGTTAATCTCGGCAAATACCCGGCGCGCCTCTCAGCCGGCTCTCAGGCGTCGGGACGACACTAGGCCCGTGCGGATACTGGTCGTCGACGACGATCGCGCAGTGCGTGAGTCGCTGCGCCGATCGCTTTCCTTCAATGGCTACTCGGTCGAGTTGGCCCATGACGGGCTGGAGGCGCTCGAGATGATCGCGAGCGACCGGCCCGACGCGCTCGTGCTCGACGTGATGATGCCGCGGCTGGACGGGCTCGAGGTCTGCCGTCAGCTCCGCAGCACCGGCGACGACCTACCCATCCTGGTGCTCACCGCCCGTGATTCGGTCTCCGAGCGCGTCGCCGGGCTCGACGCCGGCGCGGATGACTACCTCCCCAAGCCGTTCGCGCTCGAGGAACTGCTGGCCCGCATGCGGGCGCTGCTGCGCCGGACCAAGCCGGACGACGACGACGCCGAATCGGTGGCCATGCAGTTCTCCGACCTGACGCTGGACCCGGTGACCCGCGAAGTCACCCGCGGGCAGCGCCAAATCAGCCTTACGCGCACGGAATTCGCCTTGCTGGAAATGTTGATCGCCAATCCGCGCCGCGTACTCACCCGCAGCCGGATCCTGGAAGAGGTGTGGGGCTTCGACTTTCCCACTTCCGGCAACGCGCTGGAGGTCTACGTCGGCTATCTGCGCCGCAAGACCGAGGCCGACGGCGAGCCACGGCTGATCCACACGGTGCGCGGCGTGGGCTATGTCCTTCGGGAGACGCCGCCGTGACCAGTCACATCCCGCGATGATCAGGTACCAACGGCCCCCACGCGTGCCGCTTCGCGCCACCAGTTCGTTGTCCCTGCGGTGGCGCGTCATGCTGCTGGCGATGTCGATGGTGGCCATGGTCGTCGTGCTGATGGCGTTCGCCGTGTACGCGGTGATTTCGGCTGCGCTGTATAGCGATATCGACAACCAGTTGCAGAGCCGGGCTCAGCTGCTGATCGCCAGCGGCTCACTGGCCGCCGATCCCGGCAAGGCCATCGAGGGCACCGCGTATTCGGATGTCAACGCGATGCTGGTGAACCCGGGCCACTCGATCTACACGGCGCAACAGCCGGGTCAGACGCTGCCGGTCGGCGCGCCGGAAAAGGCGGTGATCCGCGGTGATCTGTTCATGTCCCGGCGCACCGCGTCCGATCAACGAGTCCTGGCCATTCACTTGCCCAATGGCTGCTCGCTGCTGATCTCCAAGAGCCTCAAGCCGACCGAGGCCGTGATGACCAAGCTGCGCTGGGTGCTGCTGATCGTCGGCGGCATCGGCGTCGCGGTCGCCGCGGTCGCGGGCGGCATGGTCACGCGGGCGGGGCTGCGCCCGGTGGCCCGCCTGACCGAGGCGACCGAACGGGTGGCGCGCACCGACGACCTGCGGCCGATCCCGGTGTTCGGTAGCGACGAATTGGCCAGGCTCACCGAGGCTTTCAACTTGATGCTGCGCGCGCTGGCCGAATCCCGCGAGCGTCAGGCGCGGCTGGTCACCGACGCGGGGCACGAACTGCGCACCCCGCTGACGTCGTTGCGCACCAACGTCGAGCTGCTGATGGCCTCCATGGAACCGGGGGCGCCGCGGCTGCCCGAGCAGGAGATGGTCGAGCTCCGCGCCGACGTGCTGGCGCAGATCGAGGAACTGTCCACGCTGGTGGGTGATCTCGTGGACCTCACCCGCGACGACGCCGGCCAGGTGGTGCACGAACCGGTCGACATGTCCGAGGTCATCGACCGCAGTCTGGAGCGGGTCAGGCGGCGCCGCAACGACATTCACTTCGACGTCGACGTAACCCCCTGGCAGATGTACGGCGACGCGGCGGGCCTGTCGCGCGCCGTGCTGAACCTGATGGACAACGCGGCCAAGTGGAGCCCGCCGGGCGGTCACGTGGGCATCACCATGCGGCAACTCGACCCGTCGCACGCCGAGTTGGTGGTCTCCGATCAAGGCCCGGGCATCCCGCCGCACGAACGGCGGCTGGTGTTCGAGCGGTTCTACCGGTCGACGACCGCGCGCGCCATGCCCGGTTCGGGGCTCGGGCTGGCGATCGTCAAAAAGGTCGTGCTGAACCACGGTGGATTGCTCCGCGTCGAGGACACCGTGCCGGGCGGACAGCCGCCGGGGACCTCGTTCTACGTGCTGCTGCCCGGCCGGCCGATGCCGCCCTCGGCCTATCCGACGTCGTCTGCCGCGGCCGCCGGCGAAGAATCCGTCACCGAACCCGCGGTTCGGATGACCGGCCAGTCGAACTCTCGGGAACCCGCGAACGTTATCTCAGTGGACTCTCAGTCCGCCCGGGCAACGTAGGTGTGCAGCCACTACTGTTGAAGAGCCCTGTCGAACCGACGAGCCGAATACTGAGATAGAGGAAGAGCGACCTAGCGCTATGACGAATGACCCGAGGTATTCGCCACCGCCGCAGCAGCCGGGGTACCACCCTGCGCCGAATCAGCCTGCGCCCACCCCGAGCCACCCGGGGACCTCTGCTTACGGCCAGGGGCACGCCCAACCGTACGGCCAGCCGTTCGACTGGCGGCATCAATCCCAGACCAACCAGTTCCGGCAGCCGTACGACCCGTTCAGCGGCACCGGTCCCGGGCGGATCCCCGGCCGGACCGGGGTAGGCCCGGTCCCCGGGGCCACCGGCACGGGCCCGATTCCCGGCATGCTGCCGCCGATGCCGCCGGGTCCCCAAAAACGTTCCCGCGCAGGGCTTTTGACTGTCGGTGCGCTGACCATCGCGGTGGTTTCGGCCGGCATCGGCGGGGCCGCGGCGACGGCCGTCGAGCTGGGGACGCATTCGACCACCAGCAATGGGCACACCGTCATCGGCGCACCCAGCGTCCCGGCGGCCAACATGCCGCCGGGCAGCGTCGAACAGGTCGCCTCCAAGGTGGTGCCCAGTGTCGTCATGCTGGAGACCGACCTGGGCCGCCAGTCCGAGGAGGGCTCCGGCATCATCCTTTCCGCCGACGGGCTCATCCTGACCAACAATCACGTGGTCGCGGCGGCCGCGGGGCCGCCGAAAGCGCCCGTGGTTCCCGGTGCGCCCCCCGGTGGTCCGCCCGGCGGTCCCGCCGGGCCGGCTCCGAAGACGACGGTGACCTTCGCCGACGGCCGCACCGCGCCGTTCACGGTCGTCGGTGCCGACCCCACCAGCGACATCGCGGTGATCCGGGTGCAGGGCATGTCCGGCCTGACCCCGATCTCCCTGGGCTCCTCGTCGGACCTGCGCGTCGGCCAACCGGTGGTGGCCATCGGGTCGCCGCTGGGTCTGTCGGGCACGGTCACCACCGGCATCGTCAGCGCGCTGAACCGGCCGGTGTCCACCACCGGTGAGTCGGGCAACCAGAACACCGTGCTGGACGCCATCCAGACCGACGCCGCCATCAACCCGGGTAACTCCGGCGGCGCGCTGGTCAACATGAATGGCCAGCTGGTCGGCGTGAACTCGGCGATCGCCACCCTGGGTGCGGACTCGCCGGACGCCCAGAGCGGCTCGATCGGCCTCGGCTTCGCCATTCCGGTCGATCAGGCCAAGCGCATCGCCGACGAGCTGATCAGCAGCGGCAAGGCGTCCCACGCGTCGCTCGGCGTGCAGGTGACCAACGACAAGGGTTCCCCGGGCGCCAAGGTCGTCGACGTGGTGCCGGGCGGGGCGGCCTCGACCGCCGGAGTGCCCAAGAACGTGATCGTCACCAAGGTCGACGACCGCCCGATCAACAGCGCCGACGCCTTGGTCGCCGCCGTGCGGTCGAAGGCGCCCGGTGACAAGATTTCGCTGACCTTCCAGGATCCCGCTGGTGGTGGCAGCCGTACCGTGCCGGTGACTCTGGGGAAGGCGGATCAGTAATGCGAGTCGAAGAACCCTCGGCGGCCGGATTGTCCGAGCTCGGTTATACGGTGGCACCCATGGAAACGGGTGCGGAGTTGGTGGTTGGCCGGGCCCTGGTCGTGGTGGTCGACGATCGCACCGCCCACGGGGATGAGGACCACAGCGGGCCGCTGGTCACCGAGCTGCTCACCGAGGCGGGGTTCGTCGTCGACGGTGTGGTCGCGGTCGCGGCCGACGAGGTCGAGATCCGCAACGCGCTCAACACCGCGGTGATCGGCGGGGTGGACCTGGTGGTCTCGGTCGGCGGGACGGGCGTCACCCCACGCGACGTCACCCCCGAAGCCACCCGCGAGATCCTGGACCGCGAGATCCTCGGCATCGCCGAAGCCATTCGCGCCTCGGGGCTCTCCGCGGGGATCACCGACGCCGGATTGTCACGCGGCCTGGCCGGCGTGTCCGGGAGCACGTTGGTGGTGAACCTCGCCGGTTCCCGCTATGCGGTGCGCGACGGGATGGCGACGCTGAATCCCCTCGCCGCACAGATCATCGGGCAGCTGTCGAGCCTGGAGATCTAGCCGGGGCCCTACGCCTCGGCGTCGGCGCGCGGTCCGTGCTCCGGCGGGGGCGTCGTGGTGGTGGCAGCGCCGCCGTGCCGACCGGACGAGTCGCCGTTGGTCTGCGCCAGGAGGTCGCGGATCTCCGTCAGCAGAACGATCTGGGCGTCGTCGGCCTGCTCGACCTCCCCGCGCCTGCGCAGGGTCGTGTACGGCAACACGACCAGGAAATAGACGACGGCCGCGATGATGACGAAGTTGATGGCGGCCGACAGCACGTTGTTGAGGTCGATGGTCTGGCC
Organism: Mycobacterium sp. E183; assembly: GCF_001667735.1. Classification (GTDB taxonomy): domain Bacteria; phylum Actinomycetota; class Actinomycetes; order Mycobacteriales; family Mycobacteriaceae; genus Mycobacterium. Next base: position 7,182 of record NZ_LZJN01000110.1, read on the forward strand.
GCCGCCGATGCCGATCCGCAGGATGCCGAGATTCGACTTCTCGTTGACACCGACGCGGTTGATCAGCGGCTTGATGATGCTGTCGGTGAATTGGGTGACCAGCGCGGTGAAGGCGGTACCGATGACCACCGCGGTGGCCAGGTCGATGATGTTGCCCCGCGAGAGAAACTCCTTGAACCCTTTGAACATTCAGATGTCCTTCCTGGGATTGGACAGAGTTTGCTGTCAGCTGCGGGGCCAACGACGGCGAGGCACTCAGTGCAGGGTGAGGGTCACCGCCTGACCCAGCGCCGAGCCCGCCACCGTGTTCGCCACGCGAGCCGGCAGCGCAACCAACACTACGCGGTCACCGTCCGCGGCCTGGACCTTCGGCTTGGCCGACACGAGCACCACGACGGCGTCGGTGGCCACCACCTTGGGGGTGGCCTGGGCCGGCTCCGGCCCCGCGGTCGCCGGTGCGGCCAGCACGTCGACGACGTCGCCGACGCGGACAAGGTCGATCAGGGCGCTGTCGGCCAGGCGCAGCGGCACGATGCGGGCACCGGGTCCCGCGGTCGACTCGGCGAGCCGGCTGCCGAGCAACCGGACATCGGTGAGCACCTCGCCGCGCCGCGTCGGACCGGCGAGCGTCGACCCGGCCACCGCGCTCACGTCGGCCAGTGAGCCATCGGGAACGGTTGCGGCCAAACGCTTTTCGAGGTGGACATCCGCGGGCGTCAACGCGGCGCCGGGCCGCAGGTCGTGGTCGGCGACCACCACCTCGGCGTAGTCACCCGCCGGGTTGGAGCGCAGCGCCGCCACGCCGGCCAACACGACAAGCCCGCCCGCCGCGATCCGCCGCGCCAGCACCGTACGTGTCCAATCGGGACGCAGCAGCAAAAGGCGGTTGAACGGGCTTGGGTTCAGTGACGACTCGCCCACGCCGCAACGGTAGGCGCATGGGGGTCAGCGCCGAACGTCGTCGGCGCAACGGTTGTGGATAACCCGTCAGCTCGAGGCGGACGCGGTGGACGCCGCGGAGCTGCTGGTCGCCTTCTCGCTCGGACCGGACTTCTCGGTCGATCCGGACTTTTCGCTTGATGCGCCGTTCGAGCCGGAGTCGCTCGACGAGGATCCGTTGGTCGAGCTCGCGGACTTCTTGCCGGACTCGCGGCTGTCGGTGCGGTAGAAGCCGCTGCCCTTGAACACCACTCCTACGGAGTTGAAGAGCTTGCGCAGCCGCCCGGAGCAGCGCTTGCAGGTGGTCAGCGCGTCGTCGGTGAAGGCCTGCACGATGTCGAAGCGATCGTCGCACTCGGTGCACTGATAGCTGTAAGTCGGCACGAAAACCTCCGGATGGTTGCAAAAGCCTGTTAGCACTCTAGCGTCTCAAGTGCTAGAACCGCCACGTGACGTCACTCATTCCCGATCTGTTACCCGCGACCGAGCGCGACTAGTCCCCGCCTGGGCGTGAGGGCGTCCGTCATCGGGATGTCGTGCGGCTCGGCGGGCAACCGGTCCACCAACTCCGCGTCGCGCACCACCGCGATCAGCCGCGCGTGGGGACCCCGGCCGCCCAGGGAGCGATCGTAGAAGCCACGACCGCGGCCCAACCGGGCCCCAAAGCGGTCGACGGCCAACGCCGGCACCAGGATCAGGCTCGCCTCGGCGATGGCCGAGGCCGGAAACCAGGGTTCCGGCGGCTCCAGCAACCCCCACCGCGCGGACGTCAGGGTGCCGGGCCGATATTCGCCCCAGCGCAATGGCAGCGCCGCGCCGTCGGCGGCCGTGCGCGCAACCGGCAGTAACACGCGTCCGGGCCGCCGCAGCAACACGTCGAGCATGTCTATCGACCCGGGCTCGGCGCCCACCGGCACGTACGCGCACACGGTGTCACCGCTGCTCATGATGCTTTTCAGGGCCTCGATCCGCCCGCTCAGCATCCGGGCCTCCTCGGCCCGCACCTCGTCGGCAACGCGGCGGCGGGCCGCCTGCAACTGGGCCCGCAACGCGGCCTTACCGGTGGTCGCCATGCCTCAACCATTGCAGCCGGATCTTTGGCCGCGCCACATCGACTCGGCAAACCGCTGTCGGGTTATCGTGTGAACAATGTCAAGCCCAAAAGTGGTGGTCCCACACACGGCGATCGTGCCCGCCGCCGGTCTGGGTACCCGCTTCCTGCCCGCGACGAAAACGGTGCCCAAGGAGCTGCTGCCGGTCGTCGACACCCCTGGCATCGAGCTGGTGGCCGCCGAGGCGGCCGAGGCGGGCGCCGACCGCCTGGTGATCATCACCTCCGAGGGTAAGGACGGCGTCGTCGCCCACTTCGTCGAGGACCTTGTCCTCGAGGGAACGCTGGAGGCGCGCGGCAAGAAGGCGATGCTCGACAAGGTGCGGCGCGCGCCGCAGCTGATCAAGGTCGAGTCCGTCGTGCAGGCCGAGCCGCTCGGCCTGGGCCACGCCATCGGCTGCGTGGAGCCCACCCTGACGTCGGACGACGACGCCGTGATGGTGCTGCTACCCGACGACCTGGTGCTGCCGACCGGCGTCCTCGAAACGATGTCGAAGGTGCGGGCGCAATACGGCGGCACCGTGTTGTGCGCGATCGAGGTGGCGCCCGACGAGGTCAGCGCGTACGGGGTTTTCGACGTCGAGCCGGTGCCCGGTGACGACAACCCGGACGTGCTGAAGGTCAACGGCATGGTGGAGAAGCCCAAGCAAGAGGACGCCCCATCGCTTTTCGCCGCCGCGGGCCGCTACGTGCTCGACCGGGCCATCTTCGACGCGTTGCGCCGCGTCCACCGCGGGGTGGGCGGCGAGGTGCAGCTCACGGATGCGATCGCGTTGCTCATCGCGGAGGGCCACCCCGTGCATGTCGTCGTGCATCGCGGATCTCGACACGACTTGGGAAATCCCGGCGGCTACCTCAAGGCTGCGGTTGACTTTGCATTGGATCGTGACGACTACGGCCCGGATTTGCGGCGATGGTTGGTGGCGCGGTTAGGCCTGGCCGAGAAGTAGCCGGCCGATACGCCCGGCCCACGACGGCGCCCGTAGGGCTGATGAGGGCGGTGCCCGCCAGGGGCATCAGAGGGCAGAGAGGCGCGCTGTGCGTTCTGTTGAGGAGCAGCAGGCCCGGATAACCGCTGCCGCGGTGGCGCCGCGGCCCATCCGGGTGGCCATCGCCGAGGCGCAGGGATTGATGTGTGCCGAGGAAGTTGTCACCGAGCGGCCCATGCCCGGCTTCGACCAGGCCGCGATCGACGGCTACGCGGTGCGCAGCGTCGACGTGCTGGGCATCGGCGAAGTGGGAGCCGACAGCATGCCTGAGCCGCCGCCCGGCGACGCCGAGCTGGACGAAGACCGGCGCGAGGGCCTGGTCCTGCCGGTGATGGGAACCGTCGAGGCCGGCGCGCGCACCCCCAGCCGCCTGCAACCGCGCCAGGCCGCCCGAGTGCACACGGGAGCCCCGCTACCCACGCTCGCCGACGCGGTGATCCCGTTGCGCTGGACCGACGGCGGGAGCAAGCGAGTGCGGATCCTGCGCGGCGCGCCGTCGGGTGCGTACGTGCGCCGCACCGGCGACGACGTGCAGCCCGGCGACGTCGCGGTGCGCGCCGGCACGGTGATCGGCGCGGCCCAGGTCGGGCTGCTCGCGGCGGTCGGCCGCGAGCGGGTGCTGGTGCATCCGCGGCCCCGGGTGACGGTGTTGGCCGTCGGTGGTGAACTGGTCGACATTTCACGCACCCCCGGCAACGGCCAGGTCTACGACGTCAACTCCTACGCGCTGGCGGCGGCGGCCCGCGATGCCGGTGCCGAGGTCAACCGCATCGGCATCGTCAGCAACGACCCCAAGGAATTCCGCGACACCGTCGAGGGCCAGATCAACCGCGCCGAGGTGATGGTGATCGCCGGCGGGGTCGGCGGCGCCGCGGCCGAGTCGGTGCGCTCGGTCCTTTCCGAGCTGGGGGAGATGGAAGTCGTCCGCGTCGCGATGCACCCCGGGTCGGTCCAGGGCTTCGGGCAGCTCGGCCGCGACGGCGTCCCGACGTTTCTGCTGCCCGCCAACCCGGTCAGCGCGCTGGTGGTCTTCGAGGTGATGGTCCGGCCGCTGATCCGGCTCTCGCTGGGCAAGCGTCAGCCGATGCGCCGGATCGTGCAGGCCCGCACCCTGTCGCCGATCACGTCGGTCGCCGGGCGCAAGGGCTACCTGCGCGGCCAGTTGATGCGCGACCAGGAGACCGGTGAATACCTGGTGCAGGCACTCGGCGGGCCGCCCGGGGCGTCCTCGCACCTGCTGGCCACCCTCGCCGAAGCCAACTGCCTCGTGGTGGTGCCCAGCGGCGCCGAACAGATCCGCACCGGCGAAATCGTCGATGTCGCCTTCCTGGCTCAGCGCGGTTAAGTGCAACGACTCCGCCAGCTCGTGAACCTGTTGCGCACCAACGCCCGCCACCCGGGCTGGCCGCTGGATGTCGGGCCCTTGCGGGTGCCGGCGGGAGTCGTCCGACTGCGGGCGGTGCGGATGCGCGACGGCGCCCAATGGAGCCGCATCCGGTTGGCCGACCGCGCCCACCTCGAGCCGTGGGAGCCCAGCGCGGAGAGCGATTGGACGACCCGGCACACCGTCGCCGCGTGGCCGGCGCTGTGCTCCGGCCTGCGCGCGGAGGCCCGTGCGGGCCGCATGCTGCCCTACGTCATCGAGCTCGACGGACGCTTCTGTGGCCAGCTGACCATCGGCAACGTCACCCATGGGGCGTTGCGATCGGCGTGGATCGGCTATTGGGTGCCGCGGTCGGCGACCGGCGGCGGGGTGGCCACGGCAGCCCTGGCGCTGGGCCTGGATCACTGCTTCGGTCCGGTGATGCTGCACCGCGTCGAGGCCACCGTGCGCCCCGAGAACGCGGCCAGCCGGGCCGTGTTGGCAAAAGTCGGCTTCCGGCAAGAGGGTTTGTTGCAGCGCTACCTCGAGGTCGACAAGGCGTGGCGGGACCACCTGTTGATGGCCATTACGGCCGAAGAGGTGTCCGGGTCGGTGGCATCGACCCTGGTCCGGGGCGGGCACGCCAGCTGGGCGTGACGGCGCAGCCCCGCGCTGGGCGGCCGCGCCGCGACTAGCGCATTTGGCCCCCGTGTGGCTACCGCGACACGAGTGACTCGTGGTGCTTGTGAGAGGCAAATTACAGGTGTGTAATTGTCCTGGTCACCAAGACCCGGCCGCGCTGGCCTCCGAGGGGCTTCGCGGAATCGGAACCGAAGAGAGCAGGTCGTCATGCCAAGCATTCCGCAGTCACTGTTGTGGATCTCGCTCGTAGTGCTCTGGCTGTTCGTCTTGGTGCCCATGCTCGTCAGCAAACGCGACGCCGTGCGCCGCACCAGCGACGTCGCCCTGGCGACCCGGGTCCTCAACGGCGGCGCGAACTCCCGCCTGATCAAGCGCAGCGGCCCGGCCGCGGGTCATCGCAGCGACCCCGACTGGAAACCGCCGGAAGAGTCGGCCGACAACGAGCTCGACCTCGCCGAGGGTGACGAAGACGAAGAGCACGACACCGAGGAGCTGCGGGCCGCGCGCCCCGTCGTCATGAAGATCGCGACACCCGAGCTCACCGAGCCCGACTACCTCGACGTCGATGTCGTCGAGGATTCTCAGGCCCTGCCGGCGGCCGTCGATGCCGTCGTCGAGGAAGAAGCCGAGGCCGACGAGGACGACGAGGACTCCGACACCGACGTGGTCGCCCACGCCGGCGACGAAGCCGACGAGGGCTTCGAATACGTCGACGACTCTTCGGGTCTGGAGCCCGAGGCCGAGGCCGACGACGAGGAGATGCCGCCGCCCGTCCCGCGGAACGCCTCTCGGCGCCGCCGCTTCGACACCAAGACCGCCGCCGCGGTCAGCGCCCGCAAGTACGCCTTCCGCAAGCGCGTGTTGATGGTGATGGCCGTCGTGCTGGTCGGCACGGCCACGGCCGCGTTCAAGATTTCGCCGACCGCCTGGTGGGCGTGCGGCAGCGCCACCGTCGTGACGCTGCTCTACCTGGCGTACCTGCGGCGCCAGACCCGCATCGAGGAGAAGGTCCGTCGCCGCCGGATGCAGCGGATGTCGCGGGCGCGTATGGGCGTCGAGAACGCCTACGACCGCGACTACGACGTGGTCCCGTCGCGCCTGCGGCGGCCGGGGGCGGTGGTTCTCGAGATCGACGACGAGGACCCGATCTTCGAGCACCTGGACTACGCGATGCCGATGCGCAACTACGGCTGGCCCAGGGACTTGCCGCGAGCCGTCGGCGAGTAGCGATCGCATTTCGGCGGTTCGGCCCGCGGCTGGTAGCCTGCTAGCGATCAGGGGCTATGGCGCAGTTGGTAGCGCGACTCGTTCGCATCGAGTAGGTCAGGGGTTCGAATCCCCTTAGCTCCACAGAGATTGACCAGGTAAAGGGCGCTTCGCCAAGGCGGTCGATCAGCAAGCGCGCGTCACGGCACCTAGTTCGGCGTGGCGGCGAAGAGCTCATTCTTCGTCAGCCACGCGTCAATGTGGCTCATGGTTAGCGGTAGGGAAGCCCCCGAGAAGACCATGTGGTCGGAGTCGGGTATCACGACGACGTCCGCGTGCCGGTATTGCGCCGCGGTCTTGCGCAACACCCCTGCGGGCACGATCAGGTCGCATTCGCCCCCAATCACCAACACCGGCGCGCTCACCGCGGCGGCATCGACGCGGGTTGCCCGGGAGAGCCTGAGTATCGCAAGGAGCATCTCGCACTGTGCTCGACCGGAATCGCAAACCAGGCCGTCATATATCTCGCGGGCGGTGTCCTCAGATTGGGTGTTGGCCACCCATTGCCGGAATCGCTCGAACGGGGGAGGAGGCACCGGTTTGGCCCAGGCGCGCGAGCGCAGGAACCACGGCGCCGACATCCGCCTGTTGGCGGGAGTCGAACCGCCGATGCCGGCAGCGGGGGCGGGACATGCCGCGACCAGCCCGGTGTGGGGGGTGCGTGCGGCGACCAGTTGGGCGAGCAGGCCGCCCATCGAGTGGCCGACCAACAACGGTGGCGTTTCGAGCGAACCGACGAAGGCCACCAGGTCGTCGACGTAATCCCGCAGGCTTAGGGAGGCCACCTTGGCGGCCCCCTCGTGGATCGGCAATTCGTGATGCCGCAGCGTCGGCGTATGCGCGGTGTAACCGCGATCCTGGAACGCGGCGCGGGCGGCGGCCAGCTGTTCTCCGCGTGACCAGTTGCCGTGAATCAGGACAACGTGCCGCGTCTCGGACATACCCAAAAGGATGGCACCGGCGACCATCCGTCGTGGCGATTTGGCCTGGCCGTCGGCAAATTCCAGCGTCCGCGGGCCTTGGTTCGCCGAGCACCCCGCAGTCCATTGAGCGAACAATGCCCCCGAAAGGCGATCAGCACTACCGGTAGGTGGCCACCGGGTGGCAGGCTCAACTCAGGAAGGGACTGAACAGAGTCCCAATGGAACAAGCTGAGGCCAGACTGTTACGGCTCAAGCAACGGGCCGTGGCTCGAGGTTTCCCACACCTCAGTCCCTCCCGCCAACCACCTGCCACGCGACGCGGTGCGCGAGCCGCCCCTCACGGACGGGCGACGAGATAGGTTTCGTTGCCCATGCCGGCGGTGAGCTCGTCGACGTCGAAGGGCCGGTCGAGTCGGGCGTGCAACGCCTTCGGGTCGACCAGCATGCCGATCTCGGCGGTTTGCCGGGCGAACATCCGCCCCACGAACGGGTAGATGCGGCGCATGATCACCCGCTCGCCGGCGGTGCAGCGCGAGGCGCAGTAGCCGACGTGGCCGATCTCGTCGGTGAGGATTTCGCGGTAGAGCAGTTCGATTCGCGCGCAGACTTCCGGTTCGTCGGCGAACAGTTCTGTGCCGGCGCGGCGTAACTCGTCGAACATGATGCAGCCCGCCATCTCGCCGGCGCCGACGAACGCAAAGCCCAGCCTTTGCGGCATGAACACGCCGGTTTTGACGAACTGGCGCATGACGAACGGGGGAGGGGCGACTTGGAACGTCAGGTCGAAGACGTCGAGCGCGTATGCGAGCAGCCGGGTGTGGTAGTGCTCTTCCAGTTCGAGGTAGACGCTTTCGGGCGGCGCATCGTGACCGCTGTTGCGCCCGTAGGTTTCGCCGAGCCCCACGCCGAACCGCTCGGCCTGATTCAGCTTGGCCGTCGCCAGCAGGAACAGCATCTTGCGATCCAGGCCTGCCTCGGGCCGCCGGCGGCGCAGGTTGCGCAGGAACGTCTGTTGATCGATCGGGTGGGCCGACCGGACGGGGTTCGCTTCGAGTTGACCGAAGAACTGCTCGCGCTTCGCCAATCGTCGGTTGAGTAGGTCGGCCTCGCCGTCGCGCCTAGCGAGGAAATCGCGATACCCCTCGATGCTCGTGCTGTTCATCGTTTCTCCATTCCGTTGACACTCGTTGATACGTAACGACTTAACAGCGCAGGGTCGTGTGATCCAACGGCGAGCAGCGCAAAGAGCCCGGTGAGAAAGAACATCGCCAGTTCCGTTGCGTCCGCGTCGGACGAGACTTGTCCCGCGTCTTGCGCACGGCCGATCACGCCCGCCAGGAACTGTGCGATCGGGTGCTGCGCCAGCTCCTCTTCAACGGGACGCGATGGCGAGAAATGCAGACCGAGCATGTCCCGGAAAACGCCTGCACCCAAACGATTTTCGGCGTCGAGTATCCGCGATACGACGTCCGACAGGACAGTGGCCAAATCGCCCTTGGCGTCGCCGAGCTCGCCAATTATCCGCCTCTCCTCGGCGCGCTCCAGCTCGGCGAGCACGTGCTCCTTCGTCGGGAAATGGAAATAGAACGTTCCCCGCACCACGCCCGCCGCGGCGGCGATGGCGCTGACATCGGCCGCGGCCAAGCCGCGCTGCCCGATCTCGCCCAGCGCGGCGTCGAACAGGCGCGCCCGCGTTTCGAGTCGCCGGGCCTCCCGGACGCCACCGGGTGGAGTTTCGGTCACGGAGGAGGCGGGCGATGACCCCATCGACGCACCCTACGTCTTTGGCTGACGACCGTCAATGACGACCGTCAACGAATGGTACGCGGCGTCGTTCACCGTTCCAGCGCGCGGCGAGCGACCCCCCAGGGCAACCGGTCGGGTGATCTCCCCGCCGCGTGCGCCTCCGGCAACCCGGACGACGTGGCGGCGCGCGCCCGGTTGGAGGCGAACATCGTTGTGGGCCAACACCTCGAGCGGGCCTCGAACCTCACGGCCGCGGACGTGGGGAAGTGGCTGCCCAGCCTGCTGCCGCACCGCCCCGAACGACCGGAACTCGCCTGCGAGTGAGCGCGATTGCCCATGACGCGGCGCGGGTACTGATCCTTGCGACAAGCCATCAACCGAAAGGACCGAATGGCGCCGCGCGAGGACGATTCCATCGACGAGCTGTTGCAGGAACTGCTGTGGGCCTACGGGCCGTGCGGCCAGGAAGCCGACGTCCGCGCCGTGTGTGCCCGAGAACTCCGTCCCGTCGTTGACGACATGTGGACCGACGACGCCGGCAACCTGATCGGCTACATCGGTGCCGAGCCCCCCGCCGAGGGCGCCGGGCACGGGCACCGGCACCGGGTGTCCTCGGCGGCCGAGCCCGGCGTCGCGACGCGGGTCATGGCGCACATGGACGAACTGTCCATGCTCGTCAAGCGGGTGGAAGCGGACGGGACGCTGCACCTGACGCAGCTCGGGACGATGTACCCGGGCAACTTCGGCCTCGGTCCGGTCGCCGTGCTCGGCGAGAACGCCACGCTGACCGCGGTCCTCACACTGGGCTCCGAACACACCACCCAGGAGAGCCAGCGGATCTGGCAGACCAAGCCCGACCAGGGCGACAAGGCGCTGGACTGGGACCACGTCTACGTCTTCACCGGCCGCAGCCCCGACGAGTTGGAAGCCGCGGGGGTGCGCCCGGGCACGCGGGTGTGCGTCGACCGCAGCAAGCGGACCCTGGTCGAAATCGGCGACTATCTGGGCTGCTACTTCCTCGACGATCGCGCCGCGGTGACCGCCCTGCTGCGCGCCGCTCGCGTGCTGCGCGAGCGCGGCCAACGACCCGTCGACGACGTCTATCTCGCGTTCACCACCAACGAAGAGATCGGCGGGGTGGGGGGCACCTACGCCAGCGGATCGCTGCCCGGCACCCTGACCCTCGCGCTCGAGGTCGGCCCGACCGAGCGCGAGTACGGCACCAAAGTCAGCGGCGGCCCGATCATCGGCTATAGCGACGCGCTGTGCGTCTACGACAAGGACGTCGCCGACCGGCTGACGGGCATCGCCAACGACTTGGGCCTGTCGCCGCAGGGGGCGGTGCTGGGCGCCTTTGAGTCGGACGCGTCGCACTCCAAGGCCAACGGTCTGACGCCGCGCGCGGGCCTGCTATGTCTGCCCACGCTGAGCACCCACGGTTACGAAGTCATGCTCCGCAGTGCGATCGACGACATGGCGGCGATCGTCGTGGAGTTCGTCATGCAGCCGGGAGCGCACGCGCGCGGCGAACCCTAATGCCGTCCCAAAATTTGCCTGAACATTGCCTAAGAGCCGCGTGGCGGCACCCGGCGCGCCGTTCTGACGGCCCTACGGTCGACGGATGAACGTTGACTACTACCTGCAGAAGGTGCCGGTTGAGTCGGTGCGGCCCGGGTTCTCGCTCGCGATCGATCGGGGCGGCGACTATCGCCTGTTCCGGGTGGAATGCACGCAGATGACGCAGCGCAGCGGCCGGCCGGTGATGTTCACGCTCACCTCGGAGCCCGTCGACGGCGGCGAACCCTGGGTATTGGAGTGCGAGGCGGGAACGCCGGTCGTCCGGGTGCTCGGCGTGGGCAAGGTGGCGTCCTAGCTCTCGGGCTTAGCGGCGACGACGAACTGCAACGCGCGCTGGGTCTGCTGCTCGACGTCGACCAGGCCGGCCGAGGCGAACAGCTCGACGAAGGCGTGCCGGTCGAACATGGTCAGCCCGATGACGCGCGCGCCGCTGGTCATCGCGTACCGGATCGCGGGCAGGTCGGGCGTGTAGCTGGTCAGGATCGCGATCCGCCCCCCGGGCCGCAGCACCCGCACCATTTCGCGTGCCACACCGAACGGCTCGGGCATCAGATACAGCGCGCCGAAGCAGCAGACCGCGTCGAAAGTCTCGTCGGCGAACGGCAGCGCGCGAGCGTCGCCGCGGACATAACAGGTGCGCGGGGCGCTGTTGTCCAAGACGGCGCGCGTCAGCATCGGCTCGGAGATGTCGAAGCCGACGGCCAGCCCGCCGTCCGATAGTTGTGCGGCCAGGGAACCCGTGAAATTGCCTGGGCCACAGGCGACATCGAGCAATCTGTCTGCGCCGGACAGCTTCAGCGCCGATGCCGCGCGCCGCTGCTCCGCGCCGGTGGTGACGCCGCTGGCGACGTAGAAGGCGGCCGGCCGCCACAGCCGCTCGTAGATTGTCGCGACGAGAGGGCTGTTCATGGCGCGCTGGGCGAACGTCGGGGCCGGCGAAGTCGTCGACTCGCCCAGTACGTCGAGGAAACCGTGCCGCAGCGTGGCGGTCTCGGTGAGGAGGCCGCGGGTCAATTCGACTGCATCCTGGCTCATTTCATGGCTTTCGTGAAGGCGTGGACGGGTGGGCACAATCCGCAGGTGAATCCCGATTTTTCTGCCGATCCGGCTGCTACGCTAGGGCTCTTCCGAAGAGATCGATGCATTGGGGTTGGCACGTGGCGCACATTTCGCCGACTATCGCGGGACGCGCGTCGGCCGGCTGAGCGGATATACGTCGACAGTGAATCCCCTGCCCCGGCCAAGAATCCGTGCCCGCGCGCCGCTGCGGATCTCGTTCGCTGGGGGCGGCACGGACGTACCGCCGTTCCCGACCACCGAGGGCGGCTGCGTCCTGTCGGCGACCATCGACCGCTACGCGCAGGGTTCGCTTTCCCCGCGGACCGATCGCAGGGTCACGATCGAGTCGGTGGACTTCAAGACCACCCACGAGATGACGCTCGACAGCGAGATCCTCTACGACGGCAGCCTGGATCTGATCAAGGCCGCTGTGCGCAGGTTCGGCAAGGACGGCACGGACGGCTACGACCTGGTGCTGCGGTCGAGCGCACCGCCGGGTTCGGGGCTGGGCTCGTCGTCGACGATGATGGTTGCCCTCACCGGCCTGCTCGCCGAGCACTACCGCGTCCCGATGGGCGAATACGAGACCGCGCAGCTGGCGTGCGCCATCGAGCGTGAGGACCTGGGCATCACGGGCGGCATGCAGGACATGTACGCCGCGACGTTCGGGGGATTCAACTTCATCGAGTTCACCGACCGCGTGATCGTCAACCCGCTGCGCATCCGCGAGGAGACCGCGTTCGAGCTGGAACTCAGCCTGCTGCTGTGCTTTACGGGCATCACGCGGGATTCCGCGCGGGTGATCGAGGACCAGACGCGGCGCGCCACCACGGGCGCGGACGACACCCTGGCGGGACTGCGGGCGCAGAAGGAGTTGGCGGTCGCCATGAAGGCCGCCCTGCTGACGAACAAGCTGAACGATTTCGGCGCGTTGCTCGGCGAGGCGTGGACGCAGAAGAAGCGCATGTCGCCCTACATCACCAACGAACGCATCGACGAGCTCTACGACCTGGCCCTGCGCAACGGTGCACTCGGCGGCAAGATCACCGGGGCCGGCGGCGGCGGTTACATCCTGCTGTTCTGCGACTTCGCGAAGAAACACCGCCTCATCGAATCCCTCGAGTCGGCCGGAGCGACCATCACCGAATTCGCCTTCGAGAGCAAAGGACTCACGACATGGCAGGCATGAGCAGCTCGGATGTCGTCGCCCCGAGCGTCGAGCTGGTCCAGGCGCGGTTGGCGGACACGATCGCCGTCAAGCAGCAAATGCTCTCGGGCGCCATCGCCGCGCAGACCGTCGAGATCGCGCGGCTGATGATCTCCTCGCTTCGCTCCGGCGGGAAGGTGATCTTTTTCGGCAACGGCGGATCCGCGCAAGACGCGGGGCATCTGGCCGCAGAACTGATGGGCCGCTTCGCGTTTGACCGACCCGGTCTGGCGGCGATCAGCCTGCCGGACGCCACCGCGGCGATGACAGCGATCGGCAACGACTACTCCTACGACGAGGTGTTCGCCCGCCAGGTGCTCGCCGCCGGCCGCGCGGGCGACGTGGTGGTCGGCCTCACCACCTCGGGCAACTCACCGAACGTCGTTCGCGCGCTAGAGGCGGCCGCCGACGCCGGGATGGCGACCGTCGCGCTCACCGGTGCGCGCGGCGGCAAGGTGGCCGACGTCGCCGCGCTGTGCATCCGGGTGCCCAGCGACAACACCGGCCGCGTCCAGGAGGCATGCCTGCACCTCGGTCACTCGATCTGCGAGATGGTCGAAGCGGCGCTGTTTGACCGGCCCTCCTGAGACCGACCGGATGCCCGATCTGCGCAACGTCCGTACCGTCTTCCTGGACCGGGACGGGACGATCAACGTCAAGGCCGCCGACGGCGAGTACGTCAGGTCGCCAGAAGAGCTGGTGCTATTGCCCGGCGCCGCCCGCGCGGTGGCCGCGTTGAACGCGGCGGGCCTGCGCACCGTCTTGGTGACGAATCAGCGCTGGCTGTCCGAACCGGCTGCGGAGGCCGCGCGTTTCGCCGCCGTCCAGGACCGGCTGGAACACCTGCTGGCGGACGAGGGCGCCCGCCTCGACGCCGAGTACCACTGCCCGCACGCGGCGGCCAGCTGCGACTGCCGCAAGCCCGGGGCGGGCATGTTGTTGCGCGCGGCGCGCGAGCACGGATTCGCGTTGGCCGAGTCGGTGATGATCGGCGACAGCGAGACCGACGTGCTGGCCGGCCGGGCGGCCGGCGCGGCGACCGTCCTGCTGCGCCCCGGCGGGGGACACGCTCACGGCGCCGACGTCGTGGTCGACGACCTCGCCGCCGCCGTGCGAATCATCTTGAGCGCGAAGGAATCTAGTCCCGCCTAAACCGTTGCGCCGCAGAGCGAATCACCAATGCCAGCGCAAACGGTAGATCGTCCCGCAGGTACCGGCGGGCGAGCCGGCGCGGCTCGAGCGCCAGCCGGTGCACCCACTCGAAGCCCAGCCGTTGCAGCACGGGGGACGCCCGGCGGACGATCCCGGCGGTCATCGCGATGCCGCCACCGCAGGCGAGACACCAGGCGCCGGGCAGCTCCGCGCGCAGCAATTCGATGAGCCGTTCCTGCCTGGGAAAGCCCAGGCCGACGAAGACCAGGTCGGGAGCGGCGGCCACGACGGCCGCCACGGCGCGCCGCGCCCCCTCCTCCGTCTGATCGAAGCCGAAGGGCGGCGAGCATGTGCCCGCGATGCGCAGGCCGGCCGAGTGCGCGACGAGCGCCTCGGCCGCCCGCTCCGGTACGCCCTCGGCGCCGCCGAGGAGGTAGACCGACTTGCCGTCGGCGGCCGCCGCGGCGCTCAGCGGAAATATCAGCGAGGAGCCGGCGACGCGCTCGGGCAGCCTGTCGCCCTTGGCCCGCGCCGCCCACACCAGCGGCATGCCGTCGGCGACGACGAGGGTGGCGCGGGCGATCAGGTCGGCGAGTTCGGTGCGGCGGGCGGCCGCCAGGGCGACGTCGATGTTCACCGGCACGATCGATCCGCCGCGGCCGGCGGCCCAGGCGCCGCGCACCGCCCCGACGACCTGTTCCTGGGTCAGGGCGTCGAACCAGAGACCGCCCACCTGGATTTTCCGCGGTCCCGCGCCGGTCAGCCTCGGTGAACTTCGGCGGCCTGCGCTCACCCGATCATCATGCCCCGCGGCATCACCGGCGGACCGGCCGACGCGCCCTCGCGAACTATCGGCCGCGCGTCCTTGCCGCGCCCGGAACCGAGCCCATAACCTGGGCAACATCCGACCGCGTCGGGAGTTTCGGGACTGGCGGGGTAGACGACGGCAACGCAGGCGGGCAGGTCATGGCAAAGCGGCGGTCACCGCGAGGCGCAGACCCACGCCACGACCGTGTGATCGGCGGGCTATCGCAGTGGCCTTGACCGGCGCGCGCGCGGACGAGCTGGCGACGATGGACATCTTCGAGGGGTGTCCCACCTCCGATCTCGCGCCGTTGGCCGCCTCCCTGCAACCGCTGCGCGCCGGGTCCGGCCAAGTGCTGATGAAGCAGGGCGAGCAGGCCGTTTCCTTCCTGCTCATCTCGTCCGGCATCGTCGAGATCACCCACGTCGGCGACGACGGTGTGGTCATCGTCGAGCATGCGTTCCCGGGGATGCTGATCGGGGAGATCGCGCTGCTGCGTCACATCCCGCGGACCGCGACGGTCACCACCGCCGGGCCGCTGACGGGTTGGATCGGTGACAACGACGCGTTCGCGCGCATGGTGCACATCCCCGGGGTGATGGAGCGGCTGCTGCGGACGGTGCGCCAGCGGCTCGCCGGGTTCATCACGCCGATCCCGATCCGGGTCCGCGACGGCACGCACCTGATGCTGCGACCGGTGCTGCCCGGTGACAGCGAGCGAACCGTGCACGGGCACATCCAATTCTCCAGCGAGACGCTGTACCGGCGTTTCATGACGCCGCGCCTGCCCACCCCGGCGCTGATGCATTACCTGTCGGAGGTCGACTACGTCGACCACTTCGTCTGGGTGGTGATCGACGGCGGCGACCCGGTGGCCGACGCGCGTTTCGTGCGTGACGAGGCCGACCGCAGCATCGCCGAGATCGCCTTCACCGTCGCCGACGCCTATCAGGGCCGGGGGATCGGCACCTTCCTGGTCAATGCGCTGTCGATCGCCGCTCGGGTCGCCGGGGTCGAAAGATTCTCCGCGCGAATGCTTTCCGACAACCTGCCGATGCGCACCATCATGGACCATTACGGGGCGGTCTGGCAGCGCGAGGACATCGGCGTCATCACCACCGTCATCGACGTGCCGCACCGGCGCGACCACGGGTTCCGGCGTGACGTGGCCGCCCAGATCGAGCACGTCGCCCGCCAGATGATCGAGGTGGTCGGCTGAGCCCGTTCCGGATCGGCCCGGTTTGCGCGCTCGCGTTGGTGGTTGCCGCGTGCGGTCACGCGCCCGCCCCCGTTCCCTCGCCGGCGCCGACGAAAACGCCGGCGCCGAAGGCGGTCAACCCGGCCAACATCAAACGCGTCGTTCGCGAGCTCCCGCCCGGCTACGAGGCGACCACGGGCATTCCCGGCGGGGCGTCACCCCGGGTGATCTGGAGCCTCGGGCCGGAGGCGTCGGACACCCGCGCCAAGCCGGCGCAATGCGGTCAGCTCGCCGATCCCGGCAATGGGCGCGACCAGACGGCCCAGGGCGTGTCGGGGTCGGGTAGCGGCGGCATCGTCGACGCGGTGGTGGTGGCTTTGCCGGGGCCGGTGGATCTGCCCGACGATGTGGTAGCCGCGTGTGGCCAGTGGACGATGACCGCCGGGCGCACGACGGCGACCGTGCACCTGATCGACGCCCCGCACATCGAGGGCGCCCAAACCGTCGGGATGGTCACCGACGTCAAGTCGTCGGTCGAGTCGGGCACCGAGATAGATTCGCGCACATACACCTTCACCGCGTACCTGGGGAACTTCTACGCGTTCACCACGCTGACCACCGATCCGGGTTCGGTGGTGCCCGCGCTGCCACCGCAATTCGCCGGCGATCTGCTCGTCAAAACGGTGTCCACGTTGCGCAGCTGACGCAACCGCCTTGGGTAGATTAGCCACGGTGTTCAAGGTGGCGGTCACGGTCGCGGTGGTGGGTGTGCTCGCAGGCTGCTCGTCGGGGGAGGCGACCTCGGCCAAAGCCGACATCAAGAAGGTCGCCGACGTGAAGTCGAGCTTCGGGCCGGACTTCAAGGTCACCGATATCGGCGAGCGGGGGATCGATCCCAAGGTGCTGTCCGGACGCAAGCTCCCGGAGGGGCTGACGTTCGATCCCGCCACCTGCGCGAAGGCGGCGACGGGGCCGGAAATGCCGCCGGACCTGCAGGGCAACATGGCCGCGGTGTCCGCCGAGGGCAAGGGCAACCGGTTCGTGGTCATCGCCGTGGAAACGTCAAAAGCGTTGCCTCTCAACGAACCCGGCAAGGACTGCGCGAAAATCGCGTTCTCCGGGCCGCAGCTCCGCGGCGGCGTGGAGGTGGTCGACGCCCCGCAGATCGACGGGACTCACACGCTGGGGGTGCACCGCGTGCTGCAGGCGCTGGTCGCCGGCGGGCCGCGCACCGGCGAACTCTACGACTATTCGGCCCAGTTCGGTGATTACCAGGTGATCGTCACGGCCAATCCGCTGGTGATCCCCGGGCAGCCGGTCGCGCCGGTCGATACGCAGCGCGCCCGCGACCTGCTGGTGAGCGCGGTGAAGGCCGTCCGCAGCTAGCGGACGCCGCGCGGGCGGAACTGAATGCTGATGCGGGGGCCCACCGGCGCCGACGTCTTGGGCACGGCGTGCTCCCAGGTGCGTTGGCAGGATCCGCCCATCACCAGCAGATCCCCATGCGCCTGCGGCAGCCGCAACGACGGGCCTTTGGCAGGACGCGCGCGCCGCCGCATGGCGAACGTGCGGGTGGCGCCGAGGCTGATGATGGCCACCATGGTGTCCTCGGAGCTGCTGCGGCCGATGGTGTCGCCGTGCCAGGCGACGCTGTCGGAGCCGTCGCGGTAGCAGCACAACCCGACCGTGGTGAACGGCTCGCCGAGTTCGCCGGCGTAGATGTCGTTGAGCCGGCGCCGAAGCCGGGCCAGCAGGGGATGCGGCGGCTCGTCGACCGTGAGGTCGTGGAAACTCACCAGCCGCGGCACGTCGACCACCCGGTCGTACATCTGGCGGCGTTCCTCCCGCCACGGAACCGCGGTCAGGAGCGCTTCGAGCAGGTCGTCGGCTTCGGTGAGCCAGCCGGCGCGGATTTCGATAAAGGCGCCGTCACCGAGTTGCCTGCGCTCGGTGTGCTGGAACAGGGAGCCTTGTACCGCCATCTCCACGGCGCCCAGTCTATCGCACACCCGTTCGAGTGGCCGGGCGCCGGGACGGCCGGGTCCGGCGCCGCTACCGTGGTGGGTGTGGTTGAGCTGGGCACCAATTCCGAGGTGGGAGCGCTGCGCGTCGTCATCCTGCACCGCCCCGGCGGCGAGCTGCGGCGGCTCAATCCGCGCAACATGGATCAGCTCCTCTTCGACGGGCTGCCCTGGGTCGCCCGCGCGCAGGACGAACACGACCAGTTCGCCGAGCTGCTCCGCTCCCGCGGGGTGGAGGTGCTGCTGCTGGCCGACCTGCTGGCCGAGGCCCTGACCCACAGCGGGGCCGCCCGGATGCAGGGCGTGGCCGCCGCTGTCGACGCGCGCCGGCTGGGAGTGCCTCTGGCGCAAGCACTTTCGGGCTATCTGCGGGGGCTCGACGCGGACAGGCTGGCCCACGTGCTGATGGCCGGCATGACGTTCAACGAACTGCCGTCGGATATCCGGACCGACGTCTCGCTGGTGCTGCGCATGCACCAGGGCGCGGACTTCGTCATCGAGCCGCTGCCCAACCTGGTGTTCACCCGCGACTCGTCGATCTGGATCGGTCCGCGCGTGGTGATCCCCACGCTGGCGTTGCGCGCCCGGGTGCGCGAGGCGTCGCTGACCGACCTGATCTACGCCCATCATCCGCGGTTCACCGGGGTGCGGCGCGCCTACGAGTCGCGCACCGCGCCCGTCGAGGGTGGCGACGTGCTGCTGCTCGGCCCGGGTGTGATAGCCGTCGGCGTCGGCGAGCGGACCACCCCGGCCGGCGCGGAAGCGTTGGCGCGCAGCCTCTTCGACGACGGCCTCGCCAGCAAGGTGCTCGCCGTGCCGATCGCCCAGCGCCGCGCCCAGATGCACCTGGACACGGTGTGCACGATGGTCGACACCGACACCGTGGTGATGTACGCCAACGTCGTCGACACGCTCTCGGCGTTCACCATCGAGCGCACGCCCGAGGGCGTCGCCATCAGCGACGAGGCGCCGTTCCTGGAGGCCGCCGCCAAGGCGCTGGAGATCGACCGGCTGCGCGTCATCGACACCGGATTGGACCCCGTCGTCGCCGAACGGGAGCAGTGGGACGACGGCAACAACACGCTGGCGCTGGCGCCCGGCGTCGTCGTCGCCTACGAGCGCAACGCGCAGACCAACGCCCGCCTGCAGGACGCGGGCATCGAGGTGCTCACGATCGCGGGCTCCGAACTGGGCACCGGCCGCGGCGGCCCCCGGTGCATGTCGTGCCCCGTGGCCCGCGATCCGTTGCGCTAGACGTCGAGATTGCCGGCGTGGTCGTGATTGGCGGCCAGTTCACAGCCTTCACGGCAATCTCGATGACGATCGGCTCGCCAACGCATCGCGTGCCCGTTGAACGATGACGCGGGGCCGGTCCTCGTTGATCACCCTGATCACAGTCCAACCGAGGCGGCTCACCATCTCCGCTCGACGAATGTCCTTCACGTACTGGCTTCTGTCGGTGCGGTGCTGCTCGCCGTCGTACTCCACCGCGACCATCGGTTGTTCCCAACCCATATCCAGGTAGGCCACGAGCCGCCCGTCGGTGACTCTGATCTGCGTGGTGGGCCGTGGAAGACCGGCGTCGATCAAGACCAGCCGCAACCAGCTTTCTTTCGGCGATTGCGCACCACCGTCCATCAGGGACAGGGCGACTTGGCATCGTCGGACGCCGCGGGCCCGCTTGTTACGAGCGATCAGCCGAGTCACGTCTAACGGGTCGAGGGCCGTCGCGGCCGACAGCGCGTCGAGTTGGGCAACCGCCAGACCGCGGGGTAGGTGCCGGGCCAGATCGAACGCCGTTCGCGCCGGGTTGGTCACCGGTAGGCCATGGAGTTCGACGAGATCCTCGGCGGCGATATGGTCCCGACGGACGATGATGCCGGGCGGTGCGTGGTTGAAAGGCCCGACGACATCTACCGGGACAAAATCGTCCACCCATTTCGCTCCGTGGAGTGCGGCTGCGGCCCGGCCGGCGATGATCGCCCGCCGGCCCGACCACAGCCAGGCGGCGTAGATATTGTCATGGAGCGATGCGCCCGCGTTCTTCGGCACGTATACGTCCCGATGGATTTGGCGGTAATTCCAACGCAATTGACCCCGGGTCAGCGATCCGCGCGCTATCGCTTCGCTCCCGACAAAGACCCTAGCCATGCGCTCATCATGAGCGTCACCACCACTGGCCCGTTCACATTGCCGCCATGGTTGTGGACAACGCGATTTGTACAGCCCTCACGGCAATCTCGACGCCGAAGACGTCAGCGCCAGCTGGGCAGCCAGATCTCCATGTCCCACGTCTGCTGCGAAATCGGCAACCCGGTGAGCACCGGGAACAGCCAGGCGAAGTTGGTCACCACCAACGCCACATAACAACAGACCGCGATCAGCCCGAGCGTGCGCCGTTCCGAGCTCAGGCCGTGAGTACGGCCGGGCGGATAGAGGATGTCCCCACATATCAGGGCGATGCCCATCACCAGGAACGGCCCCATCGTCGCCGCGTAGAAGAAGTACATCTGCCGGTCGATGTCGGCGAACCAGGGTAGCCACCCCGCGCAATAACCGGTCAGCACAACGGCGTAACGCCAATCCCGACGGACGAACGCGCGCCAACACGCGTAGACCAGGACCGGTACCGCCAGCCACCACATGGCCGGGGTGCCCACCAGCATCTCCGCCTTGACGCACGACTGCGCACCGCACCCGGACACGTTCTGCTGGTCGATCGCGTACAGCACCGGCCGCAACGACATCGGCCAGGCCCACGGCTTGGACTCCCACGGGTGGTAGTTGCCTGCGGCGTTGGTCAGGCTCTTGTGGAAGTCGAAAGCCTTGGCGGTGTAATGCCATAGCGACCGGATGGCATCCGGCAGCGGGACCACCGAATGGGGGCCGATCGACTGGCCCACCTCGTGCCGGTCGATCGCCGTCTCGGACGCGAACCATGGCGCGTAACTGGCCAGGTACACCGCGAACGGGATGACCACCAGGGCGTACGCGGTCGGGATCAGATCACGCCGCAAGACCCCCACCCAGGGCCGGGTCACCTGGTACTGGCGCCGCGCCGCCACGTCGAACGCCAGCGACATCGCGCCGAAGAACAACACGAAGTACAGCCCGGACCACTTTGTCCCGCAAGCCAATCCGAGCAGGACGCCCGCCAGGAAGCGCCACCATCGCACCCCGAGCCGCGGACCCCACACCGTCTCGGCGGCGCGCCCCTGCAGCAGCGCGACGTGCATCCGCTCGCGGACCTGGTCCCGGTCGACGATCAGCGCGCCGAACGCCGCGACCACGAAGAAGGTGAGGATGCCGTCGAGCAGGGCGGTCCGCGCGGTGACGAAGCTGACGCCGTCGCAGATCACCAGAATCCCGGCGATCGCGCCGACCAGCGTGGACCGGCTGATCCGCCGGACGATCCGCGTCACCAGCACAACCAGCACCACGCCCAGCAGGGCGCCGGTGAACCGCCAGCCGACGCCGTTGTAGCCGAAGATCGCCTCGCCGATCGCGATCAGCTGCTTGCCGACCGGCGGGTGGACCACCAGGCCGAACCCCGGGTTGTCTTCCACCCCGTGGTTGTGCAGCGCCTGCCAGGCCTGGGGCGCATAGTGCTTCTCGTCGAAGACGGGCGTGCCGGCGTCGGTCGGCGAACCGAGGTTGAGGAACCGGCTGATCGTTGCCAGCACGGCGATCACGCCCGTCACGACCCAGCCGCGAATCTGATCGGTGGGACCGAAGTCGGCCACCGGAACCATCGGCCCCGGGCTGACCGCGGGCACGACACGCTCCTGGCCGGCGACCAAGGTTTCGCGGGGCGGGGCGGACATCGGTGTCGATCGTAGGCTGTCCGTCATGACCACTGGCCGCCTGTTGCTGGGCGCGACTCCGTTGGGCCAGCCGTCGGACGCCTCGCCTCGCCTGATCGATGCCCTCACTCACGCCGACGTGGTGGCGGCTGAGGACACCCGGCGGGTGCGCACGCTGGCGAAAGCCCTGGGCGTCACCATCACCGGCCGGGTGATCAGCCTGTTCGACCGGGTCGAGGCAGCCCGGGTGGACCCGCTGATCAGCGCGCTGCAAGCCGGCGCGACGGTACTGGTGGTCAGCGATGCCGGGATGCCGCTGATCAGCGACCCGGGCTTCCGGCTGGTGGCGGCGTGCGTGGATGCCGGGATCCCGCTGACCTGCCTCCCCGGCCCCTCGGCGGTGATGACCGCGCTGGCCCTGTCCGGGCTGCCCGCGGAGAAGTTCTGTTTCGAGGGGTTCGCCCCGCGCAGGAAGGCCGCGCGGCGGGCCTGGCTGGACTCGCTGGCCGACGAGCGGCGCACCTGCGTGTTCTTCGAATCGCCCCGCCGGCTCGCCGCGTGTTTGCGCGACGCCGTCGATCAACTCGGCGGCGCCCGCCGGGCGGCGATCTGCCGGGAGCTGACCAAGGTGCACGAGGAGGTGGTGCGCGGGTCGCTCGACGAGCTGGCGGCGTGGGCGGACGACGGGGTGCTCGGCGAAGTCACCGTCGTGCTGGCCGGCGCCGCCCCGCGTGTCGACCTGCCGTCGCTGGTGGCCCGGGTGGAGGAGCTGGTCGCAGGCGGTGCGCGGGTGAAGGACGCCTGCGGCGAGGTGGCCGCCGAGCATCCCGGGGTGCGGTCGCGCCAGCTCTACGACGCGGTCCTGCAGTCGCGCCGCGCGTGAGGGTCAGCCTGCCGAGAACGCGGCCGCGATGCGGGGCTGCCCGACGATGGGCGACGCCTTGTGCAGGCATTCGGCCCACTCGGCGTCGGGATCCGAGTCGGCGGTGATGCCGCCGCCGACGCCAAGCACGGCGCTGCCCGCGGCGTCGAACTCGACGGTGCGAATCGCCACGTTGAGTTCACATCCCGCCACGGGAGAGGCCAAACCGATTGTACCGCAATATATTCCGCGCCGATGCGGCTCCCATTGCGAAAGCAGTTGGCGGGCACGGTGTTTGGGGGTGCCGGTGACCGAGGCCGGCGGGAAGGCGGCGTCCAGCAGCGCCGACGTCGGCAGTTCGGCGGGCACCCGCGCCGACACGGTGGACACCAGGTGCCACACGCCCGGGGCGCGCCGCACCACCAACAACTCGGGCACGGTGACGGTGCCGACGATCGCCACGCGGCCGAGGTCGTTACGCACCAGGTCGACGATCATGATGTTTTCGGCGACCTCTTTCGCCGAAGCCCGCAGCGCCGACGGCCACGCGTCCAGCGGCAGGGTGCCCTTGATCGGGCTGGACGTCACGAGCGTCCCGCGCCGCCGCAGGAAGAGCTCGGGAGACAGCGACGCCACCGCGCCCCACGGCCCGGCGAGGTAGGCTCCGCGCGCGGGGGAGGTGCGGGCGATGCCGTCGGCGAAGAAATCCAGCGGGGCGCCGCTGATCGTCCCGGTGAATTGCGTGCACACGCACGCCTGGTAAACCTCGCCGGCGCGGATGGCCTCCAGGCAGTTGAGCACGCCGTCGCGGTGGGCGGCCCGGTCGGCGGCACCCCAGTCGATCCGGCAGTCGCGGACCGGCGAAGGCGCCGTGGCCAGCGCGGCGGCCAGCCAGTCCGCAACGGCGGCTCCGGAAAGGCTCTCGTACCACCACTGCCCGTCCCGGTCGCGGCGCAGCACGCAGTCGGTCCAGCCGCCGGCGGCTTCGGGGATGCGGTTCGGCCGGTCGTCGGCGCCGGGATCGGGGTAGGAGAGGTAACCGACCCAGCCGCCGCCCACCGCCCGCGGGTCGACGGTCTGCGGGTTCTGCTGGACGGCGAAAGCGGCGTCGGGGTCGACCGGCTGGGCCGACACGCTCGGTGCGATCACCGCGAGCGAGCCGAACCAGTCGCCGGTCAGCGCGGCCGGCGGCGGCAGGCCGAGGCGTGCCGTGGCGTCGCCGACGGCGCGCAGCACCTGGGGTGCCGCACCAAGGTCACCGAGCCGGTCGATACGCACCGCCCTAGCTTGACAGAAGGGCGGGTTTTCGCACTGCGGGCGCCGTCGACCGGCCGGACCCTAACCGCGGCTGACGTCGCGGGCGGTCGCCAGCGCCGCCAGCTTGTCCGGGTTGCGGGTCACGTAGAAGTTGGTGATCAAGGCGTCGGCGATCTCCAGCGTGATCACCCCTTCGAGGTGGTCGCCGAGGTAGAGCAGCACGGCGGGCGCGCTGTTGCAGGTCACCATTTCCACGCGGAACCCCGCGAACTCGGTCGCCTTGCGGATCAGGCCGACGATGGCGCGGGCCACCCGGTCGGCGCCCACCACGGGCCGGCGGGCCGCGCTGACCTTGCCACCGCTGTCCGCCGTCCAGGTGGCGTCGGGCGCGAGCATCGTCATCAGCGTCTCGACGTCACCGCTGGCGGCCGTCTGGAGGAACTGGGCGGTGAGCTCGGCGTTGCGTTGCGGGTCGGCGGCGTCGAACCTCTTGCGCCGCGCCCGCACGTGTTCGCGCGCCCGGTGCGCCACCTGCCGTACCGTCGGCGCCGGCCGGCCCACCGCCTCCGCGATCTCCCCGTAGTCGAAGCCGAACACCTCGCGCAGCAGGAACACCGCCCGCTCGTCGGGGCTCAGCGTTTCCAGCAGGACCAGCATCGCCATCGAAATCGATTCCGCCAGAACGACGTCCGCGGAGGGATCCTGCTCGTCGAGCAGCAGCGGTTCGGGCAGCCACGGGCCCACGTACTCCTCGCGTCGGCGCGCGTCGGCGCGCAGGGCGTTGAGCGCCTGCCGGGTCACCAGCTGGGCCAGGTAGGACTTGGTGTCGCGGACCGTGGACAAGTCGACCGCCGCCCACCGCAGATAGCTGTCCTGCAGCACGTCGTCGGCCTCGGTGGCCGAACCGAGCATCTCGTAGGCGATGGTGAACAACAGCGGCCGCAGCACGGTGAATCGTTCGGCGTGCTCACTGTCGGTGGGTGGGTGCGTCATCGCAGTGCGATCTCGGTCGGCTCCTGCGCGGGCCGCTTGCCGCCCTTGATCCAGCGGTAGGAGCCGGGCTTGGCGGCCTCGCGCCGGATGGCCCACAGCGTGCCCTTGCAAATGGCCTCCTTGATCGACGCGGCGGTGCGGCCGCCGATCGCCAGGTTCACCGGGGTGTCGTCGGTGTGGGCCAGCTGGACCGTCCCGTAGGTGCGGCCGAGGCTGATGCACTGGCCGACGAACGCCTGGCTGAGCGGGGCGGGAGCGGTTCCGGAGATGCGGCTGAGCACGGTGTTGGCCGCCTGCGCGCCCAGCGGCCCGGCGGCCTGGCAGCTCATCCGCAGCGGCTGGCCCGACGGCGCGGCAGCGTCACCCGCCGCGACGACGTAGGGGTTGTCGACGCTGGTCAGCGTCTCGTCGGTGAGCAGCCGGCCCAGCACGTCAGTGCTCAGGCCGCTGCGGACGGCCAAGTCCGGCACGGCGAAGCCGGCCGTCCAGATGGTGGCCGCGCTCGGCAGCACCCCGCCGTCGCTCAACACCACCGCGTCCCAGCGCACCTCGGCCACCGTCGCGGATTCCAGCACGTTGACCCCGAAACCGCGCAGTCGCCTGGCGACGGACCGGCGGCCGCGCCTGCTCAGCGACGGGCCGAGCGCCTCGCCGCACACCAGGGTCACCTGCCGACCCCGTTCGGCCAGTTCGGAAGCCGTCTCGATGCCGGTCAGCCCGCCGCCGACGACGGTGACGGGCGCGGCCAGCGGCAGGTCGGCGAGTGCGTAGCGCAGCCGCTGGGCGCTCTCCAGGTCGGCGATCGGGTAGGCGAAGTCCGCGAATCCGGGCACGGTGGCCGGGGTCGCGCCGGTGCTGCCGACGGCGTAGATCAAATAGTCGTAGTCGAGCTCGGCGCCCGAGGACAACAGCACGCGCCGGTCGGTGGCGTCGATGCGCTCGACGGTGTCGACGACCAACCGGATACCGTCGCCGAGCAGCGTCGCGTAGTCGGCGGTCGCGGCGCCGGTGTCGGCGACCAACTGGTGCAGGCGGATCCGCTCCACGAAGACCGGGCGGGCGTTCACCAGGGTGATGTCGATGTCCGGACGCTGGCGCAGATGGTTCGCGGCGAGGGTTCCGGCGTATCCGCCTCCGACCACGACGACATGAACTTTCTGGGCGGCCACCTCGGTCATTGCTGTCTCCTGTTCTCACGGGCCTGATGCCCTTGAGACACCGCGGACCCCTCGTGCGTGACAGGGCCGCCCATATTGTGACCCGTCTCACTGCTGCGGCTCTCGGATCGGGGGGCCGCCGGGTGCTGCGTGCTAGGCTGCGCTACGCCAATTCGTGACCTGCCCCGCGTCGGAAACACGCACCCGATAACCCAGCAGCATGGGGCCACTTCAGTGAGCATCGGTGTGTCTTGGGAGAAGCAACCGTGAAGTCGAGGAAGAGCGCGCTGGCCGCTGTCGTGTGCACGGCGATGGTGCTGAGCGGGTGCGGCGGCAAGAGCGATCCCGGGCCACTCTCCGCCATGGTCAGTCCCGCCATTCCGCCCACCGCTCAGGAGATCCCCAACCCGCTGCGCGGTCAATACGAAGAGGGCATGAATCCGCTTTTCCCGCAAGGCAATTCCGCACAGCGGTACGCGGCGTGGCCCGCGTCGTACGACGCCAGTCTGCGGGTTTCGTGGCGGCAGTTACAGCCGGTCGACCCGCGCACGCTGCCCGCCGACGCTCCCGACGACCGTAAGTTCGACTTCAGTGCGATCGACGACGCGCTGACGAAGCTGGGCAGCCGCAACATGCGGCTGATCCTGGGCGTGTACACCTACAAATCCTGTTGCAACGATTCCTATGCCGGCAACACCAACATCGCGATCCCGGACTGGATCCGTTCGGCGGCCACCAGCCTTCCCGCGCCGCCCAACAGCTCCGCACCGGGAGTCACGCAGGTGGTGCCGAATTGGAACGACGCCGACTACCTCAACAACTTCGGCCAGCTGCTCGCCGCGCTCGGTCGCCGCTACGACGGCGACGAGCGGCTCAGCGTTTTCGAGTTCTCCGGCTACGGCGATTTCGGCGAGAACAGCCTCGCGTACTTGCGCGACGCGCTCGGCGCGCCGGGTCCCACGCCGGACGACAGCCAGCCGAAGTTGGGCTATTACAGTCAGTTTCGCGATCAGACCATCACCAAGGCGTCCATCGCGAAGCTGGTGGCCGCCAACGTGGGCGCGTTCGGCCACACCCAATTGGTGACCACGGCCGAGAATCCGGAAATCGTCCGCGAGTTGATCGCCGACGAGGTGACGAAGAAGCTGTCCGCGCCGGTCGGCATCCGCGCGGATTGCCTTGGTGTGCAGTCGCCCCTGCCGGAATGGGCCGAGTCCAGCGACTCCCACTACGTGCGCTTCAACGACGCGGCCGTCAACGCGATCAAGCAGCGGCTCACCTCGGCGCTGGTGATCAGCCAGTGGTGGCGGCTGCCGAACGGGGCCGACCCCCGGTCCTACTACGAGAAGGCCCTGCACGACGTGGTGAGGTATCACGTCTCGATGACGTCCAGCGCGAACTTCCCCGACCGGGATGCGACGTCGGCGATGGATCCCAAGCTGTACCTCCTGTGGGCGAAGGCCAACACCGCCGCCGGTTACCGGTATTCGGTGGAGGCCAAGCCGGGATCGCAGTCGATCCAGGGCAAGGTCGCTTCGATCTCCGTCGTCTGGACCAACTACGGCTCCGCCGCGGCCACCGAACAGTGGACGCCCGGATACAAGCTGGTCGATTTCTCGGGAGCGGTGGTCCGCACCATCGCGGGGACGGTCAACCTCAAGTCGCTGGTCCACGACGACTCCAGCCCGTCACGCGAGGAGGCGGTTCCGGAGTCCACGACGGAATCGGTGCGCGTCGACGTGACCGGCCTGCCGCCCGGGCACTACACACTGCGGGCGTCCGTGGAATGGCAGCAGCACAAGCCGGGCGCCTCGCACGTGGTGAACTACGCGCCGATGGCACTGGCCCGCGACGGTCGCGACGGTTCCGGCCTGTATCCGATCGCGACACTGGACATCGCCAGCGACGCGGCCGCCAGCGGTCAATGACGCGCAGCGGTCCGGACCGGAAGTTGCTCGTTACCGGGGATCCGGCGTCTCCCGCGTGATACGTTCTGCTGACCAATACCCATCCTGACCTGCCCTGCTCCGGATGGACCGACGAAGCGAACCAGAGGGCCCCGCCGATGCGCATGGGCGCGCGGTCGACGGGATTCGCCAG
Source organism: Mycobacterium sp. E183 (assembly GCF_001667735.1). Taxonomy (GTDB): domain Bacteria; phylum Actinomycetota; class Actinomycetes; order Mycobacteriales; family Mycobacteriaceae; genus Mycobacterium. The sequence continues at coordinate 35,353 of NZ_LZJN01000110.1, forward strand.
CAAGAACATTCCCCGATCGGGCAACCCTCGACAGGTGGGATGCACGCCCGTATCGGAGGAGACCGTGCCGCGCAGTCTGGACTTGGTCGTCACCTCCGTCGCCACGCAGTTGATGGAGGCGACCGCAGCCACGGCCCATCTGGTGAGCGAGAAGGTGCTCGCGCAGCTGGTCGAGCAGTTCGACGTGGACGCCAGCTTCTTGCGCTACCTCGACCCGCACACCCGAGCGTCGACGCTGGTCGCCGAGTGGCCGCCGCGAACCGACGCCTCGGACCCGGAGCCGGCGGCCTTCGCCCAGCTGGACATCGCGGAGTCGGTGCTTGCGCAGTGCAAGCAGGGGCGCAAACCGGTGGTGATCCGGCCGGCCCAATCCAAACGCTATTTCCGCCGCCCGGTGGGCGGGGCCAAAGTGGCCGCCTCGCCCTCGGTGGCCGCCGCCCCACTGGTCTCCGGCGAGACGACCACCGGCCTGCTCGGCTTCGTCAAGTTCGGCGCCCGCAAGTGGGAGCAGGAGGAGATCAACACGCTCGAGGCCGTCGCCGCGCTGTTCGCGCAGCTGCAGGCCCGCATCGCGGCCGAAGACAAGCTCCGCTATCTGGCCGAGCACGACGATCTGACCGGGCTTTTCAACCGCCGCGCCCTGGTCGCGCACCTGACCGAGCGGCTCTTGACGGGTCGCCCCGGGCCCGTCGCGGTCCTGTACCTCGACCTCGACCGGCTCAAACCGATCAACGACTACCTCGGGCACACCGCGGGTGACTGGTTCATCCGGGTCTTCGCGCAACGCATCAAGATCTGCGCTCCCGACTGCACGATCGCCCGGCTGGGCGGGGACGAGTTCGTCGTCGTACCCGACCAGCCGATGTCGCCCGAGCACGCGGAATCGTTCGCCCGCAGCCTCTCTGGCATGCTGTGCGAACGCCTGGCCATCGGCGGCCACGTGATCAGCCGCACGGTCAGCGTCGGGCTCGCGGTCGGCGTCCCGGGGCGGGACAACTGCACCGACCTCCTCCGCCGCGCCGACGAGGCGGTGCTGACGGCCAAGCGCGGGGGTGGCAACCAGATCGCGGTGTCCACCGATGACATGTCGCTCAAGCGCGCGTTCCGCAACGACATCGAGTTGCATCTGCAAGGCGACATCGGCAGCGAGGCGTTGCTGCTGCACTACCTGCCGGAGGTCGACCTGTCGACCGGCGCCATCGTGGGCGCCGAGGCACTGGTGCGCTGGCGCCACCCGATCTGGGGGCTGCTACTGCCGGATTCGTTCATCGGAATCGCCGAATCGACCAACCTGGCAATGGAATTGGGCCGCTGGGTGATGCGCACCGCGTGCGCCGACTTCGGTCGCTGGCAGGCGAACGGGCTCGGCCGGGGCACCGTGATGCGGATCAACGTGTCGCCGCTTCAGCTCATCACCCGCGGGTTCGTGCGCGACGTCGCCAACACCATCGACGAGTTCGGTCTCGACGCCGGCTCGGTGTGCCTGGAGATCACCGAGCGCGCCGTGGTGCACGACATCGAGACCACTCGAAAGACGTTGGCGGAGCTCAAGGAAATCGGCGTGCAGCTGGCCATCGACGACTTCGGCACCGGCTACGCGGTGTTGTCGCATCTGAAATCCCTGCCCGTCGACATGCTCAAGATCGACACCGGGTTCGTGCGCGACTTGGGCAACAACGCCGGTGACCTGGCGATCGTTCGCGCCATCATCGGGCTGGCCGAGGCGTTCGGTCTGGACGTGGTGGCCGAGGGAGTCGAAACACCGGTCGCAGCAATGACTTTGATCCAGCACGGGTGTCGGCGGGCCCAGGGTTTTCTGTTGTCGCGTCCCGTTCCCGCGGACGCGATGGAGGCGCTGCTGGCCGCGCGCTGGCTGCCGTTGCCGTTTTTGACCGGGCGCAAGGCATTGCCGACGGGCGCCACCTAGCATCGCACCGATGGCCCCGGACATCGACAACTCGCGCGGCGGTCATCGTCGCCGAGAGCCGGCGGCGTGCCGCCCACCGCTCACTCTTCCCGAGGGATGAAGACGAAGTTGTTGACATAGACGCCGCGCGGCGCCCAGTCGTTCTCCCGGTCGCCGACGTTGGCTGGGTCCTGGTGCTCGCGCGGGTCGAAATCGCCGATCGGCCGCCGAACGCCATCGAGATCGAAATACCCGGAGTAGCCGGAGCGGCGCAACAGCTCGGTGATCTCGGCAACCGCGTTGGGGTAATGCCGTTGCTCGGCCTCCACCATGATCGCGGGCCGGTCCCGCGCGAGAGTATCTGTGGCGCCGCGCAATACGGCGAGTTCATGGCCCTCGACATCGATCTTGATCATGCCGATGTCGTGCAGGCGTAGATCGTCGAGCCGCTTGATGGGGACCTCGATGCTTCGGATCCCGCCGTCGCCTACGTCGCTCAGGATGTTGGTGTTGTCGATCGTGCTGCGGCCGGGCTCGGATTCGACCACTCTCATCGTCCCGACGCCGGCGGTGTCGGAAAGCGCGATCGCCTCCACCCGTACGGGAACGCCGGCGGCGTCGAACATCGCGGCCAGATCGCGAGCCTGCGCGGGCCGGGGTTCGAACGCGATCACCGACCGCGACGACGCCAGCATGGCGATCGTGAATTGTCCGACGTCGGCGCCGATGTCCAGCGAGATCCGATTCGGGTCGCACAACGAAACCGCCAACTGGATGTCGGCCCGGCTCTGCCCAAGGCGTTGCAGGATGCGGAATTTCCGCCGCCAGAAGAAACGCGGCGCGAGTGCCTTCACCGCGGGCGCCAGCGGACGTGTGGCCGATCGAACCAAAGGCATCGTGCGGTCTCCTGAGCGATTCCCGGAGGGATCAGCGGATTGCGCGACCATACCAACACCAGTGGTTGGCCCGGGTGCTGTCCGGGAACGCACCCACCCCGGCGCCACTGAACAGTGGCCGGGATATGCATCGAAGATGTGCATGATTGACCGATGATGTGGGGCAGCGTTGCATCGTTGCCGATTTCAGTGCGCTTCGCGGTGGAGAGCGCCAGCGACCGGAGAGGTGTCAGTCCTTGAAGCTGATGGAGGGCGCACGTTCGGTGTGCGGAATGCCGACCTCGCCGACGTCCGTGTTCGCCGACCCGGCCCGGGCGTTGAGGAAGGCCACACTGCTGGTCGCCATTTGCGCGACGCTCTTGTTGAACGGGTGTGGTGGCCGCGCAAACCCCGAGCTGGTGACCGCGATAGTCAGCCCCGCGATACCGCTGTCCGTCCAGGACGTCCAGAATCCGCTGCGCGGCCAATACGAAGATCTTCTGATCCCGCTGTTCCCACAAGCCAATCCCGCGCAGCAGCGGTACCCGGCCTGGCCCGCGTCGGACGACGCCAGCCTGCGTGTCACCTGGCGCCAGTTACAGCCCACCGATCCCAGCACGCTGCCCCCCGACGCCCCGGACGATCAGAAATTCGACTTCAGCGTGATCGATGACGCGCTGAACAAGTTGGCCGGCAGAAACATGCGGATGACCCTTCGCATCGTCGCCTACCACTCCTGCTGTGACACGGTGTTCCCGAACAACACCAACATCGCGATCCCCGACTGGATGCGCTCGGCCGCCACCGACTACGCCGGACCGGCACGGTATTGGTGGACGCCCGGGGTCGTGCAGGTGGTGCCGAAGTGGAACGACCCCAAGTACCTCGACGCCTTCGGACAATTGCTCGCCGCGCTCGGGCGGCGGTATGACGGCGACGAGCGGCTGAGCGTTTTCGAGTTCTCCGGCTACGGGGATTGGAGCGAGAACCACATCGCCTATCTGCGCGACACGCTGGGCGCTCCCGGTCCTTCGCCCGAGGAAAGTGTCGCGAAGCTGGGCTATTACAGCCAGTTCCGGGATCAGAGCATCACGATCGCATCGATCAGGCAGCTGGTGGCGGCGACGGTGAGCGCGTTTCGGCGGACGCAGTTGATCACGACACTGCTCAATCCGGAAATCGTGCGCGAAATGCTCTCCGATGAAGTCACCAAGAAGGTGGCAGCGCCGGTGGGGGTGCGGGCCGATTGCCTGGGGGTGATCGCCCCGTTGCCCGGCTGGGTCGAATTGGACGGCTCGCGTTATGTGCAGCAGAAGGATCCGGTCATCGCCCAACTGAAAGACAGGTTGCTCACCGCGCCGGTCATCACCGAATGGTGCCTGCTGCCGAACGGCACCTCGCCGCAGTCCTACTACCAAAAGGCCTTACACGACGTCATCAAATATCACGTCGCGATGACTTCGAGTTGCGACTTCGCGGACGCTGAATCGACGACCCCGATGGACCCCGCCCTGTACCTGCTGTGGGCGCAGGCGAACGTCGCCGCCGGGTATCGGTACTCGGTCGAGGCGCGCCCGAGCCCGCAACCAGTTCACGACGGCGTCGCGACGATCGCCGTGACTTGGACCAACTACGGTTCTGCCGCCGCGATCGAGAAATGGGCTCCCCGCTACCAGCTGGTGAACTTCTCGGGCGCGGTGGTCCGCACGCTCCCGACGACCGTCAACCTGAAGACGCTGGTCCACAACGACCCCGGCGGCAACCCTGGCAATGAACCCGTTGCGGCGTCGTCGACCGAGTCGGTCAAGCTCGACCTGGCCGGCCTGGCCCCCGGCAACTACACGCTGCGGGCCTCGGTGGAATGGCAACAGCACAAGCCGGACGCATCGCGCGTGGTGAATTACCCGCCCATGCAGTTGGCCCGCAACGGCCGTGACGGCTCGGGCGGCTACCCACTGGCGACGGTCAACATATCGCGCGATGTGCTGACGGCCGGCCCCCGACCGTGAAAGACGGCCTGCGGCGGCCGCCGCCGGGATTTCGAGCCGCCCGGATCGCCTTGAAGAATCGCTTTTCGGGCAAACACCGCATGACGATGCTTCAATAATGTTCAATGTTTTTGCCCATCCGATAACCGACCGGATGGATGCTTTCGCGCCGCCGAAGCTTTCAGAAAGGCCGTTGGTCGATGGATTTCCGTACCTTTGTCCGGATTCTCGTCGCGCACTGGAAGCTGGCAGCCGCCGCGGTGCTGGCGTGCACGATCGGCGCCGCGGCCATCACCGCATTGCAGACCAAGCATTACCAGTCGTCGACCACCGTCCTGATCTCGTTCTCCGGGGCCACCGACCTGACCGAGCTGTACAACGGCACCCTCACGGCGCAGGAACGGCTGTCGTCGTACGCCCAGATCGCCGGCGGCCGGACGGTGGCCGACCGCGCGATCAAACAACTTCAGCTATCGATGAGTGCCGACGACCTGCTGACCCAAACCCAGGTGAAGTACACCGCTAAATCGCAGCTGTTCACCATCACGGTCAAAGACACAGACCCGAGGCGGGCGGCAGCGCTGGCGGGAGCGATGGCCGACCAATTCGCCGCGATCATCCCGACGCTGGGCACGGTTTCGCGTCTGGATGGCCCCGCCGCGGGCCCCCGGCCCGAACCCACCGATGCGACGACGCCGCCGGGCCAGCCCCGGGAAACCCCGGGCGTGCAGGAGCAGAACGGAAAGCCGCTCCCGGTGGCGAGGGCGCGGGTGGTGGAACCGCCTCAGGTTCCCGACCATGCGGTTACCCCGGCACCGGTACGCAACATGGCGATGGGCGTGGTCGCCGGCCTGCTTCTCGGCATGGCCGTGGCGCTGACCCGCGAGGCCAGCGACCGCACCGTGCGCACCCGCGAAAAGCTGGAACAGCTGTCGGGCCTGCCGACGCTCGGCGAGTTGCCGCGACGGCGCGGCGGGGCTCCGCGGTTCGGCACCGACGTCACGTTCGACGACGCCGTGCGGGACATGCGTACCCGGGTGCGCAGGGCGATCGGCCCCGAGGGGCGCCGGCTGCTGGTGGCGTCACCGTTCGGGGGGGAGGGGACGACGACGACGGTCCTCAACTTGTCCCGGGCATTCGCCGAGGTCGGTGACGACGTACTGGTGGTCGAGGGCGACACCCGCCGGCCGGTGATCGGCGGCTTGCTGAAGGTCGAATCGGGGGAGGGTTTGGCCAACGCGCTGGCGAACCCCGAGATCGCGGCCGAAGCCGTCAAACCGACACCCTTCCCGAGGCTGTTCGTCCTGGCGTCACGCGCGGCCCGCCGGGAGACCTTGCCCTGCTCCGCTTACCCGCCGGAAGTGCTCGACACCGTGCTGGGGGAATTGTCGTCGCGATTCGACCGGATCGTGGTCGACGGACCGCCGGTGCTGGCCACGGCCGACGCGGTCCTGCTGTCCGGCGCCGTTCAGGCGACGGTGCTGGTGGTCCGGGCGGGACGCACCACGACCGACGAACTCAAGGACGCGTTGGCAACTTTGCGCTCGGCCAACGCGGAGATCGTCGGTACGGTCCTGACCGACGCGAGGCTGTCGCTGCACCGCAAGGCCGCCGCCCAGGTCTACCGTTCGAAGGCCAGTCCTTCGACGTGATCTTCTACCTGCGCAGTCGGCATCGCATGGCCATGAGCGCAGCCTCGCTGGCGCTGTTCCTGTTCGGATGTTTCGTGTTCGGCGTGCTCTCGGTGCGACTCACCACCGAGGGCATCATGCTGATCGCCGCAACCTTCTGCCTGGTCGTCTATTGGGTGAGACCCGAGGCGATGGTATGGGTGGCGCTGGTGGGGGCGTTCGCGGCGCTGCCCCAGGGCCTGCACGTCGGCAAAGTCGTCGGCCCCGCGGTCATCTACTTGTATCTGCTGGCCGCGATGCTGGCGATCGGCTACCTGATTCCGATTGTGCGACCGCGATTCTCCGATTTCTGGCTGCCCTCCGTGTTCCTGGTCGTTCTCGTGATGTCGACGGCGGCCGGATTCGAGAACGGGCATGACGCCACCATCGTGCTGCGCGAATCACTGTCCATGCTCGAGATCGTCGTGGGCTTCGTGCTGGCGATGTTGGTGGTGTACGGCGACTACATCAAGTCGTCGATCCGCGTGACGGCCGGCATCCTGTGGTTTTCGGCGGGCATGGCGGTCGTGAGTTCGCTGCATGCCATCCGGCTGGCGGGCAGGGCCGAGAGTCTGGGGGCCGCGACCGGCGCCGACCAAGCTGTCCGGATCATCCTGACCACGCAATCCCCGGCCACCGCGACGCTGAGCGCGCTGGTGGCCGCCGCCATCATCGGCTGCCTGAGGCCTGCCACGCTGCTGACCCTCGGCCCACCCGCGCTGATCATTTCGCTGCTGTCGTTCTCCCGGAACACGCTTATCTCGATGGCCGTCGCGGCGGGGGCGGCTCTGTTGGTCAGCCTGAGCGTGCCAACCCTGCGCCGGACCGCCGTCGTCACCGCGATCTTCGCGGCGGTAATCGCGGTGACGGTGCCGGGATTGCTGTTCTTGCTGCACGGTTCGCAAGCCGGCGCGTGGCTCGCCGACCAGCTCACCGCCTTCAACGAGCGGGTGCTCGGCGGGGTTTCGTCGAGCGCGCTCGCCGTGGACGAATCGGCGCTGGAGCGGCTGCGGGAGAACTCCCTGCTGAACCGCTCGATCGCTCAGGCGCCCGTATTCGGCCATGGCCTGGGTTACGCGTATCAGCCGCCGAAAGGTGACGACGAGTTTTCCGCGAAGTTCTATCCCGCCTACTCGCACAACTTCTATCTGTGGTGGCTGGCGAAGGCGGGCACGGTCGGGATGACGGCGTTCGTCGTCTTCGCACTGATCCCGTTGATCCAAGCGGTGCGCTGCCGCACCGCGGCGGCGAAGGTCAGCGTGGCGGTCAGCGCCGGCCTCCTCGCAATATCCTGGGTCTGGCCGTTGCCCGAGATGCCATCGGACGCCTTCGCGCTGGGCATCGCGCTCGGTTCGGCGATGGGGTTCGCCGGCTTGCGCGGCAGGGAGCGCGACGCCAACCCCGCGGTCAACCCCGACGCGGCCGTACTCACGGCACCGTCCGGAGCCCACTGAAGTGGGCACGACGAGCGGCCGACCGGTGTACTTTGACGCCGTGGCCAATCACCTTGGGAGTTAGCCGAATGCGAAATAGCTGCCTGTTCGACCATCCCCGCCACGCGCCGCTGTGCGATCTCATTTCCGGACTGCGATGATCTCCGTCATTCATGTCGGGCCGGGCATCTACAGCTTTGGCGGGACGCAGACCGTGATTCGAGTCATCCGGGACCACAAGATGGGCGCCGACGACATCCGCGTCCTGTCGACGTGGGAAGGGCGGCACCACGCGAAGAACTTCGTGCTGACCGCGCGCGCGGCGGCCGTGCTGGCCCGGGCGCCCCGCACGACGATCGTGCACTTCCACATCTCAGACGGCGGGGCGTGGCTGCGCGAAGGATCGCTGATTCGCCTGGCCAAGGCGCGGGGCCTGCGGATTGTCGCGACGCTGCAGGGCGCCGACGTCGCCAACGAAGCGCTTCGGCACCGCCGCTACATCGGTGCCACCCTGCGCCGCGCAGACCACCTGATCGTGTTCTCGCAGGACGCGCGGGCCACCGTTGCGGAGCTGGCCCCACGGGTGCCGAGCACCATCTCGGTGAACCCGGCACCGATCGACTGGGACGCGCCCGGGGCAAGCACGACACCGCCGGTCGCGCTCTTCGCCGGGACCATCGGCCTGCGCAAGGGGGTCGACACGCTCGCGGCGGCGTGGCAGCTGCTGCTCGACGAGGGCATCGAAGGACGGTGCCGGGTGGTCGGGCCCATCGACGACTACACGCCCCCGCAGCTGGAGCGCTTCTCCGTGGAACCCGCGGTGCATCCGGACGCGATCCCCGAGTTGATCCGGTCCGCGCGGGTGGTGGTGCTGCCGTCGCGCGCCGAGGCGATGCCGCTGATCGTGACCGAGGCCCTGGCAGGCGCGCGCCCGGCCGTCGCGACCCCCGTCTCCGGCACGCCGGGCATCGTTCCCGACCCGAAAATGCTCGTCCCCGTTGACGATCCGCCCGCGTTGGCGGCGGCGATCGGCCGGTACCTCCGCGATCCGGAGCTGGCGGAGCGCGACGGCCTCAAGGGTCAGGCGCACATCGCGGCGACGCGCAGCCCGGAGGTCATCGGCGCCGAGCTTCGCCGGATCTACGAGAGCCTCGGCGTTGGAGCAGATTGAGCTCAGCGGACCGGCGCTGAAGGTCAGCGCGGTCGGTTTCGGGTGCGGGGGTTTGATGCAGGCGCCGTTCCGCAAGGAGCGGATGGCCGTGCTGGGCAGCGCGGTCGAGCACGGCATCACGCACTTCGACACCGCGCGGATGTACGGCCTCGGCATGGCGGAGTCCGAGCTGGGGGTGTTCCTGCGCAGCGTGAATCGCGACGCGGTGACGGTGGCCACCAAGTTCGGCATCGACGTCGGCGGGGCGGCCCGGCGTCTCGGCCGCTTCCAGGCGCCTGCTCGGGCGTTGCTGCGCAAAGCCCCAGCGCTGCGCCGCGCGGTCAAGCGGCAACAGGAACCGGACCTGACCCCGCGGCGCTACGACGCGGCGGTCGCGACCCGCAGCCTTGACCTGAGCCTGGCGGCGCTGGGCGTCGACTACGTCGACATCTTGTTCGTCCACGGCCCAAGGCCTTTCGACACCGTCGCCAGCGAGGAACTCGGCGAGTTCTTCGAACGGGCCCACCGGGCGGGCAAGATTCGCGCCTGGGGTGTGTCCCAGGACGAGGGCCTCGAGGTGGATTTCGCCGGTGCATTCGCACCGCGGGGCGTCAGCCAGGTCCGCGGCGACCTTCTCGGTCCTCCGCCACGACCTGCTGATCTCGTGTTCGGGGTCTTCAACCGGACGTACACGACGCTGTCCGCGGCGCTGTCGGCGGATGCCCGAACGGCCGAACGCTGGCGGGAAACACTCGAGATGGACCCGCTGGCCCCCGGTGTGTTGCCGAGGCTGATCTTGGCGTCGTCGGCCACGGCCACGGGTTGTCGCGCGATCCTCTACAGCAGCACCGACCCGCGGCGGGTTGCCGACGCGGCGCAAGCCGTCTCGTCGCCGCCCGACGCGGGGCTGCTGCGGCGTTTCGTAGATCTCGCCCGGCAGTTGCGACGGGGCCCCGCCGCGTGATCGTTGGTCCGGCGCAGTTCGCTCCCGATATGACCATCCGAACCGATGTCGTGGTGGTCGGTGCCGGCCCGATTGGCATCGCTACCGCGCTCGAGCTCGCGGCCGCCGGCGTCGAGGTGGCGCTGATCGAAAGTGGTCTGGAACGTAAGGACCGCGCGGCACAGGAGCTGGCGACGTTCGACTCCCGCCAGGACGACTACTTTCATTCACGCAGTGAGGTCTCCGTTCGCCGGCAGCTGGGCGGCACCTCGGCGCTGTGGGGCGGGCGATGTGTCAAGTTCGACGCCATCGACTTCGAGAATCGGCCCATCACCGCGCAGTCGCCCTGGCCGATCGGGTTCGACGATGTCGAGCCTTACCTGCAGCGGGCCTGCGACTGGGCGGGATGCGGGCAGGCGGTATTCAATGCGCGGGGCATCCCGGAGCTGGCCCAGCGGGACCTGGTCGTGGGGCTGCCCGATGAACAGGTGTGCACCACCGACCTCGAACGCTGGTCGTTGCCAACGCGTTTCGGGCGCGAGTACCGCGCCGAGTTGCGCGACACCCCCGGACTGACGGTGTGGACCGGCCTCACGTGCACCGAGGTGGTGACCACCGAAGCCGGTGATGCCGTCGACCATCTCGTCGTCAAGACGCTCGATGGACGGGAGGGCAGAGTCATTGCGGCGGACTACGTCCTTGCCACCGGCGGCCTGGAGGCCACCCGCCTGCTGCTCGCGTCGGATCGTCATCATCCGGCCGGGCTGGGCAACGCGGGCGGCCACCTCGGGCGCTGGTACATGTCCCACGTCGAGGCCCGGGTCGCGCGCGTGCACTTCACCAGCGACGACGTCATCTACGAACACGAGCGGGATCGCGAGGGCGTCTACGTCCGACGCCGTTTCACGTTCACTCCACAGCTGCAACGCGAACTCGGGATGCCGAATGCCGCTGTCTGGATGGTGAATCCGCCGATCAGCGATCCCGCGCACGGCAGCGGAATCCTGTCGGGTGTCTACCTGACGTTGATCTCCCCGCTGGGGCGTTTCCTGCTCGCGGCGGCCATCCGCGAGGCCCACACCAAGACCGCGGGCCCGCCGCGCGTCGCCGCGCACCTGCGCAACATCGTTCGAGACCTGTTCGGTTCCATCCGATTCGCGGTCCGGTTCTCCTACGCGCGGTTCCTGCGCCGGGGCCGCAAGGCGCCGGGCTTCTTCGTCAAGGGGTCCGGCAATCGATACCTGCTGCACTACCACGGCGAGCATCTCCCGCACTGGGACAGCCGCATCGAGCTGACCGACGAACGCGATGCCCTCGGCATGCGCCGGATACGCACCCACATGCATTTCTCCGACGCCGACTACGAAAGTGTGCGCAGGGCAATCGACCTCATCGACAAGCAGCTGCGCCGCCACGGCGTCGGACACGTGGAGTGGCTCGCCGACGACGTCGAGGCCTCGGTGCACGATTTCATGCGGGGCTACGCCGGCTTTCATCAGGCCGGCACGACCCGGATGTCTGCGACCGCCGACGGCGGCGTCGTGAACCCCGACCTTCAGGTGCACGGGGTGCGCGGGCTGTACGTCGCGAGCACCTCGGTCCTGCCGACGTCGAGCCAGGCCAACCCGACGCTGCTCGGGATAGCGCTCGGTGTGCGGCTTGCGGAGCGGCTCATCGGCGCTCGAGCGGAGCGGCCCGGAATCGCCGGCGGGTGGTCGGTCATGGGCTGAATCCGGGTATCGCCCAAGTTATTTGCGGACAGCCAAAGCGGAAGCTGCCGCGGGTGGAGTCACTTGACGACCTCAAACAGCCAGTGATGGCCACGCGCCGTGGCCAGCGGGCGGAACTCCCGTGGCGAACGGGCCATGAGTTCCCTGAATGCCCGCATCTCATGATCGCGGTCGGGGAACTCATCGAAGTAGATCAACGTACCGGGCTGGAGAAGCGGCTCCGCCCAACTCAGCACCGTGGCAGCGCTGGAGTACACGTCGCAGTCGACGTTGATGATCAACTGGTCGTGCTCGGGGACGTCGAACTTCGGGAGGCTGTCGTCGAACCAGCCGACGACGAACGAGACGCGGGCATCGTCGATCTTCGGCGGCTCGCCGCCGACGTCGAAGTGGCCGGCTCCCAGGCCGGGCCGCCAGTCCTGCGGCAGGCCTTCGAAGCTGTCGAAACCGATCAGCCTCGCTTCGGGATGCGGGAGGTGCTGCGACCACCACCGCATCGAGCCGCCCTCGAACACACCGAATTCGAGGTACAGGGGCCGTTGCCCGCGGACCTTGGCCAGCGCCCGGTCGAACAACGCAAATTGGTCGGCGACGACATCTACCGTTGCATTCGAAAAATCGTGCGCCAGCCAATGGCCGAGCTCGAGGTAACTGAGCACTGAACGCAGATTCGCCAGCCGGCTGGCCGTCACTCGACGGCCGGCCTTCATCAGCGACAGGCGGACTTTCGTTTTTGCCGTGCCGCCGACGCGATGGAGGAGCCGCCGGGTTGGCGCCGATGGCGTCGGGTCGCGCTCGGCATCCGCGTTAGGCACGCACCACACCCTATCCGACCTGGGCTGTCGCCAAAATCCCATTTGGACAAAGATTCCCGCTGTCCCGCGCCGGTGGCGTGCCGGGGCCGGCTGCCGATTCCGGTTGATGTCGAGCGGTCAAAGAAGCTAGCTGAAAAAGTGCGCGTGGGCCGCTCGCGTGCGGGACGATTGGGCGATCATCGGGAAGCGAAGGTGTCGTCTTGAAGATTTCGATCATCGGATGCGGGTACGTCGGGCTCGTCACGGGCGCTTGCCTGGCCGACAGCGGCAACGACGTGGTGTGTGTCGACATCGACCAGGCGAAGGTGGACGAGCTTCTGGCCGGGGGGGTTCCGATTTACGAACCCGGCCTCGCCGAGCTGATCGCCCGGAACCGGGAGAACGGCTCGATCGATTTCACCACCGACCGGCGCAGGGCGATCGAACACGGCGACGTGGTCTTCATCGCCGTCGCGACGCCGATGAGCGAAAGCGGCGAGGCCGACCTGTCCTACGTGCACGCGGCGGCCGCCGACATCGGGACATACCTGGATCGCTACAAGGTCGTCGTCGACAAGTCGACCGTCCCGGTGGGCACCGCCGAGCGGGTCCGCGAGATCATCGCCGCCACGGCCTCGCAGGAATTCGACGTGGTGTCCAATCCCGAGTTCCTCAAGGAGGGCACGGCGGTCACCGACTTCATGAAGCCCGACCGCGTGATCCTCGGCAGCGACTCCAAACGCGCGGTGGAGATCATGCGGGAGCTCTACGAGCCGTACCTGCGCACCTTCCATCCGTTGATCGTCATGGACATCAAGAGCGCCGAGATGGCCAAGTATGCGGCCAATTGCTTTCTGGCAACCAAGATTTCGTTCATCAACGAGATCTCCAACCTCTGCGAGAAGGCCGGGGCCGATATCAGCGCGGTGCGGGAGGCCATCGGGGCGGACCGGCGCATCGGCTACGAATTCCTGTTCCCGGGAGTCGGCTACGGCGGGTCCTGTCTGCCGAAAGACGTTCAGGCCCTGATCCACACCGCCGCGGGACTGGGCACGGACATGCGGCTGCTGCGCGCCGTCGACCAGGTCAACACGGAGCAGAAGGCAACGCTGGTCGCCAAAATCGTCGCGCACTTCGGTGACGGACGGCCCGCGGGTGACCTGACGGGCCTGCGGGTCGGCCTGTGGGGCCTGAGCTTCAAGCCGCAGACCGACGACATGCGCGAGGCCGCCTCGCTGGTGATCGTGCGGCGACTGCTCGAGCTCGGCGCGACGGTGCGGGCTTTCGACCCGGAGGCGAGCGTGCGAGCCAAAGAGGCGCTGGGCGATTCGATCGAATACGCCGGGAACATGTACGAGGCGGTCGAGGGCGCCGACGCGCTCGTCCTGGTCACCGAGTGGAAGCAGTTCCACCGGCCGTCGTGGCAGCGCGTCAGGTCGGCCATGCGGGGTCATGTCGTCTTCGACGGTCGAAACATCTATGACCCCAGGCGGTTGCGGGCCGAGGGTTTCGACTACTACGGCATGGGCCGCCACTAGGCTGGGTGGATGAGAGCCCTCGTCACCGGCGCCGCCGGATTCCTCGGATCCCACCTCTGCGATCGCCTTCGCCGCGACGGCGTCGAGGTTCTCGGCCTGGACAACTTTTATACCGGCAGGCGTGAAAACCTCGCCCACCTCTCGGGTGACCCGGGGTTCAGCTTCTTCGAACACGACGTCACGCGGCCGCTGGACGCCGCTGCTGTGGCGGGACCGCTGGACCTCGTCTTCAACATGGCATGCCCGGGCTCGCCCTTCGCATTCCAGCGCGACCCCGTGTTCACCCTCGACACCAACTACCTCGGCACGAGGAACGTGCTCGAGCTGGCGCTCGCCAAAGAGGCGACGATGCTGCAGGCCTCTACCAGCGAGATCTATGGCGATCCCACCTTGCATCCGCAGACCGAAAGCTATTGGGGGAACGTCAACTGCTTCGGCCCCCGCGCGTGCTACGACGAGGGCAAGCGGGTTGCCGAAACACTCATGCTCGAGTACGCGCGCCGCTTCGGCGCTCGGATCAAGGTCGTCCGGATCTTCAATACCTACGGCCCCAGGATGGATCCCGAGGATGGGCGGATCGTCTCACAATTCATCGTGCAGGCGCTCCGCGGCGAACCGATCACCATCTTCGGCGATGGCAGCCAAACCCGAAGCTTCTGCTACGTCGACGATTTGATCGACGGGCTGGTGAAGATGGCGACCAGCGAGGCGTCCTTCACCGGACCCGTCAACCTCGGTAGCCAGGACGAGCTGACCGTCCTCGAGGTCGCCCGCATCATCAAGGAGATGACCGGATCGCCCTCTCCGATCGTTTTCCGGGCCCTGCCCGAGGACGACCCGAAGAAGCGCAAGCCGGACATCGCCCTCGCCGAGTCGAGGCTCGACTGGCGTCCGGTGGTCCCATTCGGCCAAGGCGTCAAACTCACGATCGAGTACTTCAGGTCTGCCGATCTCGGGCGATGACCTCCCGATAGGCGCTAACGGTCTGCTCGGCAACCGATTCCGGGTCGAAACGCTGCTGAGCCTCGACGCGTACCCGCTGTTCGATGCCGGCTCTGAAGGCGTCGTCGTCAAGTATCCGGCGGATGTGCCCGGCGCAGGCCGCGACATCGCCATGCGGAAACAGCAGCGCGGTGTTGCCGTCCTCGACCATGTCCGGAATGCCGCCAACGCGAGAGGCGATCACCGGCAGTCCACACGCCATGGCCTGAGCGACGACTTGCGGAGTGGTCTCTTCGCGCGAGCCCAGCAAGAGAACCTGGGCCCGCGCGTATTCATCGAGCAGTTCTTCGTGGCCGATGGGGCCGAGCAGCCTTACCCGTTCCCCCAGGCCGCATTCGTCGATCGCCCGCCGGACTTCGTGTTCGCTGCTCGGGTCCGCAATGGGGCCGGCGACCCTGAGTTGCAGGCCCGCCCGCCACGGCCGGTCGGCAATGGCGCGACGGTCGTTGGCGACCTCGCCGACCGCGCGCACGAGATGGTCCACACTCTTGCGCGGCACCAGGGTTCCGACAAACAACATTCGGCCGGGCTCCGGTGCGCGCCGTATGCGGAAGAAGTCGTCTTGGATCGGGTTCTCGATGAACCGGCAGCGCGCCGTCAGCATCGGCCCGTAAACCTGCGCCAGGTACGGCGAGATGATGATCATGTCCCGGGCGCGGCGAAACACCTCCCGCTCCATGTTCGCGACAGCCCGTTTCTTCAAGGCGCCCAACGCGTCCCACCGGTTTCTTTGCAGTAACCGGCTCTCGATGAAGAGCACGCCGTGCGGAGTGATGACCGTCGGCGCCCCGCTCGCCAACGCGCCGAGCGCGTGGCGATCCTGGCCCTGTCCATGCACGACATCGGGATTGATCGAACGGATCACCGCCGCCAGGCGCGGCACGTCGTTGACACGCAGTGTGACCAATCGGGGGAGGTTCAGGCGCTTGACGTAGTGAACGTGCAGGGCGCCGGCCCGCCGGTAGGTTGTGGTCACACCGTTCATCGCACTGACGACGTGGCACTCGACGTCGGGACGGGCAGCCAGCGCATGCGCCAACGTGTACGTCACCGACTGCACCCCGTTGTGCACGGTCGCGCCTTCATCGGTGGGGTAGTCGCCTACCAGGGCGACCCGCAGCGGGCGGACGGAATCAGGGCGCACCGCGGCCACTTTCGAGCGCGATGCCCGGGTACTCGGCAAAGATCTTTCGCGCCGTGGCTTGGCCGAACGGCTCCGCCGCACGGCCGATGGTGCGGCGCAGCCGGTGCGTATCCGGGCACAGGAACGGTCGGTCGTTGGGGCGCTGGCGCTCGGGCACCGAGGTGAAGTCAACGGGAAACGGCAGGACGGACGCGATGATGTCCAGCGCTTCGCGGACCTCGATCGCCTTGCCGGATCCGATGTTGACGATCTCCAATCCCGCTATCCGCGAAACGGTGTCGACGATAACGGCGCCCATCGAGTCGACGTCAACGTAGTCGCGCAGTGGCCAGAGGTTACCGACTTCCACTTCGCGCTTGCCCTCCTGCGCGATCTGACGGGTGACCTCGGCGAGCATGTGCGGATTGGTTTCGCGCGGTCCGGCGGCGTTGAACAGCCGCCCGATCACCAGCGTGCGGAAACATCCGGTGGACTCGAAATAGCGCATGCACAGCTGCTCGGCCAGGTATTTCGTGTGGCCGTAGACATACACCGGCCCGGTCGGATCAACTTCCCGGTGGGGCACGAAGTTCGGATGGTAGACGTCGCCGGTAGATGCGAAGAAGAAGGCTGAGACGCCGTGCCGGCGTGACGACTCCAGGACGTTCAACGTGCCATGCACATTCAAGGTGTACGCCTCGTAGACGTGCTCCTCGCACCAGGGGACGAAGTGTTGCGCCGCAAGATGAATGACGTTCTGCGGCTTGATGTCACGGAATGCCTCGTCGCACGCGTCGGCGTCGAGGATGTCGCGGACGATCAGCGTCGGCTTGCGGGGTGCCTTCTGCCAGTGGTCCTTTCCGAGCGAGAGGTCATCCATGACGAAGACCTCGGCGCCCCGCTCCAGCAACGAGTTGACGACCGCCGATCCGATGAATCCACAACCCCCGGTGACCAGATACGTGCTCACGTTTCTATCCCTCTCGCGTCCATACATCCGGATACGCGAGGTGTGTTCGGTACCCGGTCAACGTCGACGGCCCATCACCTCGTCGATGACCTCCAGGAAGCGATCCGCGACAAGGTCGACGGCGCAATGGCGCTCGTAGTGCCGCGCCGCGGTGGCCCCGTGCCGCGCCGCCGTGTCCGGGTCGGCCAGGACGTCGAAAGCGGCCGCCAGTCCGGCAACGTCGTCGACGCCGATCGGGGGGCAGTCCGGGGGTTGATACTCGGGCGGCCCGCCCTCGGTGGAAACGATCGGCATGACGCCCAACTGCATTGAGAGGACCTGCACGCCGCTTTGAGTGGCGCGCCGGTAGTGGGCGATCGAGCCCTTGGCGGCGGCCAGGGTGGTGACGACATCGCGGTAGCGATAGCCGCCGCGACGCCACTGCGTGTGCGCGGGCAGCTTGTCGGCGTCCAGCGCTCCGTCGCCGATCAGGATGAGGTCGTCGCCGCGCCAGCCGCCGCCTTCGACGTGGCACTGCCAGGCCCGCAACACCACGTCCACGTTCTTATAGGGGTTGAGCCGGCCGAACATGACAAAGTCGTGGCGCCCCTCGGCATCCACGAACGGAGGGACGCGGTCGAGATCGAGATCGCTGGCGAGCGGTACAACGTGCACCGGTGTGCCGATCACGTCGCGTCGTGTCGCGACCGCGCGCGCGACGTATTCGCAGTAGGCGATGGTGGCCGCAGAGCGGGCGCCCCAGCGATCGAGCGCCGCGAGTTCGTAGGCGGGCAGCGCTTCCGCGGGGTCATGGGGGCGATCGTCGTGGATCACCTGGATGCGTGGCGTCCTTCCGGCCAGCGCAATCCACCGTGGATCACGGACCTGTTCGGCGATCACGACGTCCGGCCGGAACTTGCGGACGAGCCGCCAGGCCTTGAGCGTCGGCGGCCACGTCTTGGCCGACAGGAATCGCGGCTCGAGCACCACCTCGTACTCGCGGGCGGCGTCTGACTCCGGGTGCCGGTCAGAGGTCACGAGCAGCACGTCGGCCCCGTGCCGGATCAGCGCTTCGGACTGCACGCGCACCGCCGGCCGTGTCCATGGCGAAAGCCACAGCACCCGTGGAGACTTCACGCGGCCGGTCACGCCAGCTGCTTGCTGCGCAACGACGCCAGCGACGACCACTTGAGCGGGCCGACCGCGGCGCTGGTGGCCAGGTAGGCCGCGGCGGCGGCGAGCAGGATCAGCGCGACGTGCTGACCCGAAAGCAGCAGTGTCACCGCGACACTGGCGGCCGTCGGGATCAGCACCCGCAGCAAGAACATCACCGGCGTACGGTAACCGCACCGCCGGTGCAGCCACCAGCTGCTGAACAGCATGTTGAAGAATTCCGTACACACCAGCGCGATGCCGGGCCCGACGGCGCCCAGCCGCCCGTCGAGAACCAGATTCAGCGAGACGTTGACCACCAGCGTGGCGACCGTCAACCACAGCAGAACCTTTTGGTGGTGGCTGGCGACCAGACCCTGGCCGAGAGTGCCGCCGACGAACCGCAGCGCCGCCGCGACGAACAGCAATGCCAGCGTCGGCGTTCCCCGCGCGACGAACGCCTTGTCGCCGAAGAACGCGATCAACGGTCCGGCCAGCAGCGCTCCGACCACCGCGACGGGGACCGCCGCGAAATACATGAGCTCGACGCTGCGGCGCAGGAAGGCGGCGAACGCCGCCACGTCCCGCGCGAACAGTTCGGTGCCCGTCGACAGCGTCGCCTTGAGGAACACCAGCGACACCACGATGGTGTTGAACGCGATCGTCAAGGCGAGCCCGTACACGCCCACCTCGGAGTGGGTGTTGAGCAAGGACAAGATCACACCGTCGGCGCGGGTGTAAAGGATTCCGACAACCAGGAATCCGATCAGGGGCAGGGTTTCCCGCAACAGATCGGCGGCCTCGCGCAGCGCGAACACCGGGCGCACCGAGATGTGCCGCATCGCCGCGGCGCCCTGGATAACCAGCTGGACGGCGGGCGGAATGAGCTGTGCCACCGCGAACCAGATGACGTTCGAGTGCGCGGAGACCAGGACCGCGACCATGGCCAGGGTGGCCGTGCGGGCCGTGACGTCGGAGATGGCCACCGCGGAGAACCGGACGGTGGCCAGAAACACCGGCTCGAAGCGGGTGGTCATGGTCTGCAGCAGCAGGCCCCCGGACAGCACCACGAGCATGACCCGGACGTCGTAGTCGTGATAGACGAGCAACCCGGAACCGGCCGCCAGTGCGGCGAGCGGAACGCAGTAGATCAGGGCCAGTCCGCTGTTGACGCGCACCAGACGTTCGAGGTCGCCGCGGCCGGAGGTGACGCGGCGGACGATCACGGTGGCGACACCGAGATCGGCGAAGCTGTTCCACATTCCCACGAACGCGACCGCGATGGAGAGCTGGCCGTAGCGGCCCGGACCCAGGTACCGCGCGGTCATCGCCACGGAGACCACCGAGGCCAGCATTCCCAGTGCGCGGCAGATCAGTTGGATCGAGAAGGCGTGAGCCATCCGGGAGAGCGGCACCGACGGGACGACCGCCTCGGGCGTCGTCGGCTCAGTCATGACTCCCTAGTATGCGCCGTGACTGGTGAGAACGGCCTTAACCGTCTTGGCGATGATCATGAGGTCACCCGACATCGACCAGTTGTCCACGTAGGACAGGTCCAACCGCACCGACTCCTCCCAGGAGAGGTCCGATCGGCCGCTCACTTGCCACAGCCCGCTGACCCCCGGTTTCACCAGCAGTCGCCGCTTGACGTCACCGTCGTAGTTGTCGACCTCTCGGCGCAGCGGGGGGCGCGGGCCGACGACGCTCATGTCACCCTTGAGCACGTTGATGAACTGGGGCAGCTCGTCGATGCTGAACCTGCGCAGGATCTTGCCGACGGGGGTGACCCGTGGGTCCTCGCGCATCTTGAACAGCATGCCGCCGGCGCTCTCGTTCAGCGCCAACAGGTGCTCGATCTGGGTGTCGGCGCCGTCGACCATGGTCCGGAACTTCAGCATCCTGAAGGGCTTGCCGTCGATGCCGATCCGTTCGGATGGGTAGAACACCGGGCCCTTGCTGGTGAGCTTGACGGCGACGGCCGCCGCGACGAGGACGGGCGCCGTCGCGATCAGGGCCGCCAGCGAGAACAGGAAGTCGAACACCTGCTTCTGAAAGCGTTGCGTCCCTTCGTATTGCGGCTTCTCGACGTGCAACAGCGGCATCCCCGCGGTCGGGCGCAGGGTCAGGCGGGCCTCCGCGACGTCCATCACGCCCGGTGAGACCACGACGTCGACGTCCATCGTTTCCAGCTGCCACATCAGTTCTCGGATCCCGTGCATCCCGAAGTGGTCCGTCTGCGTGACCGCCACGGTGTCCGCACCGCAGCTGTTGATGGCGGCCACCGCGTGGGTGACGTCACCGAGGATCGGCACAGCGCGTCCGCCGAGGGTGATGGTGTTGCCGCGCGGTGGCCCGTAGCCTGGAATGCAAACGCCTACCACGAGGTATCCGTCCAGCGGGTTGCGGGAAAGTTCGTGGGCCAGGTGAGAGACCGCCTTGCGGTCCCCGATCGCCAGCACCGTCGTCTGGCACTGACCGTTCGCGCGCATCTGCCGGATGTGCTTGCGCCACAGGCTGCGGCTCCCCAGCAGGCCCATGGTCCCGACGGGGAGCGCGATCGCAAGGTAACCGCGGGCCAGGTCCACCTTGGCGAGCAAGGTGACCATCGCGATGATTCCGAACGTCCAGAACGAGGCGCTGCCGATCCGGCGGTACTCGTCGATGCCGGCGCCGATGACTCGCGGTGAGCGCGTTTGGAATACCGCCAGCGACGACAGCCATAGCGCCGCGAAGAGAAACGACAGCATCGTCATCGCGACGTCCGAGTAACCCGAGGTGTTGGCGATTTCGCCGAATCGGACGTACTGCGCCAGTAGCACCGAGGCGCAGACGATCAGCGTGTCGCTGATGCGCAGGTGGTGCGAATATTGGTGCTGCCAGCGCCGGATCGCGCTGCCACCGGGCGAGGGCGCCGCGGCCCCGGTGGCCGGCAGAGCGCCGGTGCGGCGGCTGGGCAATGACGTGATGCCGGCCGGTTTCCGCTTGGTCGGACCGGGTTCGGCGTGCACGACGTCCACCAATTCCTGGGTCATCAACGGGTTAGACATGACGCTGCACTCTCGATCGAAGCGAAGCTCGGCGTTCGCGATGGCCAACTGGCGTCCTGCTCGGAGATGACGGTGACCGGCAGCGGCCACACGATCCCGAATTCCGGGTCATTCCAATGGAATCCCTGGGCGTCGGACGGCGCGGGCTCCCCGCTGACCTGATAGCTGACTTCGGTGTTGTCGATCAGCGTTTGGAAGCCGTGGGCGACGAACGGCGGCAGGAACAGCGCCCGGTAGTTGTCCGCGCTCAACTCGACCATGACGTGGTCGCCGTAGGTCTGCGACCCCGGGCGGATGTCGACCGCGACGGCGGCGATCGCGCCGCGGGTGCAGCGAACCACCTGGGTCTGAGCGTAGGGCGGCACCCGATGGTGCAGGCCCCGCACGGTGCCGCGGGTGTAGTTGAAGTAGATGTTGGTCTGGGTGACGTCGAAACTCAGCCCGCGGTCGGCGAATTCGTCGGCACAAAAGGAACGGGACGAGAAGCCGCGATGGTCGCGTTGCGGCTCGAGGTCAATGATCGTCACGCCGGCGATCTGGGTGGGCGTGTACTTCATGCACCGCTCCTCGGGTCACGGGTCGTTCTCGTCGGGGTCATGGCCTACGCGTATCCACCGGAAGGCGGCCGCGTCATCACGGTCGGGATGACGCCGTACCGGGGGCCGAGGTTCTTGCCCGACGCGGCGGCCAGGCGCGGTAGCGAGCCCATGATGCTGGGCGGCGTGTTGGCGCCGGCGAGGCTGATGGTCGGCAGTGCGGAAGCGGCGCTGTGTGCCGCCGGTATCACGCTGGTCCAACTCGCCGGGACCGCCAGCGGACCGAGCGAGGCCGCGCTGCCGAGGCTTCCGACCACACCCGATCCGAGCGAGCCGAGCGATCCCAGCGCGCCCGCGCCCGTGCTCGCCGCGCTCGCGGCCCCCGCCGCAGCGGTGCCCGCCGCCTGGGCAGCCCCATTCACCAAGCCCTGCGCGGTCTGAGCCATGCCGAGGATGGAGGACATCCCGTACAACGGTGTCGCTCCCGCCATGAAGTAGGTGGGCAGCGAGCTGGGCAGGCTCGACGCGAGGCTGTCCATCAGCGACGAACTGGCCGTGCTGGTGGCGGTGCTCGCGGTGCCGGTACCGACCTGGGTCAGGGTGGAGGTGCTGGCGGACATCGGCGACGAGAGCCCGTGCAGGGCGTTGGGAACCGAGGACATCACGTTCGACAGGGAAGTGTGCGTGGCCGCCAACGTTTCGGCCTGCGCCACCGCGCTGCCCTGGGTCGCCACCCCCGCCGGGTTGGCGACGTCCGGCGGCGGGCTGAACGGTGTCACGTCGCACGCGGCCGCCGAACCCGCGGCGTATTGGTACATCGCCGCCGCGTCCTGTGCCCACATCTCGCCGTATTCGGCCTCGGTGGCCGCGATCGCCGCCGAGTTCTGGCCGAAGAAGTTGGTGGCGATCAGCGTCGCGAGCTGGACGCGGTTGGCGGCGACTGCCGGCGGCGGAACGGTCATCGCGAAGGCGGCCTCGTAGATCTCCACCGCGAGCCTGGCCTGGCCTGCGGTTTCCGCGGCCCGCGCGGCCGCCCCGGCGGTCCACGCCATGTAGGGAGCGAAGGCGGACGCCATGGTCAACGACGAGGGACCCAACCAGCGTCCGGTCGTCAATCCGGCTATCACCGAGCGGTAACAGCTTGAGGCGGAATGCAATTCGGCGGCAAGGCCATCCCAGGCCACCGAGGCCGCCACGAGCGACACCGGACCAGGGCCGGCATACATCCGCGCGGAATTGAACTCCGGCGGGAACGCCCCGAAATCGATCACGTCAGACCCCGGTCCCCGGTGGCGGTGCGGAGACGGACGACCGCCGGGCCGTACCCGAGGAGCGCGATTACCGCGTTAAACATACCTAAAGTATTGATTATGGTGGAAGCTGTGCCGAAGAGTATTTGGCCTGCGATCGCGAAGGTCCTTTGTCCCTTTCCGAGCCTTCTACCTGCTGACGCTGCCAGAGCGCGTGGCCTGGTGGTCACGACCGGCATCTGCGTCTCCTAACATCCTGCAAAGGGCCCGGGATCGGGCGTTCTTGCCGCTCAACTGGGCGAACCGTGGGTTTGGGCCGCCCGGCCCTACAAACTGACAATGTGATAATAGCGTACGAAACATACTAATAGTTTGTAAAGAGGGTGTGATGTGGACTACAGGTATTTACGCAAGCGTCAAGGCAGACGCCTGCAGCTGCTAATCTCAGACGTGGCCCATGTACTGCCCGGGGGTGGCCGGTCGGTGTAGTTCAAGACCGCCCAAGAACCGAGGTGTATGCCCTGCTCATCAACCTGACGGCGATCGACCAGGTCCGGGTCGCAACCCCCGACGAGATCGGTCGCGTCATACACGCCAACGTCGCGGAGCCCGGCTTCCCCGCCGGGTTCACGCCGCTGCGCCAGGGTCACACCCGGCGGGCCGACGAGAGCTGAGCTGGCAGATTCCCATGACTACCCACTCGACCGACGGACGCGCCGACGCGACGCGGCGGCAGATTCTGCGCGCCGCCTCCCATCAGTTCGCGCGCAGGCCGTACCACGACGTCGGTCTGGATGACATCCTGGCCGAGGCCCAGCTGACCAAGGGCGCGATGTACTTCCACTTCAAGTCCAAACACGCCTTGGCGGTGGAGCTCATCGACAAGCAGATCGCCGCGGCGACCGTCGCGGTCGGAGACCTGTTGACCCGCGGACTTTCGGGCCTGGAAACCCTGATCGACTTCTCGTATCTGATCGCCGTTCAAGACATCAAGACCGATCTGGTCAGGGCCGGCCTGAATCTGATCGAGTCGGTCGGACAGTCGGGGGGGCTGCAGGACACGTTGGTGAGCGGCTGGGTGGAAGCCCTGTCGGGGGTCGTCCAGCAGGCCATCACCGAGGGTGACATCGACGAACGCTGTGATCCCGACGCAGTCGGACGGCTGATGGTGTCGCTGCATATGGGGCTGCGCAAGACCAGCAATCTGGACGACCCGGAACGGTTCCTCACCGACCTGGAAAAGTGCTGGATGCTGATCTTGGGTGGGATCTTGCAACCGGACCGGGCCGATTACTTCAGCCAATTCCTAAGGCGGCGAGCGGCGCTCGCCGTCAACTCCAGTTCGAGCGACCAAGGCTCGCCTTAGTGCCGACCAGGTTGAGCAGACTGCCCGCCAGCCGCGGCAGCGGCTGCTAACGTTGGACGTCTTGCGGTGGATGTGAACCCACATCAATGACTCCGCGCACCCGACGCGACTCCGGAGGTGCAGAGACAGTGCCGCGCCAGGTCCGATCCGAAGCCACTCGGCGGAAGATCATCGACGCCGCGATCGAGGTGTTCGGGGAAGTCGGATATGCCGCCGCCGGGTGGGGGGCGATCATCGAGCGGACCGGGATGACCAAAGGCGCCCTGTATCACCACTTCGATTCGAAGGAATCGCTGGCGTCCGACATCCTCAAGGAAGGCTCCGAGAGCCTGCTCACGGCATTCGGGAACGTGTGCAAGTCTTCGTCGCCGGGGCTGGAAAACCTGCTACACGGCGCCTTCACCATCGTGGTAGTGCTCAACTCGGACAAGACCGTTCGCACGGCCGAGCAATTAGCCTGTGCCTTAAGCGGATTGAACGAGGCCGCGGGGGACTTCTATGCCGACCTGGCGGTGAAGATCGCTGATGAGGCCAGGCGGGCCATCAGCGAGGGAGACCTCCGCAAGGACGTCGACCCCAAGGTGCTCTCCGAGTTCCTCGTTGGAGCCATGTTCGGAACGCGACTGGTATTCAATGCGATAACCCGTCGTGAACCCAACAGGGGAGGCCCCGTCGACATCGGCGGTCGCCTGCGTCAGATCTTGGAGCTCCTGCTGCCCGGCACGGTGACCGAGTCGTCGTTGCCCTATTTCCAGCAGTTCCTCGGTCGCGAAGTCATGCGTCATGCCCCGGCCATCGCGGCCCGCCCCGACGCCGACACGGAACCCCTGATCGGCTAGAGCTCCACGGTCGCGCGGTCGGGCCGGATGCGCCACACCCGCTTTCGCGGCCATCGAGACGGCGAATCAGTAATTGCGGTTGACGCGCATTCCACAATGCATACTGTTCCGGTGATGTACCGGAGACGTCTGGGCAAAGTGGTCGCGCTGGCCGCGGTGGTTGGGTTTTTGGTGATGAGCGCCCCGGCGTCGTGGGGTGCGCCCGGCGAACCGGCTACCGCCGCGGACTCGCCGACGTTGTCGCTTACCGACATCGGGTCCGCTCCCACCCTGGAATTCTGGGGGGTGACGAGTACCCAACAGCTCACCGTGCCGGTGCTGCATGGCCTGACACCGACGGCACTGAACGCCACCGTCGAGATGCCGATCAATCTGCGGTCCGGGGTGCTCACTGTCACGCAGGGCGAGCGCACCATCGCACGGCTGAATTTGCCCTCCACCGATCAGGCCCCAATCGTCATTCCCCTGGCGGGCGCGGAGGTCAACGACAATTGGCTGTCGGTGACGCTGCGTTCGTACGTGGTGCCATTGGACGGATACTGCCTCTACCCGTGGAGCCCGCTGCGCCTGACCAACGGGTCGATCACCTACACCGGGGTCGAACTGCCGCCCACCACGGTGGCGCATTTCCTGCCGCCGGTGCTGCGCAAGCTTTCCATCTACCTGCCGCCGTCGCCCTCGCCGAACGAGTCCGATACGGCGGTCCAACTGGCCGCCTCCACCGCCTCGCACTACGGCCGGCAGACCCCCGAGATCGCGGTGATTCCGCTGGCCGAAGGCCAGGCCGCGCCGCCGGCGCCGCCGCAACCGCTGGAACGTCAGATCGTCGTCAAAGAGGGCCCTGACAACGGGCTTTCGCTACAAGGCGCCTCGGGTGTGCCGTGGTTGCTCATGTCCGGACCGCTCGGCCAGTCGGACGAATCGAACACGGCGGTGTTGTTCAACGACGTCTCGCAGTTGGCGCTGTCTTCCAAGGCGGCGGTGGAACAGCTCAAACCGAGCGTGCAGCAACTCGGTGGCAGCGTGACGTTGCGCGAGTTGGCGCAGCCCGTTCTCAACTCGACGTCACTGCAACCGCGGGTGTCGATCGGAATCGACCAAACCCGATTCGCCAGATCGGTGCACAACGTGCGCGTGCATCTGCAGGGTTCCTACACCCCGACACCGGGGAACGTCGGCGGTCAGATCGCCGTGACCATCGGCCCCGAAACCATCGACCACTGGCCGACCGACGGCCACGGCACCATCGACCGCTGGATCGATGTGCCGGACCGACTGCTGCAGCGCTACACCAGTATTGATCTGGTCCTCGACGTCGCCGCCAACACCGGGCATTGCGGCGACTTCTACACCGCCGGGCCGGGGAGTCAGCTCCTGACGCTGAACATCAACGGCGACACCACAATACAGAGCGACCCGGCAGCCCCGCCGGTGCCGGACGGCTTCCAATCGGTGCCGCAGTCGTTGATGCCCCGGATGCAGGTGGGCATCGAGGCCCACTCGTTGATAGACACGGTGCGGGCGATCGGCATCGTGGTGGGCCTGCAGCGAATCAGCGCCGTGCCGCTCTACACCACGGTCACGACCGCGCAGCAGGCGATCGACTCGTCGGACCCCGCGATAGTGATCTCCGCCGACGGGTGGAATCACTCCAATGTCGCGCTTCCGGTGGCTGCCGGGCCGAGCGGGCCCATCACCGTCAATGCCGTCCAATCCGACGGCAAGCCCGCCAAACTCACACTCGACCCAGATCTCCGGTTCGCCTCTCTCCAAGTGGTTTTCAACCGCGGCAGGTCGCTGTTGGTGGCGACATCAAACGGGGCGCCGGGGCAACTCGACGAGTTGCTGCGGTGGCTCAGCGGCGATAACAAGCGCTGGCAACGACTCAAAGGCGCCGCGGTGGTGTCCGCGCCGGGCGGGCAGGACCCGGTGACCGTCGAGCACTCGCCCTCAGCCGGTGGTCCGACCGCGGCGTCGCAGGGGCACTCCGACCTCGGCTGGCTGTGGTGGTTCGGCGCGGGCTGGGTTGCGGTGGCCATCGTCGGCGGCGGGGTGATCCTGTGGCGCACCAGGCGCGAATCACGGCGGCGGCGTTAGCGTCTGCGCATAACGGCGCGTCCCGTGCGGCCGTCCAGCGCGAGACCTGATTCCCACCAACAGGTTTCGCCTACATCGATGACCGACCGCGGGACGTCGACGCGTTCCGGCCAATGATTTCCCGGGCCTGCCGCGTCGCCGCTAGCGGTCCTCCTGCCACAACTGCTCGGTCAGATCCTGGAACGCCGCGAGCACGAACTGGTCGTCGGCGCGCATCGCCGCCGACTTGCTCATCAGGGCGCGCACCACCGAACCGTCCTTGTGCGCCAGTTCGACCACCATGTTCGCCAGGGAATGAACGACGGATAACAACGAATCCGAGGCCGGTGCCTGATGGAAGATCTGGTGGAACTTCAGCTCCAACACCTCTTCCCGGTCATAACCCATCATCTCGGCGAACGCGGCGTTGGAAAACAGGATGGTGCCGTCATTCTCGATCGCCAGCACCGGGATCGGGATCCGCTCGAGCACGACCAGTGCCGGCAGCTGTTTCAGGGTCGTCATCGGCGAGTCACCCTCTTGCCGATTGCGTCGTCGGTCCACCGGCCGATTATGGCGCATAACATAGGCTATACACAGGCCTTCGAGCAGATGCCCGCCCAGGATTGGCGCCGTATTTCGTTTCCCGCTCGCCGAAGGCATCCCTGAACACCTTCGTCGGCCCGCTCGCGCACCGGGTCGGTGATCGGCCGGCGGCGCGCGGTCCGGAGGCGCGCCGACGTCGACATCGGTGACGTCGTGTTAGCGGTGGCACAGAAGATAGCAACGCTATTGACAGCCGCGCTCTCGAGGGTTAGCGTTGCTAGCACCTACGGGAGATGAGGAGTGTGCGCCATGGTCGCCACCGTTTTCGCGGTCGTCGCGGTGCTGGGTACCGGGGTGGTCTACGGCACCGACGTGTTCTGCGCGATGGTGCTGAGGCCCGCGATGGCCCGCATCGACGATCGGGCCCTGCTCGCCGTTGCCGGCAACATCCATCGCTATGGGGATCGACGGATGCCGGTACCCGGCGTGCTCGGCCTGGCGGCGGCGACGATCAGCCTGGCATTCGCCGCGGCGTCCGGCCGCTGGGCGCAAGCCGGCGCGGCCGGCGCCGCCGTCCTCCTGCTGCTGGCGTGGCTGCTGATCTACCTGCGGGTGAGCGCGCCGATCAACCGGCAACTCATCGCAGGCGCGGATCGACCCGAGTTGCCGACCGATGCTCGTGCGCTGCAGCGCAACTGGGACAGAGTGATCACCACCAGGGCCACCCTGCAGGGCCTCGCCGTCGCGGCGCTGTGCCTGGCAATGTCGGTGTGAAGCTGGTGGCGCGCTCGGCTCGCGAGCGGCTAGTCGGCTTGGTAGCGGGGGAAGACCCCGGTCGGCGCCGGGAGCGCCGTGCCGGGGGTCAGCCGTTTGCCTATCGCGTCGAAGCTGCGCTGTTCGGGCGCCTGGCCGAGCAGATCCAAAAGCTTGCCCGCCGATTCGGGCATCACCGGCTGGATCAGCAGCGCCGCGATGCGAACGGCCTCGCAGGTTGTGTAAAGCACTGTCGCGAAACGAGTCTGGTCCGCCGCGGAGTCGCTCTTGCGTAGCACCCACGGCTGCTGGGCGGAGAAATATCGGTTGGCGGCGCCCAGCATCAGCCAGATCGCTTCCAATGCCAAGTGCATGGCCTGCCCGTCGAAGGCGGCGCGCACGCGGTCCAGCAGGCCGTCGGCCGTCGCCAGCAGTTCGGCATCTTCGGCGGTGAATTCACCGGGCGTCGGCACCACCCCGTCCAGGTTCTTGGCCACCATGGACAGCGACCGCTGGGCCAGGTTGCCCAGCTCGTTGGCGAGGTCGGTGTTGATGCGCGTGACGATGGCGTCTTCGCTGTAGCTGCCGTCCTGGCCGAAGGGGACCTCCCGCAACAGGAAATAGCGCAACTGGTCCACGCCGAACGTCTCGGTCAGCGCCACCGGGTCGACGATGTTGCCCACCGACTTGCTCATCTTCTCGCCCCGGTTGAGCAGGAACCCATGCGCGAACACCCGGCGCGGCAGCTCGATCCCGGCCGACATCAGAAACGCCGGCCAGTAGACGGTGTGGAACCGGATGATGTCCTTGCCGATCATGTGCAGGTCGGCGGGCCAGTAGCGGCGGAACATCGGCGAGTCGGTGTCGGGGTAGCCGACCCCGGTCAGGTAATTGGTCAGCGCGTCGACCCAGACGTACATGACGTGATCGGGATGGTCGGGCACTTTGACGCCCCAGTCGAACGAGGTGCGCGAGATCGACAGGTCGCGCAGGCCGCCGGAGACGAAGCTGACCACTTCGTTGCGGCGCACTTCGGGGGCGATGAAGTCCGGGTTGGCCTCGTAATGGGCCAGCAGCTTGTCGGTGTACGCCGAGAGCCGGAAGAAGTAGGTCTGCTCCTCGGTCCACGTCACCGGCGTTCCGGTTTCCACGGCGACCCTTGTCCCGTCGACCACCGCGGTCTCGGATTCGACGAAGAACCGCTCGTCGCGCACGGAGTACCAACCCGTGTAGCTGTCCAGGTAGATGTCTCCGGCGGCGTCCATCCGCCGCCAGATCTCCTTGGACGCTTCGTGATGGTCGGCGTCGGTGGTGCGAATGAACCGATCGAAGGAGATGTTGAGCTTCTCCTGCAGGCGTTGAAAAACATCGGAATTCCGCCGCGCCAGCTCGGCGGTCGGAAGGCCCTCCGCCGCCGCCGTCTCGAGCATCTTGAGGCCGTGCTCGTCGGTGCCGGTCAGGAAACGCACGTCGAACCCATCGAGCCGCTTGAATCGCGCGATGGCGTCGGTGGCGATGTACTCGTAGGCGTGCCCGACGTGCGGATTGCCGTTGGGGTACGTGATCGCGGTAGTGACGTAGAAGGGCCTCATCGAGAGTCCACCTTATTGTGTGCGCGTGAGCTCCAACCGACGAGAACGAGAAGCGCCGCCCGCACCCGAACCGCTGGCCCCCCTGGTCGACGCCCACACCCACCTCGACGCCTGTGGCGCGCGGGACGCCGGGGACGTGCGCGCCATCGTGGATCGCGCCGCGGCGGTCGGGGTGGGGGCCGTGGTCACCATCGCCGACGACCTGGCTTCGGCGGCTTGGGTGACCCGCGCCGCCGAATGGGATCCGCGGGTGTACGCCGCGGTGGCGCTGCACCCGACCCGCGCCGATGCGCTCGACGACGCCGCCCGCGGCGAAATAGAGCGGCTGGTGGCCCACCCCCGGGTGGTGGCCGTCGGCGAGACCGGCCTGGACCTGTATTGGCCCGGGCGCCTCGACGGGTGCGCGCAGCCGGACACCCAACGGGAAGCGTTCGCCTGGCACATCGACCTGGCCAAGCGGTGCGGCAAACCGTTGATGATCCACAACCGGGACGCCGACGCCGAGGTGCTCGACGTGCTGGCGGCCGAAGGCGCGCCCGACACGGTGATCTTTCACTGCTTCTCGTCGGACGCCGCGATGGCCCGCCGCTGCGTGGACGCCGGATGGTTGCTCAGCCTGTCGGGAACGGCGAGCTTCCGCAACGCCCGCGACCTGCGGGAAGCCGTTCCGCTGATACCGCTGGAACAACTGCTGGTGGAAACCGATGCGCCCTTCTTGACGCCGCATCCGTACCGCGGTGCACCGAACGAGCCGTATTGCCTTCCTTATACTGTCCGGGCGATCGCCGAACTGGTGGGCCGTCCCGCCGAAGAGCTGGCGCAGGCCACGACGAGCAACGCTCGGCGGGTCTACGGGCTGGCTCCCGGTTGACTCGCTGCACGGGACGATTGCGTTAACGAATTCGCGCCGGAGTTGCTCAACTTTGGCCGGTTCGTTACCGTCTTGTGATCGAAAGGGTGGGGCCTACGGGCCCTTATTTGTCGCTTGGTGCTGATTAGGTCGTTGGAGTAATTGCTGTGGTCGGGATAGACGCGCGTTGACTGTATTAACAAAACTTCATCAGACACCGTCGCCGATGTTGCGGCTCATCGTCGGAGGACTGTTACTGGTTCTGGCGTTCGCAGGTGGATTCGCGGTCTCCGCGTGCAAGACGGTGACGCTGACCGTTGACGGCATTGCGATGCGGGTCACGACCATGAAGTCGCGGGTCATCGACATCGTGCAGGAGAACGGCTTCGCTGTCGACGAGCGGGACGACCTGTACCCCGCCGGGGACGTCAAGGTGCACGACGCCGCCAACATCGTGTTGCGCCGCAGCCGCCCGCTGCAGATCTCGCTGGACGGTCACGACACCAGGCAGGTGTGGACGACGGCATCGACCGTCGACGAGGCCCTGGCCCAACTCGCCATGACCGACACGGCCCCCGCCGCGGCCTCCCGCGGCAGCCGGGTCCCGCTCGCGGGAATGGCGCTGCCCGTCGTCAGCGCGAAGACGGTCCGCATCACCGATGGCGGCACCACCCGTACGGTGCACCTGCCCGCGCCCAACGTCGCGGGGCTGCTGAGCGCGGCCGGCGCCCCGCTCCTCGAAGGCGACCAGGCGATGCCGAGCGCGTCGTCCCCCATTGTCGACGGCATGGAAATCCAGGTGACCCGCAACCGGATCGAGCGGGTGACGGAACGAATGCCGTTGCAGCCCAACGCCCGTCGGGTCGAGGACCCGGACATGAACATGAGCCGCCAGGTGGTGGAAGACCCGGGCAGCCCCGGCACCCAGGACGTCACCTTCGCGGTCGCCACCGTCAACGGCGTTGAGACCGGCCGGTTGCCGATCGCCAACACCGTGATCACCCCCGCCCGCGAGGCGGTGGTGCGGGTGGGCACCAAGCCCGGCACCGACGTGCCACCGGTCACCAACGGCTCGATCTGGGACGCGATCGCCGGCTGCGAGGCCGGCGGGAACTGGGCGATCAACACCGGCAACGGCTACTACGGCGGTGTGCAGTTCGATCAGGGCACCTGGGAGCGCAACGGCGGGCTGCGGTTCGCCGCGCGCGCGGACCTGGCGACCCGGGAAGAGCAGATCGCAGTCGCCGAGGTGACGCGCGAGCGTCAGGGTTGGGGCGCGTGGCCCGTGTGCAGCGGAAGAGCAGGGGCAAGCTGACCATCCGGCTGCTCGGTCGCACCGAGATCAGGCGGCTTGCCAAAGAACTTGACCTTCGGCCCCGGAAATCCCTCGGTCAGAACTTCGTCCACGATGCCAACACGGTCCGCCGGATCGTCTCGACCTCCGGGGTCGGCCGGTCCGACCACGTCCTCGAGGTCGGACCCGGCCTGGGATCGCTGACGTTGGCGTTGCTGGACCGCGGCGCCACGGTAACCGCCGTCGAAATCGACCCGGTCCTGGCCGATCGGCTGCCGCAGACCGTCGCCGAACACTCGCACAGCGAATTGCAGCGGCTCACCGTACTCAACCGCGACGTCTTGACCCTTCGCCGGGAAGAGTTGGCCGCGCAACCCAACGCGGTCGTCGCCAACCTGCCCTACAACGTCGCGGTGCCCGCGCTGCTGCACCTGCTCGCCGAATTCCCCTCCATCCAGACGGTGACTGTCATGGTGCAGGCGGAGGTCGCCGAACGCCTCGCCGCCGAGCCGGGCGGCAAGGACTACGGCGTGCCCAGCGTCAAGGTCCGCTACTTCGGGTCGGTTCGGCGGTGCGGCATGGTGTCGCCGACGGTCTTCTGGCCGATTCCCCGCGTGTATTCCGGGCTCGTGCGCATCGACCGCTACGCCACCCCGCAGTGGCCCACCGACGAGGCCTTCCGCCGTCAGGTCTTCGGACTGGTGGACATCGCGTTCGCGCAGCGGCGCAAGACGGCCCGCAACGCGTTCGTCGAGTGGGCCGGCTCGGGGAACGAGTCGGCGAGTCGCCTGTTGGCCGCCAGCATCGACCCGGCGCGCCGCGGCGAGACCCTGTCCATCGACGACTTCGTCCGGCTGTTGCGCAGATCGAACGAACCAACCGACACCGCGACGCAACAGCAGACCTCGCCGGGCTGACCGCGGCGCCGTCGGTGCCGCTGCATGTGGTCGGCCGGTGGCAGCGATAGTCTGCTCCGGTGTCCGCGTCTGACGGCAATACCGCCGCACAGTGGGTGCCGACCGGGTCGGTCACCGTTCGGGTGCCCGGGAAGGTCAACCTCTATCTCGAGGTCGGCGACCGCCGCGAGGACGGTTACCACGAGCTGACAACCGTCTTTCAGGCCGTCTCCCTGCTCGACGAGGTGACCGTCCGCAACGCCGACGTGCTGTCGCTCGAGCTCGTCGGCGAGGGTGCCGACAAACTGCCCACCGACGAACGCAACCTTGCCTGGCAGGCCGCCGAGCTGATGGCCGAACACGTCGGCCGGGCGCCCGACGTCTCGATCATGATCGACAAATCCATCCCCGTGGCCGGTGGCATGGCCGGCGGCAGCGCGGACGCGGCGGCGGTGCTGGTCGCCATGAACTCGCTGTGGGAACTCAACGTGCCGCGTCGCGACCTGCGCATGCTGGCCGCGCGGTTGGGCAGCGACGTCCCCTTCGCGCTGCACGGCGGCACCGCGCTGGGCACCGGCCGCGGCGAGGAGCTGGCCACCGTGTTGTCCCGCAACACCTTCCACTGGGTGTTGGCGTTCGCCGACGGGGAGCTGCTCACGCCCGCGGTGTTCGCCGAGCTCGACCGCCTTCGGGGGGCGGGCGACCCGCCCCGGCTCGCCGGGCCGGGCCCGGTGCTGGCGGCCCTGGCCGCGGGCGACCCGGAACAGCTGGCGTCGCTGCTGGGCAACGAGATGCAGGCCGCCGCGGTGAGCCTGAACCCGAAGCTGCGCCGCACGTTGCGCGCGGGCGTCCAGGCCGGCGCCCTGGCGGGCATCGTGTCCGGCTCGGGCCCGACGTGCGCGTTCCTGTGCTCCTCGGCGGCCTCGGCCGTCGACGTGGGCACCGAGGTGTCCGGGGCGGGCGTCTGCCGCACGGTGCGGGTCGCCAGCGGGCCGGTGGCCGGGGCGCGCGTGGTTCCGGCCCCCACCGAAGTGTGAAAATCACCCCAAAACGCGCATTCGTTTGGGCTGTTCCCTAAGAGGAGTTTAAGATAATGCGCGGTGACGGGTAGCGCTGAGCAAGATCACTTATTTTCGTCGTCCGCCGGAGCCCCCGGCGGACGACTGGTGCTTCGGGCCCACGAGCGTTTTTCGGGCCCGGTCCGCGCTTATCGGGCGACCGGACGCGGGGTTGCCGGCTCATCGCCGTTTCGAGACCTAACCGCTGCCCGACTGTGTTTGCGAGCCTGCTGCGAAGAGCTACCGAGTGGGCGGAATATGAAATCTCGGGCGTTGGGGCAAGCGCCGGAACCGAGGAGGTTTGTGTGAGCAGGTTTACCGAGAAGATGTACCGCAATGCCCGTACCGTGACGACGGGCATGGTCACCGGTGAACCCCACGAACCGGTCCGCCACACGTGGGGCGAGGTCCACGAACGCGCCCGCCGCATCGCGGGCGGCCTGGCCGCCGCCGGCATCGGCCTCGGCGACGCCGTCGGTGTCCTCGCCGGCTTCCCGGTGGAAATCGCCCCGACCGCCCAGGGGCTGTGGATGCGCGGCGCCAGCCTGACGATGCTGCATCAGCCCACCCCGCGCACCGACCTGGCCGTGTGGGCCGAAGACACGATGAACGTCATCGGCATGATCGAGGCCAAGGCCGTCATCGTCTCCGAGCCCTTCCTGGTGGCCATCCCCGTGCTCGAGGAGAAGGGCATCAAGGTCCTCACCGTCGCCGACCTGCTGGCGTCGGAACCGATCGACCCCGTCGAGGTCGGCGAGGACGACCTGGCGCTGATGCAGCTGACGTCCGGTTCCACCGGCTCCCCGAAGGCCGTCCAGATCACCCACCGCAACATCTACTCCAATGCCGAGGCGATGTTCATCGGTGCCCAATACGACGTCAACAAGGACGTCATGGTCAGCTGGCTGCCCTGCTTCCACGACATGGGCATGGTCGGCTTCCTGACCATCCCGATGTACTTCGGCGCCGAGCTCGTCAAGGTCACGCCGATGGACTTCCTGCGCGACACGCTGCTGTGGGCCAAGCTCATCGACAAGTACAAGGGCACCATGACCGCGGCGCCCAACTTCGCCTACGCGCTGCTCGCCAAGCGGCTGCGCCGCAACGCCAAGCCGGGTGACTTCGACCTGTCGACCCTGCGCTTCGCGCTGTCCGGTGCAGAGCCGGTCGAACCCGCCGACGTGGAGGACCTGCTGGACGCGGGCAAGCCGTTCGGCCTGAGCCCCTCGGCGATCCTGCCGGCGTACGGCATGGCCGAGACCACGCTGGCGGTGTCGTTCTCGGAGTGCAACGCCGGCCTGGTCGTCGACGAGGTCGACGCGGACCTGCTCGCGGCCCTGCGCCGCGCGGTGCCGGCCACCAAGGGCAACACCCGCAGGCTGGCCACGCTCGGCCCGCTGCTGCAGGACCTGGAGGCGCGCATCATCGACGAGAACGGCGACGTGATGCCCGCCCGCGGCGTCGGCGTCATCGAGCTGCGCGGCGAGTCGCTGACGCCGGGCTACCTGACGATGGGTGGCTTCATCCCGGCGCAGGACGAGAACGGTTGGTATGACACCGGCGACCTCGGCTACATGACCGAGGAGGGCCACGTCGTGGTGTGCGGCCGCGTCAAGGACGTCATCATCATGGCCGGCCGCAACATCTATCCCACCGACATCGAGCGGGCCGCCTGCCGCGTCGAGGGGGTGCGGCCCGGGTGCGCGGTCGCGGTGCGCCTGGACGCCGGCCACTCCCGCGAGACGTTCGCCGTCGCCGTCGAGTCCAACGCCTGGCAGGACCCGGCCGAGGTGCGCCGCATCGAGCACCAGGTCGCGCGCGAGGTGGTGTCCGAGGTCGACATGCGGCCGCGCAACGTGGTGGTGCTCGGGCCGGGCACCATCCCGAAGACACCGTCGGGCAAGCTGCGCCGGTCCCACTCCGCCACGCTGGTCACTTAGGCGCTTACCAGGCGTGGACGCGGTTCTGCGCCGGCTCCAGCCCCAGCTCGACGAGCAACTCCGTGGCGTCCGCGGCCTGCTCGCAAATGGTCGGCACCTCGCCGCGCTCGGCCGCCGAGAAGTTCTCCAACACGAAGGCCGCCGGGTCTTTGCGACCGGGTGGTCGGCCGATCCCGATGCGGACGCGCTGAAACTCCTTGGTGCCCAACGCGGCCGCCACCGAGCGCAGGCCGTTGTGACCGCCCTCGCCGCCGCCGACCTTCAGCCGGATGCGGCCGAAGTCCAGGTCGAGGTCGTCATGCACGACGACGATGTCGGCCGGCGCCACCGAATAGAACTTCGCCAACGGCCCGACCTGGCGGCCGGACTCGTTCATGTAGCAGCGCGGCTTGGCGACCAGGACCGAATGTCCGGCCAACCGGCCGCTGACCACCTCGGCGCCGGACCGCTTGTGCACCTTGAACTTTGACCCCAGTCGGCCGGCGAGCAGGTCGGCGACCATGAACCCGAGGTTGTGCCGGGTGCGGGCGTAGTTGTCTCCGGGGTTGCCCAGGCCGACCACCAGCAACGGCTCGGCCACGTTGCGAACCGCCTACTCGGACTCGTCCGCGGGGGCCTCGGCCTCGCCGGCCTCTTCTTCGGCGGGGGCCTCTTCGCGCTCGGCGACCTCGCCCGCGCCCTCTTCCTCGAGGTCCTCGGCCGTCGGCGCGACCACCACGTTGACCACCAGCATCTCCGGGTCGGAGATCAGGTTGACGCCCCGCGGCAGGGCGATCTGGCCGGCGGTGAACTGGGTGCCCGGTTCGGCGTCCTGCACCGACACGGTGACGTGCTCGGGAATCGACAGCGCCTCGGCCTCGATCTCGATGGTGTTGGTGTCCTGGGTGACCAGGGTGCCCGGCACGGCGTCGCCCTCGACGACGACGGTCACCTCGACGACGACCTTCTCGCCGCGGCGCACGACCAGCAGGTCGGCGTGCTGGATGGTGCGGCGGATCGGGTGGATGTCGAGCGCCTTGGTCAGCGCCAGCTGTTCCTTGCCGCCGATGTCCAGGGTCAGCACCGCGTTGGTGCCCGCGTGGCGCAGCACGGCCGCGAAGTCGTGGCCGGGCAGCTCCAGGTGCTGCGGGTCGGAACCGTGCCCGTAGAGGACGGCGGGGATTTTGCCTTCGCGGCGGGCCCGGCGGGACGCGCCCTTACCGGTCTCGGTTCGCACCGTGGCGGTGAGCTGGTTGCCTGCGGACTTGGCCATCGTGTCGCTCCTGTGTGCTCGTCAGTGTGGGGGCACGGCCAGGGTCGCGACAGTTCGTCGGTCTCCGTCGATAACGGTGCTGGCAGGCCAGCCACCCTCGCCGTGACGCCCGGTCAGGTTAACGCATGCGCACCTGGGAGCGGAAATTGCGGCGGTCTGCGTCACTTGCGTCACTCCGCCACCTGGCCGGGGCGATGGCCGAGATGCCCGCCTCGCAGCGACTACCCGCGGCGCGCGGGCGTTGTCGCTCGGAGGTGGGCACATCGCCGGCCGACCGCGCGAGAGGCTGGCGAGGCTGGTGGGGGCGGTGGGGTTCGGTCGGAGGGCTCAGAGCGGGAATTTGGTGCCGGTGAGCTGCTCGGACAGCTCCCAGAGCGCCCGGGCCATTGCCGGGTCCTGCGCCCGCCGGCTGCGCGCCACCGGTTGGGTGCGGCCGAGCTGGCCGAACCGCGGCCCGACGAACGTATCGCCGGGCAGGTCCTGCGACGCCGCGTACAGCGTCTGGCGCGCGCCGAAGTCCGCGTCGGTGGCCACCACCCGGGTGACCGCCGACATCATCGCGTCGCCCAGCTTGCGGCCCGAGGCGCCTTGCAGATTGGTGTGCGAATAGCCGGGGTGCGCGGCCAGCGCGCGCAGCTTCGAACCGGACGAATCCAGGCGCCGCTGCAGTTCGCTGGTGAACAGCAGATTGGCGAGCTTGGACTGGCTGTAGGCCAGCCAGGGCGAGTACCGCCGCGTCTTCCAATTCAGGTCGTCGAGGCTGATCCGACCCGCCCAGTGCGCCATCGACGACACCGTGACCACCCGATCGGTGAGCTTGGGCAGCAACAGGTTGGTGAGCGCGAAATGCCCGAGGTGGTTGGTGCCGATCTGGCTTTCGAAGCCGTCGACGGTCTGCGCGTAGGGGGCCGCCATGATGCCCGCGTTGTTGATCAGCACGTCGACCTCGTCGACGCCGTCGGCGAATTCGCGCACCGACGACAGGTTCTGCAGGTCGAGCGGGCGCACCTCGACCGGGCCGGTCTGAGTGCCCCGGATCTGCAGCGCGGCCTTCTCGCCCTTGCGAACGTCGCGAACCGCCATGACGAGCGTGGCGCCCCGGCGCGCCAGCTCGCGGGCGGTCACGGCGCCGAGACCGCTGTTGGCCCCGGTGATGATCACGGTGCGCCCGGCGAACGAGGGCAGGTCTGCGGCGGTCCAGTTCGTCATGGATGTGAGCCTAGTGAACCGCCGCTACTTCGCCGCGACGACGAACCCCCGCATGATCGCCTCGATGTCGGTGGACTGCGCGACCGCCTCGTTGGCCAGGCCGGTGATGGTGAGCTGAACCAGGTATCGCTGCTTGGCGGGCGGCGACCCGGTGGCGATGACGATCCGGTTGAAGCTGTGCAGGCGTGTGCCGTCCAAGTCGTAGCTGCCCTGGATCATCGACGAGGGAAAGCCGTTGTAGGGCGTCGTCGAGGCGTCGAGCTGCTTGAAATTCTCGAACAGCTGGGCGTCGTCGTTGCCGTGCTGGATCACCTGGGCCGGATCGAAATCGCCATTCAGCTTGAACACCACCAGCCTGGCGGTCGGGTACTTGTTCCCCTTGGAGAGCATTACGGTCTCCGGCGAGATGTGCGGATTGCTCGCCACCGACCAGCCCGGGGGCGTCGGGATCGAGACC
The DNA here is from genome assembly GCF_001667735.1 of Mycobacterium sp. E183. Taxonomy (GTDB): domain Bacteria; phylum Actinomycetota; class Actinomycetes; order Mycobacteriales; family Mycobacteriaceae; genus Mycobacterium. Next base: position 74,567 of record NZ_LZJN01000110.1, read on the forward strand.
GTCAGGTCGGGCAGGTTGCCCGGCGCCACCTGTTGGCCGGTGACGCCGATGTTCTGCAGATACTGCGACAGGGGCACGGGCTTTTCGACCCGCGTCGTCGTGGTCGTGGTCGTCGGAGTCGTCGACCAGATCGATTGGTAGTCAGGGGTTTTCGGACCGCACGCCACCGCGGACAGTGTCAGCGCGATGGCCGCGGCCGCATACCCACGTCTCACAGAATCTCGCGGACCGCGTCGACCGGCCGGGCCAGCCGGGTGCCCTTCGGTGTGACGACGAACGGCCGCTCGATCAGGATCGGGTGTTCGACCATGGCGTCGAGCAACTGGTCGTCGGTCGCATCGGCGAGATTGAGTTCGGTGTAAAGCGATTCACGCTTGCGCACCGCGGTCCGCACGTCGATCCCGGCGTCGTCGATCATCTTCACCAGTTCGCCGCGCGACGGCGGGTTCTTCAAATATTCGACGATTGTCGGCTCAACCCCGTTGTCGCGCAACAAGTCCAGCGTTTTGCGGGATGTGCTGCAGCGGGGATTGTGGTAGATGACGGTATCGGCCATCTAGGCGTCTCCGTCGAACAGCCCCGTGACGGAGCCGTTTTCGAAGACGGCGCGAATGGTGCTGGCCAGCAGCGGCGCGATGGACAAGACGGTGAGCTGCGGGAAGCGCTTTTCCTCGCCGATCGGCAGCGTGTTGGTGACGATCACCTCGCGGGCGCCGGACGCAGCGAGCCGCTCGGCGGCCGGGTCGGACAGCACGCCGTGGGTGGCCGCGATGATCACGTCACCAGCGCCCTCGTCGCGCAGCAACTTGACCGCGCCGGCGATCGTGCCGCCGGTGTCGATCATGTCGTCGATCAGCACACATGTCCTGCCCTGCACCTCGCCGACGACGCGGTTGGACACCACCTGGTTGGGCACCCGCGGGTCGCGGGTCTTGTGGATGAAGGCCAGCGGGACTCCGCCCAGCGCGTCGGCCCACTTCTCGGCGATCCGCACCCGCCCCGAATCGGGGGAGACCACGACCATGTTGCCGTCCGGGTAGTTGTCCCGGATGTACCCGGTCAGCAGGTTCTGCCCGCGCATGTGGTCGACCGGCCCGTCGAAGAAACCCTGGATCTGGTCGGTGTGCAGGTCGACGGTCACGATCCGGTCGGCGCCGGCGGTCTTGAGCAGATCGGCGACCAGCCGCGCCGAGATCGGCTCGCGGCCGCGATGCTTCTTGTCCTGCCGGGCGTACGGGTAGAACGGCATGACGGCGGTGATCCGCTTGGCGCTGCCCCGCTTGAGCGCGTCGATCATGATCAGCTGTTCCATCAGCCAGTCGTTCACCGGCGCCGGGGCCGACTGCAGGACGAACGCGTCGCACCCGCGGACCGACTCGTCGAACCGGACGAAAATCTCGCCGTTGGCGAACTCCCGCGCCGTCTGAGCGGTGACGTGGACGTCGAGCTCCTTTGCGACCTGCTCGGCCAACTCCGGGTGCGCACGGCCGGAGAAGAGCATCAGGTTTTTGCGGTTGTCGGTCCAGTCGTGGCTCAACGCACTGCCCTCGCCGTTCGGATCAAAAGTGGATGGCCAATCGTACGTAGCGAATGGTACGGAAATGTGGCCGGGTTACCAGATAGCGAAATCACAATGTCTATTCGGGCCCGCCGGCCCCGGTCGCCTTTTCGGCCGCTTCGGCCGCCGCGCTGCCCGGCCGTTTGCGCTGTACCCAGCCCTCTATGTTGCGCTGCGGGCCGGCGGACACCGCGAGCGCGCCGGGCGGGACGTCGTCGCGGACCACGGTTCCCGCGCCGGTGTACGCGCCGTCGCCGACCGTGACCGGGGCGACGAACATGGTGTCCGACCCGGTGCGCACGTGGGAGCCGATCGTGGTCCGGGCCTTGGACGTGCCGTCGTAATTGACGAAGACGCTGGACGCTCCGATGTTGCTGTGGTCGCCGATGTCGGCGTCACCGACGTAGGTCAGGTGCGGAACCTTGGTGCCGGTGCCGATCGTGGAGTTCTTGGTCTCGACGAACGCGCCGAGCTTGCCGTCATCGCCGAGCACCGTGCCCGGCCGCAGGTAGGTGAAGGGCCCGACCGTGGCGCCGGCGCCGATGGACGACGACGTGCCGTGGGTGCGCACCACCGACGCGCCGTCGCCGACGGTGACGTCGGTGAGCGTGGTGTCCGGGCCGACGACGCAGTGGCCGCCAAGCTGGGTGCGTCCCAGCAGCTGCGTGCCCGGGTGGATCACGGTGTCGCGGCCGATCGTGACGTCGACGTCGATCCAGGTGGTGGCCGGGTCGACCACCGTCACCCCGGCCATCTGGTGGGCGGCGACGATCCGGCGGTTGAGTTCGGCGCCCAATTGCGCCAGCTGCACGCGGTTGTTCACGCCGGCCACCAGCGCGCTGTCATCGACGTGCTGGGCGTGGATGGCCCGCCCGTCGCCGCGCAGGATGGCGATGACGTCGGTCAGGTACAGCTCCTGCTGGGCGTTGTTCGAGCTCAGCCGGCTCAGCGCGGAGCGCAACGCGGGAACGTCGAAGGCGTAGACGCCGGCGTTGACCTCGCGGATCTCGCGCTGGAAAGGCGTCGCGTCGGCGTGTTCCACGATCGCGGTGACCTCGTTGTCCTGGGTGCGCAGGATGCGGCCGTAGCCGGTGGGGTCGTCGAGTGTCGTGGTGAGCACCGTCGCGGCGGCCGATCCGGCGTTGTGCGTCGCGATCAGGTCGGCCAGGGTGTCGGAGTCCAGCAGCGGCGTGTCGCCGGAGGTGACGACGACGACGCCGGCGTAGTCCTCGGGCAGCGCGGACAGGCCGCAGAGAACGGCGTGGCCGGTGCCCAGCGGCCGGTCCTGCAGGGCGACCTCGATGGCGCGGCCCAGGCCGTCGGCCCATTCGGCGACCAGCGGAGCGATGCGCTGGTGGTCGTGGCCGAGGACCACGACCAGGTGTTGCGGGGCGGCCTTGGTTATCGCGTGCAGGAGGTGGGACAACATGCTGCGCCCGCCGATCGTGTGCAGCACCTTGGGGGTGTCCGACCGCATCCGGGTGCCGGGCCCGGCCGCGAGCACCAGGACCGCGGTATCACCACGAGACGCCACGCTTCTCCTTCCGACGCGAGCGTGCGTGTCTGTACGCCGACACGCCGTCAAGCGTGTCACCACACCTGACGTCGACGCAAAGACCACTTCGGTCCGACTCGCCGACCGTGGGGCCTGCGTACGGGAACCGTGCCGAATTCGTGCATAGGCCCCACCCTCGACCCAGGGAGCAAAGCTCCGTCGCCAGGACTCGAACCTGAACTATCTGAACCAAAATCAGAGGTGCTGCCGATTACACCACGACGGATCGCAAGGCCCATCGGCCCGCGCCACCAACAGACTTTAGACGGTGGACGGGCCGATCGCGGCGCCGAGGGAAAGACGGGCGGTTCGGTGCCTGCGACGCTATACGCTGATTGACGTGGCTGTTCTCGACAAGGAGCCGGACAAAGAGGCACGCGCCCCGCGCGCCAGGATGACCGGTACCGAGCGCCGGCAACAACTCATCGGCATCGCACGCTCGCTGTTCGCCGAGCGCGGTTACGAGGGCACCTCGATCGAGGAGATCGCGTTGCGCGCCAACGTGTCCAAGCCGGTCGTCTACGAACATTTCGGCGGCAAGGAGGGGCTGTACGCCGTGGTGGTCGACCGCGAGATGTCGGCGCTGCTGGACGGCATCACCTCGTCGCTGACCAACAACCGGTCCCGGGTGCGGGTCGAGCGGGTCGCTCTGGCGCTGCTCACGTACGTCGAAGAGCGCACCGACGGCTTCCGCATCATGATCCGCGACTCACCGGCCGCCATCAGCTCGGGCACCTACTCCAGCCTGCTCAACGACGCCGTCAACCAGGTCAGCTCAATCCTGGCCGGCGACTTCGCCCGCCGCGGCCTGGATCCCGAGCTGGCGCCGTTGTACGCGCAGGCGCTGGTGGGCTCGGTGTCGATGACGGCGCAATGGTGGCTCGACACCCGGGAACCCAAGAAGGAAGTGGTCGCGGCGCACCTGGTCAACCTGATGTGGAACGGGCTGACCCACCTGGAGGCCGACCCCAGGCTGCAGGACAGTTAGCCGCCGTCGACGGGTTCCACCACCACCCTGGGGCGGGGGAAATGCTCCGCGGCGCAGGCCTCGTCCAGCGCGCCCTCGATAACACGGGCCAGCGCGTCGAGGTCGAGTTCGCGGTCGCCGGGAACGTAGGGGATGGCGTGCCCGCCGCCGAGGTTGAGTTCGGTCAGGATGACGCCGTGGCGGGCCCGGATGTCGGCCATCGCGGCGATCAGCCGGTGAATCGCTTCGCCGTATAGCGTCGGGTCGGTAACCTGCGAGCCGATGTGGCAGTGCAGGCCGACCAGGTCGAGGATCGGGTGCGCCAGCACGCGTTTGACCGCCTCTGCGGCGTGGTCTCCGGCGAGGGTGAAGCCGAACTTCTGGTCGCTGATTCCGGTCGCCACCGCCCGGTGCCCGTGAATATCGATGTCCGGCGTCACCCGGATGAGGACCGGCTGACGCCCGCGCGCCAGGCCGGCGAGGTAGGCGATCTCCATGCAGGAATCCAGCACGATCCGCCCCACGCCGGCGCCCACCGCGTCGCGCAGCTCATCGAGGGACTTGGCGTTGCCGTGGACGACGATCCGGGCCGGATCCACCCCACCGGCAAGGGCGACGGCCAGCTCACCGGCCGAGCAGACGTCGATGCCGAGGCCCTCCTCGCGGGCCCAGCGGGCCACCGCGGTGGTCAGCAGCGACTTCCCCGCGTAGACCACCTGGACGCCACGCAGCGCCTTGCGGTAACGGCGGGCCCGGCGCCGGAAGTCGGTCTCGTCGATGACGTAGGCCGGCGTGCCGAACTCGTCGGCGATGTCCGCCAGGGGCACCCCGCCGACGCAGAGCCCGCCCTGCTCGTCGGGGTGGGCGGTCACGGGCCAGATCGCGGGATCGAACCGCGGCGGGGCCGCGTGACCAAGTGACGGCAGGATCTCCAGCAATGTCATGAATCCAACGTGGGCCGGCACGGGGCCGAAGGGCGGCTTCCTTACGAACCCTTGACGGCGCCGGGCTCAATATTGACGAATCCTGGCGCCCCTAGAATGGATTCATCATGACCGCACCGGGGCCTGCTCGCCCAGAACCCCCGATCGCGGGGCTCGTTGAATTGGCGCTCACCGCGCCGACCTTCCAGCAACTGATCGAAAGCGCGGCCGAGCGACCGGCCGAGCTGCGCCTGGTGGGTCCAGCCAGTGCACGGCTTTTTGTGGCCAGCGCGCTGGCGCGGTTGGGGCCTTTGCTCGTGGTCACCGCGACGGGTCGCGAGGCCGACGACCTGACCGCTGAATTGCGCGGCGTCTTCGGCGATGCCGTCGCGGCCTTTCCGTCCTGGGAGACCCTGCCGCACGAGCGGTTGTCGCCGGGCGTCGACACCGTCGGCGCCCGGCTGACGGTGCTGCGCAGGCTGGCGCATCCCGACGATGGTCGGTTGGGCCCGCCGCTGCAGGTGGTGGTGACCGCGGTGCGCTCGCTGATGCAACCGATGACGCCGGAGCTGGGCCTGGTCGAGCCGGTCACGTTCGAAGTCGGCGAGGAGATCGCCTTCGAAGACGTCGTCGCCCGGCTGGTGGAGCTGGCCTACACCCGGGTCGACATGGTGGGCCGGCGGGGCGACTTCGCGGTGCGCGGAGGCATCCTCGACGTCTTTCCGCCGACCGCCGAGCACCCGGTGCGCATCGAGTTCTGGGGTGACGAGGTCAGCGAGATCCGGATGTTCGCCGTCGCCGACCAGCGCTCGATCCCCGAGATCGAGGTCGAGACGGTGATCGCGGTGCCCTGCCGCGAGCTGCTGCTGACCGACGAGGTGCGGGAACGGGCCGCCGCGCTCGCCGCCCGGCATTCCGGGGCCGAGCCGGCCATCACCGGCAGCGTGACCGACATGCTGGCCAAGCTGGGCGAGGGGATCGCGGTCGACGGCATGGAGGCGCTGTTGCCGGTGCTGCGGCCCGGGGAACACGTGCTGCTGACCGACCAGCTGGCCGAGGGCACGCCGGTGTTGGTGTGCGACCCCGAGAAGGTTCGCACCCGGGCCGCCGACCTGATCAAGACGGGCAGCGAATTCCTCGAGGCCTCCTGGTCGGTCGCCGCCCTCGGCACCGACGCGCCCGTCGACGTGGCGCAATTCGGGGGATCGGGGTTCGCCGAGCTGGACGACGTGCACGCCGCGGCGGCGAATTCCGGTCACCCGTGGTGGACGTTGAGCCAGTTGTCCGACGAGTCGGCAGTCGAGCTGGACGTTCGGGCGGCGCCCTCGGCCCGCGGGCACCAGCAGGACATCGACGGCATCTTCGCGATGCTGCGCGCGCACGTCTCGACCGGCGGCTACGCCGCCGTCGTCGCGCCGGGCGCCGGTACCGCGCACCGGGTCGTCGAGCGGCTCGCCGACTCCGACACCCCCGCCGCCATGCTGGAACCCCACGCGGCGGACACCACGCTCAAGCCCGGAATCGTCAGCGTGCTCAAGGGTCCGCTGCACGACGGTGTCGTCATTCCGGGCGCCAACCTGGTCGTCATCACCGAGACCGACCTGACCGGTAGCCGAACCACCGCCGTCGAGGGCAAGCGGCTGGCGGCCAAGCGGCGCAACACCGTCGACCCGCTGGCGCTGACGGCCGGTGACCTGGTGGTGCACGACCAGCACGGCATCGGGCGGTTCGTCGAGATGACCGAACGCACGGTCGGCGGCGCGCGCCGCGAGTACCTGGTGCTCGAGTACGCGTCGAGCAAGCGGGGCGGCGGCTCGGACAAGCTGTACGTCCCGATGGACTCCCTGGACCAGCTCTCCCGCTACGTCGGGGGGCAGGCGCCGGCACTTTCCAAGCTTGGCGGCAGCGACTGGGCCAACACCAAGACCAAGGCCCGCCGCGCGGTGCGCGAGATCGCCGGCGAGCTCGTCGCGCTCTACGCCAAACGCCAGGCCAGCCCCGGCCACGCGTTCGCGCCCGACACCCCGTGGCAGGCCGAGATGGAGGACGCGTTCGGCTTCACCGAGACCGTCGACCAGCTCACCGCCATCACCGAGGTCAAGGCCGACATGGAAAAGCCGATCCCGATGGACCGGGTGATCTGCGGTGACGTCGGCTACGGCAAGACCGAGATCGCGGTGCGCGCGGCGTTCAAGGCGGTCCAGGACGGCAAGCAGGTCGCGGTGCTGGTGCCCACCACGCTGCTGGCCGACCAGCACCTGCAGACGTTCACCGACCGGATGGCCGGCTTCCCGGTGACCGTCAAGGGGCTCTCGCGGTTCACCGACAACGCCGAGTCCCGCGCCGTGATCGAGGGCCTGGCCGACGGCTCGGTCGACGTCGTGATCGGCACGCACCGGCTGCTGCAGACCGGGGTGCGCTGGAAAGACCTGGGGCTGGTCGTCGTCGACGAGGAGCAGCGGTTCGGCGTCGAGCACAAGGAGCACATCAAGAGCCTGCGCACCCACGTCGACGTGCTGACCATGAGCGCCACCCCCATCCCGCGCACGCTGGAGATGAGCCTGGCCGGGATCCGCGAGATGTCGACCATCCTGACGCCGCCCGAAGAGCGGTATCCCGTGCTGACCTACGTCGGCCCGCACGACGACAAGCAGGTCGCGGCCGCCCTGCGGCGCGAGCTGCTGCGCGACGGGCAGGCGTTCTACGTGCACAACCGGGTCAGCTCGATCGACCGCGCCGCGGCACATGTTCGCGAGCTGGTCCCCGAGGCGCGCGTGGTCGTCGCGCACGGACAGATGCCCGAGGACCGGCTGGAACGCACCGTGCAGGGGTTCTGGAACCGCGAATACGACATCCTGGTCTGCACCACGATCGTCGAGACCGGGCTGGACATCTCCAACGCCAACACCCTGATCGTCGAGCGCGCCGACACCTTCGGGCTGTCGCAGCTGCACCAGCTGCGCGGCCGGGTGGGCCGCAGCCGCGAGCGCGGGTACGCCTACTTCCTGTACCCGCAGCACGCGCCGCTGACCGAGACGGCCTACGACCGGCTGGCGACCATCGCGCAGAACAACGAGCTGGGCGCGGGCATGGCGGTCGCGCTCAAGGACCTCGAGATCCGCGGCGCCGGCAACGTGCTGGGCGTCGAGCAGTCCGGGCACGTCGCCGGGGTCGGGTTCGACCTGTACGTGCGGCTGGTGGGCGAGGCCGTGGAGGCCTACCGCGCGGCCGCCGACGGCCAGACGGTGACCACCGCCGAGGAGCCCAAGGACGTGCGGATCGACCTGCCGGTGGACGCGCACCTCCCGCCTGACTACATCGCCAGCGACCGGCTGCGGCTGGAGGCGTACCGACGGCTGGCGGCGGCTTCCGACGACGCGGCCGTCGACGCCGTGGTCGACGAACTCGTCGACCGCTACGGCGCGCTGCCCGAACCGGCCCTGCGCCTGGTGGCGGTCGCGCGGTTGCGGCTGCTGTGCCGCGCCGCGGGCATCACCGAGGTGTCCGCGCCGTCGGCGGCCACCGTGCGGCTGTCGCCGATGACGCTGCCGGATTCGGCCCAGGTGCGGCTCAAGCGGATGTATCCGTCGGCGAGCTACCGCGCCACCACCTCGACCGTGCAGGTTCCCATCCCGCGGGCGGGCGGTGTCGGGGCGGCGCGCATCCGCGACGTCGAGCTGGTGCAGATGGTGGCCAATCTGGTGACGGCGCTGCAAGGAAAACCCCAGACGGACATTGATATAACGAGTGCGTCACCTGCAGCGATGTCCAGTGAGGAGCGACAAGCGCGATGATCCGCGCCGGCGACGATGCAGAGCGGAGCGATGTGGGGGCACGCCCCCTCGCCGCTGCGCGGCCGGGGGTACCCCCACCCGCTTGCGGGGGAGAGGAGCGGCGCACATGATCGTCGTCTTGTTCGACCCTCGCCGCCCATCGCTGGTCCCCGTGGAAGCGATAGAACATCTCAGCGGGGAGGTGCAGTACACCGAGGAGATGCCCGTCGCGGTGCCGTGGTCGCTGCCCGCGGCCCGTCCGGTGCATGCCGGGGACCCCGATGATCCGGCGCCGGTGCTTCTCTCGTCCGACCCCGATCATCCCGCCGTCACGGCGCGCCTCGCGGCCGGTGCCCGGCTGATCTCGGCGCCGGACACCCCGCGCGGCGAACGACTGGTCGACGCCGTGGCGATGATGGACAAGCTGCGCACCGCGGGGCCCTGGGAGAGCGAGCAAACCCACGACTCGCTGCGCAGGTTCCTGCTCGAGGAGACTTACGAACTGTTGGACGCGGTGCGCAGCGGCAGCGCCGACCAGTTGCGCGAAGAACTCGGCGACGTGTTGTTGCAGGTGCTCTTTCACGCGCGCATCGCCGAGGATGCGCCGCAGCTTCCGTTCACCATCGACGACGTTGCCGTCACGCTGATGCGCAAGCTGGGCAATCGGGTTCCGGGTGTGCTTGCGGGCCAGACCATTTCGCTGGAAGAGCAGTTGGCGCAATGGGAAGAGCGCAAGGCCGCCGAAAAGCCCCGGAAATCGGTGATGGACGACGTGCATACCGGGCAGCCCGCATTGGCGCTGGCGCAGAAAGTGATTCAGCGTGCCGAGAAGGCCGGCCTGCCCGCCGATCTCATACCCGCCGAAATCACCTCGATATCGGTGTCGGCCGGCGGCGACGCGGAAGGCGCGCTGCGCTCGGCGGTTCTGGAGTTCGTGGACACCGTCCGGGAGGTCGAACGGGCGATCGCCGCGACGCGCCGGGGCGGCGACGTCCCCGATGAGTTCGACGTGGCACCCCTCGGGGAGGTCACCGAGGACGAGTGGCGGGAGCACTGGCCGTCGGACGGGGTGCCCGAGGCGGCCGCGGTGGATGCCGCGGCCGACGACGCGTGACCGCGAAAGCTGCTTGGGGCTAACCGATAATTAACCAAAATCCTGCGCCGGGCCCCCGACGCGGCCGGGCAAGACCGGAACACATGGGACGATGGTTGCGGAAGTTTGTGCAGGGGAGTTGAGGGAGCTTTAACCAGCATGGTGTCGCCGAGGCGTTGGTTGCGCGCGGCTGCCGTGATCGGCGCGACCGCGATGCTGATGGCCTCCAGCTGCACGTGGCAGCTCAGCCTCTTCATTCCGGAGGGTGTCCCGCCGCCCGCGGGGGCCCCGGTGCCGCCGGTGGACACCCACGCCAGCGGACGCCCCGCCGACCAGCTTCGGGCCTGGGCCGAGCAGCGGTCGGCGACGCTCGAGATTCCAGTGATCGCGCTGGAGGCGTACGCGTACGCGGCTCGGGTCGCCGAGGTCGAGAACCCCAAGTGCCATATCGCGTGGACCACGTTGGCGGGCATCGGGCAGGTCGAAAGCCATCACGGCACCTACCGCGGCGCGCGCCTGGCGCCCAACGGGGATGTGAGCCCGCCGATTCGCGGTGTCCGCCTGGACGGCAGCGGGGGCACTCTGCGCATCGTCGACAGCGAGGAACAAGTGACCGATGACGACGGGGTGGTGCGGGCCATGGGGCCGATGCAGTTCATCCCGGAGACCTGGCGGTTGTACGGCGTCGACGCCCATAACGACGGGCGTGTCAGCCCCGACAACATCGACGATGCGGCCCTCGCGGCGGCGGGTTACCTGTGTTGGCGGGGCAAAGATCTGGGGACTCCGCGCGGCTGGATCACCGCACTGCGGGCCTACAACAACTCGGGCGTCTACGCGCGGGCGGTCCGCGACTGGGCGACCGCTTATGCGGCGGGTCACCCGCTGTAGCAGGATGTATCGCTGACGGCGCCAGCTAGAACACGCAAGGAGAAACTCAGTGCCGATTATCGAGCAGGTCGGGGCCCGCGAGATCCTCGATTCCCGCGGTAACCCGACGGTCGAGGTCGAGATCGCCCTGATCGACGGGACGTTTGCCCGCGCGGCGGTGCCCTCCGGGGCGTCGACCGGCGAGCACGAGGCCGTCGAGTTGCGCGACGGCGGTGAACGGTACGGCGGCAAGGGCGTGCGAAAGGCCGTGGAGGCCGTGCTCGACGAGATCGGCCCGGCGGTGATCGGGCTCAACGCCGACGATCAGCGGCTGGTGGATCAGGCGCTGGTCGACCTCGACGGCACCCCCGACAAGTCCCGGCTGGGCGGCAACGCGATCCTGGGTGTGTCGCTGGCGGTGGCCAAGGCCGCCGCGGATTCCGCCGAGCTCCCGCTGTTCCGCTACATCGGCGGGCCGAACGCGCACATCCTGCCGGTGCCGATGATGAACATCCTCAATGGCGGCGCGCACGCCGACACCGCCGTCGACATTCAGGAATTCATGGTGGCCCCGATCGGCGCCCCCAGCTTCAGTGAGGCGCTGCGCTGGGGCGCCGAGGTGTACCACTCGCTCAAGTCGGTGCTGAAGAAGCAGGGTCTGAGCACCGGCCTGGGGGACGAGGGCGGCTTCGCGCCCGACGTGGCCGGCACCACCGCGGCGCTGGACCTGATCGGCAGCGCCATCGAGTCGGCCGGGTTCAAGCTGGGCGTCGACGTCGCCCTGGCCCTGGACGCGGCGGCCACGGAGTTCTACACCGACGGAACCGGATACGCCTTCGAGGGCAGCACCCGCACCGCCGAGCAGATGGCGGAGTTCTACGCCGGGCTGCTTGGCTCCTACCCGCTGGTGTCCATCGAAGACCCGCTCTCCGAGGATGATTGGGAAGGCTGGGCGGCCCTGACGACGTCTATCGGTGACCGTGTGCAGATCGTCGGCGACGACATCTTCGTCACCAATCCCGAACGCCTCGAGGAAGGCATCGAGAAGGGTGTCGCAAACGCGTTGCTGGTCAAGGTGAATCAGATCGGCACGCTGACCGAGACGCTCGACGCCGTCGCGCTCGCCCACCACAGCGGGTACCGCACGATGATGAGCCACCGCAGCGGCGAGACGGAAGACACCACGATCGCCGACCTGGCGGTGGCGGTCGGCAGCGGCCAGATCAAGACCGGCGCGCCGGCCCGCAGCGAGCGGGTGGCCAAATACAACCAACTGCTGCGAATCGAGGAGGCGCTGGGCGACGCCGCCCGCTACGCCGGTGATCTGGCGTTCCCGCGCTACGCGCCGGAGGCCAAATAGGTTGTCCGCCAAGCCGGATCCGAAACGGCGCTCCCCGGCATCGCGTCCGGGGAAGGCCGGTGATCCGGTTCGGCGGCGTCGTACGGCAAAGCCCTCTTCCAAGCCGTCCGCCACCGCCAAGCAGGCTAGCCCCCGATCGGTTTTCGAGCATGTCGTCGAGCCCATCAAGCGGCAGGCCGCGGAATCGGTCGAACAGCGGTCGGAGCAACGGCTGGGTTTCACCGCGCGGCGGGCGGCGGTGCTGGCGGCCGTCGTCTGCGTGCTCACGTTGACCATCGCCGGCCCGGTGCGCACGTACTTCGCGCAGCGCACCGAGATGAACCAGTTGACGGCAAGCGAAGCCGCGCTTCGCCGCCAGATCGCCGACCTCGAGCAGCGGAAGGCCAAACTCGGCGACCCGGCCTACATCGCGGCGCAGGCCCGCGAGCGGCTGGGCTTCGTGAAGCCGGGCGATATTCCGTTCCAGGTTCAGCTTCCGCCGACGGCGGCCCCTAGCGAGCCGGGAGGCCAGGCGGTGAAACCGGCCAGCACCGATCCCTGGTACACGTCGCTGTGGCACACCATCGCCGATGCTCCGCACCTGCCGCCGGCCAATGTGCCCCCCGCCGAACCCGGTCCCACCCCGAATCCCATGGCGCCCGGTGGTTGATCGTGCGGACCTCGAGGCCGTGGCGCGTCAGCTCGGGCGTGAGCCCCGCGGCGTGCTCGAGATCGCCTACCGCTGCCCCGGCGGCGAGCCCGGCGTCGTGAAGACCGCACCGAAACTTCCTGACGGAACGCCGTTTCCGACGTTGTACTACCTGACACATCCGGTGCTGACCGCGGCCGCGAGCAGGCTGGAGACGACCGGGTTGATGCGCGATATGTCCGAGCGGTTGCGCCATGATCCCGAGTTGGCGGCCGCGTATCGGCGGGCGCACGAATCGTACTTGGCCGAACGGGATGCGATCGAGCCCCTGGGGACGACGTTTTCCGGTGGCGGGATGCCGGACCGGGTCAAATGTCTGCACGTGCTGATCGCGCACTCGCTGGCCAAGGGGCCGGGGTGCAACCCGCTTGGTGACGAGGCGCTGGCGATCCTGGCGCCCGAGCCGGCGATGGCCGGCGTCCTGGTGGCAGGGCAATGGTGAGCAGGTTCGCCGGAATCGACTGCGGAACTAATTCGATCCGGTTGCTCATCGCCGACGTTCGCGACGGCCGGCTGCGCGACGTGCACCGGGAGACGCGGATCGTGCGGCTGGGCCAGGGTGTGGATGCGACGGGCGAGTTCGCGCCGGAGGCGATCGCCCGGACGCGGGACGCACTGGCCGATTACGCCGCGCTGCTGATGCGGCACGGCGTCGAGCGGGTGCGGATGGTGGCCACGTCGGCGGCGCGCGACGTCGCCAATCGTGATGTCTTCTTTGCGATGACGGCCGAGGTGCTTGGCGCGGTGCTGCCCGGCGCGGTGGCGGAGGTGATCTCCGGCGCGGAGGAGGCCGCGCTGTCGTTCCGCGGCGCCGTCGGTGAATTGGACCCTGCCGCAGGGCCTTTCGTCGTCGTCGACTTGGGCGGTGGCTCTACCGAGATCGTGCTGGGCGGGGATTCCGTGGTGGTGGCCAGTCACTCGGCCGACATCGGTTGCGTACGGCTGACAGAGCGCTGCCTGCACTCGGATCCGCCGACAGCTGACGAGGTGGCGGCGGCCAGGGCGGTGGTGCGCGAGCGGCTCGGTGTCGCGCTGCGCGTGGTGCCCGTCGAGGGGGCGCGAACCTGGGTTGGGCTGGCCGGGACGATGACGACGCTTTCGGCGCTAGCTCACAACATGACGGCGTATGACTCTGCGGCCATTCATCTTTCGCGCGTTCCCGGCCGAGATCTCCTGGCGGTGTGCGAGCGGCTGATCGCCATGCCGCGATCCGAGCGTGCCGCTTTGGGGCCTATGCATGAGGGGCGTGCCGACGTCATCGGCGGCGGAGCGATCGTGGTCGAGGAGTTGGCGCGCGAGCTGCGCGTCCGCGCCGGCATCGACGAGCTCACGGTCAGCGAGCACGACATCCTGGACGGCATCGTGCTGTCGATCGCGCAATAGCCCGACTCCCGGGTATCGCGACATTGGGTGCGGTCATTTCGGCGCGCGCCGAACCTGGGGAGTTGCTCTAGACTTCAACTTTCGGCACGACGCGGAAGGCGTGGTTATGCCAGATCTCACCGTCCGGCTGCCCGTGATGATGACGGGCATTCTTGTTGCTGCCGTGGTGCACGGCGCCGGACAGCCCCAGCGTCGCAAGTACGCCGAACAGGCGGGTGGCCGGTTATCAGCTCTGCGGTGATTTCCGGCGACGGACATGCCGACGGGCCACCGTCGGCATGGGCGCCGTTGCGTAACCACGTCTACCGCGGTCTGTTGATCGCACAGCTGGGCTCCAACACCGGGACGTGGATGCAAACTGTGGCGGCTCAATGGTTTTTGGTCGAGAAGCACAGCAGCGACGTCATCGTGGCGCTTGTCCAGACTGCGACCCTGGCACCGACCTTGGTCTTCGGATTGTTTGCCGGCGCGCTCGCCGATCTGTTCGACCGACGCCGGCTGCTGATTCTTCTGAACGCGTACGCGGTGCTTGTCGCGCTGGCGCTGGCGGTTCTGACCTTCCTCGGCCGGCTCAGCCCTGCGTCGCTGCTGATGCTTACCGCGGCCATTGGCTGTGCGGCTGCCCTTACCGCCCCGGCTTGGCAGGCGATTCAGCCCGAAATTGTTCCGCGTGAGCAGATCACGGCCGCAGCGACATTGGGTAGCGTCGCCGGAAATGCAGCACGGGCGATTGGACCGGCACTCGGCGGCGTTGTCGTGGCTTTGGCGGGTCCTGCTGCGGTCTTTGCAATCAACGCCCTCTCGTTCGCCGGAATAATCGCTGTGCTGTTGGCCTGGAAACGACCGAAACAGCTCAGCCCAATCGAGCGAGAGCACTTCGGCCAGGCCGTGATCGCCGGCCTGCGATTCGTTCGCAACGGTCCCAATATTCGCCGGATCCTGTTGCGGGCGGCGCTGTTCCTGTTTCCCGCCTCGGCGGTATTCGCGTTGCTGCCGGTGGCCGCCGCCCGTAGGTGGCATCTAACGGCCAGTGGCTACGGTGTCGCGCTGGCGGCTATGGGGTTGG
Source organism: Mycobacterium sp. E183 (assembly GCF_001667735.1). GTDB lineage: Bacteria > Actinomycetota > Actinomycetes > Mycobacteriales > Mycobacteriaceae > Mycobacterium. The sequence goes on from NZ_LZJN01000110.1 coordinate 89,803, forward strand.
GCGCCATCCTTGCCGTCGTCGTTGCCGCGCGATTGCGTGAGCGAATCTCCGACAACGTTCTGCTGGGGGCGTCGGCAGCCGCGTACGGCCTTGCGCCGCTTGCGGTGATCTGGCTGCCGTTCGCCGCGGCGACGCCATTCCTGATGTTGTCCGGGATGGCGTGGCTGATCACGTTGACAACCTTGAACGCCGCCGCGCAGCTCTCGTTGCCGCGATGGGTCATGGCACGCGGGTTGGCCCTCTATCTACTGGTCGCAACGGGTTCTCAGGCCCTCGGCTCGTATGCCTGGGGCGCGATAGCCACGCGGACGGATCTGCGCACGGCGCTGCTGGGTTCCGCGGTGATGCTGGGTGCGGTTGCTCTGAGCGCCGCCGTGCTTCCGTTGCGGCCGTCGACCGGCAAGCTGAAGGTCGACGTGTCCACAGCATGGCCGTCACCGACGTTGGTGTTCGAACCGTGCCCTAACGACGGGCCGGTTCTCGTCACCGTTCGTTACCGAGTGCCCACTGACCGGCTCGAGGAATTCGTCGAGGCGATACGCGCCGTCCGACGATCGAGGCTGCGAACGGGCGGCCACACTTGGCGGCTTTATCACAGCGTCGGACAACCGGATACGTTCCTCGAAAGGTTCACCGTCGCCTCGTGGACCGAATTCGAGCGTCAGCGCACCCAGCGGTGGTTGGAATTCGACGACGAGGGCGTGATGAGGGCGGTCGCCTTCACCGTTGACTGCGACCGCGAACACGACTATTACCTTCCCGTGCGGGTACGACCATGACGGGTTTGGTCAACGCCGCCCCGGGTGCACTCAGGGCGCCCACTCACACCTCGAACCGATACCCCATACCCGATTCGGTCAGCAAGTGCTTGGGCTGCGACGGGTCGTCCTCGAGCTTGCGCCGCAGTTGCGCCAAATACACTCGCAGATAATGTGTTTCGGTGGCGTACGCCGGGCCCCACACCTCCTTGAGGAGCTCTTCGCGGCCGACCAGCTTGCCCCGGTTGCGGACCAAGACTTCCAGCATTCCCCATTCGGTCGGGGTGAGGTGAACCTCGGCGCCGTTCTTGGTCACCTTCTTGGCCGCCAGATCGACGGTGAAGGCGTCCGTCTCGATCACCGGCTGCTCCAGTTCGGACGCCGCGGTGTTGCGCCGGATCGCTGCCCGTAGCCGCGCCAAAAACTCGTCCATGCCAAAGGGTTTGGTGACGTAATCGTCGGCCCCGGCGTCGAGCGCCTCGACCTTGTCCGACGAGTCGGTGCGCGCCGACAGCACGATCACCGGCGCGGTGAGCCAGCCCCGCAGCCCGGCCAGCACATCGATGCCGGAGATGTCGGGGAGTCCGAGGTCGAGGATCACGACGTCGGGCTTGTGCTCCGCGGCAGCGCGCAGCGCGCCGGCGCCGGTGGACGCGGTGATCACCTCGTAACCCCGCACCGACAGGTTGATGCGCAGCGCCCGCAGGATCTGCGGCTCGTCGTCGATCACCAGCACGCGGGTCATCGCGCCGCAACCATCTCCGGCGCGGCCAATTCCACCACCACCGTGAGACCGCCGCCCGGGGTGTCCCCGGCCGCGATCGTCCCGCCCATGGCCTCGACGAAGCCGCGCGCTACCGACATGCCCAGGCCCACCCCCGTGGTGTTGTCGTGATCGCCGAGGCGCTGGAACGCTTCGAAGATCTGCTCCTCGGTCCCGTGCGGGATGCCGGGTCCCTCGTCGATGACGTTGATCAGCACCCGATCGCCGACGCGCCCCGCGTTGACCCGCACCACACAGTTGGGCGCGTACCGCAGCGCGTTGTCGATCAGGTTGGCCAGGACGCGCTCCAGCAGCCCGGCGTCGGCCAGCACCACGGCGTCACCCACGTCGACCTTCACCCGGTCGATGGCGGAGCGGTAGAAACCGGTGGCGCCCTTGCCGATACTGATCAGCGCCCGTTGAACCGTCTCCTCCAGATAGACCCGGCGCAGGTCGGGATGCACCACCCCGGCGGCCAGGCGCGACGAATCGAGCAGGTTTCCCACCAGCGCGGTCAGCTGGTCGATGGACTCCTCGATGGTCGCCAGCAGTTCCGCCGTGTCCGCGGGGGAGAAGGCGACGTCCTCGGCGCGCAGGCTGGACACCGCGACCTTGGCCGCCGCCAACGGCGTACGCAGGTCGTGGCTGACCGCCGACAGCAGGGAACGCCGCAACTCGTCGGCCCGCACGATCGCCTCGGCCCGGCTGGCTTCCTCGGCCAGCTCGCGCTGCCGGATCAGACCCGCGGCCTGCTTGGCCACCGCACTCAGCACCCGCCGGTCGCGGGCCGAAAGCTTGCGGCCCGCCAACAGCATCCAGAATTCGTCGTCGCCGACCTCGATCGCGGTATCGGCGGAATCGACCGTGACACAGGGATCCCGGCCCACGCAGGCGACGACCTCGCCCCGCTTGCCGCCGGCGTGGTCCTCCTCGGCGGGTTCGCGCAGCATGCTGACCGCGCGTTGCGAGTAGGTCTCGCGCACCCGCTCGAGCAGCGTCTCGAGGTCGGCCCCACGCAGCACCGAGCCCGCGAACAGCGTCAGCAGCTCGGCCTCCTGCGAGGCGCGCCGGGCCTCGCGGGTGCGCTTGGCCGCGCCGTCGACCAGCACCGCGACGGCGACCGCGATCAGCAGCAGCACGAGTTCGGTGACGGCGGCATCGGGTTCGGCGATGGTGAAGGTGTGCCGCGGCGCGGTCAGGAAATAGTTCAGCAGCAGGCTGGACAGCACCGCCGAGACCACCGCCGGCGCAACGCCTCCCAGCAGTCCGACCAGCAACACGCCGACGAAGAACAGGGCGCTGTCGCCGCTGGTGCCCAGATACCTGTCCAGCGCTGTCACGATCACCGCGCAGATGAGCGACGGCACGATGAAGGCTGCCAGCCACGACGCCACCCGGCGCTCATTGGGCGCCAGCGATGCCGCGCGAAAGCCGCGTTTGGATTCCTCGTGGGTAACCAGGTGCACGTCGATCTTCGCCGACCGCTCGACGATCGTCGCGCCGATGCCCTCTTCGAAAATGCGTGCCCACCGCGACCGGCGCGAGGTGCCGATCACCAGCTGAGTGGCGTTCATCTCGCGGGCGAAATCGAGTAGGGCCGTTGGCACGTCGTCCCCGACCACGGTATGCAGGGAGGCGTCCAGGCTGCTCGCCAGCTCGCGAATCTTCGCCATCCGCGCGTCCGACAGGCCGGCCAGCCCGTCGCCGCGGATGACGTGCACCACCATCAGCTCGGCGCTGGACTTCGACGCGATCCGGGATGCCCGGCGTACCAGCGTCTCCGACTCGGGGCCGCCGGTGATCGCCACCACGACCCGCTCGCGGGCCTCCCATGTTTCGGTGATTTTGTTTTCGGCGCGGTATTTGGCCAGCGCAGTGTCAACCTGGTCGGCCAGCCAGAGCAGTGCGAGTTCCCTTAGCGCGGTGAGGTTTCCGCGGCGGAAGTAGTTCGACAACGCCGCGTCGATCCGCTCCGGGGCGTAGACGTTTCCGTGGGAGAGCCTGCGGCGCAACGCCTCCGGTGTGATATCGATCAGCTCGACCTGAGAGGCCTGGCGGACGATGGAGTCCGGGATGGTCTCCTTCTGTTCGATGCCGGTGATTTGGGCGACGACGTCGTTGAGGCTCTCCAGGTGCTGGACGTTGACGGTGGAGATCACCGTGATCCCGGCGTCGAGCAATTCCTCGACGTCCTGCCAACGCTTGGCGTTTTTGCTGCCCGGTGTGTTGGTGTGCGCGAGCTCATCGACCAAGACGACTTGGGGCCGACGCGCGAGGACGGCCGGCACGTCGAGTTCGGGGAAGGTGCTGCCGCGGTATTCGATGTAGCGCGGCGGAACGAACTCAATGCCCTCAAGCAGCTCAGCGGTTTTCGCACGGCCGTGGGTCTCGATCACGCCGGCCACCAGGTCGGTGCCGCGTTCCAGCCGGCGATGCGCTTCGCCGAGCATCGCGTACGTCTTGCCCACCCCCGGGGCCGAACCGAGGTATATCCGCAGTTCGCCGCGTTTAGGACGGTGGTCAACGACACTCACGTCAACCATCATCCCCCTATCGCGCTAGCTCGAGACTGGATATTTGTGATCGAGTTGCAGGTTGAGCTGCAACACGTTGACACACGGCTCGCCGAAAAATCCGAGGGTGCGCCCGCTTCGGTTCTGCGCCAACACCTGACGGATCTCGTCGGGGCTGACGTGCCGGGCCTTGGCCACTCTGGCCACTTGGAGGTCGGCGTAGGCCGGTGAGATGTTCGGGTCGAGGCCGCTGCCGCTCGCGGTGACGGCGTCGGCGGGCACGGCGGGGTTGGCGGGTGCGGCGCCGCGGATGGGCACGATCTGACCGATCGTGTAGTCCTCGCCATACTTGGCGCATTCGACCCGCACGCCCTCGTAAAGGGCCAAGAAGGGCGCCGGGACCGCCTGGCAGGGCTCGTTGACGCTGACCACCCGCGTCGGATGGGTGACGTTGCCGCGGGCGTCGCGCGGCCCGATCACCGACAACGCTGCCCCCACACCGCCGCCCGTGCAGAATGGACGAGACCCGTCCACCCCTTCCAGCTGGCCCACCGCGGCGCTGCGCGAGCACACGGTGGTCAGCAGGCTCGGCTTGAAGCCCGCGTCCGAAGCGGACTTGCCGGATGCCAATTGCGCAGGGTCGGCTGGTGTGTCGACGATGCTCTCCGGCCCGAGGTTGCTCGCGCTGGTCGAGAGTGGGTCGTAGCCGGTGCCGGCCGCTGACGGGCGGCTCTGGAAGTACTTCGGCAGCGGGTTGCCGTCCTTATCGGTGAACAGCTGACCGATCAGCCGGCTGCCGACCGGCTTGCCGTCAGAGGTCAGAATCGACCCTTCCGCCTGGTCGTGTAGCCCGGGAATCTGGGCGACCAGCCAGATGAACAGCGGGTAGGCGATGCCGGTGACCAACGTGAGGACCAGCAGCGCGCGGAAAGCCGCCCAATGCACGCGGACGAAATTCGAGAACTTCATGTCAGGACATCCCTGGGACGAATTGAACGATCAGGTCGATCGCCTTGATTCCGATGAATGGGGCCACGATGCCGCCGAGGCCGTAGATATAAAGATTGCGGCTCAACAGCTTTGACGCGCTGCTCGGCGTGTATCGGACACCCCGCAGCGACAGCGGGATCAGCGCCACGATGACGATCGCGTTGAAGATCACCGCCGACAGGATCGCCGACTGCGGGCTGTGCAGCCGCATGATGTTGATCATGTCCAGCCCGGGGAACAACGCGACGAACATGGCCGGGATGATCGCGAAGTACTTGGCGATGTCGTTGGCGATCGAGAAGGTGGTCAACGCGCCCCGGGTGATCAGCAACTGCTTGCCGATCTCGACGATCTCGATGAGTTTGGTGGGGTCGGAGTCGAGGTCGACCATGTTGCCCGCCTCTTTGGCGGCCGACGTGCCGGTGTTCATCGCCACGCCGACGTCGGCCTGTGCCAAGGCCGGCGCGTCATTGGTGCCGTCGCCGGTCATCGCGACCAGCTTGCCGCCCTCCTGCTCTCGTTTGATCAGCGCGAGTTTGTCCTCGGGCGTGGCCTCGGCGAGGAAGTCGTCGACGCCGGCCTCGTCGGCAATCGCTTTGGCCGTCAACGGGTTGTCGCCGGTGATCATGACGGTCCGGATGCCCATCTTGCGCATCTCGTCGAAGCGATCCCGCATGCCCTGCTTGACGACGTCCTTGAGGTGAATCACGCCCAGCACCGCCGCTTCGCCGTCGCGGCTCTCCCCGACCACCAGCGGGGTGCCGCCGCCGGCGGAGATGCCGTCGACGAGCTCGCCGAGCTGCTGGGGCACCTTTCCGCCTTGGCCCCGCACCCATTCCGCGACGGAGCTTGCCGCGCCCTTGCGCAGCTGGTGCCCGTCGATGTCGACGCCGGACATCCGCGTGGCGGCGGAGAATTCCACCCAGTGGGCGTGCGCGAGTTCGCCCGGGGTGCGTGCCCGCAGCCCGAAATGCTGCTTGGCGTAGACGACGATCGAGCGCCCCTCCGGGGTTTCGTCGGCGAGGCTGGACAATTGCGCGGCGTCGGCCAGCTGCTCGTCGGTGACGCCGTCGAGGGGGACGAACGCGCCGGCTTGCCGGTTACCCAGGGTGATGGTGCCGGTCTTGTCGAGCAGCAGCGTGTTGACGTCGCCCGCGGCCTCCACCGCGCGGCCCGACATGGCGAGCACGTTGCGTTGCACCAGCCGGTCCATGCCGGCGATGCCGATGGCGGACAGTAACGCGCCGATGGTGGTTGGAATCAGGCAGACCAGCAGCGACACCATCACGATGCCGGTGACGCCGTTTGTGTTGAGCGCCTGGGTGTCTGGGACGCCGGGATTGTTCATCTTCGAATAGATCGCCAGCGGCTGCAGCGTGGCGACGGCGAAGACGAAGATGATGGTCAGTGCGGCCAGCAGGATGTTCAGTGCGATCTCGTTGGGGGTCTTCTGCCTGTTGGCGCCCTCGACGAGCGCGATCATCCGGTCGATAAAGCTCTCGCCGGGTTTTTGGGTGATCCGCACGACGATTCGATCGCTCAGCACGGTGGTGCCGCCGGTGACCGCAGAGCGATCGCCACCGGACTCGCGGATCACCGGCGCGGATTCGCCCGTGATGGCCGATTCATCCACGGAGGCAATGCCTTCGACGACGTCGCCGTCGCCCGGTATCACCTGCCCCGCCTCGACCACGACTACGTCACCCTGCTGCAGGAGCGGCGCGGCGACCTCTTCCTCGACGGCCGGCGCGCCGGGTTGCCAGTTCCTGAGCCGCCGGGCCAGCGTGTGGGTCTTCGCCCGGCGCAGGGTCTCGGCCTGGGCCTTCCCGCGGCCTTCCGCCACGGCCTCGGCGAGGTTCGCGAAAAGGACGGTGAGCCAAAGCCATACCACGGTCAACCAGGCGAACCAGGTCGGGTCGATGATGGCCAGCACGGTGCTCCAGGTGGCACCGATCTCGACGATGAACATCACCGGGTTGCGCCAGAGGGTGCGCGGGTTGAGCTTGCGCAGCGCGTCCGGCGTCGAGCGCCACAGCATCTTCGGGTCGAGCAAACCGCCCTGCACCCGTTTGGTGTTCGCGGCGGCGGTGGGCTGCGACTGCTCAGCCGGGTCGGCGGTGGTCGCGGTCATCAGTGGATTCCTTCAGCGAGAGGTCCGAGCGCGAGCATGGGCAGGAAGGTGAGGGCCACCAGGATCAGCGTGACGCCGGCGACCATGCCGACGAACTGTGGCCGGTGAGTGGGCAGCGTGCCCGCCGATTCAGGTGTCTGGCCCTGCCTGGCCAGCGAGCCGGCCAGGGCGAGCACGAGCACGATCGGCAGGAACCGGCCGAAGACCATGGCCAGCCCCAGGGCGGTGTTGTACCAGTTGGTGTTGACACTGATGCCGGCGAAGGCCGACCCGTTGTTGTTGGCGGCGGAGGTGAACGCGTAGAGGACCTCCGACAATCCGTGCGGGCCCGAGTTCAGCATCCCCGCGCGTTCGCCCGGCAGCGCCATCGCGATCGCGGTGCCGGTGAGCACGATCAGCGGCGTGACCAGGAAATAGCTTGCGGCGAGCTTGATCTCGCGGGGGTTGATCTTCTTGCCGAGGTATTCCGGCGTGCGCCCGACCATCAGTCCGGCGACGAACACGGTGATCACCGCGAGGATGAGCATGCCGTAGAGGCCCGAGCCGGTGCCGCCGGGCGCGACCTCGCCGAGCTGCATGTTGAACATGGTCATCATGCCGCCAAGGCTCGTGTAGCTGTCGTGGAACGAGTCGACCGCGCCCGTGGAGGTGAGCGTCGTCGAGTCGGCGAAGACGGCGGAGTTGGCGACGCCGAACCGCTGCTCTACGCCCTCCATGGCCGAACCGACCGCGGTCGGCACCGTGCCGTGATGCTGCAGCTGGAACCACATCATGAAGGTCACGCTGATGGCGTACAGCGAAGCCATGACGGATGCGATCGCGTAGCCCTGCTTCGTGCTGCCCACCATGCGCCCGAACGTGCGCGGCAGCGAGAAGCTGATCACCAGCAGCAGGAAGATCTCCAGCCAGTTGGTCCACCGGGTCGGGTTCTCGAACGGGTGGGCGGAGTTCGCGTTGTAGAAGCCGCCGCCGTTGGTGCCCAGCTCCTTGATGGCTTCCTGGCTGGCGACCGGGCCGCCGGTAATTGTTTGCTGCGTGCCACCGAGGGTGTTGACGACCTGGTCGTGCAGGTGGAAGTTCTGAATGGCGCCACCGGCGACGAGCACGATCGCTCCGACAATCGAAATCGGCAGCAGGATGCGAAGCACCGTGCGCACCAGGTCGACCCAGAAGTTGCCCAGCTCGCCGGTGCGCCTGCGGGCGAATCCGCGCACCAGCGCGATCGCGACCGCCATCCCGACGGCGGCGGAAACGAAGTTCTGCACCGCCAGCCCGGCCATCTGCACCAGGTGACCCTGCGTGGACTCGCCGGAATAGGCCTGCCAGTTGGTGTTGGTGACGAAGCTGACCGCAGTGTTCCACGCCAGCCCCGGAGTCATCTGCGTGGCCGGGTCGTGCAGGTGCAGCGGCAGCTTGCCCTGCACGAGCTGGAACACGAACAGGAAGAGAATGCTGATCGACGAGAACGCCAAGACGCTGCGCGCGTAGGCGCCCCACGTCTGCTCCGAGCGGGCGTCGACACCGATCAGCCGGTAGATGATCCGCTCGACATACGAGTCCTTGTCCGAGGTATACACCCGGTACATGTAGTCGCCGAGGGGCACGTGCACCAGCACCAAGGCCACGACGAGGACGAGCAGGAAGATGACGCCCGCAGTTGTTGTGCTCACTAGAACCTCTCCGGGAACAGCAAGGCGCACGCGAGAAACAGTGCCAGAAGGACGGAAAGCGCCAAGCCGACGATGTTTTCGTAACTCACAGCCGCTCGACCAGCTTCTGAACCGTGCCGAGGATGGCGAACACCGCCACCGTGAGCACGATGTACACCAACACGCCCATCTTGTCTCCGTTCGGGCCGATCACGTGCATACGAAAGGGCCTCATCGAGCTAGCCGCAGCGCTTTCTCGGAGGCAAGGTCAGCTTGAAGTTAGTTGGGGCGGGTCCGATAGGGCCATTGGTTGACACTTTTCTTACGGTGGCCCAGGGCTCCCTTACGGTTTTTTTACGCACGTTCGTTCGAACCTGCCAGCAACTCCCGCCCGGCGACGTCCGGACCGACGGCGGCACGTTTTTTCATCTCAGCATCGGAGTAGGTGTCCCCAATCACGATGACGGACAGGAGTTTTGAGGACCTCCACGGCGGCCGGCCTCGTCAATCGCAAGCTCTGGCATTGGCCGGTGCTTTTGCCGATCCTGCGCACCGGGTCGATTAAGGTTCCGTAAACATTGGCGCCCCGGACGTATGGATGCCGTTGTCATCCCGGCACGTGCCGTGCTTTCGGCGTAGACCGAAATTCATGCGTGATCGCCAACACCGAACCGTCGAACGCGGCGTTACCGAACCACCACAGGGGAGAGCAGCCGCGCCGCCGTGGTTCTCGCGCCTGCTCGACGGTGACCACCTTTGGGGATCGTATGGGGCGGCGGTCAGCCAGTACGGGGTTCGCCGCTACAACCTCATCGTCTATCCGCCCGGAACCAGTACCACCGACCGGCGGCTGGCGAGGCTGTGGCGTGCATGGCCGCTAACCGCTGCCGCGTTGATGCTGTTGTGCGTCATGGTGTTGGGCAATGCAATGGACTCACCCGATACCGTGCTGACAGTCGCTGCGGTCGCCTACCTGAGTATCAGCATGCTCCTCTTTTTCCGGGCCGGGCCTCCCCGTGTTCGAGCTAGGTCGATGTCGATCATCCTCATGCCCAACACCGTCGACGTGCAGGAGCTGCGCAGGTACGCCCAATGGCGGACGTTGGTCGACATGCTGATCAAGGCCGACCGCATGCTGACGACTCATGCGATCTCACCGGTCGAGCATGAGGCCGTCTGGTGGGATGCCTACGACCGTGTGGCAGAGATCGAGCATGTCTGATGCGCTGACACAGAACCTCAGGCGTCCAGGTATCCGGTGTCCGTCCAATCATTGGGCCGCAGAACCTGCTGCTCTTGCCAGCGACGATATTGGCCACTGACGGCCGATGTGCAATCCAAGCTGGATGTAGACGAATCACTGGCCGAGGCCAGCGGTGGTTGGATCACCGCGTTGACCCTCGGAAAGATGCAGCGCTGGTTCATAACCCGCGTGCTCGCGAACGAGAAGCTCAGCGCTTACCTCGTCGATTCTGCGTTGCGTTGAAAACGACAGAGCCGATGTGATGTCCAAGCGAACCGACGAGAAGCGCGCTTGTCGGAGGAAGAAGCCAATCGCGGCAAGCGGCCGGCCTCGGGCAAGCACACGTGAATGCCGGGTTTCAGCGGCTGCCGGGTCTTTCGGTCATCGGGATCCGGACGCGGAAAACCGTTCTGCCCTCGGTGGATTCGGCGGTTACGGAGCCGCCATGCGCCTTGACTATCGAACTGACGATGGCCAGGCCCAGCCCGGTGCCCGTTCCGTTGAGCCTCGAGTTGTCCGCCCGGGCGAACCGTTCGAACAAGCGGGGGAGAAGCTCCGGGTCGATGCCCGGTCCGTCGTCGGCCACGGTCAGCTCCGCACATGGCGCCTCGGCACCATCGCGGCGGCAGGCGATCGCGGTCGTGACGGTGACCCCGGGCGGGTTGTGCACCCGGGCATTGTTGAGCAGGTTGCTGACCAGCTGATGCAACCGCGCATGATCCCCACGGACCCACACCGGTTCCGCCGGTAGGTCCTTCACCCAGTGGTGCATCGGCGCCGCGACCGCCGCGTCGTTGACGGCGTTGCCGACGAGCTCGGCGAGGTCGACGTCCTCGCTCTGCAGGTCTTGCCCTTCGCCCAGGCGCGACAGCAGCAGCAGCTCGTCGACCAGCAGCGTCATGCGCCGCGCTTCCGACTCGATGCGGGCCAGCGCATATTCGGTGGTCGGGGGCAACTCCGAACTGTCCTGGCGGGTGAGTTCGGCGTACCCCTGAATCGCGGCGAGGGGGGTCCGCAGTTCGTGGCTGGCGTCAGTGATGAATTGACGCGTTCGCAGATCGGATTCGGCGCGCTGCGCCAGCGCACTGTCGACGTTGTCGAGCAACCGGTTCAACGTGTGGCCGACGATGCCGACCTCGTTCTGCTGGTTGGTGTCACGCGGCCGCACCCGGACACTGATTCGGTGGTCGTCGTCGGCGAGCGGCATGGCGGCGACTTCCGCAGCGGTGGCCGCCAACCGGCGCAATGGGCGCAGGGTGTAGCCGACGACCCAAACGGTGAGCCCGGCGGTGACCGTCAACGCCGCCGCGATCAGCAGGGTGGTGGTGAGTTGTTTGCGGGCGATGATCTGGTCGGCGAGGTTCAGCGAGACGCCGGCGATCAGCACGTCCGATCCATCGACGTGGCTCTTGAGCCGGTAATACCCGAGGCTGCCCAGGTTTTCGGTCCGGGGCGGGCCGTTTGCCCACGATTGCGCCTCGACGGCGCGCACCACGTCGGCGGGTGCGGGCCGCGCTTCGGCTTCGGAGAACACCGCCGACCCGATCACGGCGCCTTCATGCAGCACCACGATCAGGTTTCCCGGCGTCTGATCGGTGAACTGCAGCATCGCCTCCGGCAGTGGCTTGGCACCGACGGCCGGATCATGTTCGCCCCGAACGTATTTGTGATACGAATGGCCCAACGCGTCCAACGACTCGGCGACGTCGGCGTCGCTCATCGCGGTGACGTAGCCCCGCAGGCTCAGCACGGAGACGATGCCGACCGTCATCAGCACCACGCTGACCACGGCGAGGACGCCCAACAAAAGCTGGCGGCGTAACGAATGGGGCAGCCACCGCGGAAGATCGCCGGACAGGGCGTCCCGGGCCCGGCTCATTCCGGGGGCCGCAACATGTATCCCACACCGCGCACGGTGTGAATCATCGGTTCCCGGCCGGAATCGATCTTTTTCCTCAGATAGGAGATGTAGAGATCCACGATGCTGGTGCGCCCGGCGAAGTCGTAGTTCCACACGCGGTCGAGGATCTCGGTGCGGCTCAGCGCGCGGCGGGGATTGCGCATCAGGAAGCGCAGCAGTTCGAACTCGGTTGAGGACAGCGATATCTGCGTGCCGCCCCGGCTCACCTCCCGGCTGGCGGTGTCCAGGCGCAGGTCGCCGACATTGAGGGTTTCGGCCGCGGGCGGCGTCTGCTGACCGGAACGGCGCAGTAACCCGCGCAGCCGCGCCACGAGCTCTTCTAGGCTGAACGGCTTGGTCATGTAGTCGTCGGCGCCCGCGGTCAGACCGGTGACCCGGTCCATCACCGAATCCCGCGCGGTCAGGAAGAGCGTCGGGGTGTAGGTGTCCGATTGGCGGACGCGTTCCAGGATCCGCAGCCCGTCGACATCCGGCAGCATGATGTCGAGCACCAGCACGTCGGGATTGACCTTATCGAACTTGGCCATGGCCTCGCGTCCGTTGTGGGCGATGTCGACCACCCAGCCCTCGTAGTGCAGCGCCATCTTCACCAGGTTGGTCAGCGCCGGCTCGTCATCGACCAACAGGACCCTGATCGGCGATCCATCGGCACGGTAAATCCTGGGCAGCTGCCCGAGGATGGCCTGGCGGGGGCGCTGGCCACCCGCATAATCCGACATTGCGGTCATGTTCCTACATTCTGGCAAGACGCACACCCAACTGTCACGGAGTTCATAGAGTTCTCAAATGTGCGCGGGCAGCGAAGCAACTCGACGGGTGATCCCAGTTATCCAAAAGCGTTGCTTCGCATGGTCGTTGAATGTCGCAGTGCGGCGGTCCGGTTTCGCACAGCACCCCGGCGCATCAGAGTTGCCCGGGGCAGCCAAAAGGGCCCGCACACCGTGGTGTGCGGGCCCTTCGAGTGAAGAGGCGGTGTCAGGCCCAGCTGGACCCGACGGCGCTGTCGGTGCTGGCCATGTTGTTGCCGGCGCTTTGCACCTTCTGCCCGTGGGCGTTGGCCTGCTCGTAGATCACCTGGAAGTTGCGACCCAACTGGGTGATGAACTCCTGGCAGGCCACCGAACCGGCGCCACCCCAGAAGTCACCCGCAGCGAGCACATCGCGAACGATGGCCTGGTGCTCAGCCTCCAGAGACGCGGCCTGGGCGCGGATCAAGGCGCCGTGGGCGTCGACATCGCCGAACTGGTAGTTAATGGTCATTGCTTAGCTCCTTAGAAGTGTTGGATAGCAGTGGTTTTCGGCTGCTAGCTGCTCAGGATCTGCTGCGAGGCCTGCTCTTGCTGCTCGTAGTTGTTGGCGTCGCGGATAAGTCCGTCGCGCACTCCGTGGAGCATGTTGACGATGTTGCGGAAGGCCTGGTTGACCTGGCCCATGGTGTCGTACGAGGTCGCCTGCGCCTGGCCGCT